>NZ_OY776217.1:0-600000 GCF_963675455.1 Emcibacter sp. | reverse complement strand
TTAGCTATTTTAGGCCATAATATTTTATCAGCCCCATATCCGGCAATCATGTTCACATGACCGCTTGCGGCCGAGGTATGGGTGGCGGCCGGCAGATGTTTCAGGATATCCTTCGCAGATGCGGGGGGGACGATCCGGTCGCGCGCCGGGGTGATGACATGACAGGGCAGGGTAATCTCTTCCGGCAGGATGGCCCGGCCTTCCACCATCCATTCCCCCTTGTGGGTCAGGTTATCCCGGTACCATCGGTTCAGGCAGTCAAAGGCCAGGTTGAGGGCAAGTGGCGCCCCTTCGTTGGCCCAGTCCTCGATGGCGACAAAAATTTCCGTTTTCGGGTCGTTCGGGTCGAGGGTGGCGAAGCGGCGGAATTTCCGGTCTGACAGGGTCGGATCAAGGCTGAAGAAAAACAGCTGCATGATGTCCATGGGAACAAACCCTATATCCTTAAACAGATTTTGAGACTTTTCCATGATGTCCAGAAAACCCTCCAGCTGTACATTTCGTTCCGCATGAAAATCCCACGGCGTGGCGATCAGGGTCAGGCTGTCGAGCACGCCTTCCCCCTGCAGGATATGGGCGGCGGCAATGGACAGGTTGCCGCCCATGCAATACCCCAGGAGATGGACGGGGCGGTCATGGCGGCGGGCGATTTCCCGGATCATCGGCACCAGCCGGTTGGCGATATAGTCATCCAGCCCGAAATGTTTTTCCAGCGGCCCCGGCGCGTCCCAGTCAACCAGGTAAGACCGCAGGCCTTCGGCGGCCAGGGTGCGCATCAGGCTGTGTTCTTCCATCAGATCAAGGATCCAGGACGGGTTGATCAGGGAGGGCACGGCGATCACCACCGGGCCGTCGGCGGTCTGTTCGCTGCCATAGTCCAGCAGCCGGGTGGTGCCGCTTTCCAGGGCCACCGGCGGTTGGGTGACCTGACGGCAATAGGGGTGGCTCTGGTAAGCCTCGATCCCCTGCATCATCTGAATGAGCCGCTCCTGCGCCTGCATCATCACCGTCTGTTGCAGCAGGATCATATTTTCCTTCTGCAACTCGTCACGTAAGAGCCGCGCCGCCTGTTCGCGGGCCGGGTGACAATGCAGCCCGCCCATCAGGAACAGGGGCAGGCTGGCCGCCGCACTCATCCAGCTGCTGGTGGCGTTGGCCACATGCAGGGGCAGGGGCCGGGGTCCGGTGCGTATTTTCTGTGTGGGAGACTCGTCCGTCATGACGTTAGTATAAACCGGTGAGGGGCCGGAAAGTAGAGGGAAAATAAAAAGCCCCGCAGAATTTGCGGGGCCTTTGAAATGCTTTTACCTTGAAAGGCAGCCTAGTTGGCTTTCGGCGTTGCCACCACATAGTTGATCACACCGGCCTGGCGGACGCCTTCGACCACTTCGATCACTTTACCGGAAGAGGATTCGCGGTCTGCCTTGATAACCACGGACGGTGTGTCCATCTTGGCCTTGTCGCGTTCCACGTTGGGGCGAACGGCGCGGACGTCGATCCGGCGCTTGTTGTACCAGACTTCGTCACGGGCAGTAATATCAATAAAGATACTCTGGGCCTCGGTGGGTTCCTTCGGCTTCTGCGAGCTGTCAGGACGGCTAATTTCCACACCGGTTTCCTTGAGGAAGGACGCGGTGACGATAAAAAAGATCAGCATAATGAAAACAATATCAAGCATCGGAGTCATATCGATGTCGGTATCGTCTTCGGCTCCTTTACGTTTATGACGCATGTAAAACTCCCTTGTTCGGAAACAGTTATATTGGATTAGTTTTCGTTTTCCAACCCAAAAGTGAATTTAAGCTTCAGTCCTTTTTGCCGGATCGGCATGCCGTCCAGAAATTTCGGTTTATATTTAAATTTTATGACAGCCCGGAGCGCATTCTTCTCGAAAATTTTATCTGATGAGTCAATCACATAGGGATCAACAACGGCTCCTTGATCGTCTATTTCATAACCAATGAGCACATAACCCTCTATCTTTCTCCGGCGGGCAGAAAAGGGATATTCCGGATTAAATGAGGCGACCAGTTTCGCCGGCAGCACGGCGAATCCGGTACCGTGCAATTCCAGTTGAGGGAGAGTGGTGTATAATTTGTTTTCGATGATCCGAAGGTCAGGTCGAGTCTGTCTGAAATACTCGTCGATAAACTTCCCGGGAATTTCAGGCTTGGTCACATATGGGATGAGACCGCAGATGATGATCACTGGCTGGTAGGGCATGGGAAAATAACCGGCAATCTGCTTTTCAAATGCCATATCCTCCGGCGCGGTCATTCGCTGCATGAGATAGAAGAGGCCAAAGGTGACGGCAATCGCCGCAAGAAGGGAGAAACCCGCCCTGATGAACAGGGACAGGGTTTCTCCAGTGCTGCGGGGTGACCAGAGATCAGGCATTGTCCTGCAGTTCATAGGTGAATTTATACAGCAGGTTGCCCTGGGCGACCGGGGAGCCGTCCACCACTTTCGGCTTGTATTTGAATTTGGTGATGGCCCTGAGCGCGCTTTTTTCAAAAAGCCGGCTGGAGGATTCGATCACATAGGCATCGGTCACCGCGCCTCGTTTATCGACGGTAAAACCAACCACCACATATCCGCTCAGTCCCTGGCGGGCGGCTGAGACGGGATATTCCGGGGCCACGGCGGTGATGGCATAGACCTCTCCGTCAGAGAATCCCACTGTATTCTTGTGGGGTAATTCCGGGGTGACAGGGCCTCTGTCGAAACCTGTGTTGATTTTAACATCATTTCCAGGGAGTGGATCCAGCGGGAGTTCCTCCCTGTCGACAATTTCGACTGGTTCAGGGCGTTCCGGTCTTTTGATTGTGTTGTCTATAGGCTTTGGGCGACGAATATCGCCCATGATCACTGGCTCGAATTTCACGTCCGGGATCTGGATATCCGGTGTCCTGGTCATCTGCTGCATGAAGAAAAACAGGCCGAAGGTGACCACCATGGCCAATGAGAAAGATGTTCCTGCGCGTGCTATCATATCCACCTCCTTTGATAAGTAATGTTATAAAATAACATACTTGTTATAAGTTAACAATACCTTTGGCCAGGGGTGACTTTCAGTCTTTTTTGTCAGATGGTTTGGCCTGGGCGGCGGACAGGGTTTCGACCCATTTTTCCAGCGCCTTGGGATCGGTGGCCCAGATGGTCAGGTTCTGCTGCCAGAAATCAAGATACTTCCCGGCGAGTTCTTTCACGTCAGGTTTTTCTGAGTCTGCAGCGGGGTCCGGTGTTTTGGTTTTTTCGCTCATAGAGGCAGAGTAACACCGCTTTGACGGGACAAAAAGACCGGATTGGACCATTCGTCTTGTTTTTGTTATTGTTGCGCAGCATTTTTCTTGCGCCCTGCAGCATTTTTGCAGCATGATACCGGCGACATGCAAATGTATGCAAAACGGGGACAATAAAAAATATCAATCCTCCCTGTTTTGAAAAGGGGTTTAGGTGTTTTAAAACTGGAAGGTAGGGACTTGGCTAAAAAGGACAAAACTGAAAACGGACAGATTGTCATCAAGAAATATGCAAACCGGCGGCTGTATAATACAGACAGCAGCAGTTACGTGACGCTTGATGATCTGGCAACAATGGTCCGTGACGGGAAAGAGTTCATCGTCCGCGATGCGAAAAGCGGCGAGGACATTACCCACAGCGTCTTGACGCAGATTATTTTTGAAGAGGAAAGCAAGGGGGAAACCCTGTTGCCGATCAATTTCCTCCGCCAGCTGATCGGATTTTACGGCGGCGGCCTGCAGCAGGTGGTGCCGGATTATCTTGAATCCAGCTTGTCCATGTTTTCCGAGAATCAGGAAAGGTTCCGGCATTTTGTCGAGGAGAACTTTGCCGCCGGCACGCCCTTCTCCTTCAAAACCTTCAAACCGTTCGAGGAGCTGACCCGAAAGAATATGGCCGCCTTCGAGAACGCTATGCAGATGTTCAGCCCGTTCCACGGCATTCCCCAGCCGGAATCCCAGGAAAAGGGAAAACCGGCTGATGCTTCTAAAGATGACGATCAGCTCAGCAAGCTGCAGGAGCAACTGGCCGCCATGCAGCAGCAACTGCAGGAACTGCAGAAAAAATAACCTCATCACTCAAACTCAAAAAAACTGACAAGGTGAAAAATGAAAAAGTATCTGGGATATACTGGACTGAGCCTTTTGCTGGGATCAGCCCTTCTGGCCGGGGGATGTTCCCCCGCCAGCGAGACATCGGAAGAACAGGCCAGCCTGACCTCCGGTGTGCATGCGGAACATATGAAGACCGACGTCCGGCCGGGCGACGACTTCTTTGAATATGTCAACGGCACCTGGCTCGAAACCACGGAAATTCCGGCCGACAAATCAAGCATCGGCTCCTTTTACTACCTGCGTGATAATGCCGAAGATGATGTGAAGGCCATTATCGAGGAAGCCGCCGCCGCCGACAATGCGCCGGGCTCGGACGCCCAGAAGGTCGGCGACTTCTATAACAGCTATCTGGATATGGAAACCCGCAACGCCCGCGGTATCGAACCGCTGGCGCCCGAGTTTGCCAAAATCGACGCCATTGCCTCCTATGATGACCTGGCGGCCTGGTTTGCCTATGCGGACAAGGTCGGCTTTGATGCGCCGTTCGGACTTTATATCAACAATGACGCCAAGCAGGCCGACCAGTATGCGGTCTATGCCTGGCAGTCCGGACTGGGCCTGCCGGACCGGGAGTATTATTTCAAGGACGACGAAAAATCCGTCGAGACCCGGGAGAAATATGTCGCCCATGTGGAGCGCATGCTGACCCTGGCCGGACTTGACGATGCCGCGGACAAGGCCAAAAAAATCATGGCTCTGGAAACGGCTCTCGCTGACAAGCACTGGCTCAAGGAAGACAACCGTGATTCGGTCAAGCGTTACAACAAATACGAACGCGCTCAACTGTCCGGTCTGGTGGCGGATTTCGACTGGGACGGGTACCTTAAGGAAACCGGCCTTGCTGATCTTGATGTTCTGATCATTAACCAGCCCAGCTATATGGAGGCCATGGCCGGCATTATCCGGGACACCGATCTTGAGACCTGGAAGACCTGGGCCAAATGGAGCGTGATCAACAATGTCGCCGGCCGGCTGACAGAGGAAATCGACCAAGCCAATTTCGATTTCTATGGCAAGGTTCTGAGCGGCACGCTGGAACAGCGGCCCATGTGGCGCCGGGCGGTTACCGCCGTCAACGGCACCTTGGGGGAAGTGGTCGGCAAGGTTTATGTGGACAAGCATTTCAAACCGGAAGCCAAGGCCCGGATGCAGGAACTGGTCGCCAACCTGGTCAAGGCCTATGAGGTCAGCATCAGGGACCTCGACTGGATGGGCGAGGAAACCAAACAGCAGGCGCTGGAGAAACTTCATAAATTCACCCCCAAGATCGGCTATCCCGACCAGTGGAAGGATTATGAAAAGCTGGAAATCCGGGCCGATGATTATTTCGGCAATGTCAAACGCGCCCGCATCGTCGAGCATGACCGGGAGCTGGCCAAGCTCGGCGGCCCGATCCAGCGCTGGGAATGGCATATGACGCCGCAGACGGTCAATGCCTACTACAATCCGACCATGAACGAGATCGTCTTCCCGGCCGCCATCCTGCAGCCGCCCTTCTTTGATATGGCGGCTGACGATGCTGTCAATTACGGCGCCATCGGCGGCGTGATCGGCCATGAAATCGGTCACGGTTTTGACGACAAGGGCAGCACCTATAACGGTGATGGGGAACTGCAGAACTGGTGGACGGATGCCGATAGGGCGGCGTTTGAGGAACGCACCGGAAAGCTTGTCGCCCAGTATAACGGCTTCGAGGCGCTGCCTGAGCTCAATGTGAACGGCGAGTTCACCCTGGGCGAGAATATCGGCGACCTCGGCGGCCTCAGCATCGCCTACAAGGCCTATAAAATGTCTTTGGACGGCAAGGACGCGCCGGTCATTGACGGCTTTACCGGTGAACAGCGTTTCTTCATCGGCTGGGCCCAGGCCTTCCAGGGCAAATACCGGGACGAGGCCCTGCGCACCCGGATCCAGACCGATCCGCACAGCCCGGCCAGTTTCCGGGTAAACGGCGTGGTCCGCAATGTGCCGGCCTTTTACGAGGCCTTCGGCGTCGGTGAAGACGGCGGCCTGTACCTCACCCCGGAAGAGCGGGTGAAAATCTGGTAAGTGCCGGATCAATGGAATCAGAAAAGGCGGCCCTGGTGCCGCCTTTTTTATTGGAGGTTCACTCCGACTGGCTCTGGATATATTGCAGCTGGCTGCGGATGCGGGGCCAGCTGGCATCGGCCTGGATACGGTTGTCGCGGAAATTTTCCAGCCAGTAGGCCTTCGTCTGTTCATTATGATGCAGGTAAAGAAGCCCGTCGCGCATGGACCAGATCAATGGATCTGTTGGGCTGGAGTAGCCTTTGACGATCATCACCGGTTCGTAGCCGCCATACTGGGGGGCGAATTTGTTGGGATCATCAGCAAACAGATCGCGGTTTTCCGGCGAGGCAAAGCGCCAGCGGGAGCCGGCCCAGCTCACTTCATACAGCGGATCGCCATAGACCGCTTTTTCTTCGGTGAAATAGGCGACCGGATCATAGCCGTGAATGGCAATGCCGTTATCGTCATCATAGATCAGGCTGTCGGCAAAATAGCTTTGCGACGTATAATAGAAAGCCAGTCCGCCGAGGATGGCCACGGTGAAAGCGGACAGGAAAAGCAGGTATTTCGGTAATTTGTCCATGACGGCCTCATTCAGTTTGGTAATTTCTGGCACCTTACTGCGGGGGCGATCAATTTCCAATGATAGAATTTACCCGAGCGGCGATTTTTACCCGGTCCGATCCGGCCTGTCACTCATGCTTAATAAAAGTGACATTTTTATCTTATGGTTAATCCTTCTCTTACCTCTTTACCTCAATATGAACATATTCCCGTCTCAAAAAGGCCGCTTCTTTTTGGCACGATATATGCAAGGTTTGGAATATATGCCGGAATTTCTGAATGGAAAACGGCCGTAGACCGGAGTGAGAATGATGATTACTGCAAAAGCCGACAGACTGTCACATACCCGCGAAACAGCGCTTCGTCTGATCAAGTGCATGGGTTTTTCCGCCGCCCTGGATTATTGCAAGGACAGCCAGTGGCTGGGAATTGCCAGTGAAATCAGGTTGATACGGGACGAACGACAGGTCCGCTGACCGCCCCGTTTCGCCATAAGTATCTCTCTTTTCCGCCGAAGGATACTTATTCCGGAAGCGGAACGTTATCTGTTAAAACTCAGTCCCTTCCTGTGTTATCCGGATAATTTTAATTTTCCCGCCCTGTCCGGATTTGGGAAAAATTCCCAAAATATGAAAAAAATTCCGACAGAATCCGATGATTTATCCCGGATTATTAAATGGGAAGCTCCCTGTTCCGGCGATCTTGGGTATTTTTTTCTTTAGTTGTTTTTTTCCGTTTCACTTAACCTTACACTAACGCCTGGGCGCTATGACTTGGTCTGAAGGCAGACAATTTACTGGGGCGACAAGGGCGCGGAAATGCACAGCGTTAAACTGATTATTTTATATCTGGCCAAATATCTCGGCCTGTTTCATTACAGCCGGAAGAAAACAAGGCGCGGATTGCAGATCCTCTGTTATCACGGCTTTTCGCTGGCTGACGAACATGATTTTCGCCCGAAACTGTTCATGACCGCCGGCACCCTTGAGCGCCGCCTGAAGACCCTCAGGGACAGCGGTTTTCCGGTCCTGCCCCTGGGCGAGGCTTGTGAGCGGCTGAAGGCCGGCAGCCTGCCCGACAATGCGGTAGTGATCACCATGGATGACGGCTGGCAGGGATCGGCGGACCACGCCTGGCCGCTGTTCCGGAAATACGGGTTTGACTGGACACTTTACCTCACCACCTATTATGCGGAAAAACAGACCCAGGTGATGAACCTGGCGCTGCAGTATCTGTGCTGGAAGAGCCGGGAAAAGACCGTCGACCTGAGCAGCCTGTCCCGCGAGTTTGGCAAGTCCCTGCGTCTTGATGTGGATATGAGCCGGGAAGATCTGGCTTCGAGGCTGGTGGAGATCGGGGAGCAAATCCCGACAGCCCAGGACCGGCAGGATTTTGTCCGCCGGGCGGCTTCTGCCTTCCGGCTCGACCAGAAGGAATTCGAGGACAAGGGCCTGTTCCGGCTGATGACGCTGGAGACCAGCCGGGAAATGGCCGACAGCGGCGTCGATATCCAGCTGCATACCCATCGCCATACCCTGGGCGACGGCAGCCGCGAAAGCCTGGCGAAAGAACTTGCCGACAACCGGAAAAGGATTGCCAGGGCCGGGAATAAGGACCCGCAGCATCTGTGTTATCCCAGCGGTTATTACGAACCGCAGCATTTGCAGTATCTGGAGGAGCTTGGAATCAAAAGCGCCACCACCTGTTTCGCGGGTCTCAATTACCTTGATACACCGCTTCTGGAACTTAAGCGCTTCCTTGACGGAGAGAATATCTCCCACATCGAGTTCGAAGCCGAACTCAATGGTTTTCAGGAACTGTTGCGGGGCTTTCGCAAATAATTTGACATAAAAAAAGCGCCTCACCGGACGCTTTTCTTTTTCCGTTTACGACTGCCTTAACGGGTCGGTATCGGTTCGTCACCGCGGTAGTCATAGAAACCGCGTCCGACTTTCTGGCCGAGCCAGCCGGCTTCCACATATTTGACCAGCAGCGGGCAGGGCCGGTATTTGCTGTCGGCCAGACCTTCGAACAGGACCTGCATGATGCTGAGGCAGGTGTCCAGGCCAATGAAGTCGGCAAGCTGCAGCGGACCCATCGGGTGGTTGGCGCCAAGCCGCATGGCCTTGTCAATGGATTCGACGGAGCCCACGCCCTCATACAGGGTATAGATGGCTTCGTTGATCATCGGCAGCAGGATCCGGTTGACGATAAAGGCCGGGAAATCCTCTGAACTGGCGCTGGTTTTGCCCAGTTTCTTTACGACTTCCCTGGCGGTGCTGTAGGTTTCTTCGCTTGTGGCGATACCGCGAATCAGTTCCACCAGCTTCATCACCGGCACCGGGTTCATGAAATGCAGGCCGATGAATTTTTCCGGCCTGTCCGTGGTCGAGGCCAGGCGGGTGATGGAAATGGAGGATGTGTTGGTGGCCAGAAGAGCCTCGGGTTTGAGTTTCGGGCAGACTTCCTGGAAAATCTGTTTTTTGACATCCTCGTTTTCGGTGGCGGCTTCAATGACCAGATCGCAGCCGCCAAATTTGTCGGTTCCAACCACGGGTGTGATGCGGGCGATCGCTGCTGTTGCATCTGCTTCCGCTATTTTGCCTTTGGCAACCTGGCGACCGATATTGCCTTCGATGACTTCCATCGCCTTGTCCAGATTTTCCTGGCTGATGTCACTCATCAACACATCATATCCGGCCAGACAAAAGACATGGGCAATGCCGTTGCCCATTTGCCCTGCACCAATTATGCCTACTGTTTGAACCATGTCTGGCTGCTTTCTTACTGTTATTTTATCGTTGAATTACGCTGTACTATAAATTCCCCCTCCCGAATTGGGAAGGGGAACATATTGTTTGTTATGATAACGCTTTCTCCAGCTCAGGCAAAGCCTGAAACAGGTCAGCAACCAGACCATAGTCGGCCACCTGGAAGATGGGGGCTTCCTCATCTTTGTTGATGGCGACGATGACCTTGGAATCCTTCATGCCGGCCAGGTGCTGGATCGCCCCTGAAATACCGACGGCGATGTAAAGGTCAGGGGCCACGATCTTGCCGGTCTGGCCGACCTGGTAATCGTTGGGCACAAAACCCGCATCGACAGCGGCGCGGGAGGCGCCGACGGCGGCCCCGAGCTTGTCAGCGACAGCTTCGACCAGGGCGAAATTCTCGCCACTGCCCATGCCGCGACCGCCGGAGATGATGATCTTGGCGCTGGTCAGTTCCGGACGTTCGGATTTGGAAAGTTCCTGTCCGACGAAGCTTGAAATACCCGGATTGTCCGCGGCGGAAATATTCTCCACCGTGGCGGAACCGCCTTCAGTCGCGGCGGCGGCAAAGTTTGTCGTCCGCACGGTGATGACTTTCTTGGCGTCAGAGCTCTGCACGGTGGCGATGGCGTTACCGGCATAGATCGGGCGCTGGAAAGTATCGGCGCTTTCGACTGAAATAATGTCGGAAATCTGTGCCACATCCAGAAGCGCAGCCACCCGCGGCATGAAGTTCTTGCCGGTTGTCGTGGCGGCGGCGAGGACGGCATCATACCCATCAGCCAGGCCCACGACCAGCGGGGCGATGACTTCGGCCAGCGGATGCTCGTAATCGGCGGCATCGGCGACCAGAACCTTGGCCACACCGGCGACTTTGGCGGCAGCGTCGGCGACGGCGCCACAGCCGGAACCGGCCACAAGCACATGGACGTCACCGCCAAGGGCGGCGGCGGCAGTGATGGCATTGAGGGTGCTGTCCTTAAGGACTGCATTGTCATGATCGGCAAATACAAGTGATGTCATGTTCAGAGTACTCCCGCTTCGTCGCGCAGTTTGGCGACCAGTTCATCCACGCTTTCAACCTTGACGCCGGCCTGCCGTTTTGGCGGTTCCTCGACTTTCAGGGTTGTCAGCCGGGCGGCAGTCTCCACACCGTAATCGGCCGGGGACTTTTCATCCAGCGGCTTGCGCTTGGCTTTCATGATGTTGGGCAGGGAGGCATAGCGCGGCTCGTTCAGGCGCAGGTCGCTGGTGACCACGGCCGGCAGGTTGAGCTTCACGGTCTCGAGGCCGCCGTCGACTTCACGGGTGACATTGACGGAACCGTCTTCCATATTGACTTCGGACGCGAAGGTGCCCTGCGGCCAGCCCAGAAGGGCAGCCAGCATCTGGCCGGTCTGGTTGCAGTCATCATCAATGGCCTGTTTGCCCAGGATCACAAGACCCGGGTTTTCCTCGGCGACAACGGCTTTCAGGATCTTGGCCACGGCCAGCGGTTCCACAACGTCGTCGGTTTTCACCAGGATGGCGCGATCGGCGCCCATGGCCAGGGCCGTCCGCAGGGTTTCCTGGGCCTGGGCCGGGCCGACGGAAATGGCAATGATTTCCTCTGCCTTGCCGGCTTCCTTCAGGCGGATGGCTTCCTCCACAGCGATTTCGTCAAAAGGATTCATGGACATTTTGACATTCGCAAGCTCAACGCCTGTATTGTCCGCCTTGACGCGAACTTTGACGTTATAGTCGATAACCCGTTTTACCGGGACCAATATTTTCATTTATCTGGGTCTCCGTTTGCTTATTCAGAATTGAAACTACTCTGATCCATTACGCTCTGCAATGGATGAAATGCGTTTTTTTGGCAGTGCAATGGTTACCGGACGGTAACTAAACAAGGGTGTGCTGTCAACATTTCATTACCGCCGTTACTCTTCCCTCAGGGCAGGATAAAAACATTCGTTTGAAAACATATGAATAATGGCGAAAAACAGCCATTTGTGCAAGATAAACCGCTCGAAAAAAACTCGCTTTCCGGTCGGGAAAATTAACAGGACAAGGCTGAAAAGTCTGAATCGACATTCTGCCGGCCGGCTTTCACTCTTTTTTGCAGTGCAATAAACAAGGGGTTAAGACGGGATCTGGCGGAATATTT
Organism: Emcibacter sp.; assembly: GCF_963675455.1. Taxonomy (GTDB): domain Bacteria; phylum Pseudomonadota; class Alphaproteobacteria; order Sphingomonadales; family Emcibacteraceae; genus Emcibacter. The sequence continues at coordinate 588,349 of NZ_OY776217.1, read as the reverse complement.
TCCGGTACGATGACGTAAAATATGGTATCAGCAGGAAAACCGGAAGACTTCAGGCCGGGCAGGGGTAACGTTCCAGATGTTGAAAAATCAGTTTTATCTTCTCTCCATTCGCCGGTTCTTACCGCTGTTCCTGGTTCAGTTTCTGGGGGCATTTAATGACAATCTGTTCAAGAATGCGCTGGTTATCCTGATCACCTACCGGCTTGCGATGGAAATGGAGATGAATGTGGCCATTGCCGTAACGGCGGCCCAGGGGATATTCATCCTGCCCTTTTTCCTTTTTTCCGCACTGGCCGGTCAACTGGCGGACAAGTTCGAGAAAACAGCCCTGATCAGACGTCTGAAGCTGCTGGAAATTCTGTTGATGCTGCTGGCCGCCGGCGGTTTCTGGTTCGGACATTTTTATCTTTTGATGCTGACCCTGTTTTTGATGGGCTGCCAGTCCACTTTCTTTGGCCCTTTGAAATACGGCATCCTGCCTGACCATTTGTCTGAAGACGAGCTTATCCCCGGCAATGCCCTGGTCGGGGGCAGCACCTTTCTGGCCATATTGCTCGGCACCATCATCGGCGGACTGTCCATTCTGGGCGAGGGTGGCGCCCGGATGGTTTCCGGGCTGATTATTGTGACTGCACTTGCAGGATTTATCGCCAGCCGGGCCATGCCCCGCACCGGCTCGGCCTCTCCCGATCTGGTCGTCAATTGGAATATCGCCGGTGAAAGCCTGAAGATCATGAGGTATGCGCGGGAAAATCACGCGGTCTTTCATTCCATCATGGGGATCTCCTGGTTCTGGCTGCTGGGGGCGACGGTGCTGGCCCAGTTTCCGGCCCTGACCCGCAATGTTCTGGGCGGGGACGAACAGGTGGGGACCTTGTTTCTCGGCGCCTTTTCCCTCGGGATCGGTGTCGGCGCCCTGCTGTGCAACAAGCTTCTCAGGGGCCTGGTTTCCGCCCGGTTTGTGCCGTTGGCGGCACTGGGCATGACGCTTTTCTGTGTGGATCTGTATTTTGCCAGCCGGACGCTTTTACCGCCGGTTGAGGGTAGTTTCCTGACCGTCGGCCAGTTTCTCGCAGAGCCGAAATACTGGCGTATATTGCTTGATTGCGGGCTGATTTCCATATTTGGCGGTCTTTATATCGTTCCGCTCTATGCGCTGATGCAGGAAAAAAGTGCGGCCTCCCACCGGTCCCGCATGGTGGCGGCAAACAATATTTTCAACGCTGTTTTTATGGTTGTCGGCGCCCTTGCCACCATGTTTCTTCTGGCCTCGGGGCTTTCCATTCCGGGGGTGTTTCTGGTGCTCGGCCTGCTGACGGCGGCGACCGGATTCTATATCTACCGGGTTCTTTGCGGTGACGTACCCTCAGGCAAGCAGGGCGGTGGCAACAACATTGACTAGCCAGGCCATGAAATAAGCCAGGCCAAACAGGTAGCCGGCCAGGAAGAACGTCCAGCCCCAGCTGTTGGTCTCCCGCCGGACCACGGCCAGCGTGGCAAAACACTGCGGGGCATAAATATACCATGTCAGGAACGCCAGAGCAGTCGGCAGCGGCCAGGCGCCCTGCAATAACCCTGAAAGGCTTTCGGCAACCTGGTCTTCATCCCCGCTCAGGGAATAGACGGTGCCAAGGGCAGCCACGGCCACTTCACGGGCGGCCATGCCGGGCACCAGGGCGATGGAGATTTCCCAGTTGAATCCCAGCGGGGCGAAGATTTTTTCCAGGAATTTCCCGATCATGCCGGCAAAGCTGTAATAGATGTCCGGGTTGGAAGAGCCCGGGGGGGCCTTGGGGAAACTGGCCAGGAACCAGAGCAGTACGGTGGTGGTCATGATAATCGTGCCGGCCCGGCGCATGAAGATCCGTCCCCGTTCGTAAAGCCCGATCAGCAGATTCTTGAGCAGCGGCATCTGGTATTTGGGCAGTTCCATGAGGAACGGCTGGGCGGCGCCTTTTGTCAGGGTTTTCTTCATGACGCCGGCGACGATCAGGGCGCTGACGATACCGGCCAGATAAAGGATGAACATGACAAGGCCCTGCAGGCCAATGGGGCCCCATACCTTTTGGTTGGGGATAAAAGCGGCGATGATCAGGGTATAAACCGGCAATCGTGCGGCACAGGTCATCAGCGGCGCAATCATGATTGTCGTCAGCCGGTCCCGGGCATTTTCGATGGTCCTGGTGGCCATTATCCCCGGGATGGCGCAGGCAAAGCTGCTGAGCAGCGGGATAAAGGCGCGTCCGTTAAGGCCCACTTTTTCCATCAGCCGGTCCATGATAAAGGCGGCCCGGGCCATATAACCTGACGCCTCCAGAAACAGGATGAAGGCGAACAGAACAAGGATCTGAGGCAGAAAAATCACCACGCTTCCGACGCCGGCGAGCACGCCGTCGTTGAGCAGGCTGAGCAGCCAGCCGTCCGGCAACTTCTCGGCCGCCAGTTCCTGCAGCGAGACGATGCTGTCATCTATCAGCTCCATTGGTGCCTCGGCCCAGCTGAACACGGCCTGAAACATGATAAACAGCAGGGCGAAAAAGATCACCGGTCCGGCAAAGGGGTTAAGAACCACCTGATCGATTTGCCGGGTGATCCTATGCTGGCGACCTTCGGACAGCAGAACACGTTCCGCCAGCTGCCGGGCATGCCGTTGCAGGTCCCTTGTGGTGCTGTGGGTTTTATGCTCCAGGGGCTGGAGGTGGGACAATTCCCTGAGGTCCCGGTCGAGGATCTTCTTCAGTTCCATCATGCCGGTCTGGCGAACGGCCACGGTGGTGATGACCGGCACGCCAAGTTCTTCTGAAAGCTTTTCCGCATCAATACGGATCTGATCGCGTTCCGCCAGATCATGCATGTTGAGAACCAGAATAATCGGCAGGCCGAGTTCCTTGACTTCCAGCACAAGCCTGAGGTGAACCCGAAGGTTTGTACTGTCGGCCACACACAAGAGAAAATCAGGCTGCTCTTCGTCCGGGTGTTTGCCGGTGATGACCTGTCGGCTGATTTTTTCATCCAGTGTCCGGTCCTTGAGGCTGTAAATGCCGGGCAGGTCAATCAGGCCGATGCGGCGTCCGGTGTTGCTTAAATAATAACCGGATCTTTTTTCTACAGTTACCCCGGGATAGTTGGCCACTTTCTGGCGGCTGCCGGTCAGCATGTTGAACAGCGAGCTTTTTCCGCAATTGGGGGTTCCTACGAGGGCAATACGAAGATCATTCATTTATAGTACCCTTTCTGAACCATGCCCGGTTTTACCCTGGGGGATATCCTTGATCTTCACAACATCGGCCTCGATCCGGCGCAGGGCAATGGTCGCCCGGCCGACCTGAACGGCTAGCGGATCCCGGCCGATCAGTCCTTCATGCAACACTTCGACATGAAGTCCTTCTTCAAATCCGATTTCCAGCAGGCGCTCTTCCAGATCACGGGCAAATTCCTGGTCTGGGCAGCGGGAGGTATCGAATCCGGTGATAACGGCCTTGTCGCCAATATGAAGGTCACTAAGATATTTCATAACAAAACTACTGGTTCTCATAATCATTCTCAAAAACTCTATAGACTAAAAAGTAGGGTTTGGAAAATGCTAATGCAATAAAATCCACAAATTTTAAGGGGAATGTTCTTCTCAAGCGCCGGGGGATGGGGTAAAAGCGGAATGTGATTAAAACGACCGTATGAGTTTTGCAGGGAGAAACGCAATGTCCTTTGATTTTACCGGCCGGGTGGCCGTCGTAACAGGTGCCGGCGGTGGTCTGGGCAGGTGTCATGCCCTGGCGCTGGCGGCGCGAGGCTGTGCCGTGGTGGTTAATGACCTTGGTGGGGATGTGCGCGGCGAAGGCGGTTCCGACTCGGCGGCCCAGGCGGTGGTCCGGGAAATCACCGACAACGGCGGCAAGGCGCTGGCGCATGGCGGCAATGTCACCTCCTTCGAGGATATGCAGGATATGGTCGACAAAACGGTCGCCGAATTCGGGCGGCTGGATATTCTGGTCAATAACGCCGGTATCCTGCGGGACAAGACCTTTGCCAAGATGGATCTGGCCGATTTCCGAACCGTAGTGGATGTGCATCTGATGGGATCGGTCAATGCCACCAAGGCGGCCCTGCCGGTGATGCAGGAACAGGAGTATGGCCGAATCATCGTCACCACTTCCTCAAGCGGCATGTATGGAAATTTCGGCCAGAGCAACTATGGTGCGGCCAAGGCGGCGCTCAGCGGTTTCATGAACAGCATGAAGCTGGAGACAGCGAAATTCGGCATCAGGGTCAATGCCCTGCTGCCGGTGGCGGCCACCCGCATGACCGAGTCCATCATCCCCGAGGAAATGCTGTCGCTGCTTAAACCGGAACTGGTGTCCCCGGCGGTGGTTTTCATGGCCAGCGACGAGGCGCCGACCGGCGAAATTATTTCCGCCGGGGCAGGAACCTTCTCCCGCTCGGTAGTGGTGGAAACCAACAGCGTTTATCTGGGGGAGGAACCGACGCCGGAAATGATCCGGGAAAACTGGGATAAAATTTCCGACATCAGCACCGCTAAACCGCTCGGCAGCGGCAGCGAACATACGCAAAAAGTGCTGGCCGCCGTCTTTGAAGGGCGCAAGAAATAATCAGTTAAAAGAAGATCTGATCGGCCAGGGCGTCAAGCACGCCCGGCTGATCATACAGGACTGGCGCTATTTTCACATTGATCTCCGGATTTGCAGCGACAAAACCCTCGACACTATTCTCTGCCCGGTCAAGTAATCGGCCGGAAAAGAGGAAAAAGGGGCAAACGGAAATGTCTTCTACGTCGTCCGCGGCCGCCTCTATCAGTGTAGCGGCAAGGCTGGGGCGCTTGTTTCCGGTAAAACACAGCCGGCCTTGGGTAATCTGCAACATTTCCTGCAGGCGCTCAAGAACCTCCTTGCCTCGTTTGGCTACGACAGGATTAGAGGACCCCTTGACCAGCAGGACAAGGCGGCCCGTCACGCCGTCTGTCTGACGAATGGCCTCTGCCGCTGCAGAAATAATCCTGTCGCTTGCTCCTATTTCGGTGCCGTAATGAACTTTCATGCTGCCGCCTGCCATACGATAGTTCTGCAGGATATCGGGAATATCCTCCGACACATGGGTGGCTGGAAACAGCATCAGCGGCAGGACCAGAAGTTCCTTCACGCCCTCCTGTTCGAATTCCAGCAGGCCCTGCATGACCGAAGGTTCCGCCAGTTCGAGATAGGCTGCCCGGACAGTGACATGGGGATAGAGCATCTGCAGTTTGGCGGTCAGCGCAGCCTTTTCCTCTGCCGGTCGCGGGGACCGGCTGCCATGACTGACCAGCAATATACCCTGTTTTTTTATCATGGGAACAGGATAGGGCAAGCGGGCATCAACGTCACCAGAAAAGTAAGGGACGGACTGCGTTTTGCAGCCCGTCCCTGAAGTCATTAAATTGTGCGTTGACTAGTCGTCGTCAGAACCGAACTTGATGCCCTGGGCCAGCGGCAGCTCTTTGGAATAGTTGAGCGTGCTGGTCATGCGGCGCATATAGCCTTTCCAGGCGTCGGAGCCGCTTTCGCGGCCGCCGCCGGTTTCCTTTTCGCCGCCGAAGGCGCCGCCGATTTCCGCGCCGCTGGTGCCGATATTGACATTGGCGATGCCGCAGTCGCTGCCGGCCTCGGATGTGAACAGTTCCGCTTCCAGCACATCGCGAGTGAAGATGGCGGAGCTCAGGCCCTGGGGTACGTCATTCTGCCGGGCGATGGCCTCTTCCAGATCGGTATATTTGAAAATATAGAGAATCGGGGCGAAGGTTTCCTCGCGCACATTGTCGACGCTTTCCGGCATTTCCACAATGGCCGGATGCACATAATAGGCATCGGGATAAAGGTTCTGCATGGCCCGGCCGCCACCGAAAATTTCTCCGCCCTCATCCGCGGCCTTTTCCAGCGCTTTCTGCATATTGTCAAAGGAATCTTCGTCAATCAGCGGACCGACCAGGGTTTTCTCATCCAGCGGATCGCCGAGGGGAAGGCCGCTATAGGCTTTCTTCAGGCGCGGCACCAGGGCGTCATAGACGTCATTATGCACGAACAGGCGACGGGTAGAGGTGCAGCGCTGGCCGCAGGTGCCGACGGCACCGAACAATATACCCTGGAAGGCCAGGTCAAGGTCCGCGTTGGGGGTGACGATGATGGCGTTGTTACCGCCAAGTTCCAGAATGCTCTTGCCGAAACGGGCGGCCACTTTCTGGCCCACGGCCTGACCCATGCGGGTGCTGCCGGTGGCGCTGATCAGCGGAACCCGGCGGTCGTTGACCAGTTCTTCGCCGATATTGCGTTCGCCGATGATCAACTGGCTCAGGCCTTCCGGTGCCTCGCCGAATTCAGCAATGGCGCGTTCGAACAGTTTCTGACAGGCAATGGCGGTGACCGGGGTTTTTTCCGACGGTTTCCAGATCACGCTGTTGCCGCAGACCACGGCAAGGGCCGTATTCCATGCCCAGACGGCAACCGGGAAGTTAAAGGCGCTGATGATGCCGACAGGACCAAGCGGCTGCCAGTATTCGCGCATCTTGTGACCGGGACGTTCGGACGCAATGGTCAGGCCGTAAAGCTGACGGCTGAGGCCGACGGCAAAATCACAGATATCGATCATCTCCTGAACTTCGCCAAGGCCTTCCTGATAGATCTTGCCGCATTCGAGGGTGACAAGGGCGCCCAGCGCCTCTTTCTTTTCGCGCAGGATATTGCCGAAAATACGGATCAGTTCACCCCGTTTCGGAGCCGGAACGGTACGCCATTCCTTGAAAGCCCGGGCACTGTCATGGATCTTGCGGTCTGCGTCTTCCACGCTGTCCACATGGATATGACCGATCAGGCTGCCGTCGCCGGGACTGTTCACATAAAGTGATCCGCCCGTGAGGTCGGCGTCTGTCAGATCCAGGCTTTTGAAAATTTCTTGCTTGTTCATTTTATATCCCTCGTGATTATCTGTTTCTAATATCGTCCAGTGTGGCGCCCGGTGTCAGGGCCTGTGGATCGATAATGATTTCGATCAATGTGGTTTTGTCCGCCGCCAGGGCCGCTTCAAAGGCCGGGGCAAACTCCTCCGTTTTACTTACTTTCACACCGTTCAGGCCATAGGCTTTGGCAAGAGCGGCGAAATCCGGGTTGGTCAGGGCCGTTGCCTGCACCCTGTCCGGGTAGGTTCTTTCCTGATGCATCCTTATGGTACCATACATGCCGTTATTAAACAGCAGAATGGTGACAGGAACATTATGATGGGCGGCCGTGGCCAGTTCCTGGCAGGTCATCATGAAATCCCCGTCACCGGTAAAGCAGACCACGGGTCTGTCAGGTGCAGTTATCTTGGCCGCAAGGGCCGCCGGCAGGGCATATCCCATGGCGCCGCTTGTGGGGGCAAGTTGACTCCGGAAAGTGGAATAGCGGAAAAAGCGATGCAGCCAGATGGCATAGTTTCCAGCGCCATTGGTGAGGATGGCATCTTTCGGCATGGCTTTGTTGAGATAGCTGTAAATTTCACCCAGATGAACGTCGCCGGTTTTGCTGCCTTTGAGGTCACCTAGCGGATTGTTCCAGCTTTCATAATCTGCCCGGGCGCTGGCTACAAGGTCGGCGCGCTGGTTGGTATTTTCGGCTGGCAATTTGTTCAGGGCCTTTGCCATTTCCGGCAGCGAACAGGTAAAGCTTAAGTGCGCCCGGTAGACATGGCCGGTCTCTTCCGCACCAGTATGAACCATAACCAGCTTCTGTTTCGGGAAGGGAATGTCCAGAAGGCTGTAACCGCTGCTGGTCATTTCGCCGAGTCGGGAGCCCACATTGAGGATCAGGTCGGCGCCCTGGATGCGTTTGAACAGTTTGGGGTTAATACCGATTCCCACATCGCCCATATAATTGGGGTGGTTATTATCAAACAGGTCCTGGAAACGGAAAGCGCAGCCGGTCGGCAGGTTCTGTTTTTCAGCAAACTGCTGGATGTCTTCTACCGCCTCTCTGGTCCAGCCGTGACCACCGAGGATCATCACCGGGTGTTCGGCGTTTGCCAGTTCTTCGGCAAGTTTGTTCAGGGTGGTCTGGTCAGGGGCGGCTTTCGGCGGTGTGGCCGGAAGCGGGGTGACATGGTTTGCCGGCAGGGCCTCGACCAGCATGTCCTCGGGCAGGGCCAGAACTACAGGGCCGGGCCGGCCGGACACGGCCACATGATAGGCGCGGTTGATATATTCCGGGATCCGGTCCGCATCGCGGATTTCCGCCACCCATTTACACAGGGGGCCGAACATCTGCCGGTAATCCACTTCCTGGAAGGCTTCCCGGTCAAACTGGTCCCGGGCCACCTGGCCGATGAACATGATCATCGGCGAGGAATCCTGAAAGGCAGTATGCACGCCGATGCTGGCATTGGTGGCGCCGGGACCGCGGGTGACAAAGCAGACGCCGGGGCGTCCGGTCAGTTTGCCGTAGGCCTCGGCCATGGTGGCGGTGCCGCCTTCCTGGCGACAGGTAATCAGCTTGATGCTGTCGCGCACATCACAAAGAGCGTCAAGAACGGCCAGATAACTTTCGCCGGGAACACAGAAGGCGGTGTCGGTGCCGTTGGCGACCAGACATTCCACAAGGGATTGCGCAGCCTGGGTATTTTTTTTCATGCCGGAATGCCTCATTTATCCTGATTGGAAATTATTCAGCTTTTTTAATAAAAATGGACAATTGTCAACTGATAACAAACAATTTCGAGAATATATAGACAAATTTGACGTAATTCAACAGAATCGGAAACTTTTTTTACAGTTCGGCCCGTCGGTCAAATTTGGCCGACAGGACGATATGCGTCTCGGTTTTTATGATTCCCGGCATCATGGCGATCCTGGTCAGGATCTCGTCCAGGTGGGGATGGCTGTCCGTATGAACGAGGGCGATAAAATCATAGTTTCCGGCAACGGTGCTGAGGCAGGCGACCTCCGGAATCTGTTCCAGAGCCTTCTCGACTTCCTGGGTTTTCTTGGGATCCCGGGTGACCATTACATAGCTGCGGATGGTGCCGCCCTGTGCTTCAGGTTTCAGGGTGATAGTATAGCAGTCGATGACTTTTTCTTCCAGCTTCTGCAGCATCATATGGATGGTGGAGCGGGCCAGTCCGAGTTTCCGGCCCAGCTCTGCTGCGCTCAGCCTGCTGTTGATTTTCAGCAGGGACAGGAGCTTCTTTTCATTGTCCTGGAGTTTCATGATTCCCTCTTTGTGCATAATATATGAACAGATGTATCATAGAATTGACGATTGTTTATAGAAATATGCACTGAAACCGCATTTTAAAGGCGATTATATACATAAGAAAGCAACGACTCTATGAAGGCTGTTCAGGAACTAGAAAAATGTTCTTCTGAAAAGATCAACAATGCTATTCACCTCTCTAATTTGCGCATCAATCGTGGCAATGACGTCTTTTCCAGAGACTGGGGCAAGGTCATTGAAAACTATATTGGTGGCTATTGTGTGATCTATGCGCTCGTTGAAGCCTGTACCGTCAAAGGCAAGAAGAACTTTTTCCCGTTCCTTATCGCTCAGGAGATGGTCACAATTGGAGGGGCCAATAATGGTAGTCCCTCCAATACTCCATCCGGGAGAAGCACTTCCAAACGAAAAACTGTTTGCCAAATTGGGGCTGGGAGTAACGAGGTTTTCCCCATGCTTGTCTTGGTTGGCGATTTGGTTCACGGACCAAAGGATATCGTTTCCTCCGGGGTATGGTCGTTGGGCTTCGATGAGGCTCCATTGGTCGGCGGTAAGTTTCTCTTTAATGCCGCCTTTCCTGGTCATCCTCCCACTTGGGAATGGCTCAGGCTTCCCGTTATCGTTATTGAGGCCACCAAAGGGGAACCCTATGCCAGACGCGCCGCGCCCGTTGCTTTTAACGAGGGAAATTGTCATTTTATCAAGGGCGGACCTAAGATGAACGACGGTTTCGGTAATTTCATGCCCGATATCGATAGGGATATCTTTTTCGAGGCGTGCAATTATATAGGTAAATGCACCTTCTCTCTTAATAACGACGTTATAGGGGTTGGTTTGCAGGTAGTCGAAGATCATCGATTTAATATTGTCAAGCTTGGAACTAGCTCTTTTGATCTTTTCTTGTGATGCATATAATGGTTTATTAGGTGACATGATAAATTCCGAAGACGATAAAAAACGAGATGAGGTATTAAAGCGGATGCTGGAAACTCCGCCGAAGCCTCATAAACCAGAAGATAGTAAAAACAAAAAGAGTGACGACCGTCGCCAAGTTAATAAGGGTTAACTAGTAAACTAGCATTTTCCCCCGGGTTTGGACCGTTTGTGCTTTCGCACAGGGACGGTTTTAGGCCCGGGCTTTTTGCCCTTACGGACCTTACGAACAACCTTTTTACAGGTCATTGTCCTTCTCCTTATATGATGAGTTTCAGCTCACCGCTCCGAGATGCATCATGCACCCCAAGTTCACAAAGGTGACTGGATGCGTCGGAGTTAGAAAAAGGACGACGGCCGCCGTGATAAGTTTGTCATAAGGTATACTAGGAGTCGAGTCAGGAGTCTTTGCGTCTCCCGCGCTCTCTTTGTTGTAGGTACCTCAAGAGTTGTCTATGCGTAAGCGGTTTCGTTAATCCGCCGATATGTAAGGCGCTTACCTGAGATTGAACGCAGAGCTTCGTCACGACGTTCAACATCGGTAATGTCACGACCATTGTAGCGGAAATCAAACTCTGCCAGATAACGGTGCAGGTGATGTTTGGCGCAATGTTGGTAAACGCCTTTCATGCCACGCTTGAAGATGCTGAAATAACCTTCAATGGTGTTGGTATGGATCGGACCACGACCATATTCGCCCTGACCGTGGCGCACGAAGTCATGATTGCCAAAATCACCTTTGAGGTGTTTGTACTGGCCAGCTTCGTCAGTCATGATGTGGGATTTGCGGTCAATCTCTTGGCGCAGGATCGGAACGATTGTTTTGGCGTTCACTTCGTCTACATGGAAGGAACGAGCGCGGCCCTGACGTTCTACCAGTGTCAGGACTTTATACTTGTGCTGGTAGCCACGGCCTTTCTTGACGCCTTTGGGTTTTTTGGTTTTGTCGTGGCCGATAAAGGTTTCATCGACTTCTACGATGTCGCCGTCACCGCCCATAGGAGTGAACATGCCTTCGGTCATGGCCTCACGGATACGGTGAGCCATAAACCAAGCGGTTTTATAGGTAACGCCGAGCATACGGTGCAACTGATGTGCGCTCATACCCTTCTTGGAAGCGGCCATGAGGTGAACAGCCAGAAGCCATTTGTTAAGCGGAACCTTTGAACGCTCAAACACGGTGCCTACAGTAACGGAGAATTGCTGGCGGCAATGATTACACTGATAAAGCCCCGGTCGGTGTGATTTACCAACAAGCTTCCGGTTATCGGCAGCTTTACAATGGGGGCAAACAGCGCCGTCAGGCCAGCGAATAGACTCTAAATGTTCGCGGGCTTTGTCGGCATTAGTGAAAATCGGGTCGGTTATATCGCACATAGCATTAACTCCTTGATTCAAATATATGAATCCCGGTATGCTTTGTCAAGTATATAATCGCCATTTTAAAGGGTCTGCAGATACTCCAGCATCCTTTTCCTCTGTTTTTCATCCGGCAGCGGGCTCATGCCGGCCATCACATTGTCGCGGGCATAGTCCGGGCGGCCGGTGCCGGGAATGACACAATTCACTGCCGGATGACCCAGAAGATATTTGAGGAAGTACTGGGCCCAGCTGGTAATGTCCATTTCGCCGGCCCAGTCCGGAAGGCTTTTGCCCTTCACCTGCCGGAACAGGGCGCCGCGCCCGAAGGGGCGATTGACAATGACGGCGATCTTTCTTTCCATCGCCAGCGGCAGAAGCTCCTCCTCCACCAGTCGGGCATTCATGGCATACTGGCACTGGACAAAATCAAGCTGTTCCTTTTTCATGATTTTGATCAGCTCTTCGGTGCCGCTGTCGGTATAATGGGTGATGCCGATATAGCGGATCTTCTTCTTTTCTTTCATTTCCCGCAGGGTCTCAAGCTGGATTTCCCAGTCGACCAGGTTATGCACCTGCATCAGGTCAACCTGGCTGGTTTTCAATTTGCGGAAGGAGGCTTCCATCTGATCAATGCCCTCCTGCTTGCCGTTTTGCAGGACCTTGGTGGCGATAAAGCTTTTATTGCGGGTATTGAGCCGGGCGACCAGATCACCGACGACAGCTTCGGCCGGCCCGTACATGGGCGCGGTATCAATCATGGACCCGCCGGCCTCATACAGAACTTTCAGGGTCTCCAGCAACGGGGCACGCTCTTCCTCGCTTCGGCCCACATTAAAGACCTGGGAGGTGCCAAAGCCGACAACCGGCAGAAGCTCTCCACTGACCGGGATCGGTTTTTTAAGCATTTTCGTGATAAATGTTCCGGCAACTGCTGGTGTGGTCAGGCCGCCGGCCAGGGTCAGCCCGGCAGCGCCGGTGAGTTTGAGAAACTCTTTTCTGGTCAGGGAAGTCATGCTGAAGTCTCCTCTTGATTTTGTATTTTTTGCTGATGCGCCAGTCCCAGCCAGTAACTGAGCAGGGCCCAGAGACCGGCCAGCGGCAGAATGAATATGGCCAGCGGTTGCAGGCCCCAGCCCAGGGTCTGGGCAAGGGTGGCATAGATCCAGCCGCTGGCGGCGTCACCGCCGCGGACACCGACCGTATCGATAAAGGGCTGGGCCTTGTATTTTTCCTCGTCACTGACGGTGGTGTAGAGCACCCGGTAGGAGGGCTGGGCAATGGAAAAATTAACCGCTCGCTGGATGGCCTGAAAGCTGACCACCACCAGCAGCACCGGCGCGATGGCCAATGCAGTGAACCCGGCCAGTGTGACCAGCGGGAACAGGGCAAGGGTCAGGCTTATGCCGAACCATCCCATCAGCCGGCCGACAATAAATATCTGGGTCAGCAAGGTCAGGCCGTTCACGGCAAGGTCGATGCGGGCGAACATCTGGATGCGTTCCTCGGATGTGGCAAAGGCATCGCGAATGATTGTCGCCTGCTGAAAATACAGAAAAGTGGCGGCCAGGGTCGACAGCATTATCCAGACGGCAATACTGGCCACATAGCGGGACCGAAAGATGGCGAGAAAGCCCTCAATCCAGCTGCCGCCGAGTTTTTGGTCCGCTTTTGAAGTTTGGAACTCCTGTACGTCCCGTTCATGCCTGAGCAGCGCCAGCATGCAGACCAGCGCCAGCGTCAGGAAGGTGGCCGAAACCAGCAGAAGATTGGCGGCACCCAGTCCGGTGACCAGCGACTGGGTCAGAAGGGGACCGGTGATGGCGCCCACACTGCCGCCGGCGGCAATGATGCCGAACAGCCGCTTGCCCTGCTCGGCGGAAAAGATGTCGGACATATAGGCCCAGAACACACTGACCACAAAAAAGTTGAACACCGACACCCACCAGAAAAACGCCCGGGCCACCCAGGGTGTTTTCAGCTCCATCTGGAACAGAGCATAGAAAATCAGGATGGTAATCAGGAAAAAGCCGTAGGTGACGGGAATGATCTGACGGCGCAAAAAACGCGAGGCAAGGAAACCGAACAATGGCGTGACCGCCAGCATGGCAAAGAAGGTGCCGGTGAACAGCCACTGCATGTTTTCGACGCCGCTGGCAATGGCCATTTCATCGCGCATGGGGCGCAGGATATAATAGCTGCACAACAGGCAGAAGAAATAGCCGAAGGCCAGCGCTACCGCCGGCAGTTCTTCGCGCCGGATGTTCAGAGCCGAGAAGAGGTTTTTATGTTGCTGAGTCCCCGTAATATTTATCCCCATGTGCTTCTTGTCTGTTTCCCTGATTTTGCCGGGAGTATGACATAAATGCTGTATTTCTGGCCAGCACTTCCGCTTGAAGAGGGTTAAAAAGCCTTCTCGGTTGTGAGGGCCTTGAATTTGCGTCGGTTCAAATATTGTCGGAAGGAAAAATAGAAAAACCAGATGATGCTCAGGATTCCGCAGAGGAAGGTATAATAAACGAGCGCATAAGTTAGTGTTTGAGCAATGTGCATGAGATTGCTGGTGAAAGTTGGGTCAAAGCCTCTGTTTTCTGTATTTTCTGCGAAAATATGAGACCAGAAATTCTTCTGCATCAAGTAGGCGAAAATAAAAATAATAACAATCAGTACGGTATGGGAAAGGCTGAGCAGAACTTGCCACCTGAAAAGAGTGAAAATTTCTTTTTGTGTTTCCATCTGGGTTTTGAGCCGAAATATCTCTTGGGCCTGCTGTGGTGATTTCTCAAAAATAAAATTTGTATTGTTCACGTTGAAGCGGCGTCGGAAGTATAGGAAGGCTCCGCCAAGGATTATGGTGGTCAGGGGCGGATAAATAAAAAAAGCTATAATTGCTAGGATCCAGACCGGAACAATCAGTCGCAACATTGTGAAGTTATTATTGATGATTTCAATATTCTTCTTGAAATCCATGGTCAGTCCCCCAATTGTAAATCCAGTGATATACAGGATACCAGCTGTTTGTTGCTTTTCAAGAGATGCTTCAGACAAGTAGTATACGCGTTGGATCGGCAGAAGTATTTTCTGCAAGACCCTTGCAGAATTAAATGTTAAAAGCCCCGGTCATGAAAAATCTGTCCAATCGGGCCGTCGAAAGCCGCAGTCATGTGAAGGCGGTGCTTGGCCCGACCAATACGGGGAAGACCCATCTGGCTGTCGAGCGTATGCTGGGCCACAGTACCGGCATGATCGGCCTGCCGCTGCGTCTGTTGGCGCGGGAAATCTATGACCGTATTGTCAAGTCGCCGCAGAATCCGGCCGGCAGGAATGCCGTCGCCCTGATCACCGGTGAGGAAAAAATCATCCCGAAAAATCCCCGCTGGTATGTCTGTACGGTGGAAAGCATGCCGCTGGAGATCGAGGTGTCCTTCCTGGCGGTGGATGAAATCCAGCTGGCGGCCGATATGGACCGGGGGCATATATTCACCGATCGTCTTTTGCGTGCCCGGGGCCGGGAGGAGACCATGTTTCTCGGATCCGCCACCATGGCCAGCCTGATCCGTCAGCTGATCCCCGATGTGGAGTTTATCACCCGCCGGCGGTTTTCCACCCTGTCTTATGTGATGCCGAAGAAGCTGTCCCGGCTGCCGCGACGGTCGGCCCTGGTCGCCTTCAGTGCGGAGAATGTTTACGGTTATGCGGAAATGATCCGCCGGCAGAAGGGCGGCGCCGCCGTGGTCATGGGGGCGCTGAGCCCACGTACCCGAAATGCCCAGGTGGAGCTCTATCAGAACGGCGATGTGGATTATCTGGTCGCCACCGATGCCATCGGCATGGGCCTGAATATGGATATCGACCATGTCTGCTTTGCGGCCACCAGTAAATTCGACGGCCGCCGCATGCGCGACCTGACCCCGGCGGAGCTTGGCCAGATTGCCGGCCGGGCCGGACGTCATATGAACAACGGGACCTTCGGAGTGCTGACCGAGGGGGCTGATTACGAACGCGGCCTGTCCGATGATATGGTGCATGCCATCGAAAATCATGACTTTGCGCCGGATATTGTTCTGCAGTGGCGCAACAGCCTGCTGGATTTCGCCGGTCCCGGCGCACTGATTCGCTCGCTGGAGGCCGCTCCGGGACGAAAAGGCCTGACCCGGGCGCTGGAAAGTACAGATCTTGCCACCCTGCGCCGTCTTGCCGGTCAGGACGATATCCGGGCCCTTGCAGCAGGGCCTGCGTCCCTGAAATTGCTGTGGGAAATCTGTCAGATTCCTGATTTTCGCAAGACCTCTGATGACGAGCATATCAGGCTGGCCGGACAGATTTTTCGGCAGATTTCCTCGGATTACGGGGTCATTGCCCACGACTGGATGGCGCGCCAGGTGGAGCATCTGAACCGCACTGATGGCGGCATAGATGCCCTGTCCGCGCGTATTGCACATATACGCACATGGACCTATATTTCACACCGGTCGGCATGGCTTGACCGTGCGAAACACTGGCAGGAAGTTACAAGAGATATTGAAGACAGGCTGTCAGATGCGCTACATGAACGCCTGACACAGAGATTTGTAGACCGGCGCACGTCGGTTCTGATGAGAGAGTTACGCCAAAAAGGAAGATTGATGGCCAATATTGATACGGACGGCAGTGTGTTTGTGGAGAGCCATTTTATTGGCACCCTTGAAGGGTTCCAGTTCCGGGAGGATCCGGGGGCTTACGGGGAAGACAGTAAAACCCTGCGTCATGCGGCGGACAAGGTGCTGGCCGAGGAAATTGCCAACCGGGCCCGGGAACTGGATGAAGCCGGCGAAGGCGAGCTCTCGCTGATCTTTGGCAATCCCCTGACCCAGAGCACCATCAACTGGCGCGGTGTGCCCATTGCCCGTGTGGTCAAAGGGGGCGATGTCCTGTCGCCGAAAGCGTCCGTCATCCCGACGCCGGTCCTGCAGGGTGACAGTCTTGCCCTGGTGCAGAAGGCGGTTGACCGCTGGCTGCAAAACCATGTGGAGGAAGTGCTCGCCCCGTTGTTTGTGCTGAAGGAAGCCGTTGACGGCGCCACCGATGACGAGGGCAAGCCCCTGATCGACGGACTGGCCCGCGGTATTGCCTTCCAGATGGTTGAAAAGCTCGGCACCATCCCGCGCCGCCTGATCGCCCGGGATTTCAAACAGGTTGACCGGGACGGCCGGTTCCAGATCAAAAAGCTGGGTGTCTGGCTGGGTGCCGCAAGTCTTTATATTCCGGCGGTTCTTAAGCCGGCGCCGGCTCAGTTGCGTTTGTTTCTCTGGGCCCTGTTCAACGATATGGACAGTCTGCCGGTCATGCCGCCGGCCGGTCTTTGCACCATAAAAATTGACCAGTCTGCCCCCCGGACTTTCTATGAGGTTTCCGGTTACCGGGTGACCGGGAAAAACGGCGTGCGTCTTGATATGCTGGAACGTCTGGCCAATGCGGCCCGGGAAGTTTCCATGAAAGGGCCGTTCCCGTCGAACCCTGACCTGATGAGCCTTGTCGGGGTCAGTGGCGAGGATTTCGAGGAGATCATGAAATATCTCGGTTATGTGACCAAGGAGTTCAGCCCGGAGGAAGCAGCCGAGATCGAACGCAAGCGCCAGGCGAAGGAATTTGCCGAACTGGCGGCGAAAGCTGAAGCCGCCAGGAAAGACAAAACCGCAGAGGTGCCCGCTGAAAGCTCTGAAGAACCGGTTTCGGCCGAGGAGGAACTGACCAGGGACCGGGAGCTGAAAGAACCGGCTCCGGTCATGGAGGTTCAGCCGGAAGCAGAGCAGCCGGTGACAGAAACTGAAGTGGCTGAGACTGAAGTGGTCGTGATTGAGGCTGCAGAAGAGGCGGCCGAAGGGGTTGTTGCTCCCGCGGCAGAGCCGGAAGAAGTCGAGACCGGGGAAAAGGCTCCTGCAGAAGAGGAAAAAGCAGAAGACGCAGAACCCGAAAAATATATCTATTTCATTCACCGGCCCGAAGTGGCCAAGGGTGGTCCGCGGCACCAGGAAAGGCATCGGGAGCGTCGCCATGATCGCAACGGCCCGGGTCCGAAGGGCGCCAAGGGCGACGGCCGTAAACATGGCGGCGGCAAACCCGGCCGGTCCGGCGGACCGAAGGGGCCCAAGGTGATGAGTGCCTCTGTACCGCGGAGAAAAGCAGCCGCCATTGATCCGGATTCCCCCTTTGCGGCTCTGGCGGATCTCAAGAAAAGCCTCGCCAGGAAAAAATGACGGAAACGCCGGAGACACAGAGAAGCGCCACACAGCGTATTGACCTGTGGCTCTGGCATGCCCGTTTTTTCAAGACCCGCTCGCTGGCGACAAAAATGTGCCGGGCCGGCAAGGTCCGTCTTAATGGTCAGGTGATCCGCAAGGCCAGTATCACCGTCAGCCTCGAAGATGTGCTGACTTTTTCCCAGGGTGATCATATCCGTGTTGCCCGGATATTGGCCTTTGCAGAACGCCGCGGTTCGGCAGCCGTGGCGCAGGAACTGTATGAAGACCTTTCCCCGCCCCGGATCACAAAGGAACGCAGCCCCCGGGTGGCGGTGCGGGAACCGGGCAGCGGCCGTCCGACCAAGGCGGAACGACGGGCCCTGGACCGGCTGCGCGATAACTGATGACCTGGAACAGTTAGAATCCGATCTTTCCTTAAATGTCCCTTAACCGGCATTGGATAGGCTTATGGCGTTTCCATAATCAGGATGCCGGGCTATGAATGCGGGTAAAATTTTTTTCGGGTTTCTGTTTCTGACCGTTTTTGTCGCTTTTCTGGCCGACGGGACGATGTTGTCGCGTAAAACTCCTGCCCCGCGTCAGCCGCAACGGGAAGTACGTCCTGCCGAACACAAGGTGATCGCCAACCCGGTCAGTGACGAGGTGCGGATCCCCCGGGGCGCCAACGGTCACTACTGGACCGAAGCCCGGATCGACGGGACATTGGTCAGCTTTGTAGTTGATACCGGCGCCAGCCATATCTCTCTCAGTTTCGAAGATGCGGAAGAAATCGGCCTTGATCCTGCCGATCTTGTTTTTGACGGTGAGGTGTCGACGGCCAACGGTACGGCCCCTGTTGCCAGGGTCAACCTGTCATCCATCCGGGTCGGCAATATTGAAATGTATGATATGCCGGCCACGATCTCTTCGCCCGGCGCATTGCCCTTTTCCCTTCTGGGCATGAACTTCCTTAATCGTCTGAACAGCTTCCGGATTGAGGACGGGGACCTTGTGCTGCATTACTAATCGACTTATATCCTGAATAAATGTTGATTGACCGGAAAGCTCTGGCCGGGAGGGGTGCAGCCGGTTATATCTTTGGGGCAAGCGAAACGGATAAACAGTAAACAGGGAATATCAGGTGTCACTATTTGCCAAACTGGGGAACATACTGTCAGGCGGTGCCGGGGAAGGGACCTCGGACCGGCAGGAAGAGAAACTGGCCGCCGCCGCCCTGATGGTCGAAGTGGCCCTGCAGGACGGCGAGTTCTCGGGCTCGGAGCGCACACATATTCTGGCCCTGCTTGAAAAGCGTCTGGGGCTCGAAAAGGCTGAAGCTTCCGACATGCTGAAAGAGGCCGAGAAACAGGTTGATGACAGCCATCAGATCCTCTCCTTTACCCGTCGCATCAAGGATCATTTCGATGAAAAAGGCCGGGAAAATATCCTCGAGCTTTTGTGGGAGGTGGTCTATGCCGATGGTGAGGAAAGTGCCTATGAAAGCAACCTGATGCGACGGATTTCCGGATTGCTCTATGTGCCGGACAAGGCAAGCGGCCGGATCAGGCGTCAGGTACGGGAGCGCCGCCAGGCGCGCAAGACGCCATAATATTCTGGCCCGGAACGGATTTCGGTCTTTTTGGGCTTGTGAATAAAGCGAAAAATGTTATATGCCTGTGTCAGGGTATATTGATCGCCTGCCGGGAAGACCAGACCGTGCGGCGATATATGTAAGGAGATCTTCATGACGTATGTTGTCACAGAGGCATGCATCAACTGCAAATACACAGACTGTGTTGAAGTCTGTCCCGTAGACTGTTTCTACGAAGGCGAAAACATGCTGGTGATTAATCCCGACGAATGTATTGACTGCGGCGTTTGTGAACCTGAATGCCCGGCAGAAGCCATTCTGGCGGATACGGAAGACGGCCTGGAGAAATGGGTTGAACTGGGTGAGAAATATTCTGCCGAATGGCCCAATATTACCGAACGCCTTGAGCCAATGGAGGGCGCTGACGCGGCCAAAGGCGAGCAGGACAAGTTCGATAAATTCTTCAGCGAAAAGCCGGGCGCCGGCACCTGATACAGCCCGAACGGGATTTTGTGCACAGCACGGTTCCGTCTTTGTTTCAGACCCGAAAGAATTAAGAATGTACACCCCTTTCAAGGCTATATGTGTCTTAAGGGGTGTTTTTTTGTTAAAATTATGTTATATTATATGCATTGCACAAGGATTTTGACAGATCTGCCCTTAACCGGTTGGTTTCAAATCCTTTATTCAGTTAATCGCTAACCTTGGCTTGCGTCTACGTAATGGCCTGAGGCGGTGTTTTTTGGCGATTCTGAGTTTATTAAGTTGTGGTTAACCATAATATAAACGGGAGTATATTGGTTTTCGGCGCTTTTTTAACGATATGGGGTCGGGATGATGCTCCCGCCCGTTAAGTTCAGTTGGAGATTATTTTTCTAAATGGTTAAGTCGAATACATTGGATTTTGCAGTCAATGACAACATTGTTTACCCCAAACATGGTGTAGGCGTTATCATTGATATTGAAGAGCAGGAAATTTCCGGAACCAGGCTGGAGCTTTATGTCATTCGCTTTGAAAGCGAAAAAATGACGCTCCGCGTGCCGACAAACAAGGCTGATTCTGCCGGTATGCGGTCTTTGTCCAACAGGAATGTTATGGACAAGGCCTTTGTCACCCTTAAGGGTAAAGCCAAGGTCAAAAGGACCATGTGGAGCCGTCGTGCCCAGGAATATGAAGCCAAGATCAATTCCGGCAATCTTATTTCCCTGGCGGAAGTTGTGCGTGACCTGCACAGGTCCGGCGACCAGACCGAGCAGTCCTACAGCGAGCGGCAGATTTATGAATCAGCCATCAGCCGCCTGGCCCGCGAAGTGGCGGCAGTTGAGGAAATCGCTGAAAAGGAAGCCCTGGAGAAACTGGAGACATATCTGCAGGTTGCCTGATCCGGGACTGAAAATGAAAAAGAAAAAGAGCCTGTCTAAATTCAGGCTCTTTTTTTATATATTGTGATATTCTAGAATAGGTTTTCCGGCTGTGGCACTATAGTTTGCGACCGGTGTAAGTTAAAGAGGGACCTGAGATTTGATGAGCGGAACAGACCTGTCTGCGATGGATCCGGAAAGATACGGATGTCTGGATAATGTGGAACGTGTGTGGGCAATCGGCGCAATCCACGGACAGGTTGACCGGCTCAGGGAACTGCATGCTGTTCTGCTCGACCGGCTGTATAAAAAGGACAAACTTGTCTACCTCGGCAATTATTTCGGCAAGGACGAGGGCAACCTAGAGACAATTGACGAACTTCTGCGCAGCCGGCGCGAAATCATGTCCATGCCGTCCGTCTATATGCCCGAGGATTTTATCTACCTCAGGGGCGCCAAGGAAGAAATGTTCTCCAAGCTTCTGCAGTTGCAGTTTGCCCCCAATCCGGGCGAAGTGATGGACTGGCTTCTTGATCACGGACTTGGGTCAGTGATTCAGGCCTATGGCACAAAGGCTCATGTCGCCCGCGCCATTTCCCGCGAGGGCACGCTTTCCATTACCCGCTGGACCAACGGCCTGCGCCGGGAGATCTACAATCGCGCCGGCCACGGCGATCTTCTGAAACATCTGCGCCGGGCGGCATTCAGCCGCGACGGAACACTGCTGTTTGTGCATGCCTCGGTGGATCCGTCCCGTCCCCTGGATATGCAGAAAGACCAGTTCTGGTGGGATAACGGGCGCTTTGACGAGATCGACCAGCCGTTTTCCGGTTTCGCCAAAGTGATCCGTGGCTATGATCATGCCAATGGCGGCCTGACCCTGGACAGACCGCACACGGCCACTGTCGACAGCGGCTGCGGTCGCGGCGGCCCCCTGTCGGCTGTATGTTTCTCGGCGGAAGGGGCGGTTCTGGATCAGATATCTGTCTGATTTCCCTGTCCTCATGCTGCAGTGCGGCGATTAATGCGATAAAATCACATAAATTTGAGACCAGATGCGTCTGCGGCTATCGCCATGAAGTCTTTTTTTTGCTACTGTGGGTTTTGGAAGATATCAGTTATTTTTAACTGAATATGGACCTGCACCGGAAAGCAGAAAACAAAAATTTTGGGCGGGTTCTAGGAATTGTGTGGATGAACAGGATTTCCTTGTTGGTGTGTGCTGTCTCAGCGACTGCGTTGACAGCCTGCACTAGTATACCGGTCGCCGACC
This sequence comes from Emcibacter sp., assembly GCF_963675455.1. Lineage (GTDB taxonomy): Bacteria > Pseudomonadota > Alphaproteobacteria > Sphingomonadales > Emcibacteraceae > Emcibacter. Next base: position 566,383 of record NZ_OY776217.1, on the reverse strand, counting down.
GGGATCTTCCGGGACCAGAGACTGCCAATGCCTGGCAGGCCTCCTCAGAAACAGACGGTATGGTGCGGGATGGATGGCTCGATGAGCTGAACATGCCTGAACTGTCGCAGTTTGTTGAGCAGGTTCTGGCAAACAATCCGGATTATAGAAGCACTGCCCTGCAGATGGAAGCCGCCCGTTATGAACGAGGTGTCGCCGGCGCCGACCTGTTGCCGTCCCTGTCTGCAGGGTTTGGTGGAAAACGCGAACATATGAGTAACCCTTCTGTGACAGGTAACAGCCTGTCGCTGGGACTTGATGCAAGCTGGGAAATAGATGTCTGGGGCCGCCTTACCGCACAGCAGAAGGCTGCCGCATCCGACTATGCCGTGGCCAGATATGACCTTGAAGGCGCCCGCCTGTCGCTGGCTGCCCAGGTCGCCCAGAGCTGGTTCGGGGCCCTTGAAGCCGAACAGCAATATGCCCTGGCCAAGCGGACGGTGGAAAGCTATGGGCGGTCCGAACGGATTATCCGCAACCGGTTCAACCGGGGCCTCAGTGACGGTTTGGATCTTCGTCTCGCCTTAAGTAACCTTGAAGCCGCCCGCGCCACGCTCAGCGATCGCCGGGATCAGCTTGATGCGGCCCACCGGGGACTGGAGGTTCTTGCCGGCCAGTATCCGTCCGCCGCCATCAAGGCTGCCGGGTCAATTCCTGACGAACTTTCCGATGTGCCTGCCGGCTTGCCGGCGGAGCTTCTGGAGCGTCGTCCCGACCTGCAGGCTGCCAAGGAACGTCTCTATGCCGTTGGCTACCGCTCGCAGCAGGCGAACAAAGCCCTGTTGCCGTCTTTCTCCCTGACCGGTACCGCCAGCAACACTTCCGAGAATTTCAGCGAACTTCTGAAATTTGACAATATATTCTGGAATCTGGTCGGCAGCGTGACCCAGCCGATATTCCAGGGCGGCAGGCTGCGCAATACTGCCAAGGCCCAGGAAGCCCGCTTTGAGGCCCAGAAGGAGCAGTTTGCCAATACCCTCCTGCAGGCCTTCAGGGAAGTCGAGGACAGTCTGTCCACGGACCGGTCCCTCAGGGAACAGGTGCTGCACACCGGAAAAGCTGCCGCCGCCGCGGTATCTGCGGAAGAAGTGGCGCTCGACCAGTATGCCAGAGGTCTGATCAATGTGACCACCCTGCTGGATTCACAACGGCAGGCCCTGGCCCAGCAGAGCCAGCTTCTGCTGGTCAAAAGATTGAGAATAAACAACAGGATAAGACTCCACCTCGCACTTGGCGGAGATTTTACCACTATGGAAGATCATCAGGCAACAAACAGCAACCAGCTAATTGCATATAAAAGTGAAGGGGATTTGTGATGAAAATCATGCGTATATTGTTGCCGATAGCAGTGCTTGCCGGCGGGGCTGTTCTCAGCTACGGCATTGTTGCGGCCAAGCCGGAACCCGAAAAAAAGGAACATGTGATCGAAGCCCGCAAGGTGCGTGTGGTCACCGCCCATGCGGATGCAACACAGTTGAAGGTTGAGACACAGGGAACAGTCCTGCCGCGGCAGATGATTGACCTGGTGCCCCAGGTGGCCGGAAACATCGTCTATGTTTCCGATAAATTTGTCGCAGGTGGTAACTTTGAAAAGGGTGAAACCATCCTGCGCATTGATCCACGCGACTATGAAGCAGCGGTCACATCGGCTGAAGCCCGGGTGGCGGAAAGTCGCCAGAACCTGATCCGCGAACAGCAGGAAGCTGCCCTTGCCAAAGAGGAATGGGACATGCTGGGGCAGGGTGACCCCACTGACCTTGTTTTGCGCAAGCCCCAGATGGCAGATGCGGAAGCCAAGCTGAAAGCTGCTGAAGCTGACCTCTATAAGGCACGACTGGATCTGGAGCGGACCGAAATCAAGGCACCGTTCAACGGCCTGCTGACGGAAAAACTCGTCGACCTGGGGCAGTATATCAGCCCGGGTTCACGTATGGGGATATTCTATTCCACCGATATCCTTGAAGTGCGTCTGCCGCTGACCAGTCGTGACCTTGGCAAGTTTGACCTGGTCAGGCTGCAGAACGGCAATGCCAATCTGACAGCGACCCTGACCGGCACCTTTGCCAACAGGAGTTATACCTGGAAGGCGCGGATTTCCCGGTCTGAAGGGGTCATAGATAGCAAGAGCCGGATCCTTTATGTGGTTGCGGAACTGAAAGGTGACGAGCTTTATGCCGTCGAAGGCGGTCTGAAGATAACCATCGGCCAGTTTGTCGTCGCCAATATTGAAGGGCGGTCTTATGACAATGTCGTGCGCTTGCCGCGCCAGGCCCTGCGTCAGGGCGACAGTATTCTGATCGTGGACAAGGACAATCGTCTGCAGACCCGCAAGGTAGATGTGCTGGAAAGCAACCGGGACTATGTGATTGTGGCCAGCGGAATCGAAGAGGGAGACAAGGTTTGTATCTCCCAGCTCGGTATTGCGGTGGACGGCACCCTGGTCGAGGCGGTCCCTGCTGACAAGGGGTCGCTGCTGTCCGCGGTAGATGCGTCAGGAGATAAATCATGAAAAGCATGATCAAATGGTTCGTGAACAATCCTGTTGCCACCAACCTGATCATGATTGTGATCCTGATTGGCGGTATCATCGGCTATAGCAATGTGGGTAAAATTGCCTTTCCCACCTTTGCCCTGAATGAAATCCGGGTTTATGTAAGCTATCTCGGCGCCGGTCCCCGTGAAGTTGAGGAACGGGTGATTGTCCGTATCGAGGAAGCTGTCTTCGACCTGCAGGGCATCAAGAAGCTCTATAGCCGGGCTACAGAAGGCACCGGTATGATCAGCATCGAAGTTGAGGATGGGTACGACCCGGACAAGCTTCTGAATGAGGTCAAGGCCCGGGTCGATGCCATCAATACTCTGCCAACCCTGTCCGAGCGGCCCATTGTCGAACGGGTATACGCCCAGAGTGACGTCATTAATATCGTGCTTTTTGGCGATGTGGGCGAGAAGGCCCTGAAAGAACTCGGCCGGGATGTGCGTGACAAGATCGCCCAGATCCCCGGCGCCGCCAAAACGGAACTTGATGCGGTTCGGGAGTATGAAATTTCCATTGAAGTCTCGGAACATGATCTTCAGAAATACGGCCTGACCTTTGATGATGTCTCCACTGCCATTTCCCGGTCATCGGTCAATATGCCGGCCGGCAAGGTGGACAACGAAGCGGGCCAGATCCAGATCATGACCCGCGGCCAGGCTTACGTTCAGGAAGACTTCGACAATATTGTCGTACTTCGTAACGAGGACGGCACCCGTGTGCTGCTCAAGGATGTTGCCCGGGTGGTAGACGGATTTACCGACGAGCAGTTCCGTATCAATTACAACGGCAAGCCCGGCGTCCTTCTTTTTGTTAAAACCGAGGGTACGCCGGACGTGGTGGAGCTGAGCGAGAAGATCAACACTCTTATTGACGAGGATATTCGTCCCGGCCTGCCGACAGGTGTGGAGATTTCCAACTGGTTTGATACTTCCGACATGTTCAAAAGCCGTCTCAGCATGCTTCTGGACAACGGCATTTCCGGTCTGATTCTGGTGTTTGTCTGTCTGATGATATTTCTGACTCCCACCCTCGCCATGTGGGTGACGGCAGGGATCGCCATATCTTTCCTTGGCTGCATGATGCTGCTGCCGTCTACCGGCGTCAGCTTGACCATGATTTCCCTGTTTGCCTTTATCCTGATCCTCGGGATCGTGGTGGATGACGCCATTATCATCGGCGAGAGTATTCACCGGGAAAACCAGCACGGGGTGATCGGCGGCGAAGGCGCTGTGGTCGGGGCGGAGAAAGTGGCCAAGCCGGTAATTTTCTCGGCACTGACCACAATGATTGCTTTCCTGCCCCTGGCCTTTCTGCCGGGCAATTCCGGAAAAGTGACCTATGTGATCCCGGTCGTGGTGATCCTGTGCCTTTGCTTTTCTATTTTTGAATCCCTGTTCATCCTGCCGACCCACCTGCGTCATGGCGGCGAAAAAGGACATGGTTTCCTGTCAAAACTGTTCGGCCTGCCCTATCTGCGGGATATTCGGGAAAAGTCATCAATCCTGTTTGCAAAAATACAGGACAGGGCAAGTGCATTCCTGGATGTGGTCATTTACAAATGGTATCGTCCTTTCCTTGACAAGGTGCTGCATCGCTGGGGGTTGTCACTTTGCGTGATTTTGGCCGCAGGCATGGTGATCTTTTCCATCAATGCCGCGGGCTGGGTGAAAAACACATTCATGCCCGATGTGCCGATGGATTTCATTCAGGCCCGGATCGACTTCCCGGCAGGTTCGCCCTATGACACCATTGATCAGGCAACCCTGATCCTGGAGGATGCCGCCCTTGAGATGAAGGCGCAACTGGCGAAGGAATATCCGGATCAGAAGATCATCAAGGATGTATTGACCTGGACCAGCAATCGCAGCGGATCCGCCCGGGCCTTCCTGATCCTGGTCCCGGCCGAGGAACGGGATGTGGATGTGATCCAGATCACTGACCGCTGGCGTGAACTGACGCCGGTCATTCCGGACGCCAAAAATATCAATTTCGCCTTCTCCGGTGGCGGCAGCAGCGGCCCCCGGCTGGAGCTTCTGATCAAGTCCCGGAACCCGGAACAGATCGAGCAGGCGGCTCTGGCGCTGAAGGAGGCCTACAACACCTATAACGGGCTTTATAACATTACCGATTCAGGTGATACAGCCCGCATGGAAGCTGTACTGTCCCTTCAGCCCAGTGCGGAAAACCTGGGGCTGTCCCTGTCCGATATTGCCCGCCAGGTGCGGCAGGCCTTTTACGGGCAGGAAGTGCAGCGTATTCCCCGCGGTCAGGACGACGTCAAGGTGATGGTTCGCCTGCCACAGGAAGACCGTAAGTCTTTTGACACCATGAATGACATGCGCATGCGCACGGCCAGTGGCGAGGAAGTGCCCTTTGAGTCAGCTGCCGATATCAGCTACCGCCAGGCCTATACCGCCATTGAACGGACCGACCGTATGCGCACACTCGAGGTGATGGCCAATGTGGACCCGGATGTGGCCAATGCCGATGAAATTCTGGAAGACATCGAAAAGACCTATTTCCCGCAATGGAAAACCAAGTTCCCCGATGTGGAGTTCAGCCTTGAAGGTGACCAGAAGGAAGAGCAGGAATTCATGCAGTCCCTTATGGCCGGGTTCGGCATTGCCCTGCTGGCCATCTATTTCCTGATGGCGGTGGCCTTCAAGTCCTATATCCAGCCGTTCCTGATCTTTACCGCGATCCCCTTCGGTTACATGGGGGCCATTATCGGCCATCTGGTTCTGGGCATGGACCTCAGCATCTATTCCATTCTCGGGATCGTGGCGGCGGCCGGCGTGGTGATCAATGACAACCTGGTGCTGCTGGATTATATCCACAAGCTGCGTGACCAGGGTCAAAGCGCGCTACGGGCTATCGAGATTGCGGCCGAGGAACGTTTCCGGCCCATCTTCCTGACCTCACTGACCACCTTCATCGGGCTTGTGCCGATGATGATGGAAACCAGCGTTCAGGCCCTGTTCCTGGTGCCGACAGTGGTGTCCCTGGCCTTCGGCGTGGCCCTGTCCTCCATCGCCACGCTGTTCCTGGTGCCGATCCTCTATCTGATCGTGTGCAAGGTCCGGGAAAAACTCACTTTCCTTCTTGGTCAGAAAGAACCGTCTATCATCGTCGGGGAATAAGAGAACCAGATAATAATGTTACCACACAGACTCGAGCCGGGAGGTTTTCTCCCGGCTTTTTTAATGTCTATTCCACAATCAGTTTCAGGCGCTGGCCGATGCTGAGAGTACTGTTGCGGTCGAGCCCGTTAAGGGTCAGGAAACGGTCGAGCTGATAATCCTCAAAGGCCATATTGCGGGACAGGCTCTGGGCAGTATCCCCTTTCTGTACGGTGACAACCTTGATCCGTTTGGCCCGGTATTTTCCGGCTTCGTTTTGATTGAGCCTGCGGAAGCTGTACGCCATCTGTTTGAGGGGCGGTTCCAGCGCATTTACATTGTTCTGGGGCACGATCATCAGGAAGTGATAGGCCTGGTCGGCGGAATAGCGGATCGCCACAAGCCGCACCAGTACAGGCTGGTTGTTGAGGCTGCCGGTGGTGGTCGCGGTCAGGCCCGCCATGCCGTTGATGGTCATTTCCTGATAATTTTCCAGGGCACCGTTGGCGCTGATTTTTTTCCAGGCTTCGTTCATATACTGCTCAAGGCTTTTGCCGCTGGCGCTGCCGCCGGCAAAGATGACGGCGGAACCTTCTGCCGCCCCGCTGCCCTGGGCGACGACCGCTTCGGAACTGTTGTTCAGTTTATAATTTTCAGGCACGTCAAAGGTGAACAGAAGTTTTGGGTGCCAGAAAGTGCGGCCCCGGATCAGGCCCTGATCGGGATTGTCACCGTAGATCATGCCGTCGATAACACCGAGATAACGATCATGACCCGGATCGCGGCTGCCTTGCGGGATACCGGTGGTCCGGGCAAGTTCCAGTGCGCGTTGGGCCCGGTCTTCCGTATTGGGATGAGTGGAGAAAAACTCCGGCGTGCGCTCCTGTCCGGTCCGGTTGGCGATCAGGTCGGCAAGGTCATGTTCCGCCTTGAGGCTGTCCAGCATCCGGGTGGCCCCGTAAGGATCGATGCCGGCCCGGCTGGTATAGCGTACACCCAGGCTGTCGGACTGATATTCCTGGTCCCGGCTGTAGCTCAGCAGGTAAAGCTGTGAGCCGTAGGAGACCATGTCGGCCACTTCCTGGCTGCCGGCCAGAACCCCGACTCCGGCGCCGAGGATGCCGGCAAAGACTTGCTGGTTATAGCGTTTGGCCGTATGGCGGGCGGTGACATGGCCGATTTCATGACCCAGCACGCTGGCCATTTCCGCTTCTGAGTTGAACAGAGCAAGGATGCCGCGGGTGACATAAATATAACCGCCGGGCAGGGCGAAGGCGTTGACAATGGGGCTGTCGAGCACGGTAAAGGTAAACTGTGTATCGGGCATTTCCGAAACTGCCGCCAGCCTGCCGCCGATGGTGGCCACATAACCGCCGATGTTGGGATCGTCATAGACCCCGCCATGTTCCTTGAGTACCGACGGATGGGCTTCGGCGCCGAGGGAGGCCTCCTTGGCCGGACTCATGAAGGGAGTGAATTCCGATTTTCCGGTGGCAGGATTCAGGGTGGTGCATCCGGCCAGGCCAAGCAGCATCAATCCGCCGATCAGCACTCGGGTGAAGGGTTTTATGGACGTATTTGTACCGGTCATAGGTGGTTGTCTCCCCGCTTGTGTTATCACTCAGCCGGCGCAATCCCGATGATCTGGATCTGTTCCGGATGGGTTACTTGCATCATGGGGCCATTATAATATTTTAACCAGCCCCGCACATGAATTTTTTTACCCTTCAATTCTGTCAGATTGATGTCGGAGTCTTCCATCAGCCTCCGGGACCTGCCTTCCAGTACAATGGTGAAGTCGGTCTTCCAGTCCTCACCGAAGTTGACAAAGGACCGGCCGCGCACGGTGGCGATATCCATTATGGTGCCTTCGACAATCTGGAAACTGTTGCTGAAGCGCCCGGCCTCAAGATGATGCTTGATGGCGTAATAACTGAGGGCCCACAATCCCTGCCGGTCCCGTCGGGCGTCCCGCTCGATCGTCTGCATGTCCCGCACCAGCGCCCGGTTGTCGCGGAAGCTGTAGACCCGGGCCATGCCGCGGGCCAGCATCTCCCCCTGTATCCATGTCCCGTCAGAGAGGAACAGGTGGGCCAGCGCCCGGTTATAGCGGTCCGTTTTCAGACCGCCATAACAGAGCGTGACTTGCTTGTTCAGGGTCAGTTCTTCCAGCGCCTGTTTTGACTCTTTGGCAAAGGGCCATTCTTTGAACCCCGTGCGCCCCAGCGGCAGCTTCGGCGCCTGCAGGCCAACAAGCCGCACCTGTCGCCCGTCTTCCAGCCTGAGCGTATCGCCGTCCACCACTTCCGTGACCAGGAACGGGCCCTCCGGCGCAGACAGCTCCTCCGCCCGCACCAGACAGGGCAGGATCAGCAGCAGGATAAAGGAGGTGATTATTCTCATCATGGAGACCGGTTTCAGTTAATCTTTTTCAGACGCCAGCATCGCCCGGGCCTTGGCGGCAATCTCTTCCGGGAACGGGCAGGCCTTGCGTTTGGTTCGGTCTAGATGGGCGCCGGTCAGTTCGCAGCGGGCGGCTTCCTTGCCGCTTTCCGCGTCATACATGATATGTTGGAATTTGATGGTTTTGTTATTAATTTCCAGCAGTTTGGATTTGATCACCAGCAGGCTGCCGACCATCACCTCCGCCTTGTAGGTGACATTCTGCTGCAGGGCGGCCATGCCCATGCCGCTGTCGCGCACATAGTCCTGGGTAATGCCGAGGGCGGAGACAAAATGCCAGGTGGCCTCGTCAAATTTGGCGATATACCATTGCACATTCATATGGCCCATATGGTCGAGCTGGTTGGGATAGACTATGCCGCGGTAGGTTTCGATCATGGGAGTACTCGATTAGTTATTGTGATTGTTTGCCGGGAAGACAGGATAGACCGGGGGAACGGGGAAATAAAGTATACAGAGGTATCAGCCACAATATGGTTGACTTGAGGTGAGCTTTTGGGCATCACTTTATTCACTTTTGAGGAGGGTCCCGTAGCTCAGCAGGATAGAGCACCAGATTCCTAATCTGGGGGTCGCGCGTTCGAATCGCGCCGGGATCACCATTCCAAAAAGCCGGGCCAAATTTTAATCTCTGGACCCGGCTTTTTATTCACTCTATCGACAAAAATTCTATTCCGCGATCTGGGGCTGGGCGGGCATCACCCGTTCCCTGGCCATCATCGGCACCCCGAACAACGGGCGCAGGAGAGGTGTTCGCCGGATGAGATACTCATGGATCACGAGGCAGCCCCCGATCGTCACCACCATAATCAGGAAAAACTCCGTCCATATGCCCAGTCCCATCGGATCGATCAGGGCGCCGGTGACCACGATCAGGGTCTGGTGCAGGATATACCAGGGGAACACCGCTTCGGTGCAGTAGCTCAGCCATTTGCCCGGCCGGTTGAGATACGCCTGTCCGGCGCCGAGGATGGCCATGATGATCACCCAGGCATAGAGCGGCCGCAGGGCGCGGACGATATTCTCGATCCAGGTGATGCCGTCGAACCAGTTGTCCCAGTTGGCCCATAGCAGCGACAGGCTGACGGCCAGGACAAGTGTGCCTGCCGCCGCGATCCGCCAGGTCCGGGCGAGCACGTCCCAGAAAATCACGTTCTTGGCCAGCAGGAATCCGATCAGGAAATAGCTGCCATAGCGGGCGTGTGCTCCCCAGTCGCCCCACAGGGCATGATTTTCCGGGAAATCCATATCGGTGGTAAAGCGACAGGTGATGAAGATTGCCGCGGGCAGGACAAGCAGGCGTCCGCCGCCCATCATTCTGCCGAACCAGGGCCGGTCCAGCATATCCGCCAGTTTCCGCACAACCGGCAGCAGCGGCAGAAGCAGCAGGGTATAGACCAGAAGATAGACCACATACCAGAGGTGGTTCCAGGTCGGCACGGTGATGGAAAAACTCTCCTCACCGGACAGATAGCGCCCGTAAAAATCCAGATAGCCGGGGGTGAGTTCACCTTTTGCCAGCAGCTCGAAATAGGCTTGCGGCGTCACAATCACCAGCATGCCGAAGACCAGCGGGATGAAGAGGCGGCCAAACCGGCGGCCGGCAAAACGGCGGACGGAAGTAGTCTTGTCGGTTGCATAGCGAAGCGCCACTCCCGAAATCAGAAACAGCAGCGACATCCGGAACGGGCTCGACAGCCACATAAAATGATCGACGGTGTCATTCATATGCACGCTTTTGACATGCCAGCCCTCGCTGTTGAAGAACATGCCGATATGATAAAAAATCAGGATACCAAAGGCGATTACCCTGATCCAGTCCAGGTCATAACGCCGGGTTGAGGTCTTGTCCATGTCAGGCTCCAGTGCAGTTGCGGTTATTGATCGGCACTGTGGCAGAAGGAACAGGCGCCTGCACGGATCCCGGTTTCAATGGAGCCAGTCCGGGACAAGCGGTTGTGCCGGTTTCAGGGGGAGGGATAAGCGGTAAGTTCCTTGGGGTGAGCGGTAAGTCGTTGGTGTTTTGTTGCTTTTCACCACATCCTCATTGGCGTATGCTGAGACTCATGGTAACAATCCGGACATGTTGGGCCGCGGTGGTGCAGACCCTGCTGCGGGATAGACTGATACATCTACTTGTGATGGCGACAGTTGTTATTGCCGTTGTTAATGTCATGACGAAGATGTCTGATGCGCGGGGCTATGGCCGCGACCTTCCCCTCGCCGATCCCCTCGTGACTGAATTCTCAAGCGCCTTGGCCATTATCCTGCTGCTGGCCCCGGTTTTTGTGTTTTTTGACAAAATGCCGCTGACACGCGGTACATGGCAAAGGGCCCTTGTCCCCTATATCGGGGCGAGCCTGGTCTTTTCCGTGCTGCATGTGATGATCATGGTGATGATACGGAAGGTGGCCTGGCCAATCCTGTTTGATGGCTCTTACGTTTTCTTCACGACCGGTTTCAGTGAGGCTCTCTATGAATATCGCAAGGACCTGGTGAGCTTCCTGCTTTATTTCACCCTGCATAAATTGCAGCGGCAGGTTAAGATGGCCGGAAAAGCGGGCCGGGAGAAAGCGCCTGTTGTCCTGAAAAGCGGGGCGACCACCATTCTGCTCCATCCTTACGAGTTCCTCTTTGCCAAAGCCGCCGGGAATTATGTGGACATTATCTCGCGGTCCGGGACACAGCTGGCGCGGATTACCCTGGCGGAGCTGGAAAAACTGCTCCGGGACTATGGCTGCGATGTGGTTCGTATTCACCGGTCTTATATTGTCAACCGCGCCACTATTATGGAGACCTCACCGCTGGCCGGCGGTGATTTGAACGTGAAACTCAAAAATGGTGAAATCCTGCGCGCCAGCCGCCGTTATAAAGACCGTCTGGATCATTGATGACGGTTAGGCGGCCCGGCACAGGAATCAGGCGATTTTGTGAACCCGCCAGCCTGTAACCGTAACATACGAAACTGTTACTGTAACAATATTGTCATATATCCCCCTGCCGGTACAAAGGACCCACATTCAATCACATAATGATGGGGAATAACCTCTTGAAAAAAAATCATAAAAATCTTCGTTTCATATCCGCAACAACCATGTCAGTATTGCTGGCGGCTGCTTCACTTTCACATGCACAGGCTGAGGAGAGCCCCTCTGACTCCTTCGCCTTTATCGGCGGCAACCTGGCCTATATCCAGGACGAAAACTACCGGGATAAAAATCATTTCGGGCTTGGGGTCGATGCCCTGTATCTGAAAAAAGTCTGGGGCGGCCTGTCCCTGGGGGTCAATGCCAATGCCACCTTCGGGCTGGCCTCTTCCAAAGATCTCAGCGAAACTTTCTCCGGCGAGACCTTCACCGGAGAAAGACGGGAAACGCTGTCCTTTTATACGGTTTCGCTGGTTGTGGGCGGCATCTCGGAACATGACAACGGCGGCCGGCTGGCCTATTTCATCGGCCCGATGATCGGCAGCCGTTCCGGCAGCTATGAAGTCACCTGGGACCAGGACACCGGTGCAGAAGGTCCGGTCAATTACAAGACCTCCGATAACGAGACAGCCTTCGGCCTGACGGCCGGGGCCTATTATAAATTCCCGGGCTCGGGCTGGACCCTGGGCCTGAACGCCAGCGGTTATTTTCTCAGCGATGAATATAGCGAGGTGATCTTTTCCAACAAAGTCAGCCTGTCCGCCGGTTATACCTTTTAATCTGCGTCCGGCAATGTTCGCCTGAAAAAGAGAAAGGGGGCCAGCGGCCCCCTTTATTTGTTTCCCGGTCTTATTTACCGGCTTTATTCACTGGCCTCATAGACCAGGTCGCCGTCAAACCAGGTGGCCCTGACCCGGGTCTGGCTGATCTGGGTCGGGTTGCTGCCGGCGAGGTCAATGATATTGCGGTCGAGCAGGATAAAGTCGGCTTTCTTGCCGACCTCGATGGAGCCGGTGATGTCGTCCTGGCTCATGGCCCGGGCGCCGTTGATGGTATAGGCGTCGATGGCGTCCTGAATGGACACACTTTCCTTTTCATTATAGGGCAGCCCCGTGATCCCGGCCCGGGTCACCGCCTGCTGTATATTGATGAAGGGGCGCGGGTCGCGGGTGTCTACCGGCGCATCGGACCCGGCCACCAGGGTGGCGCCGGCCTGTTTGGTGCTTCTGACCGGATAGGCCTGGGTGAAGCTGTAATAGTCGTCCCGGTACAGGTCGCGGGCATCCTTGATTTCATCGATGAACGGCATCACCGTCATGTCATATTCGGGATCGGTGACAATCCAGGCATAGGTATAGGCCAGATACAGCCCAAGGTCGCCGATGCGCTGGATATCGTCCGGGTGGACAAACTGGATATGGGCGAGGGCATGGGGCATGCGCGCCGGGCCGTTGGCCTTGCGGGCCTGTTCCAGCCCGTCAAGGGCGGTCCGCACCGCCCGGTCGCCGATCACATGCAGGTGCAGGGCGTAGCCTTCCGCATCGAAACGGCGGATGAATTCCAGTTCGATATCGCGCGGGCTTTCCAGCACGCCACGGCTGACAATACACTGGTCCGGGTGGAAGCCGTATTTCGCCATGAAGGCGGCGGCATCCGTCTTGTCACCCTGACAGACCGGGCTGTCGGGATCCACATAGCCGGTCAGCTGCAGTTCGCCTTTTTCCTCGTCCCAGGTGAAGATCGGCTGCTTGTAGGGGGTCAGTTTGGCCGCGTTGGGCAGGCCCGGCGGCACCGCCAGCGGGTTGCCTTCCGACACCCCGTCCATGAACATTTTCATGCTGTCGGCCTTGATCCGGTCATAGGACTTGTAGTGATCCCGGACCGCGGCGGCCTTTTCCGACAGGGCCGTCCAGTCAACCGCGCCGTTTTCGTCGGCAAAATCCAGCGGATTGTAAAATTGCGCCAGGGTGATCCGCAGCGGCAGTTCGTCATCTTCGGCAAGTTTGTCATAAACGGGCGCGAGGGCGGCGCTATAGGCGGCCTCCCGGATCGAGGTAATACCGATGGAATTGAGCCGGGCCGGGATCTGGCCGGCAAGTTCGATGATCGTGCTCATATCCCCGTCCAGCATGCTGTAGGGAGAGATCAGGCTGCGGGCCTGTTCGTTAACCATGCCGTCCGGTTCGCCGGCATTATCAACGCCGATGGTGACCCGGTAGTCGGCGAAATCACTCTGCAGGGTGGCCTTGCTGAGGCCAATGACCTCGCCGTCTTTTGATTTGGCCAGGGCCAGACCGGCCGAATTATAGGCCCCGTGGTGACCGTCGTTGCCGGCCAGGGTAATCGGGATATCAGGGGAGGCCGCATCAAGGGCCTGGCGAATGGTCTTGAATTCCGCCGTCGGTGTATTGCCGAGCGCAAAGGACCATTGTTCGCCGACCAGCCAGCTGCCGGGTTCCGGTTGCAGCCGCTCGATACAGTCGGCCATGAAGGCGGACAGTTCGCTCAGGTTCATGGGCGTGCTTTCCAGGTCGCAGCGTTCAAACTCCACAAGACCGCTGGGGTGGATATGGTTGTCATGCAGGCCGGGCAGGATCAGGTCGCCGTCGAGGGTGGTGATTTTGGTATCGGCGCCGATATAGGCCGCGGCCGATTTCTCGTCACCCACATAGACAAAGACCCCGTCGCGGACGGCCAGCGCCGTGGCCATTTCCCGGCTGTCGTTTGCCGTATAGATTGTCGCGTTGAGGATGACCGTGTCGGCGCTCTCCTCCTTCTTGTCGCAGCCCGCAAGAAACGGGGACAGAAACAACGCCCCCAGTACCAATGTCCTTATCGTCATTTTAATCTCCACCTCCGGTTACAGCGGGCAGGCAGGATCGTCGCCCCCCGGATGAAAAGACTAGGCCAGAACAGGGGGCGCAGACAAGCTTAAAATTTGGCCCAAAATCCGGTTGGCGGCGTCGGGGGCCTGTCGTATAAGAACGAAAGACAGAGTTTAAAGGGAGCAGTCCGATGTCAAAATTCCAGAGAATTGATGCAGATGCCGTCTCCGGCGAGCGCGAACCGGTCAGCCCGGACCGGTTGATTTCCGGATCGCCGATGCAGATGACCGTCAACCAGTATACCAATGCCAAAGAAAATATGTTTGTCGGCATCTGGGCCTCGGACGCGGGCAAATGGAATGTGTCCTATACCGAGGATGAATTTTGCACCATTCTGGAGGGCGAAGCGATCCTGACCGAACAGGGCGGTGAGGCGATCCACCTGAAAGCGGGCGATCATTTCACCGTCTCTGCCGGTTTTGAAGGCACCTGGGAAACCGTGGGTTCGGTCCGCAAGCTTTATGTGATTTACGAGGAGTAGGGTGGGGGGGTAAATCGGGTGGAACTGAGTGGGGTATACATGAGTTCCTGTTAAAACTTGAAATAGGCGAGGCAGGTGTAAAAATAGGCGAGATCAAATTCGATATATGCTACTATAGGTTCTTAACGTGTATTAAAGGTGACATATTAAAAATTTAGCTGAGGATATGGGGGGGACATGAAAATTGAGTCAAAGGATATAGATATAGATACACTTCTTGCGGGAAGTTTCTTTCATATTCCACGATTCCAAAGGCCTTATTCTTGGGATGAGGACAATATCAATGAGTTTTGGGAGGATTTAATACGCAGCAGAGGCGATGAATATTTTATTGGCTCAATGGTTGTGTTTAAAAAGGCAAAACAACAATATGGAATTGTTGATGGTCAGCAAAGATTAACAACAATCACGATTCTTTTATGTGTAATTAGGGATGCTTTCAATGAATTGGGGTGTGAGGATCTATCTCAAGGTATTCACCAGTTAATTGAAAGAACGGATCGAGAAAATAAACGTGAATATGTCCTTCTAACCGAGACTTCTTTTCCATATTTTCAAGAGGTTATTCAAAAATTTGAAGACGCCGAGGATTTGGACTACGAGATCAAAGAAGAAGAAAAATATCTCAAGAGTGCTCATGAAATATTCAAGCAAAAGACTTCTGTTATTTTAAATTCAATAGATTTGAATCCCGGTATTCTTCAGGAAAATAAACTAGATAATAAAAGACAGGCATTAATTGATATCAGAGATTCAGTTTTGAATCTGAATATAATTTTTATTACTTTAGAAAAAGAAGACGATGCCTATTTAATTTTCGAAACATTAAATACTAGAGGAAAAGATCTAGCATTAACTGATCTTGTGAAAAACCACTTCTTTAAACATATGAAGAAATCCGGATCCGTTGATCACATGAAAATTAGGTGGAATAAATTACTAGACACGATCCATCAATCTTCTGCAGATATATCAACAGATACTTTCATTTATCATTTTTGGGCATCTAGATATGAGAGCGTACCTTTAAAAAAACTCTTTCCTGTAATGCGAAAAACAATCACTAGAGCAAAGTCTAAAGACTATTTGGAAGGGTTGGTTTCAGATTCGAAAATATATCGTTCAATACATGAACCATCATTTGAATGGAAGGTCAATGAGAGGGAGGTCTCAAGATCCTTAGAGGCCATGCAGTTGTTTAAGTTGTCACAACCTATCCCTGCTGTGTTATCGTTAGTCAGGGCGTATAGATCAAAAACTATTAAACTTGCGAAGCTAAGAGATACTCTTCGGGCAATAGAGAACTTCCACTTTAAGTTTACTGCAGTTACTTCCTCCCGTTCTTCAGGTGGGATATCTGCTATGTACAATGCATTTGCGCAAAAACTATTTGAAGCCAATGACTCGCAAACTGCGGCAGCTGAGATTCAATTATTTGTAAACAAATTGAGGGATAAGGTGCCCGTATATGATGAATTTGTTGTTGGATTTAGGCAGATAATTTTTACAAATACAAATTCTAAACAAAAGAATCTTGTCCGTTATATCCTCGAGAAGATATCGACCAGTAAAGGTTATAAGTATTCAGTTGATTATGCAGATTTAACAATTGAACATATCATCCCGCAGTCGCAAATTGATGAAGCTCATAATCCAGAAGAAATTATTGGATCTCTAGGGAATTTGATTTTTGTTGATCAAAATTTGAATGGCTTGCTTGACAAAAAGCCATTCAACGAAAAGAAAACAATATTAAATCAAAATAAAGAAAGTTGTCCGAGCTACATACTAGAACAAGAGAGCTGGACAAAGACAGAGGTTACAACACATTTAAACAAAATGGCTCATGATGCATACTATGATGTTTGGAAATTGTGATAGTCGGTAACTAACCGACTTGGCAGTTTCCTTTGCCCAATTGACATCCTTCTCCGCCCGCCATACGCTCATAAGCAATATCTGCCCTGACAGAAAAACATAAAGAGGATATCGTCATGCGCCTGTTGCCCGCCGTTCTGGCTTTTCTCGGCATTTTTAGTTTCACCTCCGTAACGGCGCTGGCCGACCACCACACGTCCGAGCACGCCAAAAAGGCGTTTGAGATCTACAAGCATATTGTCGAGATCGACAGTTCCAAAACCACCGGCGGGGCGCCGAAGGTCGCGCACTATCTGGCCTCTGAACTGATTGCCGCCGGTTTTCCCGAGGGTGATGTGCAGGTGGTGATGACAGAGGGCGTTCCGGCGCTGATCGCCCGCTTTCGCGGTGACGGCTCAAGCGGCAAGAAGCCGATCCTGGTCATTGGCCATATGGATGTGGTCGAGGCCAATCCGGCCGATTGGGAACGGGCCCCCTTCAGTTTGACCGAAGATGACAATTATTTCTACGGCCGCGGCAGCGTCGATAATAAATTCGGCGTCGCCCAGGCGACCGCCACCTTCATTCGGCTGAAAAAGGAAGGTTTTGTACCCAACCGGGACCTTTACCTCGCCTTTTCCGGCGATGAGGAAAGTGGCATGATCTCTACCCGCATGCTGGCCGCGCGGCCTGACCTTCTCGAGGCCGGGTTTGCCCTGAATACGGATGCCGGCGGCGGCGATCTGGACCCGTCCGGCAAGGCCGTGACCTATGCGGTGCAGGCGGCGGAAAAGACCTATGCCACCTGGGAAATGACGGCGACCAATCCCGGCGGCCACAGCTCGCGCCCGCGCCCGGACAACGCCATTTACGATCTGGCCGACGCCATCACGCGGATCCAGGCCCACCATTTCCCGGTGCGCTGGAGCAAGATGACACTGGATTATTTCCGCGAAACCGGCCAACAGCTGGGCGGCGAGCTGGGCCAGGCCATGCTGGCCTTTGCCGCTAACCCCGAGGACAAAGCGGCGTCCGACCGGCTCGAGGTGGAGTCTTCCTATGTGGGCAGCACCCGCACCACCTGCGTGGTGACCATGCTGCGCGGCGGACACGCGGAAAACGCCCTGCCGCAATCGGCGACCGCCACCGTCAACTGCCGTATCTTCCCGGGGGTGAGTATGGCCCATATCGAGCAGGAGCTGAAAAGGATCGTCGCCAATGACAAGCTGGACTTCAAACTCATCAGTGACCTTATCGAAAGCCCTATCTCTGAAACCCGGGCTGACGTTATGGCGGCGGTGGCGAAAGCGGTGCACGGCCGCTATCCCGGCGTGAAGATCATTCCCTATATGGAATCCGGCGGCACCGACGGCATGCATTTCCGCACCAACGGCGTGCCCACCTGGGGCATTTCCGGCCTGTTCATGGACCCGGACGAGATGTATGCCCACGGCCTTAACGAACGCGCCCCCAAGGCAGGCTTTTACGGCGCGCTGGATCACTGGAGCATCATCCTCAAGGCGCTTGCCGGCGGGAAATAAGCTTATTTCTTGCCCTCATGGATCGGGAGCCCTATACAGGGCTCCTGATTTTATTTGCCTAAAGGATAACCCCATGAGCGAACTGCCGCCCTGCCCGAAATGTAATTCCCCCTATGCCTATGAGGACGGGGCGCTGCTGATCTGCCCGGAATGCGCCCATGAGTGGAACCCGGCCGAGGCCGCCGAGGAAGATGTGGTGCGCGACAGTGTCGGCAATATCCTCGCGGACGGCGACACCGTTACGGTGATCAAGGACCTGAAAGTCAAGGGCTCCTCAAGCGTGGTCAAGGTCGGCACCAAGGTCAAGAACATCCGCCTGGTCGACGGCGACCATGATATCGACTGCAAAATCGACGGCATCGGCTCAATGGGCCTCAAGTCCGAGTTTGTTCGTAAAGTCTAGGGCGTAAAGTCCGGGGCGCAAGATTAAGGCTTTATCGCCCTATCAATTAACTAACTCTAAATTATTTAACTCTAATACTTAATCCTTGATAAACAAATTAAGTTTCAAGGAGTGGTTAAATGAACTACTGGTCTCGTCTCGGCTTCCGGGGCAGGATGGTCTTGTCCCTGATGGGGCTGACTGTGTTTTCAGCCCTGATTTTCGTTGTGATCATGACGGTGACGGTCAACAGTATTACCGAAACTGCATTGGAACGGGAACTTGGCGTTCTCTATGACGACCTTCTGGGCCGGATTGATGCCGAGGCCCGCCGGGCCCGCTCCATGGCTGAGGTGGTGGCGGCAAACAGCGCCGTGCGGGATGCGTTCGGGGCCGGTGACCGAGACCGCCTGTCAGCCATGTATGTGGCGGATTTCGAGGCCTTACAGAAAACCACCGGCGTACGCCAGTTCCAGTTTCATTCCCCGCCGGCCACCTCTTTTCTGCGTGTGCACAAAGCGGAAAAATTCGGAGACGACCTGTCTTCCTTCCGCAAGACCGTGCTGGAAGCCAACCAGGATAATGCCGCCCGTACCGGTCTTGAAAAGGGTGTTGCGGGCATCGGCATCCGCGGGGTTGTGCCGGTGAACGGCGAGGACGGCCATATTGGCTCGGTCGAATTCGGTCTGTCCCTCGGCAATGATTTTATCAGACGGGTCGCCGACCGGCCCGGTTATGATATTCTGCTTTACGTTTTTGATGAGAAGGGCGCTTCGAAATTGTTTGCCGCAAGCACTGACGAAGTGCCGCTGGAACCGGGCCTGCTGACGGACGCCAGGTCAGGGCAACATGTTTTTCCTGAATTTTCGACCGGCGACCAGACTGTGGGTATGCTGGCGGGTCCGGTCAGGGATTTTTCCGGGAAAACCATCGGGGTTGCTGTTTTGCTGCTCGACAGTTCCCACTATGCGGCGCTCCGGGCCTCGGCCAACTGGTCAAGCCTTGCTGCGCTTCTGGTGCTTTTGATGGTGGCTGGCCTGGTTGTGCTGGTGATGTATAAATCCTGTGCCGCTCCGCTTGTCGACCTGACCGCCGTGATTACGAGACTGGCCAGGGGAGATGTGTCCGGCGAAGACATAGATATGAACAGGCAGGATGAAATCGGTAAAATTGCCGAGGCGGTAGGTGTATTTCGTCAGGGCCTGATCGAACAGAAGGCCATGGCCGATGAAATAGCGGTCCGCGAACAGAAGGACCGGGAGCTGGAAGAGCAACGCCGACTGGAAAAAGCCGAGCAGGAGCGGTTGGCTCAGCAGGCCAAAGAGGAAAGCCGCCTCAAACAGGAAGCCGAACGAGCCCGCATGATGGCCGAACTTGCCGACAGTTTCGAAAAATCGGTGCAGGCTGTGATCGATAAAGTGGCGGAAACTTCCGAGGTGCTGGGCCAGCGCGCAGGCCATCTTTCCCAGTTGTCTGCTGATGGCGTCAGTAAAGCAGAGTATGGCAATCGGGCCGTCAGTGAAGCTTCCGGTAATATGAATGCGGTAGCCTCCAGTACCGAGGAAATGGCGGCGTCTGTTTCTGAAATTACCCGCCAGGTTTCCCATTCCAGCCAGAGCGCCCAGAACGCGGTCAGCAAGGGCGGTGTTGCCCAGAAACAGATTGAGGAATTGTCAGCCAAAGTGACATCTATTGATAGTGTACTGACCCTGATCAGCGAGATATCCGAACAGACAAATCTGCTGGCGCTAAACGCCACGATCGAGGCCGCCCGGGCCGGTGAGGCCGGTAAGGGTTTTGCCGTAGTGGCCAGCGAGGTGAAGGACCTTGCCAACCAGACCGCGAAAGCGGCCGGCGAGATTCAGGGGCAGGTAGAGGACATGCAGGGATCAACCCGGGATGCGGTGGCGCAAATCATGGATGTCATGAAAATCGTCAACGACTTCGGCGAGATGATCTCCGGTATTGCAGCAGCGGTGGAGGAACAGGATGCCGCGACCAAGGAAATCGCCCGCAGCGCCCGCATGGCGTCAGACAATTCCGGCGAGGTTTCTAAAAATATTGCCGGTCTGACCGAGACCGTGGATGAAACAGGAACCATGTCCAGCGCCCTGACCGAAGTGGCAAGGGATCTTCATGGGAACGTGCAGCTTTTACAGGACAGCACTGACAGCTTCCTGAGGCAGATAAGGACAGGAAGTTGACGAAACAGGTGAGGTAACCGGCAAATCCTTCGCAAATATTCTTTGCTGTAGATTCTGAAGGGGAGTACAGTCTCTTCACGCTCCTCTGTGGGCGGATGTTTATTTCCTCTTGGAAATCCGGGCGCGCTGTCTGTCCTTTTAAACCGGAGATGGCCAACCCTTTGGAGTGCTACAGGCAAGATGACTGTTTTTGCGACCTGCCCGCCGCCGCCCGGTGGGGGAAGTTTTGTCGAGGGCGGTGCCGATGTGCGCCTGTTCGAACGCATCGCCTGTGATCTGGAAACAAAGGGTCATTGTCTCTATACCGGCGGCCTGTCAGCGGCTCTTGAAGTGACCCTGCAGGACCAGGTTGCCGATATCCCGCAACGGGAATTTCGCCCGGCCCGGATTGGGCGGCAGGAAACACGGCAGAAAAACAACCGGGTGCGCCGGGACAAAATCAGCTGGATCACCGGGGAGCGCCCCGCCGGCCGGGCCTGGCTGGACTGGGCCGACGCCCTGCAGCTCTATCTTAATCGCCGCCTGTTTCTGGGGCTCACGTCTTTCGAAAGCCATTATGCCCGCTACGAAGAGGGTGATTTTTATCGCCGCCATCTGGACGCCTTTCCGGGTGACGCCAACCGGGTGTTGTCGCTGGTGGCCTACCTCAACCGGGACTGGCAACCGGGAGACGGCGGCGAACTTCTGCTTTACCCGGGCGGTCCTGCCCAGGCGCCGGTGGCGGTGGCGCCGCTGTTCGGCACCTTGGCGATATTCCTGAGCGAGGAAATGCCCCATGAGGTTCTGCCCTGCCGCAGTGAGCGTCTGTCCATTGCCGGCTGGTTCCGGGTCCGGCCGCTGGATGTTCCGCCGGTGTTGTGATCGATGCCGCTATGATCTTGATGAAAACAGGGAACTCAACTATCCTTGCGAGTGCGGGACAGAGGCCCACCTGTCGCCAGGCGGCGACTGTAAGGGGCAATGATCAAAAAGGATACCGATAAAAGATGGTAGAATATATATTTACGCCGCCGGATATCTTCAGCCTCCCCATCCGCGGGCAGTCACAACGGTATCCGGTCAAAAGAATTTTCTGTGTGGGACGCAATTATGCGGCCCATGCCCGTGAGATGGGTTTCGAGGTAGACAAGAGCAATCCGTTTTTCTTCACCAAATCCGCCTTTAACGCTGCCCCGTCCGGCTGCACGGTGAGCTATCCACCGGAAACGGAAGACTATCATCACGAAATGGAAATGGTTGTTCTGATGGGCGGTCCCGCCTTCCGGATCACAGCGGAAGAGGCGCTTGGGCAGGTGTACGGCTATGCCTGCGGCCTGGACATGACGCGACGCGATGTGCAGGCGGAATGCCGTCGGCAATCCCGCCCCTGGAGTTTGGCCAAGGATGTGGAACAGAGCGCCATCATCGCCGAAGCTGTCCCGGCGGCGGAATGCGGCCATCCCGCGAGCGGCCGGATTGAACTCTCTGTCAATGGCGAGGCAAGACAGTCATCCGACATTTCCCATATGGTCAACAATGTGGCGGAATTGATTTCCTTTTTGTCCCGTTATTATCACCTTGATGCGGGTGATGTGATTTTCACCGGCACGCCGGACGGTGTGGGGCCGGTCAGGCCGGGCGACCATCTGGAGGGAACCATCGAAGGTGTGGGCAGTATATCACTGACAGTCCGGGAATAAGCCGCTTCTACCGGCTTGGACTTTCGCCTTGTAGACTGCCGTTGTTACAGTAATTTGTTTTGTAAAAACAGCATGTTATATCTTAGTAAAGAATTAACATAAATCATGTGATAATATTCGCTCAAGTACATGTTGGCATACAGGTGCGAAGCGTATATGCGTATGATTATGACAGATTGGCAGCGCCGACCAGGGGCTTTGTCCTCATCCCGTTCTTCCGGAATGGATGTTGCAAAGGATGTCTGTCTTCTTTTCTTATTTTCGCTTCATCTATCCTCGTTTTTCCGTTTCGGCCGGATATCCCGTTCCTGTGAAGAAAGGGCTGCACCATGACGACACAGGACTGGTCCAAATTAACGAAAGACCTCGGCGTTCTCGCAGAAATCCTTGAAAAGTCCGTTGATGGTTTCATTTCCCTGGACAAGGATCAGAAAATTATCCTCTTTAACAGGGGGGCCGAGCAGATCTTTGGTTATGCAGCGGCGGAGGTTCTTGGTAAGGGCCTGGAAATGCTTCTGCCGGAAGAAGCGCGGGCTGGCCACCGGGAACATGTGAACGCTTTCGCATCTGAGAAAAAAGCCTCCCGCATGATGGGAGAACGTAAAGTTCTTTTTGGCCTGACCAGGGATGGCCGGCAGATCCCTTTGGATATTGCCATTCAGCATCATGACCGTTCCCGTGAGGTCCGGTATACCGCCGTATGCCGTGATATTTCCCAACGGGTTTCCCGGGAAAAAAACCTTTCGGAAGAGAAAGCAAAATTCGAGGCTCTTTTCAACAGCTCCAACCGTTTGATATTCCTGATGGATGAGCAGGGTGTGGTCCGGGACATGAATGTGACTGCCAGGGGTTTTCTTGTCGGTGAGAAGGAGTGCTGTATTGGCCGGCGTATCTGGGACTGTGCTTTCTGGGAGAACAAGGTTGACCAGGCCCGCCTGAAGCGGGAAGTCAGTGATCTGGGGAACGAAGGTTTTGGCCGCCTTCAGGCCCAGATAACATCCGGGGAAGGCAAAAAGGTTTCACTGGACATTGTTCTCAGGAAATTCTCGATCGAGGATTCCGAGGAAAGGCTGATTGTCCTTGAGGCAATGGATGTCACCCGGCTTGCCGAGACCAATGAAGCGCTAAGGAAAAGTGAGAGAAGTCTTGCCCGGGCGCAACAGATTGCCCGTCTTGGCAACTGGGACTGGAATATCGAAACCAATGACCTGCATTGGTCGGACGAGGTTTACCGCATCTTTGGCATAAAGCCCACAGGATTAGGAGCCTCCTATCCGGCATTTCTGGAAACCATACATGTGGATGACCGGGCCAAGGTTGAGAAAGCTGTGGCCAATGCGTTGAATTTGGGTAAACCTTATAATATAATTCACCGGATTGTGACCTCCGACGGGGAGGAAAAGGTTGTTCATGAACTTGGTGAAGTGCTGCGGGATTCCTCGGGACAGCCGCTGTATATGGCGGGAACTGTTCAGGATATTACCGAAAGCTGGCACCGAGAAAAGGCTCTTTCCGAAGCCCATAGCAAGGCGGAAGCAGCCAACCGGGCAAAATCACAGTTCCTGGCCACCATGAGTCATGAGTTGCGTACGCCGCTCAATGCCATTATCGGCTTCAGCAGCAGCATGCAGGACGGAATTTTCGGCAAAATAGACGACAAATATAAGGAATATGCCGGATTTATTCAGGAAAGCGGGCAGCATCTTCTGTCCATCATCAATGATATTCTGGATCTGTCCAGAATTGAGGTCGGGACAATAGAAATTCGGGCAGACTGGGTCAGGCCGGAACGACTGGTTGAGAAATGTCTGAAATTTATTTCAGAAAGAGCACATAACAAGTGTATTCAACTGAAAACAAAAGTTGAGGAAAATCTGGGAGATCTTTTTCTTGATGAGAGGCATTGTGACCAGATCCTGATAAACCTGTTAACCAATGCGGTAAAATTCACTGAACCTGGCGGAACCGTTGAAATTGGTGCCCGTAGCCGTGGGCGGGACGTGGAGTTTTACGTTCGCGATACGGGTATTGGCATGTCGGAGGAAGATATCGGTACGGTATTCCAGCCTTTCGTGCAGGCCGATATGAGTTATGCCCGTAACCATGAAGGTGTTGGCCTGGGGCTGGCAATTGTCAAACAGTTGACGGAACTTCAGGGCGGTAAAGTGGAACTGGAAAGCACCCCCGGTGAAGGCACCTGCATTTCGATTTTTTTCCCCACAGAATGCGCAGAGAGCGGACGAGAAGAAAGTGCGGACATCTATGATGCAGCAAACTGACGGAGACTGTTTCCCGATATAGATATTCTATCGAGAGCTTTTCCAATAGTCCCTGTTCAAGCCTGTCCAGGCAGGTTACACTGGTTTTGCGATGACAGTTACAATCGGTCAATATCAGAGCAACATCTAGATGGCAGTGCTTTCTTCCTTTCTTGGCAGTCTTCCCCTGACGCTTAATCTTTTATTGTTTTGCGTCCTGGCGGCAGTTATATGGATTACCGGCACCCGTTTGTCTTATCTGGTTGATGCCCTGGCGGAACATACCAAAATCGCCCGGGCCCTGATGGGGCTTGGGATATTGGCGGTGATTACCGAACTGCCGGAAATGGTCACCACGGTAACAGCGTCGATTGAAGGAAATGCGGTGCTGGCGCTGAACAATATGTTCGGCGGCATCAGCATGCAGACGGCCATCCTGTCCGTTGCCGACCTTTTTGCCATTCATGCGGCGTTGACCACCTATCCCCGAAAACCGACGCCGGTGATCGAGGGCTTGTTCCTGATCCTGATGCTGACGAGCCTGCTTATTATTTTTATGACCGGTGACGTGGCCCTGTTCGGCAGTGTTGGATTGGCAAGTGTTTTTCTGGCCGGTTTTTATCTTTTGTCCATTTTCATCATCCAGAGATTTGTCACCCTTGAAGTGTGGATGCCGGTCGATCTGCCGAACCCGGAAGAGGAAGAAGAGGTAAATCATGACAATCACTATGGTCATCTTCCTTTTCAAAGCCTGACGATGGGTATAGCTCTTGCCTCGCTCATTATCCTGGTTGTTGGTGTTTTGTTGACCCATACGGCCGAGGTGCTGGCGGTACAGACAGGTCTGGGCAGCAGCTTTATCGGTGTGACTTTGCTGGCGGCAACAACTTCACTGCCGGAACTCAGCACCACCATCGCCGCTGTGCGCATCCGCGCCTATACCATGGCCGTGTCCAATATTCTGGGCAGCAACCTGATCATGGTATTTCTGATCCTTCCTGCCGATCTGTTCTACAGGCCCGGCCCGATCCTGAATGAAATTGACGCCTCGGCGGCCTTTGCCCTGGGCTCAGGCATTTTGGTGACAGCGATCTATTGTCTTGGCCTGTTGATCAGGAGAAAGAAGAAGATTTTCAAAATGGGGCTGGATTCAGCTCTGGTCCTGCTGGTTTATCTGGCCAGCCTCGGGGGCTTTTACTGGTACAGGTAGAGAGGGTGTCAGAAGGGTAAAATCTCGAGCAGTTTGAACAGCAACATACCGGCGCAACAGATAAATCCGAGAAGTGGTACCCACCAGTATGTCGTGAACAAGCCTTCCGGCGCGGGTGTGCCCGTCCATTTCAGTTTAAGCAGGGATGCATTGACCGCAGCAAAAACAAACAGAATGATGGCGCTGGTTGTTTTCGCCAGCGTAGTCAAATCCAGCACCAGCGAGAAAAACAGAACCATCCCGACGACAAAAACGGTGGACTGCAACGGCGTCCGGGTAAAGGGATTGATCCGGCAGAATATTTTGGGGGCCTCTCCCCCCCTGGCCATCCCGTGCAGGACCCGTGACCCCATGATAGCCTGGACAAGAATGCCGTTTATGGTGGCCAGGATGCTGATCAGGCCCAGAAGCCAGGGTGGCAGGACGTGATTGGAATACTGGATGATTGTTGCAAGCGGTGTGTTGCTTTGCGCCAGTTCTTCCGACGGGACAGTGAGGACAGCCGCCAGGGCCACAAGGACATAGAGTGTCATTGACAGGAAAATGCAGATGAGAATGGCCAAGGGTAAAGTTCGCCGGACCTTTTTGACCTCTTCGGCCACATTGACCATATCCTCGAAACCGATGAAGGTGAAAAAGGCGAGGAAGGCGCCGCTGAAAATAGTGCTCCAGACCGCCAGTGTGTTGCCGTCTGCCGAGGGAATCAACTCCGGCCAGCGCTGCTCGAGGGTTGCCAGTTTGTCTCCTGAGAAGACCACCACCAGAACCAGGCCGCCGACTTCGATGAGAGTGATGAGTGTCACCAGTGAGACCGATTCCCTGATGCCCCAGGCTGCAACGATTCCCAGCAGAAGGATGATCCCGGCCCTGAGCGGCAGTTCCGGCAGGTCGATAAAGTCATGGATAAACCCTGCGGTGGCGTTGGTCAGGGTGGCGGAGGAAACGATGCCGGTGAAAATGATCAGCCAGCCTACCAGCATGGAAAAATGTCGCTTCGAAAACCCGGCATCCACATAACGAACCTCGCCGGCGCTGAACGGATAGCGCCCGGACATTTCGGCGTAAGAGAAGGCGGTGACCAGGGCAATCGACGCCGAAAACAGGAAGGCCAGCGGCGCATACATGCCGGCAAGCCCGGCCACCTTGCCGGTCATGGCATAGATGCCGCCGCCGATAATGGTGCCGAGGCCGTAAAACACGAGGAGCGGCAGGTTGATACTGCGCCTGAGCTGGCCACTGTCGTCGTAGTCGGTTTTTCTCATTACTCTCTCTTCGGCATTGCCTGAATATAGCTTACAGGGAAAATGGCTGCAAAGGCAGGTCTTTTTGACCATAAAGTATGATGTCCCGGGGAGGGGTTAATGGTGGACAGAACAGGGGGCGGTCTGGTCTACTCGCCGACATGACTGTTCTGCAAAATGAGAGACCGACATGAGACCCAAGGGCAAGGGACAAAACGATTTCCTGTATTTCGACTATCCGACTTTTCCGTTCCACAGGCCGCCGGAAATGGATGGGCAAGAGGTCATTCATCCGGTGGTGATCGTCGGGGCCGGACCGGTCGGCCTGACGGCGGCCCTGGAGCTTGCCCGGCGCGGGGTCCGCTCTGTGGTGCTCGACGAGAAGGACACTCTGAATGACGGCAGCCGGGCGATCTGTATTTCTCGCAACAGTTTTGAAACCCTGCAGCAGCTTGATGTTGTCGAGCCTTTCCTCGATAAAGCTCTGGGCTGGACCCACGGCCAGTGTTTTTACCGGGACAAGATGATTTACCGGCTGGAAATGCCTCACTCCGGGGAAGAGCGTTTCCTGCCCATGTATAATATCCAGCAGCAATATATCGAGCAGTATCTGGTCGACAAGGCGGCGGACTATCCCGATCTGATCGACCTGCGCTGGCAAAGCCGGGTGACCGGGCTGAAGCGCAATTCCCAAGGGGTGACACTGAAGGTGGACACACCGGAAGGGGAATACGAACTCCAGTCTGACTGGCTTTTGGCGGCGGACGGGGCGCGGAGCCCTATCCGCAAAATGTGCGGCCTCAGGCTCAAGGGGGACAATCTGGAGGGCAACTATGTGATTGCCGACGTGCAGATGCAACATGATTTTCCCACTGAACGACGGTCATTTTTCCGCTCTTCCGCCAACCCGGATGCGACCATTCTGGTCCACAAACAGCCGGATAATATCTGGCGAGTGGATTATCAGTTGCAGGAAGGGGAAAGCGCCGAAGACGCCGTTCGGGAAGAGAATATCCGTCCGCGGGTGCAGGCGATCCTGGATATGATCGGGCACCAGGGTGACTGGAAACTGGAATGGTGGAGCATTTATACCGCCAATACCCTGTGCCTGGATGACTATCGTGATGGCCGGGTGATCTTTATCGGCGATTCCGCCCATATCGTGCCTATCTTCGGGGTCCGGGGCTTGAACAACGGTTTTGCCGATGCGGTCAATGCGGCCTGGAAACTGGCCTATGTCCTGAAAGGGGCAGCGCCGGAATGCCTGCTCGACAGTTATACGCCGGAACGGCGCGGCGCGACCCTGGATGTGTTTGCCAATGCCGGGAAAAGCGCCCGTTTCATGACTCCGCCGACGCCGGGTTATGCCCTGATGCGGGAGACGGTGCTGTCGCTGGCGGTGGATAATGACTTTGCGAAAAAATTTGCCGACCCGCGCCAGGTCCAGCCCTATACCTATGCGGACAGTCCGCTGACGGCTTTTCCTGAGCGGGACGTGGAGTTTGATGCCGGGCCCTCAGCCGGCTCCCCGGCCCTGAACCGGAAACTGGCCGAAGATGACTATCTCCTGGATCATCTGGGGCGTGGCTTTAGCGGTTTATATTTTTCTGACGACGGTAATGTGCCAGGGCAGATTGAAGAGCTGTTTGCCGAATTAAAGGTGGATGGTGATGCGTTCACGCCTGTTGTTCTGAACAGAGAAGATCACGCGTCCGCCTTTGCGGCCTATAATGCGCAATCGGGAACTTTCTATCTGATCCGGCCGGACCGGCATATTGCTGCTCGCTGGAAGGAGATTATTCCGCAGGAAGTAGAACAGGCACTTGCGGTCACTCTGGGAGGAACAGCATGACGGGAAAAACGAATATGCCGTTTGAAGAGCTGGAAAAAATCTATGACCGGCTGGCGGAAGCACTGGACAAGGCGGGCGAAGACAAGCATGCCCTTTTCCTGGCCAGGCTGGTGATGGTTCTTGCACAGCAAAGCGGGGATCCGGAAATGGTGCGCGAGGCCATCCGCAATGCATCGGATGGCCTGCCACAGGAATAACTGGAAAAGCCGACTTAACCTGCCAGGGCCAGTTTTCTGGTACCGGTTGCGCTGGCCCCGATCCGGTTCAGAAGATCCATTACCTGTCTGGAAGCGGCATCGGCCTCCCGGACGGCGGCAATTGCGCCGTCAATGTCTCCACCGTTAAACAGGCGCGAGGCGCGGATGCCGGCTTCATGAACGGCCCGATGCGGGTCCATCAGTCTGGCCCATTCGGGCAGGGCGGTCAGCGCATGGTCGGTTTGGGTGTCGTACCATTTGCCAAGACGGCAGCTGTGATGGTCAGCCAGTTCTTCCGGTGAGAGCGAAATACGTCCGGCAAGCATCTGCGCGAGTTTGCGCATCCAGATCATATGATCGGACTTCGCAGCAAAGATGGTGGCGGTCCTGCCGCCCCTGCTCATCAGGTCATTGATGCTTTCCACAATGGGAGCTTCCGTGGCTTCAAGAATGTCGATCACCTGGTTTACCTTGCTGACGTTGGAGGCGCTCATCCGGGCAATGGTTGTTGCACCTTCGGAGACTTCACTGACGCTATGTGTCTGGCGCTGCAGGATATGCTTGATTTCCGTCATCCTGCGGCTGACATTGTCGACCTGATCTGAAATTCTGGTCATTTCCAGGGTCGAGGCGTCAATCACCTCTTTGCCGGTAGCAGCTTTTTTATTTCCTTCACTCATGGCCGACACAATTGCGGCCATTTCGCCGCGCAGGTTGTCAATCCGGTTGCGGATGGTTTCGGTAGCGTCTGCAGTTTGACGGGCAAGATTTTTCACTTCGTTGGCGACTACGGCAAAGCCTTTACCGGCTTCGCCGGCGCGGGCGGCCTCGATGGTGGCGTTCAGCGCCAGAAGGTTGGTCTGTTTTGCAATGACCTCAATGTCCTTGACGATCTTGCCGATGTCTTCCGAGGCACTGGAAAGGTCATTCACCTTTGATGCCGCATGTTGAACGGAATCGGCAATTTCTATCATGGTAGTCTGCGCCGTCCGGGCGGCTTTCAGGCCGCTTGTGGCGCTTTCAGACACCACAGAAACATCACGGGCTGCGCCATTGGCGCTTTCTGAGATCTTGTCAACGGAAGCTGTCAGTGTGCCTACGGCTTTCGTTATGGACTGGGACTGGACGTCGACTTCCTTGATTTCCCGCATCATCTCAGCAACGCCGGCAACCCCCTGATTGGCTGTCACAGACATCTGAACCGTTCGGTTCAGATTCTTTTCCACGCGACTGATGTTTAGATCCGCAATCTGCCTGATAAGTCTGGAAACGGAGCAGGACCCTTCCGGAACCTGATCAAACTTTCCCTCCAGGATAAAGGTGAGAGACTGTTCAATGGCCTCCCGGTTATTATTATTTTCCATAAAATACTTCTCAAAAAAGCTACTCATTACTAGGTGATAGAATATTTAGGAAATATCCCATAAGAAATGGTTAATGTTCTGAAATAAAGGGGGGAAATCAACCGGGTGGCTGGATGTGGTTGGGCTCTAGAGGCCGCGCTGTGGTTGTTTTACAGGCGTTTCCCGAGAGACCAGTTTGAAAATTTCGTTGAGCATAATCAGCCCCAGAGCCAGCCCGAATAGCTGCAGCCATGTAACCGGTGCGATTGGTGTGATCTCCAGAATTTTCTGCATAAACGGAATATGCATGGCTGAGGTATGCAGGGCCTGGGTGGCAAAGACGGCGCCTATGACCCACCAGTTGGCGGCAAAGGGTATCCTGAAAACGGAGCGTGTTTCGCTGCGGGCATTCAATACATGGGCATTCTCGAACAGGATCATGGTCAGAAGAGTCATGTTGCGGGCTTGGAATTCATCCAGGCCGAGATAATTAAGTGAAAACCAGAACACCCCGCAGGCGGCAATACCGATATAGAGGCCGTGGACTCCGATCTGCCTGAGCATACGGTGGTTGAAAATACCCTCTGTTGTGGGTCGCGGAGGCTGCTGCATCAGGCCGGGCTCTCCTTTTTCCACGGCCAAAGCCACATCCTGGATGCCGTTGGACACCAGATTAAGCCAGAGGAGCTGGATGGCAGTCAGCGGCAGGGGAAGGCCGATCATCAGGCTGAGCAGGAACAGGATGATTTCCCCGAGGCCGGTGGTGAGCAGGAGATACACCACCTTGCGCACATTGGCGTAGGCAACCCGTCCTTCCTCTATGCCGTCGACGATGGAGGCAAAGTTGTCATCGGTGATGATCAGGTCGGACGCATTGCGGGCCATGTCGGTACCGCCCAGTCCCATAGCTACACCGATATGTGCATCGCGCAAAGCCGGTGCATCATTGACCCCGTCTCCGGTGACAGCGACAAAATGTCCGGCTTCCATGGCGGCCTTGACAATTTCCCGTTTCTGTAGCGGTTCCACACGGGCAAAAACTTTTGCTTTCAGGATTTGTTCCTGCAGCAGGGTGCGGTCATTTTGCAGGGCTTTCAGTTCGTCTCCCGTAATGACATCCTCCATTGAGGTGGCGATGCCCAGCTCCCGGCTGATCGCCAGAGCCGTGGCCGGATGGTCGCCGGTAACCATCCTCACATCCACGCCGGCGTGCCGACAGCGGGCTACGGCATTGGGGACTTCCGGGCGAACCGGGTCAATCAGGCCCACGAGTGCAATAAACTGAAGATTTTTGAGGTTCTGTTCGGTGGGAGACTCAACTTTACCCCCGGCGATGGCCAAAACCCGGTACCCTTCGGCCGCCATTCGATCGGCCTCGGCCAGCCAGCTGCCGTGATCGGCTGTGCACATTTTCGCCAGGGCTTCGGGAGCGCCTTTTACAGCGGCCAGGGTCTGGCTGCCGAACTTGTGGAAAGTGGCGGCATAGCGACGCTGGGCATCAAAGGGGATTGAGGCTGTTTTTGCAAAATGCCGGAGCAGGGCATTCTGATGCAGACCGATTTTCCGGGCAAATCGGATGAAGGCAATATCAACGCTGTCCCCGGTCAGGGGTTCGGCGTCTTCCACGGTGTCATTACACAAGGCGGCGACGGCGCCGGCCCGCCACAGAAACTTGTCACGCTCTTCTAGCTCCTCGCCGGTCAGATCATAGGAAGCGCCATTCGCCAGCCAGATCTTTGTTACACTCAGCCGGTTCTGGGTCAGGGTGCCGGTTTTATCGCTGAGGATCAGACTGCAGGCGCCCAGACCTTCTGCCGCCGGCATCTGACGGACAATTACATTCTTGCGGGCCATACGGTGCATGCCTGCGGCCAGGGCGACTGTGACCGCAACCGGCAGGCCTTCGGGCACAGCGGCCACGGCCAGGGCGACCACCAGCATGAAAATGGAAACCAGGGGTTCGCCTTCCAGATACAGATACCCACCTAGTCCCAGCATCACAAGAACGGTAAACATCATCAGGCGCCGGGAAAATCTTTCCATGCGTTCGATCAGGGGCGGGCGGGCAGCCTCCTTGACCGTCAGGGCTTCGGCAATATTCCCCAATGCCGTTAGCATGCCGGTGGCGACCACAATGCCGGTTCCAGTTCCGGTTTCCAGTTCGCTCCCCGCATGGAGCATATTTGTCCGGTCTCCCAAAACAAGTTTCTCGGGCAGGCATTTTCCGGGAATTTTGCCGATGGGTAGTGACTCGCCGGTCAACAGGGATTCATTGGCTTTCAATTCATGCCCTGTAAGTATCCGGATATCGGCTGCGATCTTTTGTCCCGCTTCCAGTTTGGTGATGTCACCAGGGACCAGTTGAGTACTGTCAATTGCCTGCCAGTGGCCGTCGCGGAGAACCTGGGTGCGGGTGCGCACCAGGCTCTGCAATGCTTTGGCGCTTTCTTCTGCCCGCCATTCCTGAAAGGCGCCAATCACGGCATTGAAACCAAGTACCCCGAATATGAAATAGGCATCCACATGCTCTCCGATCACATAGGCCAGAAGAGCGGCAATCAGCAACAGGTAGACAAGGGGATTGAAAAACTGGCTGAGAATGATCTGCCAGAGTTTCTTGACGTCCCCTTCAGGCAGAAGATTGGGGCCGTATTTTTTCAGCCGGACATCGACTTCATTACTGGAAAGCCCCGACGGAGAACTGACAAGTTTTTCCAGTATGCCTTTTTCCTCCAGGCTATGCCAGGGGGTGGTATATTGCTCCAGGACGGATCGGGATTCGGGAAACATATCTGTCAATATCTCTGTCTTGGTTACCTGCTGGATCAACTGAAGTTTCTCTCGATATAGTCCCGATAGAACAATAGCTGTCGGGGCAACATGCGGGAATCATTCAGAACCTTTGACATGACAATCCCA
This sequence comes from Emcibacter sp., assembly GCF_963675455.1. Classification (GTDB taxonomy): domain Bacteria; phylum Pseudomonadota; class Alphaproteobacteria; order Sphingomonadales; family Emcibacteraceae; genus Emcibacter. Next base: position 533,247 of record NZ_OY776217.1, on the reverse strand, counting down.
CCTTCCACTGGCGTTGTAAAGAGGCCGGCGAGCCTGGAGGGAGCTATTGGATAGCTGGTGGGTGCTGCGGCACCGACTATCGCCATGTGGCGGAAATCTGTCGGCACCTGCAGCTATAATTTTACCAGTCCGGATCGTCCGGATGTGGTCCCGGTGGGTTAGCCGACCGAGACCATAAAGTCGTTGACCTCTCCCTCCAGGATCTGTGATGTGGAGGACAAAGAGCCGACGGCTGCATTCAGGTCCTGGGCAATGGCGCCGGTCTGCGAGGCGACATTGCTTACTTCCTTGAGCTGATTTAACATCTGGTCGGTGATTGTCGCTGCCATTTGTGCGCTTCGGCTGATTTCATTCGTGGCGGCTGTCTGTTGGGTAACGGCGCTCGCAATTCCCTGCGTGGTTTCGTCAATACCATTAATCCTGCTGCCGATCTTGCCGATGGCTTCGACAGTTTGGCGGGTAACCTCCTGAATGCTGGTAATCTGGTTCGCTATTTCATCGGTTGCTTCGGATGTCTTCTTGGCCAGTCCCTTCACTTCATTGGCAACAACGGCAAAACCTTTTCCGGCTTCCCCTGCCCGTGCGGCCTCGATGGTGGCGTTCAACGCCAGCAGATTGGTCTGATTGGCGATATCCGTAATGATACTGAGGACGTTTCCGATCTGTTCGGCCGCAGAGGTCAGTTCCTTAACGGACTCGCTGGTTCGGGCAACATCCGTTACGGTTTCCTGGACGGCCTTGCTGGAACGTTCTGTCTGGGCACTGATTTCAGAAATCGAACTTGTCAGTTCTTCAGCCGCACTTGCCACCGTGTTGACATTGGTCATTGTGGAGTTGGCGGACTTCAGGGCTTCTTCACAGGTATCTCTTGTCTGACCGGCACTCTGTGACATGCTGTCCGTCTTGGGCGCCATTTCAGTGGTGCTTTCAATGACTGTTTTTACATTGCCGACAAATTTTTCGGCCATGGTCCGGAAACTGACATTCTGGTCGCTGATGGTCTGCAGGGTGGAGTTGATGTTTCCGGCATGGCGCTTGAATTCGCCCTGCAGGCCCTCGGGCAGCACCCGGCGGAAATATTTTTTGTCGCGAACTGCCGTCAGGGAGGCGCCGGCTTCCCGCATATAGGCGTCAATCACGTCAAGCATATGGTTGATCTTGTGGAAGAACTCGCCTGTTCTGCCGGACATGTCGCTTTTTACAATCCGGGCTTCCATATTGCCCAGGGCGACCTGTGTACAGACTTCCATGGCTTCTTCGAGGGAAAAATCATTGCTGTCTGCTGTATTTATTTTCTCTGCCAGCCTGGTAACGGAAGCAGCCAGCGAAGTTGCGAGGGGATGTTCCTGCACTTTCGGAGGTGCGAGATGACCGGGGCCTTCCGCCGCAGCATTGCAATAGTTGATGATTTGCTTGATATCTTCGGCGGAAATTGCGTCATTGACGGCTTTTCCACCCGACATAAATTTACTTACTAATCCCATTTTTTTTACTCTGCTTCACAGTTGTTTTATTGTTATCTATCGCTTTCCGGTTGATCAGCCGGCCCTGCCGTACTGATCAATTCAGCGAGAAAATAAACTCGTCATACTCGACATTTCTGTCCTGAAGCATGTTGCTCAGATGGGCCCTGGCTTTTGCCATGCCGTCCTTGGGGTTTGTTTCGCGGTTTTCAATTGCCAGGAGCTCGCCATAAACATCTTCCATGACGGAGACATTCTTTTTTTGCGGAAGTCTGCGGTTGGAATGATACCCTGTCAGGTTGGCATTGACGTCATAGCAGGGGACCATGTGGGCCAGTACCCAGTAATGGTCACCGTTTTTGCACATGTTCTTGACGTAGGCAAAAATTTCGTTGCCCTGCTTGATGGTTTCCCAGGCCAGATCAAAAATGCTTCTCGGCATGTCCGGGTGGCGGATAATATTATGGGGCTGTCCCAGCAGTTCAGTCCTGGTGAACCCGGACAATTCCTCAAAAAGTTGATTCATATAAGTGATTTTACCTTTGAGATCGGTCTTGCTCACGATGATCTCATTTTCGCCAAACGTGCGCTCCTGGCCCGTTGGCGAGACAGACGGTCTCGACATAAACTAAACTCCTTACATATACTACATAGCGATTTCTGGTTATACGGGTCCCTTGATTTTTTAGATTTTCTTAAATGTGCCAGGGGAATCCGAAACCGTTTTTATCTTCTCCCGAGAAATTATTTTTCCTTTTACCCGGGAGGTATGCTGTCCCTATTTTTCGAATAGAATGAATATAATTAGCACCATTATATTAAAATTAGATTAAATGCGAAATTAACGGTAATCTAATGGAAATGATGGGGTGAGGAGGAAGAAAGATAAAGCTGCCGCAGATAACAGAACAAAGTAAGTCAAACGGGGACCGGTAGGGATCGGCCCCTTTTTGTGCTCAGGATTCTTAATAATAATATCTATTTAACACTTTACAATATTGATATATGATATATATAAATATTACGAACTATAAAAAATAGAGAGTGTTGTCATGAGAGAGATTTATACCGAGGAATCTGAGCGGCCGGTTGTCCGGCAGTACCTGCGGATCGGCGAACAGGCACCGGCCTTTACGGCCCGGACCACAATGGGCGTTAAGTCACTGGATGACTATAGAGGAAAATGGCTTGTGCTCTTTTCCCATCCGGCGGATTTCACACCGGTTTGCACGTCCGAGTTCATTGCCTTTGAAAATGCGGCGAAGGAATTCCGGCGCCGGGACTGCGAACTGCTGGGCCTGTCTGTGGACAGCATTTTTGCCCATCTCGCCTGGATGCAGAATATCGAGGACAAGTTCGGGGTTGCCATCAGCTTTCCGATTATCGAGGACCTGTCCATGGTTATTGCCGAGGCCTATGGCATGATTAACGAAAGTTCGACCAGCACGGCAACGGTGCGTTCGGCCTTTTTTATCGATCCTGACGGAATTGTCAGGGCATTGGTTCATTATCCCATGACTGTGGGGCGGTCAGTGGATGAAATACTCAGGGTACTATGTGCGCTACAGGCAACTGCAGAAGACAACCTGGCCGCCCCCGAGGGATGGAAACCGGGTGAGCGTTTGCTCAAGGCGCCGCCTATTACCATCGATAGCATGAAGCGGCGCCTGTCAGCTGACGTGGGAGAACAGGCCAAAGACTGGTATTATTCAGAGGCTTTGGAATGAACAGAACCGAGAATCTTGATACGTTGCGAAACCGTGCCGGGGAAATCTCCGCCCTTCTAAAGGTTCTCTCGCATCCCAACCGGCTATTGATTGCCTGTGAGTTGATGGAGGGAGAGCGGTCTGTCAGCGAGATCGAACAGAATACCGGGGTTCGGCAGCCGGGTTTGTCCCGGGAGCTGGCTCGCCTCAGGGAGCAGGGACTGGTGATTACCAACCGTGAGTCAAAAGCGGTGTTTTACCGGTTGTCAGATCAAAGACTCAGCGACCTGATTTCGGCACTTTGTGCGACTTGTGCCGAGGGACAATGCATACCGTCAGCTTTTGAGGAAGCACACGAGCGTTCGGCGGGATCGGAAGAAAGTGCAACAGAATTTGCCTCGGTGGGCAGCAGGAGTACTGCCCGGCGTGGCAGCCGGGTGAGGATCAAACCGGACCCGTATCGGAAAAACTAGGATAACAGCCCCGGAAGGGCGAAAGGAGTTATTGAGATGAAACCGGATGTACAGGCATTTTTTGATGAATATACTTTTACAGTGAGCTATGTGGTCAGCGACCCGAAAACGTCAAAGTGCGCCATTGTGGATTCCGTGCTGGATTATAATCCCAACTCATCCCGCACCAATACAGACTCCGCTGACCGGATCATCGACTTTGTCCGTGCCGAAGGGCTTGAGGTAGAGTGGATTCTGGAAACCCATGTCCATGCGGATCACCTGTCCGCAGCGCCATACCTGAAGGAGAAGCTTGGCGGCAGGCTGGCCATCGGTTCTCATATCCTTATTGTACAGGAAACTTTTGGAAAAATATTCAATGCCGGCGGCGAGTTCGAGCGTGACGGCAGCCAGTTTGACGTCCTGTTTGAAGATGGCGCGGTCTTCCAGATCGGCTCCCTGACGGCAACGGCAATCCATACACCTGGCCATACCCCGGCCTGCATGACCTATGTGGTGGGTGATGCCGCCTTTGTCGGCGATACGCTGTTTATGCCCGATTACGGCACGGCCCGAGCCGATTTTCCCGGCGGCGATGCGCGGCAGCTTTATCGTTCTATCCAGAAGGTTTTCGCCCTGCCGGACGAGACCCGACTGTTCATGTGCCACGACTACAAGGCGCCGGGACGGAACAACTATCTGTGGGAGACCACGGTGGCGGTGGAAAAGTCATCCAACGTTCATGTGCATGAAGGCATTAGTGAAGATGAGTTTGTGAAAATGCGCACTGAGCGGGACAAGACCCTGGATATGCCGAGGCTGATTCTGCCGTCCGTGCAGGTCAACATGCGGGCCGGCGAACTGCCGCCGGCGGAAGACAATGGAGTGCAGTACCTCAAGTTACCTGTAAATACCCTTTAACCCCCCTAAGACATTAAAATTGAAAGGAATATATCATGGAAGATACTCAGGAAAACGTTCGCCCGGCGATGCCGGAACTCAATAAAAGGGCACCAAATTTTGATGCCAAAACAACACATGGTCCCAAAACCCTGGATGATTACAAGGGGCGCTGGTTGATTTTGTTCTCTCATCCGGCTGACTTTACCCCGGTGTGTACCACAGAATTCATGGGCTTTGCCAACCGCTATGACAAGTTCCAGGCCTTGAATTGTGACCTGCTTGGTCTGTCCATTGACAGTAACTATGCCCACATCGCCTGGGTGCGGAATATCAAGGAAAAGTTCGACGTAGACATTCCCTTCCCCATCATCGAGGATTTGTCCATGAACGTGGCCAACGCCTATGGCATGATTCAGCCGGGCGCAAGTGATACCTCAGCGGTAAGGGCAACCTTCATCATCGATCCGGAAGGCGTCCTGCGGGCCATGGTTTATTATCCCATGAGCAACGGCCGCTCTATCGATGAATTTGTACGTCTGCTGGAAGCCCTGCAGACAAGCGATGCCAATGGGGTTGCGACGCCGGAAAACTGGAAGCCGGGTGAAAAAGTGATCGTTCCGCCACCGCAAACTGCGGCTGCTGCAGAAACCCGGTCCGGTGAAGGTTACGAGTATACGGATTGGTATTTCAGCAAGAAAGACCTCTAGCACATTATACTTTCCGGCAGGACGGTTTTGATACTTCCTGCCGGAAAATTTCCAGAAAGTTTATTATCAGGGAATTTGCCATGAGCATCAGAAAACTGAATGAAAAAGTCGCTGTCAGTCCCCAGCTTACTGTCGCCGATATCGAGGCGGCCGCAGCCCAGGGTTATAAAACAGTCATTAACAACCGTCCCGACCAGGAAGGTCCCGGCCAGCCATCTTCGGATGATCTGAAGGCCGTCGCCGAGAAGCACGGCATGAACTATTACCATATTCCTGTGGTGCCGGGACAGATTTCCGACCAGCAGGTGGAAGAATTCGGCAAGGCCGTGGAAGGCTGCAGCGGGCCGGTGCTGGCCTTCTGCAAGTCCGGCACCCGGGCGGCCTGTCTCTGGGCCCTGTCAGAAGCGGCCAACGAGGACCCGGACGCCATCCTCAGCGCCTGTAACAGCGCAGGATATGACCTTTCCGGCCTGGCGCCGCGTATTCGCGCCTGTTCCGGTCCTGAGTGCAAGGACTAAATACCACACCTGAAACAATCGCGGGATAATTAAATGTCAGGGCTGAGTCGATATTTCCCGGTTTTGGACTGGGGCCGCAGCTACAGCCGGGGTCTTCTGCTGGACGACCTTGTAGCGGCGGTGATCGTTACCATCATGCTGATTCCCCAGTCGCTGGCCTACGCCCTGCTCGCCGGTCTGCCGCCGGAAGTGGGACTTTATGCCAGTATCCTGCCGCTGGTGGCCTATGCCCTGTTCGGGACCAGCCGGGCGCTGGCGGTGGGGCCGGTGGCGGTGGTCTCTCTGATGACGGCGACGGCAGTCGGCCGGATTGCCCAGACGGGCTCGCCCGAATATCTGGCGGCGGCTTTGACCCTGGCGTTCCTGTCCGGCGGGTTTCTGGTCCTGATGGGGTTGTTCCGGGCCGGGTTCCTCGCCAATTTCCTCAGCCATCCGGTGATTTCCGGTTTTATCACCGCGTCCGGTATCATCATCGCGGCGAGTCAACTCAAGCATATTTTCGGTATTGCGGCCTCGGGCCATAACCTGCTGGAAATCGTCGTTTCCCTGATCGAGCATCTGCAGCACCTCAATCCCTATACAGTGTCCGTCGGCGTGGCAGCGACCCTGTTTCTTTTCTGGGTGCGCAAGGGACTGAAACCGTTTTTGATGCGTCTGGGCCTGGGTGAGCGCTTGGCGGATATCCTGGCCAAGGCGGGCCCTATCGGTGCCGTGGCTCTTTCGATCCTCGCTGTATTGTTCTTCGGGCTCGGGGAAAAGGGCGTGGCCATTGTCGGCGATATTCCCACCGGCCTGCCGCCCCTGACCCTGCCGCATTTCGATATGGACCTGTGGAGCAGCCTGATAGGTTCCGCCGTCCTGATCAGCATCATCGGTTTTGTGGAATCCGTCTCCGTGGCCCAGACCCTGGCGGCCAAACGGCGCCAGCGTATTAATGCGGACCAGGAATTGATCGGGCTCGGCGCGGCCAATATTGCAGCCGGTGTGTCCGGCGGCTATCCGGTGACCGGCGGTTTTGCCCGCTCGGTGGTCAATTTTGATGCCGGCGCCCGTACACCGGCGGCGGGGGCCTATACTGCTGTCGGTATCTGTCTCGCCGCCCTGTTCCTGACCCCGCTGCTGTTTCACCTGCCCACGGCGACTTTGGCTGCCACGATCATTGTGGCGGTGTTGTCACTGGTTGATTTCCGCCTGCTGGGCCAGACCTGGCGCTATTCCAAAAGCGATTTCCTGGCCATGCTGGCGACCATCCTCGGCACCCTGGGGCTGGGGGTCGAAGTGGGCGTGGTGCTGGGCGTCGGTCTGTCGATCCTGCTGTTTCTCTACCGCACCAGCCGGCCCCATTGCGCCATCGTCGGCCAAGTGCCGGGCACCGAACATTTCCGCAATGTAAATCGCCATCAGGTGTTGACCAGCAAGGAACTGGTGACGCTCCGGATCGATGAAAGCCTGTATTTCGCCAATGCCCGTTTTCTGGAGGACCGTATATACGAACTGGTGGCTGCACAGCCGGAAATCCGCCATGTAGTACTCATGTGCCCGGCGGTCAATGATATTGACGCCAGTGCGCTCGAAAGCCTTGAAGCGATCAATCATCTGCTCAAGGACGCCGGGGTCAAATTCCACCTGTCCGAAGTCAAGGGACCGGTCATGGACCGGCTGAAAAAGTCACATTTCCTTGACGACCTGACCGGGGAGGTTTTCCTCAGCCAGTTTGACGCCATGCATGCTCTGGCGCCGGAACTGGCTGCGATGGCGGCAAGGTCGCTGAAGAACCGGGAAAATGAAGCCACCCGTCAACGCACCGGTTTCGATCCGTCCATTTAACTTACGCCAGACCCCTGTGGAGACTGACGTAAACCAACTGACCAACAGGGTACGAAAATGTTAGAATTATTTGATGCCACAATGCTCGCACGGGTGCAGTTTGCCTTCACCGTTGCGTTTCATATCGTGTTTCCGGCCTTTACCATCGGGCTGGCCAGTTATCTGGCCGTGCTGGAGGGGTTATGGCTTTTTACCGGGCGCGATGCCTATATCCGCCTGTTTCGCTACTGGATGAAGATTTTTGCCGTTGTGTTCGGCATGGGGGTCGTGTCTGGTATCGTCATGAGTTATCAGTTCGGCACCAACTGGAGCGTGTTTTCCGACAAGGCCGGATCGATCATCGGCCCGCTTCTGGGCTATGAAGTACTATCAGCCTTCTTTCTCGAAGCCGGCTTCCTCGGCATTATGCTGTTCGGCATGAACCGGGTCGGCAAGAAACTGCATTTCCTGGCCACCTTGGTGGTGGCGGCGGGCACGCTGTTTTCCGCTTTCTGGATTCTGTCGGTGAATAGCTGGATGCAGACCCCGACCGGTTATGCCCTGAACGAGGCCGGACAGTATATCCCGGCCGACTGGTTCGAGATTGTCTTTAACCCGTCTTTCCCTTACCGGTTGGTGCATATGGTGCTGGCTGCATATCTGACTACGGCCTTTGTGGTCGGCGCGGTCGGGGCCTGGCACCTGTTGAAGGACAAAACCCGGGAAACCCCGAAAATCATGCTGTCCATGGCCATGTGGATGGCAGTGATCGTGGCGCCGCTGCAGATCTTGGCCGGTGACATGCACGGGCTCAATACGCTGGAGCATCAGCCGGCCAAAGTGGCGGCCATGGAGGGGCATTTCGAGTCCTATGACGGGGCACCGCTGATCCTGTTCGGCTGGCCGGACATGGAAGCTGAAGAAACCAGATATGCGCTGGAGATCCCCAAGCTCGGCAGCATGATTCTGACCCATGACTGGGACGGTCATATTAAGGGGCTCAAGGAGTGGGCGCCGGAAGACCGGCCCTATGTGCCGATCGTGTTCTGGGCGTTCCGGGTCATGGTCGGGCTCGGTTTCCTGATGGCCTTCGTCGGTCTTGCGGCACTGGTGCTGCGTTTCCGGGGCAAACTCTTTGACTGCCCCCTGTTCCATCGCCTGGCGGTGGTGATGGGGCCAACCGGCTTCATCTGTGTGCTGGCGGGCTGGATTGTTACCGAGGTGGGACGGCAGCCTTGGACCATCTACGGCCTGTTGCGCACTGAAGACTCGGTGTCGCCGGTGGACCTGCCGGCGGTGTCCACATCGCTGGCCCAGTTCGCCATTGTCTATTTCATCGTCTTTGGTTTCGGTGTCTACTATCTGTTCCGCATGTTCGCCAGACTGCCGAAGGGAGACGAGCCGCAACCTGTGGATCGCAGTCCGGTCCGGGCGGCGGGCACAACCCCGGCCATGGCGGTCGATCCCGATGCCATGATCCGTGACAAGAAACCGGAAGGAGACAAATAATGTTGGATCTCGCCTTTATCTGGGCCATGCTTCTGGCTCTCGCTATCCTGATCTATGTGATCCTGGACGGTTTTGATCTTGGTGTCGGAATACTGTTTCCCTTCCTGAAAAGGGGCAAGGAACGGGACATAGCCATGAGCAGCATTGCGCCGGTCTGGGACGGAAACGAAACCTGGCTGGTGCTGGGCGGCGGCGGGTTGTTCGCCGCCTTCCCGCTGGCATATGCCGTGCTGATGCCGGCCTTTTACACGCCGATCATTATCATGCTGCTGGGATTGGTGTTCCGCGGTGTCGCCTTCGAGTTTCGCTGGCGTGACGCTGCCCACGAAAAAGCCTGGGATTATGGTTTTGCCCTGGGGTCGCTTGGCGCCAGCCTGTGCCAGGGTATCGTGCTCGGCGCCTTCATCCAGGGTGTTGCCGTGGAGGGACGGGCCTATGCCGGCGGCTGGTTCGACTGGCTCACCCCCTTCAGCATTGCAACCGGTGTCGCCCTGGTAGCGGGCTATGCCCTGCTCGGCGCCGGCTGGCTGATCCTCAAGACCGAGGGTGCCCTGCAGGACAGGGTTTATAGGTATGCCCTGCCGCTGGCTTTGCTTACCCTGGTGTTTATCGGCGCGGTCAGTCTGTGGACGCCGTTCCTGTCTGAAGAAATCAGCAACCGCTGGTTTGCCAGCGGCCATCTCATCTGGCTCTGGCCGGTACCGGTGCTTGTAGTAGTGCTTGGTCTAGCCCTGTTATGGAGTGTGAGGACACGCCGGGAAAAGCTCCCTCTGCCGCTGGCGCTGGGCCTCTTTCTGCTCTCCTACATCGGTCTTGGTATCAGTCTGTTTCCCTATGTGGTGCCGCGCGCGATCACGCTGTGGGAGGCGGCGGCCGACCCTTCCAGCCTGTCCTTCATGCTGGTGGGGGCTGTTGTCCTTTTGCCGCTGATCCTGGCCTATACCGGTTATGCCTATTGGGTGTTCCGGGGCAAGGCCAGTGAAGAGGACCACTATTGATGACCACCCATGACAATGAGAACCCGCAGGTCGCAACCGGGCGCAAATTGCTCTGGTTTGTCGGCCTGTGGCTGGCAGGTGTGGCAGTACTCGGCATCATTGCCTACGGGATAAGGGTGTTCATTAACTGACGCGTGACCGCTGCTCCCTTCTCCGTGTCTTTCCGCTTGCCCGGAAAGGGGCGAACAGGTACCGTTTGTTCAGTATTTTATACAATAAAGGGGTATCTGCAATGGCGCGGGATGTGCAGGAGATTTTCAAAGGGGTGTTTCCGGCGGTCACGACCCAGTTTGACGAGCGGGGCAATGTGGATCTTGAAGCCACCCGGCGGGTGATTGACGGCCTGGTCCGGGACGGGGTGCACGGCCTTGTGCTGATGGGCACCGTGGGGGAAAATAACTCGCTCAGGACCGAGGAAAAAGTCTCCCTGCTGGAAGCAGCCCGGAAGGTTGTCGACGGCCGGGTGCCGATCCTGTCCGGGGTTTCTGAATTTACCACCGAGGAAGCGCAGGACTATGTCCGTGCCGCCGAGCGCATCGGCATTGACGGCCTGATGGTGCTGCCGGCCATGGTCTATGTGCCGGACCAGTCGGAGCTGGAACAGCATTTCCGCCTGGTGGCGTCGGCCACCAGCCTGCCGATCATGCTCTATAACAATCCGGCCTCCTACCGGGTCAGCATTTCGCTGGACACCCTCGCACGGCTGGCCGATGTGGACAATATCGTCTGTATCAAGGAATCGGCCGAGGATACCCGCCGCTTCACCGACCTGATCAATGCTTGCGGGGAGAGGTTCATTGTTTTTGCCGGCCTTGATGACATGGCCTTCGAGGGGCTGGTACTGGGCGCCAAAGGATGGGTCTCGGGCCTGACCAACGCCTTTCCCCGGGAAAGCGTAGCCCTTTACGACTTGCTTGAGCGGGGCGAAATTGAAAAAGCGCGGGAGATTTATCGCTGGTTCATGCCGCTGCTGCATTTCGATTCCAAACCCAAGCTGGTGCAATATATCAAGCTTGCCGAGCAGGTCATGGAGCGGGGCTCCGAGCGGGTCCGCCTGCCGCGGATGATCCTGTCCGGGGCGGAGCGGCAAGACCTGATCACCACCGTTCGGAAGGCCGAGGAAATCCGGCCTGATCTGGACAGGCTGTCGGGGTAAGGGTCATGCCTGAGAACCCACATGTCTTTTTCTGTATCGACGGCCATACCTGCGGCAATCCAGTCCGGCTTGTGGCCGGCGGAGCGCCGGTCCTCAAGGGACAGACCATGGCTGAGAAGCGTATAGAATTCATCGAACATCACGACTGGATCAGAAGGTCGCTGATGTTTGAGCCGCGCGGCCACGACATGATGTCCGGCGGGTTTCTCTATCCCTCCAGCCACCCCGAGGCAGACATGGGGATCCTGTTCATGGAAACCAGCGGCTGCCTGCCCATGTGCGGCCACGGCACCATCGGCATGGTGACCATGGGGCTGGAAAACGGCCTGTTGCACCCGCGGGAGGAAGGCCGCCTGTTGCTCGAGGTGCCGGCCGGGCTGATCCGGGCGGACTATGTCAGGAACGGCAACCGGGTCGAGGAAGTGCGGCTGTTCAATATTGAGAGTTTTCTGTATGCGGAGGGCATCGAGATTGACTGTCCGGAGCTCGGGCCGCTGAAGGTGGATATTTCCTACGGCGGAAATTTCTACGGCATCATCGATCCCCAGAAAAATTACCCGGGCCTGGAGCATTTTTCTGCCGGCCAGTTAGTCGCCATGAGTCCTGACGTGCGCCGCCTGCTGAGGGAAAAAATCACGCCGGTTCATCCGCTTGATGACCGGATCAGCGGAGTCAGTCACCTGATGTGGACCGGGGCGCCGCAGACAATAGGGGCGGACGGACGCAATGCGGTCTTTTACGGCGACAAGGCCATCGACCGGTCGCCCTGCGGCACCGGCACCAGCGCCCGACTGGCCCAGCTGGCGGCCAGGGGAAAGCTGAAGCCGGGCGACGAGTTCGTCCATGAAAGCATTATCGGCTCCTGCTTCCGGGGCCGGGTGGAGAACGCGGCGAAAGTGGGTGAGTTTGACGCCATCCGGCCCAGCTTTGCCGGCTGGGCGCAGCAGACCGGGCTCAACACCATTACCGTGGATGAGGCGGATCCCTTCTGGCAGGGTTTTTCGGTCACCTGATGCCGCCGGAAATGAGTGTTCCGGCAAAAATACGCCGACGTAACCCGATTTCACTTTAAACAAAACGATCGTTTGAATATACTTTCCTGAGGGAGGGAGGCAGACGCTGCACGGGAAACAAAACCATAAACCCCCGGCAGGTCGGCTGGTTCCGGTATAAAGGGAGTTAAATGTCGTTTTTGTTTGACCATATGCGGGAAGTCAGATTCCAGCTCCGACAGGTGCTGGAGTGTGAGGACTTGTTTGCCTCGGGGGTCTATGCGGACTATTCGCCGGAAACCATGGACGCCTTTCTGGAGACGGCCCGGGCCATCGCCGAAGATCATTATCTGCCCCATTATCAGGACGGCGACCGTCAGGAGCCCACCTTCGACGGGGAAAAGGTCAGCCTGCTGCCCGAAGTGGAAACGGCCTGGCGCGCCTTTGCCGACGCCGGTTTCCTGTCCGCCCATCATGATCCCGATCATGGCGGCATGAATATGCCGCAGGTCCTCAGCAATGCCTGCATGTCATTCTTTTACGGGGCCAATCTGGCCTTTGCCGCCTACAGCCTGCTGACCATCGGGGCGGCCAACCTGATCCGGAGCTTCGGGTCCGCCGACCAGATTAGCCGTTTTTTGCCGCCGATGACGGACGGCCGGTTTGCGGGCACCATGGCCCTGACCGAGCCCGGCCAGGGGTCGGCTTTATCGGATATCCGGACCACAGCGGAACTTCAGGCGGACGGCAGCTATCGCCTTAAAGGCCAGAAGATGTTTATTTCCGGCGGCGACCAGTCCTTTACGGAAAATATCGTGCATATGGTGCTGGCCCGCATCAAGGGCGCACCTGACGGGGTCAAGGGCATTTCCCTGTTTCTCTGTCCCAAGGTCAGGGTTCAGGAAGACGGATCCCCGGGCGCGCGCAATGATGTGAAACTGGCCGGCCTGCTGCACAAGATGGGCTATCGCCATACCACCTCGACGGTGTTGAATTTCGGCGAGGAAGGTGACTGCGAAGCTTTTCTAGTCGGTGAACCAAACCGGGGTCTGTTCTATATGTTCCAGATGATGAACGAGGCGCGGATCGGGGTTGGTCTCGGGGCCGCCATGCTGGGTGTTGCCGGATATCATTACAGCCTGAATTACGCCCGGGAGCGGCAGCAGGGCCGCTTGCCGTCCTGCAAGGATCCGTTGAGCCCGCAAGTGGCGCTGGTCGAACATGCCGATGTGCGGCGGCTTCTTCTGGCCCAGAAGGCCTATAGTGAAGGCAGCCTTGCCCTCTGTTTTTATGCCAGCCAGCTTGTGGATCGCCTCGAAATGGCGCAGAATGCAGAAGAAAAGAAAAGCCTTTTGGGGTTGCTCGATCTTTTGACGCCGATCGTCAAAAGCTATCCGTCTGACTATGGCCTTGAGGCCAATAAAATGGCCATTCAGATATTGGGCGGAGCCGGCTACACTAGGGAACATCCGGTGGAGCAATATTACCGGGACAACCGTCTCAATCCGATCCATGAGGGGGCGGAAGCCATTCACGGGCTGGATATTCTGGGCCGCAAGATTGTGCTCGACCGGGGCGCGGCCCTGAAGACCCTGCTGGAACATATTGCCCGGGACATAAGTCTGGCGGGTGACGCCGGTGTGGAGACCGATATCTGCGATCCCGTAATGGAAAGCCTTGGGCTGGTCGAGCAGGTGTCACGGACACTGACCGGTAAAATGGGTGAGGATATCGACCTGGCTCTGGCCAATGCCACCCTTTATCTGGATTTTATGGGCCGGGTGGTGATTGCCTGGATGTGGATCCGTCAGGCCCGGGCCGCGCAGGAAGCACTGTCGCAGGCAAGTGATGGTCCGGAGAGTGACTATTACAAGGGCAAACTCCAGGCGGCGCGCTATTTCATGGGCCGGGAATTGCCCCGCATTGAGTTGCAGGCCAAAACGCTCATGGGATTTGAAGCCAGCGCCTTTGAGATGCAGGACAGCTGGTTTTAGGGTACACTGTACAAAAATAAAGGGAGAAGTCATGTCTTCGATGCAGTCGGCACCGATTAATCTGATTGAAATTCTTGAGCATGCGGCCGGCTATCACGGCGCAACGGAGATTGTTTCGCGCCTGGCCGAGGACGGCAGTATTCACCGGGAGACCTACAGTGAATGTCTGACGCGAACGGAAAAGCTGGCGGCGGCGCTGGAGAGGCTCGGCGTCAAGCAGGGCGACCGCATCGCCACCCTGGCCTGGAACGGCTTCCGCCATGTGGAAAGCTGGTTCGCCATATCCGGCATGGGCGCCGTCTGCCATACCCTGAATCCGCGGCTGTTTGCAGAGCAGCTCATCTATATTATCAACCACGCCGAAGACCGCATGATCCTGGCCGATGTGACCTTTGTGCCGCTGCTGGAAAAACTCCGCGAACATCTGCCGACGGTGGAACATTACATCATCATGACCGACCGCGCCCATATGCCGGACACCAGCCTGCCGGGGGCGCTCTGTTACGAGGACCTGCTGGCGGCGGAAGACGCAGGTTTTGACTGGCCTTTCCTGCCCGAGGAAACGCCGTCCTCACTTTGTTACACATCCGGAACGACAGGTCACCCCAAGGGCGTGCTCTATACCCACCGCTCCAACCTGCTGCATGCGGCCTGCGGAAATAACATGGACGGGTTCGGACTGGGGGCGGCAAGCGCCATCCTGATCATCGTGCCCATGTTCCATGCCAATGCCTGGGGGCTGACCTTTGCCGCGCCCATGGTCGGGGCCAAGATGATCCTGCCCGGCGGCGGCATGGACGGGGCCAGCATCCATGAACTGATCCGCACCGAAGGCGCCACCTGTTCCGCCGCCGTGCCTACGGTCTGGAACGGGCTTCTGGACTATATGGATAAAAGCGGCCAGGACCTGGCCGGAATTGAGAATCTGATCATCGGCGGGTCGGCGGCGCCCCGTTTCATGATCGAGCTGCTGGATCAAAAATACGGCGTCGAAGTGAACCACGCCTGGGGCATGACGGAAATGAGTCCGCTCGGTACCGTCAACCGCGACCTGCCGTTTATGAAGGGTCTGAAGGAGCGGGATTACGAGGCCTGGCTGGATATGAAATGCAAGCAGGGTCGTCCGCCCTTCGGCGTGAAAATGAAGATTGTCGACGACGAGGACCGGGACCTGCCGTGGGACGGCAAGACCTTTGGGCGGCTGCTGGTCAAGGGCCCGTGGATTGTGGAAAGCTATTACAAACAGGCGGAACGGGCCGTCGATGCCGACGACTGGTTCGACACCGGCGATGTGGCGACCATTGATGCGCACGGCTTCATGCAGATCACCGACCGGGCCAAGGATGTGATCAAGTCCGGCGGCGAATGGATCAGCTCGGTGGATATGGAAAATATCATCATGGGCCATGACGCGGTGGCGCTGGCCGCCGTGATCGGCATGGCCCACCCCAAATGGGAGGAACGGCCGTTGCTGATCGTGCAGTTGAAAGAAGGCGGCGAGGCGACAAAGGCGGAGCTTCTGGCCTTCCTCGAGGGCAAGGTCGCCAAATGGTGGATTCCCGACGATGTGCAGTTTGTCGATCAGGTCCCCTTGACGGCGACCGGCAAGATCAGCAAGCTCAATCTCCGCCAGCAATTTGAGGGATATAAGTTTCCCGAGAGCTGAGTATAGGTTTGGCCCGCAAATGGCCTTATTTCAGCGCTAGGTATAATCCCGGAGTAAAATGAGGAAGGAACGAGTTATGTTGAAAAAGGCCCTGATGATCCTGTGTCTTGCGGCGTTACCGCTGTCTGTGCAGGCCAAATCCAGCGAGGAAAAGCGCCAGGAAATCCTGAAGATGCGCGACGGCGTGCTGGAAAAGCTCTATGAAAGCAACAAGGAAACGAAATCCATGATTGCCGAGGCCGAGGGTTATGCGGTCTTCAACTCAGGCGGCGTGAACCTGATCCTGCTGTCCGCCGGCTCCGGCACCGGTGTTGCCCATGACAACAAATCGGGCGAAAATATCTTCATGAAGATGGCGACCGGCGGGGTCGGTATCGGTCTCGGGGTGAAGGATTACCGGACCGTCATGATTTTCCACAAACGCTCTGCCTTTGAACAATTTGTTGACAAGGGCTGGGATTTTTCCGGCCAGGCTGATGCGGCGGCGACCGTCGATGAAAAGGGCGCCCAGGCCAGCGGCGCCGATACAGTGGTCTCCGGCGTCAGCGTCTATCAGATGACCAAAACCGGCCTTGCGCTGCAGGCGACCCTGCAGGGCACCAAATACTGGCAGAATGACAAGCTGAACAAGAAATAGTTTCGGCAAAGGATTTTAAACCAAAGGCCCGCGAATGAGCGGGTCTTTATTATGGTTCGGAACTTTGTTTTTCTGCTGGAGCTAGCTTGTTAATCAAATAACTGCAAAAGGCGGCGCAGGCTCCGAGCATGAACTGGGCATCGTTTAGGTCCAATTCTTCTTCTTTCTCTAAAATTGGATGCCGTATACCTTGGGCTGTGTTCGTAAAACCGTAGATTTTGTCCATTCCTTGTTTAAGGGCTTCATTCAAACCGTGATTTTTTTTCAGTTTAGATAAAGCTGGGCCAAGAGTTTTCTCCCCCGTCATTTGACGGCAAACACTTTCCACGGCGTGAATGCTTTCTCGAATACTATCTGCAGGATTGTTGCAATTGATATGATCAATTGATGCCATTAGGTGAGTATGAGAGCCATTGAAGGATCCCTCCTTTGTGGAGGCTAATGCTCTAACTATCGTTTGGCCTTCTTCAGGGCTGGAATGCGGAATCAAAGTTTTCTCTTTGTCGTTCCAGGTTACCGGAGAATTGTAGTCGACTAACAATCTTTCAAGTTGTTCGACGAGGTAGCCTTGCGGGAAATTCATTTCTAGAAAGAAGTGCAAAGTATTCATCACGTCGAAGTAGGAACCGGTTCGAAACAGATTATCACACTGATCGAAGAAACCTCTTCCATCCTCAGGGAATTCGGCTTGATAACGTCCCCAAATCTCGGTGTAGCAAATTTGCGATCCTTGGTGAGTTCGATCATCATAGAAACGATATCCGCAGTTATAGCCGGTTCCATGAGTGTATATCCTGTTACTGCATCGATGCCACCAGTTTGACAGTCTTCGGCGTAATTCGTCACTAAGTTCACCTACTTGCATCCGCTCAGGCGGAGGAGTAGCTCCAACACGTTCTGAATAAGGCACATATCTTGTCAATGTATTTCCCGTTTAATTTTGGTTGATATATTCACTTTTATCATACAATCGGTGCGGGAAATCTATCAAGAAGTAAACCGGTCCAGCGATGTTCCTAACTCGAGCAGCTGATTTCCAGATGTTTGCCCCACTCGGGCGGTTCGGCCGCGTAGTCTTCATGTTCCGGCTGCTCGTCATAGGGGTGGGACAAAATCCCGATCAGTTTTTCCACCTCTGACGCATCGCCGGCCTCGGCTTTTTCAATCGCCTGCTGGGCCAGGTAATTGCGCAGGATATATTTGGGGTTGGCCCGTTTCATGGCCTGGGCCCGTTCTTCATCGCGGGAATTTTCCGCCTTGAGGCGCGCTTTGTATGCTTCCAGCCATTCCCGGAAATCCGCTTTGGCCTCCTCCGGCGCATAGAGCGCGCTTTCATCGTCGCTTTGTGTGAAGTCGGCAAGTTTGCGGAAGAAAATGCTGTAATCGATCGCATGTTTCTGCAGCAGGCCCAGCAAATCGCCCATGAGCTGCCGGTCGTCCTCCATCTGTACTCTGAGGCCGAGTTTTTTATTCATCAGCCGGTCATACTCCTCGAAAAAGCGGGTCTGGTAAGTCTCCAGCAGCTGTTCGGTCAGCTCGCCACTGAGCAGGTCCTTCATGGCATAGGCCAGGGCGCGCAGGTTCCAGAAGCCGATGCTCGGCTGCTGGTTGAAGGCATAACGGCCCTGCTCGTCGGTGTGATTGCAGATATAGCCGGGATCAAAGGCCTCCATAAAGCCGTAGGGGCCGTAATCGAAGGTTTCGCCCAGCACCGACATATTGTCCGTGTTCATGACCCCGTGGGCAAAGCCGTAGGCCTGCCAGTGGGCGATCATGCCGGCGGTCTCTGTGGCGATGCGCAGAAGCAGGGCTTCACAGGGTTGTTCCGCTTCCGCAACGTCCGGGAAATGGGTGTCGATCACATAATCGGCGAGCTTTTTCAGCTCCGCCGGCTGTTTGCTATGGGCGAAATACTCAAAGCTGCCAAAGCGGATGTGGGAGCGGGCGAGGCGGACCAGCACACTGGCGCTTTCCATGGTTTCGCGGCGTACTGGTTCCGTACTGCCGAGGATGCAGAGCGCCCGGGTCGTCGGAATGCCGAGATGATGCAGGGCTTCGCTGGCCAGATACTCGCGGATGCAGGACCTCAAGACTGCCCGGCCGTCACCAAAGCGGGAGAAGGGGGTCTTGCCGGACCCCTTGGTATGGATATCCCAGAGCTCGCCTTTGCTGTTGCGCACCTGGCCCAGCAATATGCCGCGGCCGTCGCCGAGCCGGGCACTGTAGCCGCCGAACTGATGCCCGGCATAGACCATGGACAGCGGTTCGGCCTCGTCCGGCACCTGATGGCCGCTGAAGATATTCAGGGCCTCGTCGGAATTGAGCCAGTCGGGGTGAATGTCGAGAAGCTCGGCCGCCGAGGTGCTGGCCGTGACCATGTGCGGATCGGGCAGCGGCCGGGCCTTCATGGGCGCAAAGAAGCTCTCCCCCAGACCGGCGAAGCGGTTGTCAAAGCTGAGGGAGTTGATCACTTATGCCTCCTGCTGCTGCAGGGCATCAAGGCGGTTCTGTTCTTCCTTCTGGCGGCGTTTTTCTTCCCGGCGCTGGGCGATGATGTCCTGGACCTCTCCGCCGATATGTTCGGCCCCGGATTTCTTCGCCAGCTCGATCTGGCGTTCCCGCTCCTGATAGCGGCGCATCTGCTCTTCCGATTTTTCGTCGTGGCAGTGATGGCAGCTCACGCCCTTCATGTAATGGGGGTGGTTCTTGTCTTCCTCGGTGATCGGCATGCGGCAGGCGAAACACTGGTCGTATTCGCCCGGCTCCAGATTGTGTTTGACCGCGACCCGGCTGTCAAAGACGAAACATTCGCCTTCCCACAGGCTTTCCTCTTCCGGCACTTCCTCCAGATATTTCAGGATGCCGCCTTCCAGGTGATAGACTTCGCCGAAGCCCTGTTCTTTCAGGTAAGCGGTGGATTTTTCACAGCGGATGCCGCCGGTGCAGAACATGGCCACCTTCTTGTCCTTGGCGTCGGCGAGCTTTTCCTCCACATATTTGGGGAATTCCCGGAAGGTGCCGGTCTCGGGGTTGAGGGCGCCTTTGAAGGTGCCGATGCCGACCTCGTAATCGTTTCGGGTATCGACCAGGATCACATCCGGGTCGGAAATCAGCGCATTCCAGTCCTGCGGCTTCACATAGGTGCCGACGATATGGTTGGGGTCGATGCCTTCCACGCCCATGGTGACGATTTCCTTCTTCAGCTTCACCTTGGTGCGATAGAAGGGCATCTCGTCGTTATAGGATTCCTTGGTCACCAGGTTTTTGAAGCGGGCATCGGCGCGCAAATAGTTGTGCAGGTTCTCAATGGCCTCGGCCGAGCCGGCAACGGTGCCGTTGATTCCTTCCCGGGCCAGCAGCAATGTGCCTTTGATGCCCTGGTCTTTCAGGAAGGTAAGAAGCGGTTCACGGAGGTCGGCAAAATCATCAAGTGTGACAAAATGATAGAGTGCCGATACGACAATCTTTGACATATTCAGGTTCCTTTGTTGCGGGCCGGATCGTAAATCCGGAGCACCAGTCTCGGGCCTTATATATCAACCTTGGGTCCAGAGTTCAAGCGGGAGAGGGATCACAGACCGGCAATCTGGGTGGGGAAATCGTCGGGATGCCAGCTCAGTTCATAATGTACCAGGTATCCGTCATGGTCGGACAGCGGTTCATCGCCGACCTTTTCGTCAAACAGGACTTCCACGCGCAGCGGCCGGAGCCGGACGCGGTCACCGCCGTGGAACGCCTGCAGGTCGTTTGTGTCCAGCCACGGCGTGTTGCTTTCGAGCGGCATACGCACATCACAGCCGTTGCCGGGATCGAGGCAATATTGCCGGGCAAGCAGGCCGACCCGCCGGCTGTCCCTGCCGCGTCGGAAATAATCGACCATCTCCGGCAGGCCTTTCAGGTTGAAATCGCCGGCCATGATGAGCGGTCTTCCGGTATGATCAGTGCGGTTGAGCAGCGTATGAATGGTATCGACCTGCAGCCGCTGGGCTGCCGTGGTGCGGTGAAGGTCGACGCCCGAAGACGGTCCCTTCGAATTCATATGGGTATTGGCCACGTCAATCAGGAACGGCACGCCGGGAATGCGGATGCCGGCCATCATCACGCCCTTGTTGGCCAGGCAGTCCCAGCCGGCGCAATCCTGGCGCGGGAAGGCGGTTTCATATTCCTCGACGATGGGGAACTTGCTCATGATATAGAGGCCGCTGTTAATGACTTTGCCCCAGGTCTCGCCGCGCCATGGATTGCGGGCGGCAATGAACTCCTGCGGCGCTGCTGCCGAGGCACCCTCGACAATATCCTCGGTGGCGGGGCCGGTAATATAGTTTTCGTATCCGCCGGCAAAGATAATATCCCGGCTCTGGTCCATGAAGGCTTCCTGCAGCAGGACAAGGTCAGGGGCGGTTCCCTTCTCCCGCATCCGGGCGAATTCCTCTGCAATCAGGTCCAGCCGCTCACCGCGGCCGCTTTTGATCGGCCAGGGCAGCCCGGCGATATTATAGATCAGCACACTGAAGGTGACCTTGTGCCGGCCGGTCCGGGGATCGATTTTAATGGCGGGTGTTTTGTTGGCGGCCAGTTGCGGCAGCGGCGGCTGTCCCATCATTGAGGTATTGGCGTTGAGGGAGACGCTCAGGCTCAGAACAAGAATGAGAAATGCAACTCTTACATACAGCTTCTTCATGCCAAATTCCCTGTTTCCGACACAAGATATGATCCGGTGTACGGGCCGGGATTCCGCCTGTCAATTTCACTTTGTGCATGTCATGGAATAATCATTTTTCCGAAGTGTTATCGTCACTTAAGGGTCACATTTATGCAAAAGTATCCTCGAAATAGTCGGCCAGAAAATCGATCAGGGTGCGGACCTTGACCGACAGAAGCTTTTTGTGCGGATAGAGCACATAAATATAGAATTCAGGTTCCCGGTAGTCGTCGAGAATGGGAACCAGGTCTCCCTCGCTCAGCGCTTGGCCGACGATGAAGGTGGGCATCAAAACGATGCCCTGGCCGCAGATAGCCGCCGCGCACAGGAACTCACCATTGTCCGAGGTCAGGTTTCCATGCACGGGAACATGCAGCTTGCGGCCGTTATGATAAAACGGCCAGCCTTTGTTCCGGACAGGTGTGTCATAGGTCAGGCAATTGTGTTTCAGAAGATCCCGGGGGGTTTCCGGTATCCCGTGTCTGGCAAGGTAACCCGGACTGGCGCAGGCAATGCGGCGGGAGGCGCAGATCTGGCGGGCCATCAGATTGGAATCCGGCAGGGTGCTGGCGACCCGGATGGCCAGGTCATAGCCTTCAGCGGCGATATCGACAAAACGGTTGGAAAAGGAAACATTCAGCGACACCTGGGGATATTTATCGAGATAGCCGGACATGGCGGGACCGAGATATTTGATGCCGAAACTCAACGGGGCCGCCACCCGGATGTTGCCGATCGGAGTCTGGGTTCTGCGGCGCAGGCTTTCCTCTGTTTCTTCCAGGTCGTGGAGCAGTTTCTGCACCTGTTCAAGATACTGGTATCCGGCGTCGGTCAGGCTGACATGCCGGGTGGTGCGGATGAGCAACCGGGTGCCGAGATGATCTTCCAGATCCTTTACCCTTTTGCTGACCACGGAATTGGCCAGGTTAAGCCGACGGGCGGCTTCGGCAAAGCTGCCGGTCTGTCCGACAACGGCAAAGGTTCTGATATTGGAGAGCTTGTCCATTATTTAAATAATTCGAATAGTAAAGTTCAAAAAAACAATATTATCATAATAATGGGAAAAATATATCCTTTCTTCATCACTTCGGCATGATGGAGACGATCGATGATTACCAGGCGCAGTCAGGACGGGCGAGGCATAACAGCCGGAGGCTGGCTGAAAAGCAAGCATTCCTTTTCGTTCGGTCGCTATTACGATCCCGATAACATGGGGTTCGGGCCGCTCCGGGTTATCAATGAGGACTGGATCAAGCCAAGCTCCGGCTTTGATACCCATGGCCATGAAAATATGGAAATCATTACCTGGGTTCTGGAGGGCGCCATTGCCCACAGGGACAGCACCGGGAATATCTCTGCCATCACGCCCGGTGAAATACAGCTGATGAGCGCCGGCAGTGGTATCCAGCACAGTGAATATAACGGATCGCAGGAGGAAGAACTGCATCTGCTGCAGATCTGGATTATGCCTGACGAGACCAATACCCCGCCCGGCTACCAGCAGCGCAGGTTTGCCGGGGATGAGCTGGAAAACAGCTTCCGGCTTCTTGTCAGCTCTGACGGCGCAGAGGGCAGTCTGACAATGCGTCAGGATGCGCGGCTCTTTGCCGGGCGTTTCGCGCCGGCGGCCGAGGTTAAGCAAAATTTGCTGCCGGGCCGGAAATACTGGCTTCAACTGGCCCGCGGGGAAATCACAGTAAACGGCGAAACCGGCGTATCCGGAGACGGTTTTGCCCTCGAAGGTGAAGAATGTCTCCGGATCAAAAGTGTATCGGAGTGTGAAATTTTATTATTCGAATTGCCAGAATAAGGAGAGATATAATGTCAGAGGAAATAAGCATACTTGCCTTCGCCGGCAGCACAAGGAAATCGTCATTTAACAAATCCATGGTCAGGGCAGCAGTCGACGGGGCCGAGGACGCCGGAGCCGAGGTCACCTATATCGATCTTCGTGATTATCCGCTGCCGCTTTACAACGGCGATCTGGAAGCGGCCGAGGGGTTGCCGGACAACGCACTCAGGCTGAAAAAGCTGTTTGAGGGTCATGACGGATTGTTGATCGCGTCCCCGGAATATAACAGCAGTTATTCCGCAATCCTGAAAAATGCCATTGACTGGGTCTCCCGCCCGGCCCGGGAAGATGAACCCATGCTGCATTCCTTTGCCGGCAAGAAGGCGGTAATTATGGCCACGTCGCCCGGCGCAATGGGAGGATTGCGTGGTCTATATGCCCTGCGCGAGTTGTTGATGAATATCATGGTCACCGTTCATCCGAATATGCTGGCACTGGGAGGTGCTTTTGACGAGTTTGATGAAAGCGGCAAACTGAAAAACGCTGACAAGGAGCAATCCGTTCGTCAACTTGGGGCCCAGCTGGTGGAAATGCTGAGCGAATAGTTTCAGTTGCTCATAGTGGTTCTTTGAAAGCAGGTCGCCCGCGGCCTGCTTTTTTCTGTTTTTCAGAAGTATTTACTTTTCTTCAATATGAACCATGTATGACGAAAAAGTATTTCGGTGCAAAGTATGGAATGGTTTAATAAACATTATTAAAGTGTAGTATAGAATAAAATACATTGTTTTTATATATAAACTATATTATGCGTTGCCATACTTTGATTATATAACTATCTAAAGATAGATCTGCCAGGGTTGCTGGCAGGCTATCCAACGAGAACAGACGGACGGGCAGGACATTGCCTGAAAACGGACGGAAAAGAGATTGTGGAATGGATTTGACCCACTTGCAGCGGCTGGAAGCCGAAAGTATTCATATCATGCGGGAGGTGGCTGCAGAATGCCAGAACCCGGTGATGCTTTATTCAGTAGGCAAGGACTCGGCAGTGATGCTGCATCTGGCCATGAAAGCCTTTTACCCTTCCATCCCGCCATTTCCCATTCTTCATGTGGATACCACCTGGAAATTTCGGGAAATGATCGAATTTCGCGACAAGCGGGCGGCCGAACTTGGCCTTGATCTTCTGATTCATGTGAATCAGGATGGTGTCGACCAGGGCATCGGTCCTTTCAGCCATGGTTCCGCTGTTCATACGGATGTGATGAAAACCCAGGGCCTGAAACAGGCTCTGGATAAATACGGTTTTGACGCTGCCTTCGGCGGCGCCCGCCGGGATGAAGAGAAAAGCCGGGCCAAGGAACGTATCTTCTCCTTCCGCTCCGCCCAGCACCGCTGGGATCCCAAGAACCAGCGTCCGGAACTCTGGAGCCTCTATAACAGTCGCATCAACAAAGGTGAAAGCATTCGTGTGTTTCCCCTGAGCAACTGGACCGAGCTCGATATCTGGCAGTATATCTATCTTGAGGATATTCCGATCGTGCCGCTGTATTTCGCCAAGGAACGGCCGGTTGTCGAACGGGACGGCATGCTGGTGATGGTGGATGATGATCGCCTGCCGCTGGAACCCGGCGAGAAACCGATGATGAAAAAAGTCCGCTTCCGGACATTGGGATGTTACCCGCTGACCGGGGCTATTGAATCCGACGCAGATACGTTGCCGGCCATTATCCAGGAAATGCTGCTGACAAGAACCTCCGAACGTCAGGGCCGCGCCATTGACAAGGATGCCAATGCGTCCATGGAACAGAAAAAGCAGGAGGGATATTTCTAATGGCACACCAGTCTGATCTGATTTCCGAAGATATCCTTGAGTATCTGAAAAGCCAGGAAAACAAAAGTCTGCTGCGGTTTATCACCTGCGGCAGCGTTGACGACGGTAAAAGCACCCTGATCGGTCGCCTGCTGTATGATTCAAAAATGATTTTCGAAGACCAGCTGACAAACCTGGAATCCGACAGCAAGAAGGTCGGCACCCAGGGCGGGGATATGGATTTTGCCCTTCTGGTGGACGGTCTTGCCGCAGAGCGGGAACAGGGGATCACCATTGACGTGGCCTATCGCTATTTCTCGACCGACAAACGAAAGTTTATCGTCGCGGATACGCCGGGTCATGAGCAATATACCCGGAATATGGCCACCGGCGCCTCCAATGCGGATCTGGCCATTATCCTGATTGATGCGCGCAAGGGCATACTGACCCAGACCCGCCGGCACAGCTATATTGTGTCCCTGCTGGGCATCAAGCATGTGCTGCTGGCGATCAATAAAATGGATCTGATGGATTATGACCAGAAGGTCTTTAACCAGATTGAAACAGACTACCGGGCCTTTGCCAAAGAGATCGGGCTCGAGGATATTACCTGTGTGCCTATTTCTGCGCTGAAGGGCGATAATATTCTGGAGCGTGGTGAAAAACTGCCCTGGTATAACGGGCCGACCCTGATGCAGGTTCTGGAGACGGTGGATGTCTCGTCCGACGAAAAATCGGCGGCTTTCCGTTTCCCGGTGCAGTGGGTGAATCGCCCGGATCTGGATTTCCGCGGATTCTCCGGAACCATTGTCAGTGGGACTATACACGAGGGTGATGAGATTGTGGTCCTGCCGTCGGCCAGAACCAGTCGCGTCAAGCGCATTGTGACAATGGGCGGTGACCTGAAGGAAGCCATCGCCGGACAGGCCGTAACCATTGTTCTGGAAGACGAGATTGACGTGTCCCGCGGTGATGTGATCTGCCGCAAGGAAAAGCGAGCCGAACTCACCGATCAGTTCATGGCGCACGTGCTGTGGATGGATGATGAACATCTCCTGCCGGGCCGGGCCTACCTGATCAAGATCGGCTCCAAAATGGTGCCGGGTGTGATTTCCTCCCTGAAGCACAAGATCAATGTGAACAGTCTTGAACATGAGGCAGGCAAGGCACTGGAACTCAATGAAGTGGGGGTTTGTAACCTGTCCCTGTCGGATCAGATTCCCTATGACCGCTATGCGGATATTCGTGAGACCGGCGCCTTTATCATCATCAACAGGCTGAACAACAATACAGTCGGCGTTGGCATGATTGATCACGGCCTGCGCCGGGCGGAAAATATCCACTGGCAGGCCCTGGATGTGGACAAAAAATCCAGATCAGACCAGAAAGGCCAGAAACCGGCCGTGCTGTGGTTCACCGGCTATTCCGGTTCCGGCAAGTCAACCGTTGCCAATGCGCTGGAGAAAAAGCTCTTTGCCCGCGGCAACCACACCTATGTTCTTGATGGCGACAATGTCCGTCATGGTCTGAACAAGGACCTTGGTTTTACCGATGTCGATCGGGTGGAAAATATCCGCCGTGTGGCGGAAACGTCAAAACTGATGGTTGATGCCGGGCTGATGACCCTGGTGTCCTTCATTTCACCGTTCCGTTCAGAACGGCGCATGGCGCGTGAACTGATGCAGGACGGCGAATTCCTCGAGATTTTCATCAATACTCCACTGGAGGTTTGTGAGCAGCGTGATCCCAAGGGGCTTTACAAAAAGGCGCGTTCCGGCGAAATCAAAAACTTCACCGGCTTTGACAGTCCTTACGAGGAACCGGACCAGGCGGAACTGACCATAGATACCACTGATCTGGAGCCGGACAAGGCTGCAGACCGGATCATTACCTATCTTGAGGAAAATGGTTATCTGTCGTCCTAGGAAATATATCATACGTTAATAGAAAGCCGGCCTCGAGGCCGGCTTTCACTTTTCAGCGATCAGGATTTCGCGACGCCTTCGGTCAGAATATCACTGATGGTGGTGATTGCCGTTTTCAGATTGATGGGTTTGACAATATAGGCGTTTGCGCCGGCTTGCAGATATCTGGTTTCCGCGTCGCTCATGGCGTTGGCAGTCAGGGCAATGATCGGAATGTCGCGGTAGAGGGCGTCGGCGGCCCGGATCCATCTTATGGCTTCCTCGCCGGTCATGACCGGCATCTGTATGTCCATCAGGACAAGGTCATAGGGGGCGGCTTCCAGGGCCTCCAGGGCGAGCTGTCCGTTTTCAACAATGGTGACGTCCAGTCTCATGGTTTTCAGGGCCTCCCGGATGATCTGCTGATTGATCAGGTTGTCTTCCGCCACCAGAACACGCTGGCCTTTGATCTGATCTGTTTTCCGCTGGTCGTGCAGCGGAGCCGGTTCTTCCCAGGCGGGGGCCTCTATGGTGATGGCACTTTTTTCCAGTGGTAGGCTAAACCAGAATTCAGACCCCACGCCGGGCTCGCTGTTGACACCAATCCGCCCCCCCATCAATTCAGCCAGGCTTTTGCAGATGGGAAGGCCGAGCCCGGTGCCGCCATGCTGGCGCATGCTTGTGCCATCAACCTGCCGGAATCTTTCAAAAATGGCGTTCTGCTGATCTTCCGGAATACCCGATCCGCTATCGCGCACCCTGAAGCAGAGGTCGCCGTTTTCCATTTTTGAAAGCTCAAGTGATACTTCACCGGCCGCTGTGAATTTGACCGCATTGTTGAGCAGATTGACCAGAATCTGTTTGATTCGGCCC
This sequence comes from Emcibacter sp., assembly GCF_963675455.1. Classification (GTDB taxonomy): domain Bacteria; phylum Pseudomonadota; class Alphaproteobacteria; order Sphingomonadales; family Emcibacteraceae; genus Emcibacter. The sequence goes on along the minus strand of NZ_OY776217.1, from coordinate 505,656 downwards.
GCATCGCCCAGATAGGTTCCCTGGCAGTATTCCGATATGTTGACGGCAGTTTTCAAATTCTTTTTCATCGCCTGGTAGGATACGGTATCCATCGATTCCTTGACGATTGCCATGATATTAAAATCAGTTCGTTCAAGCTGTATCTGCCCGGATTCTATTTTCGCGAGATCCAGAATGTCACTGATGATCGCCAGCAGCGACCGGCCGGATGACATGATTGTGTGGGTATATTCCTTCTGCTGTGAATCCAGGCTGGTCTGCTCCAGCAATTGACACATGCCCAGAACACCATTCAGCGGGGTTCGGATTTCATGGCTCATGTTGGCCAGAAATTCCGATTTCAACTGGTTGGCCTGTTCTGCACTATCCTTTGCGTCGGCGATATCCTTCATGGAACGGCGCAGTTTCAGGGTTGTTTTTTTCAGTTCATTGGTGCGTTCGCGGACGGTTTCCTCAATGGCGATACGTTTGTTCATTTGCTGGACAATGAACAGGGAAAGCAAACTGCCTATGATAAAAACAATGGCGGCCTCGAGGACGGAACGATTTGGGGCGGCAGACGCGGTTTCGGAGGGTGTAACAATCACCGTCCAGATTTTCTGAACATAAGGAAAACTGTATTTATAAATAAAGCCGCCAGGTGAACTATCCTTTAAAACTGTGTCGGTCTTTGTTGCGAGTGCTGCGTTGTTAGATTTTGGTTGATCATTATTTATAATGTCGATCGTCAAATCTTTGTAGATGCCGGCAGGATCGAAGACGTCATTGCTCAGTACATTGTTGTCCGCAATAAGCGAAATGATCAGTCCTTTTATGTCTTCCTCAGGATGTTTGACATTCTCTGGCGGTTTGAAAAAAACCGGCACAATGAGGAAGGCAGCCTTTTTGATATCCGGTATATATTTGGGAACAAAAACCTCGGTAGCTGTAATTTGTTTTGCCTTTATCGCCTGCTCGGCTACTTTTTTGCGTTCCGGGATCGAGAAAAAGTCAAACCCGGCTGTTTTGAAGAAATCAATATTTGTTTCCGGGAATTTGATTGGAAAATACTGGTCCTGATCTTTTCGCCGGTGCGGCTGGACATTTTCATCCAGTTCATAGATGAACGGTATCTCCTCATTTCTTTTCCGCAGGCTTTCCTCGAATGCAGGTCTGTCTTTATGTTTAACCCGGGGCGCCCAAGAGAAAAAACCGATGATCGGGTGCCGGTCCAGAACGCTTCTGGTGAACTGGGAAAAGCTAGTGCCGTCCATGGTTTCACTGGTATTGTAAAAGGTCTGAAGGGCGAACAAAGCTTCTGTATTTTCCCGAATACGCTGCTCCATTCGATAGGCTGCGCTCGCGGCAAGCGTCCGGAACTCCAGCTGTGCGCTTTCAAGAGAATTTTGTTCTATCAACCTGTAAGTGACCAGCGACAGGCCCGCGGAAATAGACAGGAAAAAAAGCAGAGTGATGAATGTATTTTTTCTCATTTATCCCAAATATTAGCTTAATTGCCTCCAAAGCTGGAAATCATTCTAGCATTGCATGACTAGCATAAACAGAAAAAACCACCATATGTTGCAGAGGGTGGCGTTGACAATCGTCGCGCCGTATATTTTTTCAAATATTCGCCTTTTACCCCGTGTTTCAAGAAGCTATAAAGCAGCATACAGGAGTGTCAACCAATAGAGGATGAAGGAAATGGAACAGGCCCTCGCTCGTGCAATGAGACGTTACGCCTCTTCGGTTTCCGTGGTTTCCTGCAGGGGTGCCCAAGGGGAATGTTATGCTGTTACCGCTACGGCGGTCTCTTCGGTGTCTTTTGAGCCTCCCTCCATGCTGGTCTGCCTGAACCGCAAGACGGGTCTTGCAAGCGCTCTGGAGCAGGTGGAAGAGTTTGCCATCAATATCCTGGCAAGCGACCAGGTGACGATCTCCAACGACTGCGCCGGCGGCAGGGAGGCCACGGACAGGGTGAATCCCGAAAACTGGCAGATGGACGAGGGCAAGACACCGGTTTTGAAGGATGCCCAGGCCGTCATTTTATGTCGGCGAACGGAAAATCTGACTTACGGCAGCCATGAAATATTTATCGGCGACGTTATCGGAGCTGACGTGAGAGAGGATATCAAGCCGCTGATTTACCTGAATGGCGAATATGGAACTTTCGTGTCCTTCGGGTCGGATGATGGTACCGATTAAGAAAAGATTATATTCCCTGACAGGTGGGAAGGGAATGTTGAATTCTGATATTGAAAAATCAATTTATTTTGTGACATTAAATCAATAGGGAGATTTAAAGAATGGTTACTATCTACGGAAGTGTTCAGTCAAGAACTGCGACAGGGCTATGGACAGCGCGGGAACTGGGGCTTGACTTTACTCACAAGAACTATGCTACGAGGGGCCCGGAAACACAATCTGAGGAATATCTGGCACTCAATCCCACAGGTAAGGTACCGACACTTGTAGACGGGGATCTTGTTTTGACCGAATCCGCGGCTATTTGCTTTTATCTTGCCCGTCAATATGGCAACGGCAAGCTGCTTGGAGACAATGCCCGGGAAGAGGGTAAGGTCATGCAATGGGTGTTGTTTGCCATGACCGAGATCGACCCCTTTGCTTTTCAGCTTATGCTGGAAGGCCACTACCGGGAAGGGGGCCCCAACGAAGGTTTTTGCACGGAATGCAAGGACTGGCTAAGCGGTTCTCTGAAGACCCTTGATAAGGCCCTTGAAGGTAAGGACTGGCTGATGGGGGATAAATTGACCCTGGCTGATATCATCGGTATCCAGGAAGCGAATTTTGCCGCCTTTACCGGGGCGGATCTTTCCCCCTATGCCAATGTCCAGAACTGGATCGCCCGGGGCACCTCCCGCCCGGCGCATCCCAACAACATGTAACCGGCTCCGAAAAGGAGATTATGGGGGAACCTCTTGAATTCTTCCCGAAAGCAGTGATATGTGTGGGCAATATTTATATTTAAGTTGTTAATTGAGGAATATTGCCCCCATGTCCGGCATTAAAAGAGCAAAGGATTTTCCCCTCGGTGAGGCCCGGGCACTGGTCAAGGACCTGATGACGCCCAACCCTGGCGTCTACTGGCCGGATTTCCTGCTCAGTGCTTTTCTCGGCTGGGCCGCTCTTGCTGCCGCAGTCATGCAGCCCTATGGCAGCTGGCAGTTTGCAGTGGCCTTTGTTGTTTCCTCCCTTGCCCTATACCGGGCGGCTATCTTTACGCACGAGATTGTGCATTTAAAACGCGGCACCTTTATACTGTTCCGCATCGTCTGGAATTTGATTGCCGGCTTTCCGCTGCTGATCCCCTCTTTTACCTATATGGGCGTGCACAGCGACCATCATAAACCGAATATCTACGGTACAAAGGAAGACGGTGAATATCTGCCCTTCGGCGCCCAGGCGCCCTGGAAGAATGTCGCTTATGTCCTGCTCTCGTTTCTCCTGCCGGCGCTTTTCCTTGTGCGCTTTCTGATCCTCACGCCCGTCAGCTGGCTGGTCCCGCCGCTGGGACGCAAGCTTTGGGAAGGCATGTCCTCCCTGACCATTGATCTGAGTTATAAACGTCCGAAACCGACAAAGATGGACGGGGAACACTGGCGTCTGCAGGAGGTCTGTACCTCGATTTATGCAATCACGGCAATGGTTCTGATGGCAACCGGCATCATGCCCTGGAAAGTCCTGGCCGTCTGGTATGGTGTGACCAGTGTGATTTTCCTGATGAACAGTTTCCGCACCCTCGGCGCCCATGCCTATCGCAATCCGGGTGACGAGACGCTGACCGTGGCGGAACAGTTTCTGGACAGTGTTGATGTGCCCGGTGGCGTGATCTCCGCCCTGTGGGCCCCTGTGGGCCTGCGCTTTCATGCCACCCATCATCTGTTCCCGCAGATGCCCTATCACTCTCTGGGGACAGCCTACCAGCGGCTGGCCTCCGATCCGGAAATCGGCCCGCATTTTCTGGAAGCTTCCCGGCCGACGCTCTGGCATGCCCTGAAAACCCTGTGGGCCGATGCGGCGGCCAGCCAGAAAAGCTGATCTGTACTTCTCCTAAAGGTAACTGAGCCACCACTGCTTGTGGGTTTTGCGGTAGTCGGAAAACCATTTGCAGGGCCAGTAAAGCAGGAGGCAGACGATCGCCCAGGCCAGATAGGCCTTCCACAGGACCGGTTCGTATCTTTCAGGCCAGGTGGCTGGATTGAAGAAGATAACGCCAGGTGTGTCCCAGACAAACCGGAACCACAGTGCCGATCCCACATGCAGCAGCAGGATATGCAGGATGTAGAACAGGAAGGGTGTTTTGCCGTAAGTGGCAAATATGGCCCCCATTTTGCCGGTCCATTTTTCCAGCCACGGCAGGAGCAGCAGGGCCGGTCCAAGGGTCATCAGCAGATAGAGCAGGGACGGCGGGTATTTTTCCACATTCATGTAGGACAGAAATGTATAAAAGGTCCCCCGCATCTGTTCTGTCCAGGGAGAGGGATTACCGTAAATATTCAGCCCTCTGAGCGCCAGGAACAGGACAACGGCGCCGGCGCCGTATGTCAGGAAGCACCTGTTCCTGACGGAGAGTTCCGTCTTGAACAGTGGGGCCATGACATAGCCAAGCGCCATAACGGCAAACCAGGGGATTATCGGATAGACAACCAGGAACGGTCCGATCGGGCCGCCGCCCTGGGTCGGATGGAAGCTGGGGACATGCAGGAACGACCACAGCCAGCCCAGGGAGCCGGCATCAGCAGGCGTGACTGTATCGAGCAGGTTATGACCGGCTATGGCCGCGAGGCTGATCACGGCGATCAGGGGCCGGGGCAGAAAAATCAGACCGGCGAGTATCATCATTGAAACGCCGATGACCCAGATGACCTGCATGGTGAAGAACATATAGCCGAACTGCCAGAGGAAGGTGATCACGAAAACTTCGAGCAGGGCGAGCCATATGCCGCGGGTCAGCAGGAACCTGGCCAGCTCACTTTTGCCAGCGCCCCGGGCGTCGGCATAGAGCCAGGCGCTGACTCCGGACAGAAAGATAAACACCGGCGCGCAATAATGGGTGATCCAGCGGGTGAAGAAAAAGAAACCGGTGGTCAGTTCCGGGTTTTCAGGTGCAAATATTGTCGGAGAATAAAAGTCGCGGGCGTGATCCAGGGCCATGATAATCATGACAATACCGCGCAGGATATCTATGCTGATGATGCGATTTCTATGGGCTGGCGTAATAGTTGTCGCAGCCGTATCCCCGGTCTCTGACATTCTTCTTCCCCTTGTTGCGATACACTGTGTTTTTAGATTTTATACAAAACAGTGTAACTCAAACCTGGGTCGGAATAAATGCAGAATTCAAAGGGGCTGTTACGGAAGTGTTATGTCCGGTTTGCGCCGGGTATCCACTTGACGTCGTCTGCGCCATTGTTGTTGAGCCTGCGGCTCATGACAAACAGGTGATCGGAAAGCCTGTTGAGATATTTGATCACTTCTTCATTGACCGTATCTGTTTCTGCTAGTCCTGTAGCCAGCCTTTCGGCCCGGCGGGTGACGGTGCGGGCCTGATGCAGAAAGGCAGAGGCCGGGGAGCCGCCCGGCAGGACAAAGCTGTCCAGGGGCGGAATGTCTGCGTTCATCAGGTCGATTTCCTGTTCCAGCCGCACGACATGCCCGGCAGTGATGCGCAGCGGTTCCCATTTATAACTCTCGGCAAACGGCAGGGCGAGGTCGGCACCGGCATCGAACAGGTCGTTCTGGATCCTGCCGAGCATGCCGTCTTCCGTCGTGAAATCAGGGGTTGACGTATGAAGCCGGACCAGGCCGATGGCGGCATTGGCCTCATCAACGGTGCCATAGGCTTCGATGCGCAGGTCATGCTTGGGCAGGCGGTCACCGTTGGCCAGTGATGTCAGACCCTTGTCGCCGCCCCGGGTATAGATTTTAGTGAGCTTAACCACTGCAGCACCTCATCCGTAAATCATCAGGTAAAGGACAATCAGGAGCAGCGTGATGAACTGGGCAATGATGCGGGCCCGCATGAGCCGGTTGCCGTTTTTTTTGTTGAACTCGCCGCCTTTGCTCATGCTGGCGACGCCGACCAGCATGATTCCCCCGGTGATAATGATACAGACAACAATGAGGATTTTTAGGGCTATCATGCTTTAAAATTCCGTTTCTTAAATATTTTAGTCTGAAAAAAAGTTAAAACTCAGCTTTTTTATCTGGATTGCATATTTTATACGATTCCTGCTTGGCATTTGTCCGGGATTGTATAAAATCCGGGGCTTGCAGGCAAAGTAATGATCCTGTTTATAGACTATTCTTTGTTCTGCAGAAATAACAAAAGCCATAAAGGCCGGTTCTCTTGCGGAGGGGAAGAAAAAAGAGGCTGCTTCAAAAAGCCAAAGCTTTTGAAAGCAGCCCCAGTTGGTATCTGTCAGAACCGCCACCCGATAGATCGGGACAGAGGTCCTGATGGGGATATTCCTGAAGCCGGATCGATTTCCTGTAATCGGTCCGGCAAATTCTTTCAAAGTCTAGCAGACTTTCATCTGGTGGAACAGTCTCGAAAGTATATTCCTTTCGCCGGAATGACTATTTCCACAAAAATCCCGATAAATATGTGCACCACATATCATAGGTGCGCTCGACTTATCAAGTTTATAAAGCCAGGTAGGCGAATTTTTATGCGATCTTTCGGGTATGGATTGTATAATATTCTAAAAATGGGTCATATTTCGGAATAATGAACCGATTTGCGGGGAATTGGCCTTCCGAGGTGGAATATCTCGGGGCAGATAATAACATGTTGAATCCAAAATAAACCGGCGCCTTCAGCCGGTAGAAAAACACATAAAGGGGATCATGAATGCTGAAAAATTTGATTGGCCGGGCAGGAGGTTGCGCGTTGATATCTCTGGCGGGAGCTTGAGGGAGAGGATTAAAAGGGAAGGGCCGGATCAGATCCGGCCCTTTTTCTGTCAAAATCAGGCGAGCAACCGTCTGGCGATCACATCGGCCTGGATTTCGGCGGCCCCCTCGAAAATATTCAGGATACGGGCGTCGCACAGCACCCGGCTGATGGCATATTCCAGGGCATAACCATTGCCGCCGTGGATTTGCAGGGCGTTGTCGGCGGTGGACCAGGCCACGCGGGCGCCCAGAAGCTTGGCCATGCCGGCTTCCAGGTCACAGCGCTTGTCTTCATCCTTCTGGCGCGCGGCAAAATAGGTCAGCTGCCGGGTCATCATGATTTCCACAACTGCCAGCGCAATTTTGCTGTGCACCCGCGGGAAGTTGAAGATCGGCTGACCGAACTGAACCCTTTCAGTAGCGTAACGAAGTCCGAGCTCAAGCGCGCACTGGGCCACACCAAGGGCGCGGGCCGCGGTCTGGATGCGCGCACTTTCGAACGTCACCATCAGCTGTTTGAAGCCGTTGCCTTCCTCGCCGCCGAGCAGGTTTTCCGCCTTGACCTTGAAGTTATCAAAGCCGAGCTCAAACTCCTTCATGCCGCGATAGCCGAGCACCTCGATCTCGCCGCCGGTCATGCCGTCGGTGGGAAAAGGATTGTCATCTGTGCCGCGTTCCTTTTCGGCCAGGAACATGCTGAGGCCCTTGTAGCCCGGTTCGTCCGGGTTGGTACGGGCCAGCAGGGTCATGACATCGGCCCGGGCCGCATGGGTGATCCAGGTCTTGTTGCCGGTGATGCTGTAGTTGTCGCCGTCTTTCACCGCCCGGGTGCGCAGCGATCCCAGGTCGGAACCGGTGTTGGGTTCGGTGAAGACAGCGGTCGGCAGGATTTCGCCGCTGGCGATTTTCGGCAGCCATTTGGCTTTCTGCTCCTCGGTGCCGCCACCCATGATCAGTTCGGCGGCAATTTCCGAGCGGGTGCCCAGTGAACCGACACCGATATAACCGCGGCTCAGTTCTTCGGAGACAATGCACATGCTGGTCTTGCCGAGGCCGGAGCCGTCATATTCCTCGGGGATGGTCAGACCGAAGACGCCCATTTCGCTCATCTTTTCGATGATGTCCATGGGGATATAGTCGTCGCGCTCGTGCCAGCCATGGGCATGGGGGATGACTTCCTCGTTGGCAAAGCGGCGGAACTGGTCGCGAATCATTTCAAACATTTCATCGAGACCAAGATTGCCGAATTCTCCCGTATCCAGACTGTGTTCTACCAGCCGGGCGATTTTCTCCCGGTTTTCCGGTGTATTGCCTGTTTCGGTCAGGAAAATAACTTCTTCAGTGTTGAAGGCGGCAACTTTGTTTGCCGGCACCCACATATTCTCCGGCCGGATGATCTCACCCTGGCTCATGGGGATGCCGCCGCGCATCTGGTTCAGATATTCACCGAAGCCGACCCGCAGGATCAGTTCCTCAAGCTCGGTGAACTTGCCGTCGGCGGACAGGCTTTTGGCCCACTCCAGGGTCTGGCGCAGGGTTTCCGCATAGGTGGCCAGCCAGGAAAAGCCGTGTGAGGCAAACTGATGCTGTTCCATCAGGGTGCGATCCAGCCGGTCCTCTTTGACCAGATGGGCGCGCAGGTTGCTCCGGGCGCTGGCAACCAGTTTGTCTGCGGCAACCAGGGCTGCCTCGCAGGCAGGAAACAGGTCGAATATCATGGTCTGTCTCCCTAGTCGTTATTACCCGCTTCAACAGCATCTTCAAAAGTGGTCAGGCCCGGTGTTTTGGCGGAGACAAGCACGGCCATGTTGCCCGGCTTATGCAGGTTTTTCCACATTTTGGTATGGGCCCGGGGAATGTCGTTCCAAGAGAAGACCTCGGACATGCAGGGATCGATCCTGCGATCAATCACCAGGCGGTTGGCCTGTGACGCCTGTTTCAGGTTGGCGAAATGACTACCCTGTATACGTTTCTGGCGCATCCAGACAAAACGGGCATCAAAGGTGATGTTGTAACCGGTGGTGCCGGCACAGAAGACCACCATGCCGCCGCGTTTTACGACGAAACAGGAAACCGGGAAGGTGGCTTCGCCAGGATGTTCAAAGACACAGTCCACGTCGTTGCCCTTGCCGGTAATGTCCCAGATCGCCTTGCCGAAGGCACGGGTGCGTTTCAGGTAGTCATTGTAATTTTGAGTTTCATTGACCGGCGGCAACTGGCCCCAGCAGTCAAATTCCTTGCGGTTGATCACGCCTTTGGCGCCAAGCGACATGACGAATTCACGTTTGTCTTCTTCCGATATTACACCGATGGCATGGGCCCCGGCGGCGGCAATCAGCTGAATCGCCATGGAACCAAGGCCACCTGAGGCCCCCCACACCAGCACATTGTGGCCCGGCCGCAGGATGTGCGGGCGGTGACCGAACAGCATGCGATAGGCGGTCGCCAGTGTCAGAACGTAACAGGCGCTTTCTTCCCAGGTCAGGTGTTGCGGGCGCGGCATCAACTGGCGGGCCTGGACCCGGGCGAACTGGGCAAAGGAGCCGTCAGGCGTCTCATAGCCCCAGATGCGCTGGCTGGTGGAAAACATGGGGTCGCCGCCGTTGCATTCCTCGTCGTCGCCATCATCCTGGTTGCAGTGAACTACCACTTCGTCACCAACCTTGAAGCGTTTGACCCTGCTGCCGACCTTATAAACAATTCCCGAGGCATCGGACCCGGCAATATGATAGTCTGCGCCGTGCACGTCGAAAACGGACATCGGGATGCCGAGACCGGCCCAGACGCCGTTATAGTTGACGCCGGCCGCCATGACCAGAATCAGGACCTCGTCCGAATCGATTTCCGGCACATCCACAACTTCCTGCTGAAAGGACTGCTCGGGCGGACCAAGTCGGTCCGGGCGTATGGCCCAGGCATACATCTTGGCCGGTACGTGGCCGATGGGGGGAATTTCGCCGACCTCGTAAAGGTCTTTCTTCTCGAATTTGCCTTCCAGGTTTTCCCGTTCGGCAATTTCCTCAGCAGTTAATTTACTCATGTTGTCCCTCGAATAAGCTGTATGTTTGTCCCTTATTGCCATGGCATCAAATCCGGATGATGATCTGGATCCGGATTTTGCATGGTGTCCCGCAGCAAATGTGTTACTATATTAACTTCATTTTTTATTGCATCGCAATAATAATTATATTATTTCTTATTTCAGGTCTAGTGAGAAATAATATTTTTTTAATTCCGCTAATAGAGTAACAAAAAAATTAAATGCAGAAAATGCTTTATGTTGCTTTGCGGAAAAGAGGGACAGAGTAAGCATGGAAAGATCGCAAAAAGACAGGCCCTGGCTGTTCAGGACCTATTCCGGCCATTCATCGGCCAGGGCCTCCAACGACCTGTACAGGACGAACCTGACCAAAGGCCAGACCGGCCTTTCCGTGGCTTTTGACCTGCCGACCCAGACCGGATACGACAGCGATCATATATTGTCCCGGGGGGAAGTGGGTAAAGTGGGCGTGCCGGTCTGCCATCTGGGCGACATGCGTACCCTGTTCGACCAGATCCCGCTGGAACAGATGAATACCTCCATGACCATCAACGCCACCGCGCCCTGGTTGCTCGCCCTCTATGTGGCGGCGGCCGAAGAACAGGGTGCGGACCGGACCAAGCTTTCGGGCACCGTCCAGAACGACCTGATCAAGGAGTATTTAAGCCGCGGCACCTATATTTTCCCGCCCCGGCCGAGCATGAAGCTGATCACGGACGTGATCAGCTTCACCTACCGGGAAATTCCCAAATGGAACCCGACCAATGTCTGTTCCTACCACCTGCAGGAAGCCGGGGCGACACCGGTCCAGGAACTGGCCTATGCGCTGGCGACGGCGGTGGCGGTGCTTGATTCGGTGCGGGACAGCGGCCAGGTGCCGGCAGCGGATTTTCCGAAAGTGGTTGGCCGTATCAGCTTCTTTGTCAATGCCGGCCTCAGGTTTGTCACTGAAATTGCCAAGATGCGGGCCTTTGTGGAGCTGTGGGACGAAATCACCCGTGACCGTTACGGGGTGGAAGAGGAAAAATACCGGCGTTTCCGTTACGGGGTCCAGGTCAACAGCCTCGGTCTGACCGAACAGCAGCCGGAAAACAACGTTTACCGCATCCTGCTCGAGATGCTGGCGGTGGTGCTCAGCAAGAAGGCCCGGGCCCGGGCGGTGCAGCTTCCGGCCTGGAACGAGGCGCTTGGCCTGCCGCGTCCCTGGGATCAGCAATGGTCCCTGCGCCTGCAGCAGATCATGGCTTACGAGACCGACCTTCTGGAATATGATGACCTGTTTGACGGCTCCACGGTCATAGAGGCCAGGGTGGAGGCGCTCAAGGAGGAAGCCCGTGCCGAACTCGCACGAATCGAGGAAATGGGCGGCGCTATTGCGGCCGTCGACAGCAGCTATATGAAACAGAAGCTGGTGGAATCAAATACGGCCCGCCTGAAAGATATCGAGAGCGGCGATCAGGTTGTGATCGGCGTCAACAAGTTTACCGAAACCGAGCCTTCGCCGCTGGTCAGCGAGGAAGACGGCGGCATCATGACCGTCGATCCGGCGGCCGAGGCGGAACAGATTGAACGCCTGATGGCCTGGCGCGAGAGCCGGGATGCCGGGGCGGTGGAGGCGGCGCTTGCCGACCTGAAGCAGGCGGCGCAGGAAGGACGCAATATTATGGAGCCGTCGATCAATGCGGCGAAAGCCGGGGCAACGACGGGGGAATGGGCCCAGACCCTGAGGGATGTGTACGGCGAATATCGCGCCCCGACCGGAGTCGGCAAGGCCGCCCGGGGCGAAGCCGGGGACAGTCTGGAAGCGGTCCGCAAACAGGTGGATGATGTCAGCGAAAAGCTGGGACGGAGGCTCAAGTTCCTGGTCGGCAAGCCGGGTCTTGATGGCCATTCCAACGGCGCCGAACAGATTGCCGTGAAGGCCCGGGATTCCGGCATGGAAGTGGTCTATGAAGGCATTCGCCTGACCCCGGCCCAGATTGTCAATGCAGCGCTGGAGGAAGGGGTTCATGTGGTGGGCCTGTCGATCCTGTCCGGCTCCCACCTGCCGCTGGTGCGGGATGTCATGGACCGCATGAAAAAAGCAGGGCTTGAGGATATTCCGGTGATCGTCGGCGGTATTATCCCGCCGGAGGATGAAAAACAGCTTCTGGAAATGGGTGTGGCCCGGGTCTATACTCCCAAGGACTATCAGATGTCCGAGATTATGGCCGACATCGTCGGCATTGTCGGCCGGCGGCATAACCAGTATCCGCGCTGACCGGGCAGATTGATTTCTTCTGAAATATATGCTATATAAAATTTCAGGAGAAAAATATGGTGCAGGCAATCAAAACATATCCGGAAACGAATCGCGCCCAGGATAAAGAAAGAATCCTGAGCAGCGCTGTTGCGCGGGCGGCAGAATTCCTTGCCGTTTCCAACCGGGACCTTGCAGAGATCCTGGGCCTGTCCGAGGCCTCGGTCTCCCGCCTGCTCAAGGGACAGTATCAACTGAAGCAGGGGCGCAAGGAATTTGAACTTGGCGCTCTGTTCGTGCGCCTGTTCCGGTCGCTTGACGCCATGACCGGTGGCGATGACAGGTCAAGCCGATCCTGGCTCCGGGCTGACAATCTGGCGCTTCATGGAGCGCCGATTACTCTGATTAAATCCATTACCGGGCTTATGGGGGTCGTCACCTATGTGGACAGCCGACGCGCTAAGCTCTGAGGCGCGCTCCTACCGGCGGGACATCTGGCGTCTGGTGGAATTCCAGCACAAGTCCGCCACCATGCGGCTGACCGACACGCTGGAGGACCAGGCCCTGCTGGAAGATATACTGGAAGAAAGCAAGCCGGCCCTGCCGGTCTATGCCCGTACCCTTGATTTCCTGCTGTTCACACCTTTTCGTTATGTGACTTACCCGCACGGGTCCCGCTTTCGCCGGGCCGGGGATCTGCGCGGCGTCTATTACGCTTCCGAAACAGTGACAACTGCCGTGGCCGAGGCCGCCTGGGGGGCCTGGCTTTTCTTCCGGGACTCGCCGGAGACGGTCCTGCCGGAAAATCCCCTGCGCAAGACGGCCTTCTCCGTCCTCTGCCGAACGGACAGGCTGATTGACCTTGCCTTGCCACCGCTCGACCGGGATGCAGAGACCTGGATGTCGCCAGAGGACTATAGCGGCTGCCAGATCGTGGCGGAGACGGCGCGGGAAGCCGCCATCGACGTCATCGGTTACCGGTCCGTGCGCGACCCTGAAGGGGGTAAGAATGTCGCTGTTCTGACCCCGGACCTGTTCAGGGGACGAAAGGTGAAGGACAGCCGGACATGGGAGTTTCTGGTGCGCCGGCCCGGTGTGCGCGCCTGGTGCGACCTGCCCGCGCACAGCAGGGAATACCGGTTTGCCTGAGCGGAAAATCTGCCCGTGGGCATGAAAGAGCACAGACAGGTTTCCTTACTGTAGGTTTTTCTGATATTATTCCGGAAAGATAACAACCAAGGGGGTATATGAATGACCAGGGAACTTTTCCGGGAGGACGCCTATCTCAGGCGCTGTGCGGCAAAGGTCGCGGCGATCACGGATCGCGGCGGCATTATCCTTGATCAGACGGTATTTTATCCCACAGGCGGCGGCCAGCCCGGCGACAGCGGTCGTTTCAGGATGGCCGACGGGTCGGAAATCATAATAGCCACGACTATAAAAGAACCCGAAAGCGGCGAAATCATTCATGTGCCCGAGGAGGGGCAGAGCCTGCCCGAGACAGGGGCGGAGGTTGAGGCGGAACTTGACTGGACCCGGCGATATCGTCACATGCGCATGCATACGGCGCTTCATCTTCTTTGCTCTGCGGTACCCTGCGGGGTGACCGGCGGCCAGATTGGTACGGACAAAAGCCGGCTTGATTTCGACATCGGCGAAATGACCCTGGACAAGGACCTGATTACGGCGGAACTCAACCGCCTGGTGGAGGAGGATCATGTGGTTGACAGTTACTGGATTACCGATCAGCAACTGGATGAAAACCCGGAACTGGTGCGCACCATGTCGGTGCAGCCGCCACGTGGTTCGGGCCGGGTGCGCCTGTTGAAAGTGGGCACCGGGGTGGACCTTCAGCCCTGCGGCGGGACTCATGTGAAACGCACCGGGGAAATCGGCCCCTTGCGTGTCAGCAAAATTGAAAACAAGGGCAAACGAAACCGGCGTGTCAATATCATCTTTGCCGGAGAATAAAAAAGAGAAGGGGACGGAACCATGAAATATTTACTTGTGCTGACAGGGCTTCTGGCGCTGTTGTGCACACCGGCGCAGGCCTTTGACAGGGTGGCGGAGGAAAGGGCGGTGGCGGCGCTGATCGACGGGTTTCACAATGCGGCGGACAAGGGCGCTAAAGAACGTTACCTCGACTATCTGACCGGCGAGGCAGTGTTCATGGGGACGGATAGTCGGGAACGCTGGCCCTATCCCGAGTTTGAGAAATATGTCGGCGACCGCTTCAGGGACGGCAAGGGCTGGTCCTATCGTTCTATTGAAAAACATATCAGTTTTGCCCCGGACGGCCGCACCGGCTGGTTTGACGAAATCACCCGATCGGAAAAATGGGGTGATTTCCGGGGAACAGGTGTCGTACTCAAACTGGGAGACGACTGGAAAATCGCCCACTATTCGCTCACTTTCCTTGTTCCCAACGAGGTCTGGGAAAAGGTTTCCGAGGTCGTTAAATCAGCAGCACAACCGGACCAGGGGCACTGATCCGGACGTTACAGGGTTCGGGAGAAGTCACCGTAAACGGCGCCCTGCATGACGTACAGGAAATCGTCGGCTTCCAGGTGGACAAGGGATTCATGGTCCCCGCCCTCCAGATAGATGTCAGTGCAATCGGCCAGATCATCATCCAGAAACACCGTCAGGCCGTAGGCTTGCCCCACTGGCGGCACGGCTCCCGGGTCACAGTCATTGAAAATCATTTCCACTTCTTCTTCAGACGCCATGTCGACCTTTTCCTTGATCACATGTTCGACCTTGTGGAGATCCAGCCTATGATCCGAGGGGATGACGGCCAGCAGATAACCGCTGCCCGACGCCAGTAATACTCCCTTGGCCAGTTTCTTGCCGGGGATGTGGGCGCTGCTGGCGATGTAGGTGCTTTGAACCGCGTGTGGATGTTCAAGTGTCTCATAGGAGGTGTTCATGCTCCTGAGATAGTCTCTGAGAGAGATAGCCATACCCATTTTGAGCCTCCTTGTTTTCGGGTTGTGTAATGTTCGTCTGTCCGGAGAAAGGAATGTATTGTACTACAAAATGCTTGAAAATTACACAGGAATTACCACATACATCATATAACAGATAGTGGACAAGAGGCCTTCAGGAGTCCTGTCTACAGGGGGCTCAGTATGCCCGGTCACAGAATTTTGACCCTGAAGACCGCCGGGATGTGATATATTAAAAATGATAAATATGCGCAAAGCAAAGTTGGGGGAATATAGGTGAGCATATGTACAGTGTTTCGGGTTCGGGAAAACCCTTTGATCACATAGGCAGAATATTTATCGCGGCATGTCTTTTCTTGCTGGCGGGCTGTGCCTCTGTCTATGGTAATAAACAGTCGACTGTGTCTGCCGACATTTCACGGGAAGATCTTCTTTCCGGCAAGGTAGTTTTTGGCGATGAAGCGGCAAAACTGACATTGCCGGAGGATCATGTACTTGAAATGACCCCCGAAATGGAGGATTTCCTGGACAACAAGGTGCCCGTTACGCGGAGCGATTATGTGAAGATCAGGGCTATCCTGGGGGCGGTTGTCGGTCCGGGGGGGCTGAATATGGATTATAACAAAGCCGTTACCTATACAGCCCGAGAAGCCTTCCGCAAGGCGGAAGGGAACTGTCTCGGCTTCAGTTATGTGATTGCGCTCATGGCGCGGCAGCGCGGGCTGCAGGCGACTTTTCAGGAAGTGGAAATTCCCCCGGACTGGACGCCCGTGGATGATAAGCTGATTTATGCCAATCGCCATGTGAACGTGCGTATCTCTTCACGGGAATTGAAAACGACGGTGGTCGACATCGATCGTGTAAATGTCAAATCCTATTACAAGACCGAACTGATCAACGACCGCGAAGCTGAAGGGCATTACTACAGCAATCTGGGCGCCGATTATCTGGATAAGGGCGATATGAAGAATGCCTTCCGATATTTTGCAAAGGCCGTAAAGCTCGCACCGGGCGGTTCCCAGTTCTGGTCAAATCTGGGTGTTTTTTACCGGCTCAACGAAAAATATGATTATGCCGAACGGGCCTATTTCATCGCGCTGGAAAAAAAGCGTGACAATTATTCAGCTCTCAACAATCTCCACATTCTTTACGATATGATGGGAGAGACGGAAAAAGCGGCCTATTTTAAAAAAGTGGCCAGGGATTATCAGATGAAGAATCCCTATTACCGTTATTATCTGGCCAGGGAAGCCTATGAGGAAGGTAACTATGCCGAAGCCCTTGATCATTTGCGGGATATCATTCGTAACAAAATACAGGAACCACGCTTCTATACCTTGATGGCGGATACTTATGCCGCACTTGGTGAGGATGAAAAGGCCGCGGAAGTGATAGAGAAAAAGGCGCTTATCCAGTAGCCTTTTGTCTGTTGCCCGGAATTGGTGTATTCTTCCCGCACCTAAATCAAAAATAAGGGGAGTTTTCAGATGAATATGTCGCGTTTTATCATGGCGGTTGTGGCCGCCTATATCGTCATGGCTGTCGTCGGTTTCGGCAGTGACATGGTACTCAAGCAATATTACGACAGCTACATGGCCATTGCCCGGCCGGAAGCTGAAATGATGGCCATGATGCCGTTGTTTCTGGTCGCCTATCTGGTTCAGACAGTCCTGTTCTGTTACATTTATATCAGGGGACGGGAGACCGGGGATCTGATGGAAGGTATCAGGTTCGGCATTCTGATCGGTGTCTTTATGGGGACCACGAATGTCATTCTTTATACGGGACTGCCGCTCAGTATGGAAACCCTTGTCGCCGGCATTTCCGCCGGAATCGCGGTCTATATCTGCGGCGGCATTGCTGCGGCGCTCGTATACAAACCGGCCGCTTCCGAACAGGGATAATCGGGGAACGTCATAAAAAAGCCGGGCTGTTTTGCCCGGCTTTCCTGTGTTCTTATTTGTTCTGCCGGTTGTCGATCAGTTCGTCGACCACGGCCGGTTCCGCCAGGGTGGAGGTGTCCCCCAGCGCCGAATATTCGTTGGCGGCAATCTTGCGCAGGATACGGCGCATAATTTTGCCGGAACGGGTCTTGGGCAGGCCCGGCGAGAACTGGATCAGGTCCGGGGTGGCGATGGGACCGATTTCACTGCGCACCCACTGTACCAGCTCTTTTTTCAGTTCTTCCGTGGGTTCAACCCCCATATTCAGGGTGACATAGGCATAGATGCCCTGGCCCTTGATATCATGGGGGTAGCCGACCACGGCGGCCTCGGCTACATCGTGATGGGCGACCAGCGCGCTTTCCACTTCGGCGGTGCCCATGCGGTGGCCGGAGACGTTGATCACATCATCGACCCGGCCGGTGATCCAGTAATAGCCGTCCTTGTCCCGGTGGCAGCCGTCGCCGGTAAAATATTTGCCGGCATAATTGGCAAAATAGGTCGTATAGAAGCGGTCATGGTCGCCGTAAACGCTGCGCATCTGTCCCGGCCAGCTGTCAATGATGACCAGGTTGCCTTCGGTTGTCCCCTCCAGCACAGTACCTTCGTTGTCCACGATCTGCGGTTGGACGCCAAAGAAAGGCCGGGTGGCGGAACCGGGTTTGAGGTCGGTGGCGCCCGGTAGAGGCGTAATCATGATGCCGCCGGTTTCCGTCTGCCACCAGGTATCCACAATCGGGCAGCGGCTTTCACCGACCACCCGGTAATACCATTCCCAGGCTTCCGGGTTGATCGGTTCGCCGACCGAGCCCAGCAGCTTCAGGCTGGAACGGTCATATCTGGTCACAAACTCGTCTCCGGCCCCCATCAGGGCGCGGATGGCTGTGGGGGCGGTATAGAGGATATTGACCTTGTGTTTTTCAATCGTCTGCCACAGGCGTCCCGCATCGGGCCAGGTCGGCACCCCTTCGAAAAAGACCATGGTGGCGCCGTTGGCCAGCGGACCATAGGTGATATAGCTGTGGCCGGTAACCCAGCCCACATCGGCAGCGCACCAGTAGATGTCGCCGTCATGATAATCGAACACATATTTAAAGGTCAGGCTGGTATAGACCAGAAAACCGCCGGTGGTATGCAGCACACCCTTGGGTTTGCCGGTGGATCCGGAAGTATAAAGGATGAACAGCGGGTCTTCAGCATTCATTTCCTCGGGCGCGCACTCGGCCGGAACCTTGGCGGCAGCATCCTGATACCAGACGTCGCGGCCTTCGGTAAAGGGGACATCGTTGCCGGTATTGCGCACGACGATGACATTCTGCACGGTAATATCCTTGTGCTCCAGCGCCTTGTCCACATTGGCCTTGAGCGGGACAAGCTTGCCGCCGCGGCGTCCTTCGTCGGCGGTGACGATCACATGGCTTTCGCAGTCATGGACACGGCCGGCCAGGGCCTCGGGCGAAAAGCCGCCGAACACCACGCTGTGGATGGCACCGATCCGGGCGCAGGCCTGCATGGCAAACAGGGCTTCGGGAATCATCGGCATGTAGATGGTGACCCGGTCGCCCTTTTTCACATTATGCTCTTTCAGCACATTGGCGAATCGGCAGACTTCTTCGTAAAGTTCCCGGTAGGTAATATTGCGGGAGACGCCGGGATCGTCGCCTTCGAAAATGATGGCGACCTGATCGGCCTTTTCCGGCAGGTGACGGTCGATGCAGTTATAGGACGCATTCAGGGTGCCGTCTTCATACCAGCGTACATGCAGGTCTTCCCTGGCAAAGGATGTATCCTTCACTTTGGTATAGGGTTTGATCCAGTCAATCGTGCGGCCCATTTCGCCCCAGAATCCATCCGGGTCCTTGACGGAACGCCTGTACATTTCCTGATACTGGTCGGTGGTGATGTGGGCCCGGGCGGCCACTTCTTCTGGAACCGGATGTGTGATTATTTCAGACATGATCATCCCTTGAATATTTGCTGACAGTTTTCAGGTCATCATATTTTTATGACGGGCCCGAGTCAAAGGAACTTGTGGGTGTTATCGTCCTTTGACCAGCTTTCGGATCAGGAACCGGCCCGGATGCAGGGCATTGGTGATATATTGTTCCAGAGGCGGAACGGTTCCGATGATCAGGCTGGCAAGATGCTGGGCCAAAAGGGGCGAGGTCAGAAAACCCCGGGCGCCAAGGGCGCTCAGCATAAATATATTCGGGTGATAGCGGGCGCCGGGGAGCGGGCGGTGGCGCGGACCATGCCGCAGAGGCTCATATTCCTGCAGGTAAAAGTCCGCGTCCGGCACGGGACCCGCATAGGGCAGATGGTTGGGGCTGAACCAGCGGATGGCGCTACGTCCCCCCAACAGGTCGGCCTGACCGAGTTCCGGCAACAGGACGGCGGCCCTTTCCCGGTTTTCCTTATGTTCCCGGCCGGTCAGCGGCAGGATACTGTCCGGATCATCCACCGGCTGGAAGCTTGCTCCGGCAATGGTGACTTTTTCGCCATTCAGATCCAGCGGTGGGATCACATAACCTTCTTCGGTGACAATATGATCCGGTGTCGAGGCAGGAGTGCGGAACCAGCTGATCTGGCCGCTCAGGGCATCCAGCGGCAGGTGGGACGTCTGGCTCAACTTCCGGATCAGGGACGGGGCGGTCAGGATCACCGCATCGGCGGCTTGCAGGGAGTCTCCTGCTGCATCAGGAAAATGCCATTTGTCCTCTCGTTGCTCAATTTTCTCTACCTGCACGCCGCCCCTGAAGTCCAGATCCTGCCTGAGAAACTCACACAGCTTTTCCGGCAGCAGGTAACCGAGAGAAGGAAAATAAAGGCTGCCGTCTTCCCTCTGCTGCAGGATGTGGTCCGGCAGGGGAGTGGTTTCCATGATCCGGTCGAATCGATCCTGTTCCCTGGCTGACGATGCCCGCCGTTCCAGCCCGCAGGCATGGAATATGCCATCAGGAAGGTCGTGGTAAAACTTCAGGGCATACAGCAGGGCATGACGGTGAAAGCGGCCTTCCCGGCCGTCGTCTATGCTGAGGAAGGGATCAAGGATGGCAGCCGGATTGCCGGAGGTTTCCTGCATGGGGGCGTCCCGGCGGTCGATCACTGTGACCCGGTAACCGGCCCGGGAAAGATGCCAGCCGGTCATCATGCCGGCAATGCCGGCGCCGAGGATGGCGATATGATTGTTCCGGGGCAGTGCGGCCGGCAACCTGTACCAGGGCTCGTCCCTGACCGGTTTTGACGTCACGGCGGCATCGGTGAACTGACCTTTCAGGCATTCCCGCTTGCGACCGAAACCGGGTGTCTTTTGAAGGGCAAAACCTGCCTGTTCCAGTCCCCGGCGGACAAATCCCGCGGCGGTAAAGGTGGCAATGCGGGTGCCGGGAGCGCTCAATCTGGCCAGCTGCTCAAAAAGTTCATCTTTCCACATGTCCGCGTTGCGGCGCGGGGCAAAACCGTCCAGATACCAGGCATCCAGGGGACGGCGGGCGCAGCGGGACAGCATGTCGGCGGCATCACCGAACAGCAGCAACAGGGTTACCCGACCGTCAAAGAGGGAACGCTGGTGAAACCCTTCGATGGGTTCCGGATAGATGTCGAGCAGTTCGTCAAGTTCCCGGGACAGTTCCGGCCACCGGGAAATCGCCTTGCGGATATCGTTGGGGGCAAGCGGGTATTTTTCGACGGACAGATAAAACAGATGGGCGCCTTTTGGCGCTGTCGCCCGCCATTCCCGGACCGAAAGCAGGAAATTCAGGCCGGTGCCGAAGCCGGTCTCGCCGATGCTGAACTGGTTCCGGTTTTTCCAGATGCCGGGCGCGCCGGTGCCTTCCAGAAATACATGACGGCTTTCCTCCAGTCCGTTTTCCGGACTGTAATAGATATCATTGAACCGTCGCGAGGCGGGTGTGCCGTCCTCCTGCCAGTAAAGGTCATCCGGCGACATTCAGGGGAGTCTCCGTGTCGGGAATATGCAAATCATGTCCTGATCATAGAAAAACCTGAAGCGGAAGCAATTGGCTTTTTATTGTGTTGCCATTATGCTGCGTACAGATAAGCTGAAACCGTAACAGGGAGATATTCTGTATGAAGAATTACCGGCTATTGGGAATGGTGTTTGTGTTGCTTCTGGCGGGAGCGCAGCAAGGGCAGGCGGCGGACAGCAAAAAACCGGTGGTGCCCTGTTCTCATCCGGTCTTCAGGATTTTCGATTTCTGGGTCGGGGAATGGCTGGTCTATCACCGGGACAGCGGCAAGCTTGCCGGCTATGACCGGGTCAGCCGTACCCTGGCCGGGTGCGCCCTGCAGCAAAGCTGGATTTCGCTGGACGATCATTTCTCCTCCCCCAATGTTCCTTTCCGCATGAACGGCAAGAGCCTGACCGCCTTTGATGGCTCCCGGTGGGTGCAGTTCTGGGTCGATAACCAGGCCGGCTCGCAAATCCTCAAGGGCGGCCCGCAGGATAAGTCCTTTGTCCTGTCCTCGGATCAGCCGGTCGGCGGATATGACTATCGCATGAGCTGGACCCCGAACAAGGACGGGACGATCTATAATCTGTCCGAACGCCGCAAGCAAGGCAGCGAGGAGTGGGAGACGGTTTTTGATTTCATCTATCGCCGCAATCTGAACCGGGAGGAGTTTGATGATGAAGACGAGGACGTGCCTGACAGTTGATCCGTCAGGGCCGAGGGGGCAGGGTGTTAATATTTGGGTAAGGTCGGTTGAGTAAACTCTCATCCATTGGTGAAACTAGCGTTTTAGGGCAATCCCGAAGGGTGACTGGGCAGTTGCATATGATTAAAATGAAGGGTTTATTTGTTCCCGTTTCACTGGCGTTTTTTGTTGCCGGTTGCGGCGGATCAGGGGGGGGCGGAGGACTGGTAACGTCTCCGACACCGACGACGTCAACTCCCGTGCCGGTGGCCCCGGTTGTCAATTATAACACGTCTGAATATCGGCTGAACTATGGCCTTGACCAGATGGGGGCCATTGCCGCCTATGAGGAAGGCATCACGGGTGAAGGTATTACCGTGGCGGTCATCGATTCAGGGATCGACACGGACAATCCGGAGCTGGTTGGTAATATCAGCCCCGACAGCATCAGTATTTTTACCAACAGCTATGAAGACGTGGAAGATGTGGACGGTCACGGCACCGCAGTCGCCGGGGTGATTGCTGCGGTGAAAAACAGCACCTGGGTGCATGGCGTGGCCTATAATTCAACAATTCTGGCGATCAATGCCGCCGATCCCGGCACCTGCGGCAGCCCGGATGATTGTGAGTTCTATGACAACGACATTGCCGATGCAGTGGATTACGCTGTGGCGCAGGGGGCCAGTGTCATCAATATCAGCCTTGGCGGTGATGCACGGAATAATGACAAGTTGCAAAATGCCCTGCGGGACGCGGTGGAGGCCGGCGTGGTGATCGTGGTGTCGGCCGGGAATATTGAAGATGCCGCACCGCCTGGCACCGGCGATGAACCGGAAGCATCAGCATTGGACGCTTTGGAAAGCTGGGCCAACGGCCAGATTATCATCGCCGGATCGGTTGATAAATTTAATGAGATTAGCTATTTCAGTTACAAAGCGGGGACGATCGCCCAGGAAGTCTTTCTGGTCGCGGCAGGAGAAGAAGTTCCCGCGGTAGATATCGATGAAGAATTTATATGGGCTTATTCCGGCACCTCCTTCTCCGCCCCCCATATTGCCGGGGCGGCAGCCTTGTTGTTCGAGGCCTTTCCAAACCTGACCGGACAGGAAGTGGCCGAACTGCTCTATTCCACCGCCACCGATCTCGGCGATCCCGGTCTGGATGAAATATACGGCTCCGGCCTGGTCAATCTGACGGCTGCCTTTGCGCCGCAGGGCACTACATCTCTGGCGGTACAGACGACAGCCGGCGACGTGGTCATCCTGTCGACGGACAATACCGTCATCTACGAACCCGGCGCTTTCGGCAGCCTGTCCGCCGTGGCGGGCGCCCTGTCCTCCAGCATGATGCTGGACGGGTACAACCGGTCCTTCAGCATTGATCTCGGCAGCAATATCCACCTCAATACGTCAGGTCCCGATCTTGCCACTATTGTGGACAGCAGCCTGCAGGCGCGTGATGCGACCCTGTCGCTGTCCCCGACGGCAGCAATCAATTTTTCCTGGAAGGAAGAAGACAGGTTTCGGGAAATTGACGAGCTTTATTTCAGCAACCTGAATTCAGCGGAAAAACGGGTCCGCGACCTGCGTTTTTCCTTCCGTCAGGAACTGGAAGGGGGTGCGCAGTTCAGTCTGGCCCGCGGGTTGACGGTGGCGGAAATCACCTCGGACTACAACCATGATGATTTCCTGACCATCGGCAAGGGGGATTTCCTGTCGCTGATGCTGCGGGACAACAGCGAGACGGCTTTGGTCGGTCTGCCGCTGGAACAGGGAACACGCCTGAGAATGTCCATGGGGCAGGGCCAGAGGAATTATGATGACCTTGGCCTCGAAACCGAAAGCAGCCTGTTTCTCGGTGAGCTTGAGCATGATCTCTCCCCCTACCTGACAGCCGGCTTTGATCTGGGTATGCTGCACGAGCGCGGCACGGTGCTGGGCAGCCTGTCCGACGGGGCCCTGAAAATAGGCGACGGCGCCAGCAGCCTGTTCGGTACCCTGCGCTTTGACTATACCCTGTCGCGCGGCCTCAGCCTCTTCGGCAACCTGTCCTATGGCCTGACCACTGTCGAGGCCACCTCCGCCAGTTTGCTGGGCAACATGGACAGGCTGGTCTCCCGCAGTTTCTCGCTTGGATTGAAAGGACGTGATCTGGCCGGCTGGGGGGAACAGATCAGCCTCGCCGTAAGCCAGCCGTTGCGGGTAGAAAACGGACAGGCTGATGTGAGCTATGTGGCAGGCCGGGATTACGTCAATGACACACTTGACTTTGCCAGCCGGCAGGTGTCGCTTGCCCCGGACGGGCGCGAAGTGGATATTGAACTTGCGGTGGAGATGGCGAACTTTTTCGGCGCTTCCCTGCGCATGAACCTGCTGCACCAGATCAATCCGGGTCACAGCAGCACGGCAGGCGATATATCATCGGTCCTGTTCAGGCTGTCTTCCGGTTTCTGAGGTAACATATGAAATATTTTACGATTGTCATATTGCTGTTGTTTTTACCTGCCTGTGCAGAAGGTAACGGATTTCCCCGGATGGCTGCCGCCCCGCAATGGCCGGCCGGCACCATCGAGACGTCCGCAGGGGTGTTTCAGGTTCCGGCAGGGATGGATAAAACAGGGTGTCAGCAGTATCAGACGAAAATACCGGGCGCCAAAACCACCCAGGTGATCAAATACCGGAAAAAAGACGGTTCATTCACCATGAACCGGGCGGAAGCGGATTGTCCCTCGGGCTAGAGCGGAGAGGCCTCAGTCCGTCACCCTGTTGATATGGGCATGCACCCATTCTTCAAACTGCTCTGACGGCAGCGGTTCGCTGAAATGATAACCCTGCAGCACGTCGCAGCCTTTCTGGCGCAAGAGCTGTACATGTTCTTCTGTTTCAACGCCTTCGGCAACCACCGTCAGGCCAAGGCTGTGACCGAGGCGGATTACGGCGTCGGTTATGGCGGCATCGTCATGGTCTTCCGTGATGTCACGGATGAAAGACTGATCGATTTTCAGTTGATGGACGGAAAATTTCTTCAGGTAAGCCAGCGAGCTGTACCCGGTGCCGAAATCGTCGATAGCGAGTGTCACGCCCAGGCTGGCCAGCTTTTCCAGTTTTGGAATGATGCTGTCCTGATCGGCAATCACCATGCCTTCGGTAATTTCAAGTTCAAGCCATTGCGGTGCCAGACCGGATTCTTCCAGAGCCTCTTCCACCTTCTCGGTGAAATCCCGAAGATGAAACTGCTTGGCGGAAATATTGACACAAACCCTGAATGAGGGCAGACCCTTTTCCTGCCATTCCCGGGCCTGTCGGCAGGCCGTTTCCATGATCCACTGGCCGATCGGGATGATTTCTCCGCAGTGTTCGGCAATAGGAATAAAATGGTACGGCGGCACAGTGCCGCGCACCGGGTGGTGCCAGCGGACCAGGGCTTCCGCCCCGACAATGCTGTTGTCGATAGTGTCCAGCTGAGGCTGAAAATGCAGACTCATCTCATTATTTTCGATGGCCCGGCTCAGGTCCATCTCGATTTCCTTTTCCGCCTTGGCAGAAGCGTCCATCTGGGAATCATATATCCGGTACAGTCGTCGACCATTATCCTTGGCCTGATACAAGGCGACATCCGCCATGCGGATCAGTTCGTCCGGATTGCGGGAATCATGAGGAAAGAAACTGATGCCGATGCTGGTGCCGACCTGATGGATTTTGTCGTCAATTTCAATCGGTTTCTGGATACTGTCGAGAATACGCTTGGCAATTCTGGTGACAACGGACTCGTCATCCAGATTGGTGAAGACGATGGCGAATTCATCGCCGCCCAGCCGGGCCACTGTGTCCACTTCGCGGGCGCATTCCGTCAGCCGTTCGGCAACGATCCGCAACAGTTTGTCACCGGTGCCGTGGCCGTAAAGATCGTTGACCGGTTTGAACATATCCAGATCGAGGAACATGACCGAGACTTTCCGGCCAAGTCGTTTCGCCATTTTCAGGGCTTCGTCCAGCCGTTGCTGAAGCAGGTTTCTGTTGGCCAGGCCGGTCAGGCTGTCATGCATGGCCATTTTCCGGATCAGGGTTTCCGCTTCAAATCTTTCGGAAACATCCCGCACCAGAACCGTAAACTGCCTCTGGTCGCTGAATTCAACTTCGCGAATGCTCAGCTCAATGGGGAAATGGGTACCGTTTTTACGATATCCTGTTTCTTTGCGCTTATATTCTTTTTTGTCTTTTTCGATGGAATCGAAATAGCTGACCAGGCCCTCCTGATCCATAAAGAAGGTGGAATTTAGCAGGAACAAAAGACTTTGCCCGACGATCTCGTCAAGGGAATAGCCGAACATTTCCTCGACGGCATGATTGGCGGTGACGATACAGGCGTTCCGGTCGACAGTCAGGAGGCCGTCTGCCATGGCGTCCAGGATCGCCTGGATGCGTCGGGCAGATTCTTCAGCTTCATTCTGTGCAAGCGCGAGCTCTTCGGCCAGTTGCAGGGCGTCCGACGCCTGCTGCTCCACTGTGTGTCGATCGCCACGTATTTCTTCCAGTTGATCAGACATTTCACGCAGGTTGTCATGTTTGGAACCTTCCGCTTCCTTGCGGGCAGTGATGTCCGTCAGAGTCAGGCTATATCCGGCTCCGGGGACCGGTTCACCTCTGACTTCAATATATTTTCCGCTGGGCAGGAGTTGTTCGAAAGACACCGGGAACAGATCGCCGGCCAGGTCAGCCTGTTTCATTTCGTCAATGATCCGGCTGCTGATGCTGTTTGCATGGTCAGGGGATTCAGATACTGTCAGGGAAAGAAAATCGCGCAGACATCTTGCCTGCCGGAGGAAATTTTCCGGTGTGTCGAGAATATTCAGAAATTTTTTGTTCCAGGTCTCCAACCGTAACGCGTGGTCGAAAAAGGCAACCCCCTGTGGCAGCCCCTCGAGCAAAAACTGAATATCGCCTGCTGCTGAAGCAGCTGTTTTTTTATTTATCGGCAATATGTCACCATTCATACTTACTACTAATCCCTGATCTGCGATCTTGGCGAGTGTAGGTGAACAGGTTTAATTTGTAGTTAACGAAAAGCAGATCGTTGAATAGCAACCTATTTTGCCAGAGGGGTGTAAACGTGTTGATTTGTAACGGAAAATTCGATTACAGCCAGGCTGAAATTGTCTGACAATACCCAGTTCATCACGGCGTTAAGCCGGTCTCGTTTTTCAGGGTCCCGGGAGGGTCCGGGCAGGGTCAGAAAACTGTATATATTCTCCAGTTCCTTGCCGCCGCTATACAGGATGGTGAAATTCTGTTTATTGCGAAAGGCCGCCCAGGTGGCATTGTCCACCAGCGTGTAGGCCTGCTTCTCCACGGCAATATTCAGGGTGCGTCCCATGCCGCTGCCGCTTTTCAGATACCATTTGGGGTAGGGCTGTTGCCGGTCTGTTTTGAGCTTGAGCCATATTCTCTGCTCTGCCTTATGGGTGCCGCTTTCATCACCGCGGGAAATGAAAAGAGAGCCGGTGTTTTCGATCCTCCGGAAGGCTTCCTCCGGTGAGGTTGCCGCCGAAATCCGGGCAGGGTCCTTGTTCGGGCCGACGATGACAAATTGGTTTTTCATCACCGGATAACGGGCGAGGGCGTAACCCTGCTCGATAAAAGTTTTTTCACTTGCCGGGTCATGGACAAATACGAGGTCCGCATTGCCGTCGCGGGCGGACCGCAGCACTTTTCCGGTGCCATAGGCCACATAGACCAGGTCAACGCCGGTGTTTTTCTCTATTTTCTGTACGATATATTCCAGAAAACCCGAATTTTCGGTTGTGGTCGTTGCCATCAGAAGGAGAGGTTTAGACTGAACCGGGAAAGTAGACAGGGCGATCATTACGAGGGCAAGGACAATGGGCGTTCGGGTCATGAAATTTTGCCTTCAAGAAAATCACGGCTGGCCTGTTCCCTGGGATTGCTGAAGAAATCTGTGGCCGGGGCGGCTTCCACAATGTGTCCGTCCTGCATGAAAATGACATTGTCTGCCAGGCGCCGGGCCTGCATCAGGTCATGCGTGGTCATGACAAGGCTTGTCCCTTTGTGGTGAAATTCCTGCATCATTTTTTCTAGGAAAGCCGTAGCATGAGGATCGAGATGGGCGGTGGGTTCATCAAGGAATATGACTTCCGGTGACAGGAGAAAAGCCCGGATCATGCTGATTTTCTGCTGCTCTCCGGTAGACAGGCTGCGCGCGGGACGATCGATAAGGTTCAGCAGGCCGAATTTTCCAAGCATCTCTTGAATGAGGCTGCCTCCTTGTGTTCGGTCGATTCCGGCATGATCCAGGACATAGGATAAATTCTGCCCGACAGTTCGCCGCAGCAGTACGGGCGTTGTGAAAATCATGGTCTGCCGTCTGCCCACAGACTCCTCAGAGGCCCATTTCAGGGTGCCGGAAGACGGAAATGCCAGGCCGTGGCAGATTTTCAAAAGGCTGCTTTTGCCGGCGCCGTTGGGGCCGAGCAGGATGGTAATCTTGTCTTTTTCCAGGGTCAGCGAGATATTTTTCAGAACGTCGTTGCCGGCGGGACGGTAATATATTTTTTCGAGCCTCAGGGGGAGAAGGGATTTCATTTATCTGTCGCCTCCCATATGAACCCGGTTCAGAATCCTGATCCAGTGCAGGAGGAAATTGGCCCCCAGGGCAATGAGCAGCAGGACAATACCAAGGGCCATGGCCAGTTCCAGATTGCCTTTGGTGACTTCCATCTGGATGGTGGTGGTCATGGTGCGGGTATAATGCTCAATATTGCCGCCGACGATCATCACGGCCCCGACTTCTGCAATGGCGCGGCCGAACCCTGCCAGCATGACGGTCATCAGGCTGAGGCGGCTTTCCCGGATCAGGGTCAGGCAGCTCTGGCCAAATCCAAGGCCCCAGGAGCGGAACAGTTCATCATATTCCCTATTGTAATCGGACAGCACCTGGCGGCTCAGGGCGGCGATGATCGGCAGGATCAAAAGGGTCTGGGCGACAATCATGGCGCCGGGTGTATAGAGAAGCCCGAGCAGGCCCAGCGGTCCGCTGCGTGACAGCATCATATAAACCAAAAGCCCGACAACCACAGGCGGCAGGCCCATAAAAGTATTGAGCACCACATTGAGCAGGGTATTCCCGGGAAAACGTTTTAATGCCAGCACGGCGCCCAGGGGCAGGCCAATCAGGGCCGCCAGCAGCAGGGCAGTGAGGCTCACATAAAGGCTTAACGCCACAATTTCCCAGACCGCACTGTCGGTGGAAAAAATAAGTTTTATGGCCTGCAGGACTATTCCGGGGGTCTGTTCCATATACAATCGGTTTGATTTATTTTGCCAGTCGATAAACTAAATGCTAAATCGGCTTCGAACAATATAAATGTTTGTGACCGGCCGTGGACAGCAGGGATTCGCGATGAGCGAGGAAAAAAGAAAGATCAGGGAACTTGATGTATCGGGCCATAAATGCCCGATCCCGGTTCTGCGTCTTCGAAAAATGCTGGAAATCAGCGCCCCGTCTTCCTATATCAGGGTCAGGGCGACTGATGAAATGACACTTCTGGATATACCGCATTTCTGTCATCAGGCCGGCCATGCACTGGAACAGCAGACCGAGGAGAGTGGATTTTATATCTATCTGGTCCGGAAGTCTGCCAAACAGAATAAATCAGGGTAGCGTCAATTATGGATATGAACGAAGTCATTGAAACCTTCGAGTTTCTGGAAGACTGGGAAGACAGATACAAATATATCATTGACCTCGGGCGCGACCTGCCGGAACTTTCTGATGAGGAAAAGACCGAGGAAAACCGGGTGCATGGCTGTACGAGTCGGGTCTGGCTTGTTCATCAGCTCGAGGATGGAAAAGTGATTTTCCGGGGCGAAAGCGATGCCCATATCGTGCGCGGGCTTGTCGCCCTGATGCTGATGATCTATTCCGGCAAAAGCCCGGCCGAGATTATCCAGACCGACGCCCGGGCAGTTCTTAACCAGCTTGGCCTGGAAAAGCATCTTTCCCCCATGCGCACCAACGGCCTTTTTGCCATGGACGAGAAAATAAAATCCATCGCCCGGGCCTATGCCGGACTTTCCTGATGGCTTTTTCCGAAATCACACCTGAAAATATCAAGATCCTTGTGGACACCTTCTATGGCAAGATCCGCAAGGATGATTTCCTTGGCCCGATCTTCGACGAGAAAATCGGTGACCGCTGGGACCAGCATCTGCCGAAAATGTATGCCTTCTGGGCCAATGTGATGCTGAAGACCGGCGGATATGACGGCCGGCCTGTTCCGCCCCATGTAGGTATCAAAGGCATCAGCCGGGATCATTTTTCCCACTGGCTCGACCTGTTTCATGCCACGGCCCGGGAACTTTATGAGCCGGATCAGGCGGAACAATTTGTCAATCGCAGCAATCTTATTGCAGAAAGCCTGCAAATTGCTATCTTCAGGATATTGGGACAGGAGGGCGGCTTTGTCGCCAAGCCCTGGACACCTGCCGACAATGGATAGAAGGTGACCTAAACGTGGATATCACGGGCATAGATATCACTCAGATCATTTCCTTCATTCCCCATGCGGGACGGATTGGGATCAAAATACTCGGAACCGATGCGGATGCGGTTCTGTCCGAATTGACTTACAGTGATATGATAGCGGCCCGGGAAGGCAGCGGTATAATCGCCAACGGTGCGGTCACCACCCTGCTGGACACAGCGCTCGGCATGGCGGTGGTTCATAAAAAGAGGGAAATGTGTGCTTTGGCTACGCTGGACCTGCGCATGGATTTTTTGCGGTCCTGTACGCCCTTCAGTTCGGTTTATGCCCGCACGGAATGTATTCGCCTCACCCGGGAAGTGGCGTTTGTGCGCGGCGAGGCCTGGTGTGAAGATCCCGCCCGGCCGGTGGCACAGTCCATTGCGGCCTTTTCCATTTCAGACTTTGATGCCGGGGCGTGGTCATGATCATCAATGACCTCAAACCCCTGCTGTCCCGGAATAGCTTTGAGTATCAGGTGCAGGACGGCTGTTACGGCGAATTGCTTCACCTGGTTCTCCGGCGCGAGAACGGGCAGCTGAATACGATCATGAAATTTGACAACGACCTTGTCGGCTCACCGATGCCGCCGGCGCTGCATGGTGGCACCATCGCCGGCATGATGGAAGTCGCGGCCTATTGTCAACTGATCTGGGATCTGGAGATGACCAGAAGCCCGAAGACGGTGGATATGAATATTGATTACCTGAGAAGCGGCAAGCCACAGGATGTTTTTGCCGAGGCGGAAGTCGTGCGCATGGGGCGGCGCTTTGCCAACCTGCATGTGGTGGCCTGGCAGGAAGACCGGGAAAAACCCATCGCCAAGGCCCACCTTCATTTCCTGGTTATCGACGAAGCCTGAGCCTCAATAGAAAACCCTCCCCTGTCGGGACAGGAGAGGGTCTGGATATCTGGATAAAGTTATTTTTTGGCCATCAGGTCCAGCAGGGCATAGACTGTCGCTTCCACCCCTTTGGTCACAGCCGGTTCCGGGGAAATCTTGAACAGCGGCGAGTGATGGCTGGGGACAGCCGGGCCGCCTGCCTTTGCCTTTTCAAACGCCTCTTTGGGAGTGCCGCCGATGGAGAAATAGACACTTCTGATGGCCGGGTCCGTGGTAAAGAAGGGGAAATCCTCTGCCCCCATACCTTTGGTCGGAATATCGACTACGGCGTCTTTGCCCATCTTCTCGCTCCAGACTTCTTTCAGGTGTTTGGCAAGCGGGCCGTCATTCATGGTTGGCGGGGTGCTTTCCTTGGAATAGATAACTTCCGGCAGTTTGTCTTCCGGCAGGCCGTTCGCCCGGCCGATATTGACGGCAATGCGTTTGATGCCGTCCAGCAGAAGCTTGCGGGTTTCCGGGCTGGTATTGCGAACGGTGATCTGCAGATGCGCACGGTCGGAAATGATATTATGTTTGGTGCCGGCATGGAAAGAACCGACGGTCACCACACCCGGCCAGCGGGGCGGCAGTTCACGGGATACCAGGGTCTGCAGGGCGACCACAATCTGGCTGCCGATCAGAACCGGATCCTTGCCGGCATGGGGATGGGCCCCGTGGGCGCCGATACCATGGACAATAATGTCGACACTGTCCGATCCGGCATAGGGCGATCCTTCGCTCACATTGATGATTCCGGCCTCGTCATTGGAGGAAACATGGAAGGCGAGGGCGTAATCCGGTTTGCCGAAGCGTTCCCAGAGGTTATCTTCCATCATGGCCTTGGCGCCCATGATCCGTTCCTCCGCCGGCTGGCCGATCAGCATCAGGGTGCCGGACCATTTGTCTTTCATGGCGTTCATCTGCCGTGCCGTGCCGACCAGGCTGGTGACATGAACGTCATGGCCGCAGGCATGCATCACGGGGACCATATTGCCGGTGATCGGGTCTTTCTGTTTTGCCTTGGAGGCATAGGGAAGGCCGGATTTTTCCTCAACCGGCAGACCGTCCATATCGGCCCGCATCATGACAAGGGGGCCGTCGCCGTTTTTCATGATGGCCACGATGCCGGTACCGCCGACGCCTTCAGTCACTTTAAATCCTTCGGCCCGCAATTCCTTTGCAAGGCGGGCGGCGGTTTTGGATTCTGTCAGGCTCAGTTCCGGGTTCTGGTGGAAATGAACGAACAGATCCTTCAAATGTTTGTCATAGTCGCTGGATATGGCGGATGATAAATCATCCCCGGCAAAGGCGGTCGAGGCCAACATGGCCATTCCGAATATAAAGCTGGAAGTTTTTTTCATTAGATATCCCCGTGGTTCTGGTTGTTATCAAGAGAGCTTTGTATTGATTCCAAACTGTATCAGATCAGGGAGGGAGTTCAAACTAAACCTCAATCGGTGTCATTTCCATATTGGTGCAGATTAGAACGAATTTTTTTCCCCGGAGAATCTCCCTGACGGATCAGTATGTTTGGGGTCGGTGGCCGGTGGTGAAGGCGCAACTTTTTAGTTACAAATTTATCTATCAAGACTTTGTTTATAAATAGCTCATATCCTTTACATACTCTAGCTTTCAGGGCAGGTAATGAAGTACGAAAAGAGCACCATACTTACATATACGTTCCTCTGTTTTCTGTTATTTTCCTCACTTGGAACAGGAATAATGTTTCTTGACGCGGGCGCCGCAATTATTGCCGGATCCGGCGCCATTTTACTGGGAATATTAATGGCTTATCTGCTCAATAGCCTGTCCGGGAAAAACGCCAGGTTACAGGAAGAGCTGGAAGAAGCGGGCCTGGAACTTCGGGCCAGCCGGGATGCCCTCGCGGCGGAAAAATCCGTCATGCAGAAAATTGCCGAGGAGAATATTGGTCTGGCGGAAGAAAATTTCCTGGCCCGGGAAGAAGCGGAAGCCAACAACAGCCTGTTGCTGGCGGTGATGGAAAATATGCCCCAGGCTGTGTGTGCAGTCTCCGCAGATGGGGAAATGCTGAAGTGGAACAGCAAGATGGCACCATTGCTTGGTCTTGCCTCCGGGGCGATCAGTCCTGACGTTACATTCGCCCAGCTCAGCTGGAGCCTCAGCGACGCGCGCCTTTATATTCCGGACCAGTCTCTTGTCGGGAAATACAAACTCTCTGATGACTTGCCGGAAACAGCCCTTCCTGATGAAGTAACCCATTATGAACGTGAGATGGTAGACGGACGGACGCTGGAAGTTTTCAGAACCATGATGGCTGACGGCAGTTTTGTGGCTACTTATGCAGATATTTCCGAACGTAAAAAGGCTGAACAGGTTATGCGCCGCATGGCGCATTTTGATGGTGTGACCGGGCTTTCCAACCGGGCTCATTTTACCGAGAAGCTGCAGGGCCGGCTTCATCAAAGCCGCAGGAACGACGGGCCGTTTGCAGTGGTGATGCTTGATCTTGATAAATTTAAA
Organism: Emcibacter sp.; assembly: GCF_963675455.1. Taxonomy (GTDB): domain Bacteria; phylum Pseudomonadota; class Alphaproteobacteria; order Sphingomonadales; family Emcibacteraceae; genus Emcibacter. The sequence goes on along the minus strand of NZ_OY776217.1, from coordinate 472,009 downwards.
ATGGTCAATGATACCCATGGCCACCCCATGGGTGATGCTCTCCTGGAAAAAGTCGCAGGCATCTTTGCCGCCAGTGTGCGGGACGATGATCTTGTCGCCCGTTTTGGGGGTGACGAATTCGCCATCATGTTTGACGAAATATGCCAGATAGAGGAAGTGCTTGCTCCCCTGAACCGAATCTTGAAAAAAATATCCAGTCCCCATGAAATTGACGGTGTGATGCTGGAGGTCGGCACCAGTATGGGAGTAGCCTTGTATCCGGACCATGCGTTGACCGCGGAAGGATTAATCAAGGTTGCGGACGGAGCGCTTTACCAGGCGAAGAAAAACGGTCGCGGACGAATCGAGATTGCCGGGCCCTCCGTCGATCAGGTTGCCGTATCCGCCCTATAATCCCACGCTATAGTCAAAGTCAGTTCATTTGTTGTTTTGCCGGAATAACTCGCAGGGGTCCTCCCGTTTTGCGACTTCGGTGAACCAGACAAAATCATAAGGCAGTTTTTTCAAGCCATATTGTGCGGCATAGTCCGTTGGTTGACTGGAGCCGGGTGTCACTTCAATGAAACCGACAGTGGCGATGCTGCCGCCAATATTCATTTTCCGAAGATAATAGGGGACGGCCATGTCATTGCGCACATGGCCGTTGCCGGCGATCAGAATGGCCGCATGGCTGGCAACATTGGCCGCCTGCTCGGTGAGGCTCTGGCCCAGGGAGGCATCGCGCAGGCGCTGGATCAGGACGAAAGGGGGCAGGATGTCTTCCGGCAAGGCATTACAGTGGCCCTGCCTGATTTCTGCAAGGAGGCGCTCATTCAGGCTGTCAGGCCATTCGACCGCCAGCCAGGGCGCCAGTTTTTCCCGCAGGGCTGGCGACAGGCCGGCCAGTCCCTGTTTGTGAACCGCACCCACGTCAAAACGTGACAGGCCCCCGGCCCCCAGGGGCAGATTGTTCCGCATGGCAATATCAAACAATGGCTTGTACCAGCTCCAGTCGGGCCAACCGCTGTTCTGCCAGTCCAGAAGTATTTCCAGGCCACTCGCATCATGTCGGCGAAATGATGTGTCCGCCGGGCCAACCGAATTGAACCGGCTGCGGAAAATCTTAAAGGCGTTTTGTTTGTTTCGTTCCACCATTTCAAAAACAACGGCCCTGTCCCGGCCGCTGCCCGTCAGGCGGTCCAGCAGCTTGGCCTGAAGTTCATGGTGATGTCTGTTGTCATGGACTTCACCAAGCAGGACAAAACGGCTGTTTTTCAGTTCTTTTTCGAGGTCGTTTTCTGAAATGATTTTCTGTCTGCCAACGTCCCAGATTTTCCCGGCAAGGTCGTTGCCGTATGACAGAGGCATCAAAGCCAGAAAGGCCAGAACTATGAAGTATATGAGCCGCATGGGGCACTATTCTCTGCTATACTGAATGTGTATTCCATCGGGAAAAGCTTTACGGATCAGCTGTCGCAAGTCAACTGTCTTGCGCTGATCTGGTTAATAACATATCTTGAAGATATATAGGAGAATGACATGCCGGAAAAAAATTACCAGATTATCTTGAAGTCGCGGCCGAGCGGCTGGGTCAGTGAAGAGAATTTCGACTATGTGGCGGGAGATATGCCTGAGCCTGGCCCCGGTGAAATCCTGGTTAAAAACAAATACATGTCGGTCGACCCTTATATGCGAGGCCGCATGAACGAGGGCAAATCCTATGTGCCGCCCTTTGAAATTGGCAAGGTGCTGCAGGCCGGGGTGGTTGGCGAAGTCGTTGAGAGCCATAATGACAAGTTTGCCGTCGGCGATCATGTCTCCGGGATGCTGGGCTGGGAAAATTACTCCGTCTCCAATGGGGAGGGGCTGATGAAGGTGGACCCGGACGTGGCGCCTTTGTCCTGGCATCTGGGGATTCTTGGCATGCCGGGTATGACCGCCTATGTGGGGCTCAAGTCCATCGGTGAGCCCAAGAAAGGTGAAACCCTGTTTGTATCCGCGGCGTCCGGCGCTGTCGGTAGCGTGGTCGGCCAGTTGGGCAAGATCATGGGCTTGCGGGTCGTGGGTTGCGCCGGCGACGATGACAAGGTTGCCTGGCTGATTGACGAGTTGGGCTTTGATGCCGCCTTCAACTACAAGACCTGCGGTCCGGTCTACAAGAAAATGCGCGAGGTCTGTCCGGAAGGCATCGACATCAACTTTGAAAATGTCGGTGGGGAAATTATGGAGGCCGCCTTGTGGCAGATGAAAGATTTCGGCCGGATCATCCTGTGTGGGATGATTTCCGCCTACAATGACAAGGAAATGACGCCCGGTCCACGCGGTATGGCGGTGATGATCCAGCGCCGGCTGAAAATGCAGGGCTTTATCGTTTCCGACCGTCCCGACCTGTGCGGGGAATATGTGATAAAAGCTGCCGGCTGGGTTAATGAAGGCAAACTGAAATACCGGGAATCAGTGACCGAAGGGCTGGAAAATGCGCCCCGCGCCTTTATTGGTATGCTGAAAGGCGAAAATTTCGGCAAACAGGTGGTCAAACTGGCCTGAGGCCGGCCCATCTTATTTGGGCGGCCCCACATTGTCATTAGACGGCGGCAACAGATCCCGTTCATTGACCGGGCATCTGGGAAAACCCGCATCGGTCACAGTGCCGTCCGGGCAGCGATAGCTGCAGTTGCCGGACCCACCACAGATACTCCTGGCAATGTCTTCTCCGGCCTCGCGTGTGCAGGCGCCGAGCGTTGCCAGAAACATAATTAATACAATGTGCTGGACCATTTATATCCCTCCTGAAAAACGGCATATTCACCCATGAATAGGGCCAAAAAAGGGCTGGATGATTGACTTGTGTCATGGGAAGATATCTAATATCGATTAAATTGTGCAGTTGCACAATAAACAGGGTTGGAGACGTCTTTTATGACCGGTTCGGTGATCAGGAAAATCGTTATATTTATTATCATTCTGGCTGCGATTGTCGGCGGTGTTCGCTGGTGGCAGGCGCAGCAAGAAGGTGTTCTGATCGATTTTGCCTCCGGCAATGGCCGGATCGAAGCGGACCAGGTGGATGTGGCAACCAAATACGGTGGCCGTATCGTGGCAATTTATGCCAATGAAGGCGACCTTGTGGAACAGGGACGGGTGCTTGCGGTTATGGATACCGCAGAGGAGGAGGCCCTGCTGGAGGAAGCCCGGGCGGCCATTGCCCAGGCCGAGGAAAGTGTGCGGGAAGCCCAGGCCACCATCCGGCAGAGGGAAAGCGAGCTGAAATTTGCCGAACAGGAGCTTGAACGTACCCGGACCCTTGTTCAGAAAGGGCATGTTTCACAACAACAGGCCGACCAGAAGACCAGCACCCGTGATATTGCCGCCGCTGCGCTGCAGGCGGCAGGGGCCAGACTGAGCACCACCGAGCAGGCCGTCGCCTCAGCCCGGGCCGAGGTCAGGCGCATCAAAATCCAGATCGACGAGGCTACGCTCAAGGCGCCGGTCACCGGTCGGGTATTATACCGGCTGGCGGAAAACGGCGAGGTTCTGGCCGGTGGTGGCAAGGTGCTGACCCTGATAGACCTGAGCGATATTTATATGACAATTTTTCTGCCTTCTGCAGAGGCCGCCCGGGTTAGATTCGGGGCCGAAGCCCGGATCAGGATAGATGCCCTTCCCGGCCGGGTGATACCGGCGGTAGTCACCTTTGTCTCACCCGAGGCCCAGTTTACACCGAAACAGGTGGAAACCCGGGATGAACGGGAAAAACTGATGTTTCGGATCAAGGTGACGATCCCGGGTGAACTGGTCACGCAAAATATTGATCGGGTCAAAACCGGGGTGCGCGGCCAGGCCTTTGTCCGGCTCAATGCGGAAACTCCCTGGCCGGATGAGCTTGCAGTCAACCTGACCCAGCCCGGGAACTAGCCGGTGACCGGAACAGCGGAAACATTTGTCGCTGAACTGACCGGGGTCAACCACCGTTACGGCGGCAAATATGCCCTGAAGGATATTTCCCTTTCCCTTCCTGCCGGCTGCATGGTGGGCCTGATCGGGCCGGACGGTGTGGGTAAATCCACGCTGATGGGGCTGGTGTCAGGCGCCCGCAAGCTGCAACAGGGAACGGTGAATGTGCTGGACGGGGATATGACGTCGGAAAAGCACCGAAACAAAGTTTATCCCCATATCGCCTATATGCCGCAGGGGTTGGGCAAAAACCTTTACATGGATCTCAGCATCCACGAGAACCTGCAGTTTTTCGCCCGGCTGTTCGGCCTGACAAAAAAGGAACGGACCAGCCGCATCGACCGGTTACTGCGGGCGACCGGCCTGCTGCCGTTTAAACGCCGTCCGGCCGGGAAGTTGTCCGGCGGCATGAAGCAGAAACTGGGGCTCTGCTGTGCCCTTGTCCATGATCCGGCCCTTCTGATCCTGGATGAACCGACCACCGGTGTGGATCCGCTCAGTCGGCAACAGTTCTGGCTCCTGATTGATGAAATCCGTGCGGCCAGTCCGGGTATGAGCGTCTTGGTTTCCACCGCCTATATGGACGAAGCTGAGCGTTTCGACTGGCTGGTGGCCATGAATGACGGCGAGGTTCTGGCCGCCGGAACGCCTTCCGACCTGAAGACACAGACCGGCTGCGATACTCTGGAGGATACCTTTGTCCGGCTTCTTCCCGGACTGGAGGAAAGCCGTAAACAAAAGCTGGTGATCCCGCCGCTGGACAGCAAGGATGGCGATGTTGCGATCGAAGCCCGTCATCTGACCCGTCGTTTCGGGGACTTTACCGCCGTCAGCGATGTCAGTTTCGAGATTGAACGGGGGGAGATTTTCGGTTTTCTCGGCTCCAACGGTTGCGGCAAGACCACCACCATGAAAATGCTGACCGGACTTTTGCCGGCGTCGGAAGGGGAAGCTTTCCTTTTCGGCAGCAGGGTCAACGGCGGAGACATGAAGACCCGTGAACGGGTCGGCTATATGTCCCAGTCCTTTTCCCTTTACCGGGAACTGACGGTACGCCAGAATCTGGTGCTGCATGGCCGCCTGTTCAATCTCCCGGATCGGGAAATTGAAGAACGTATAAAGGACCTGGTTGCCCGCTTCACGCTGGAAAAGCATCTGGATGATCTGACCGAGGCGCTGCCGCTTGGTGTGCGCCAGCGGCTGTCCCTGGCGGTGGCGGTTATTCACGAGCCGGAAATGCTGATCCTCGATGAACCCACTTCCGGCGTGGATCCTATCGCCCGCGACGAATTCTGGAAACTTCTGGTCGACCTGTCGCGAAACCGCAATGTGACCATTTTTATCTCCACTCATTTCATGAACGAGGCCCTGCGTTGCGACCGGGTCTCGCTGATGCATGATGGCAAGGTGCTGGCCTGTGATACACCGGAACGCCTGATGCAGGCGAGAAATACAGAGGATTTTGAGGAAGCCTTCATTGGCTATATCCGGGAAACTGTCGGGGAGCAGACACCAGAAATTGAGGAAATTGCGGGCGTGGAAGCAGAGGCGGAACCCGTACAGCCCAAGAAGCAGGGTTTCTTCCGCCTGTCGCGTCTTCTGGCATACAGTTACCGGGAATATCTGGAGATTATACGGGACCCGATCCGGCTGGCTTTTGCTTTCGGGGGGACAGCCCTGCTCTATATCGTGTTCGGCTATGGCATTTCCTCTGATGTGAATAATCTGCGCTATGCGGCGCTTGATCTGGATAATTCGCCGGAAAGCCGGGCCTATGTGGAACAGTTCCGTGGATCGCGCTATTTCCGGGAAGTTGACAGGATTTACAGTGCACAGGACGCGGAAGCTCTGCTGCAGGGTAACAAGGCCTCGCTGGTGGTGGAAATCCCGCCCGATTTCGGTCGAAATCTCAGTCAGGGCAAAAAGCCGGAAGTGGCGGCATGGATCGACGGGGCCATGCCGGACCAGGCCGAAACCATCAAGGGATATGTCCAGGGGCTGCACCGGGCCTATCTGGATGATTACAGCCGCCGGACAACCGGCGAACCGCTGCAGCAACTGCCGGTGGATATTGTGATCCGTTACAGTTATAACCCGTCATTTGAAAGCATATATGCCATGGTGCCGGCCATTCCCACCATACTGTTGTTCATGATTCCGGCGATTCTCATGGCGGTCAGTGTGGTGCGGGAAAAGGAACTGGGCAGCATCAATAACTTCTATGTGACACCGGTCACCCGTCTTGAATTCCTGCTTGGCAAGCAGTTGCCCTATATCATCATCTTTTACATCAATGCCCTGTTTCTGCTGATGATGGCGCTGTTTATGTTTCAGGTGCCGATCAAGGGCAGCCTTGCGGCCTATCTTGTCGGCAGCCTGCTCTATGTGACCGTGACGACCGGGTTCGGCCTGATGATTTCTGCTTTTGTCCGCAGCCAGATCGCCGCCATTTTCGCCACAGCCATTCTGGCGATCATGCCGACGATCCAGTTTTCCGGTCTGACACAACCCGTTTCCACCCTTGAGGGACGGGCCGAACTTATGGGAAACCTCTGGCCGGCAGGTAAATTCCTGCATCTGGGGGTCGGGGCTTTTACCAAGGCCCTGTCGCTGGAGGCTCTGGTGCCGGATCTGGTTCGTTTGTCACTTTATATACCCGTGTTCCTTTTTCTGGCGGTTATCGCCATGAAAAAGCAGGAGAAATGATATGAACAAGCTTCGGCATATCTTCTGGCTCGGCGTCAAGGAACTGTTCAGCCTGAAGCGGGACCTGGTGCTGCTGATCCTTGTGATCTATTCCTTTACCCTGGCAATCTATGTGGAAGCCACCGGCATTACCGGTCAGGTTCATAATGCTTCCATTGCGGTTGTGGATGAGGACCAGTCCCGCCTGTCCAAGCAAATCATGGACGCAGTACCGAAACCTTTTTTCCGGACCCCGGTTTTGGTCAGCGCGCCGGAGGCAGTGAAAGGAATGGATGACGGCGACTATATGTTTGTCCTTAACATTCCCAAGGGTTTCGAACAGGATATCCTGGCGGGCCGGGACTCGGAAATTCTTGTGGATGTGGACGCCACCGCCGTGAACCAGGCGGGCAAGGGGGCGGGTTATCTGCAGGAACTGATCAATGCCGAGGTGGCAAATTTTGTCCTTGGCACGCCGGAAGGGATCAAGCCGCCGGTCAAGCTGGTCAGTCATATGGCCTTCAATCCCAACGCCATTTCAATGTGGTTCACCAGCCTTGCCTCGGTAATCGACAAGGTGGTGATGCTGACCGTCATTCTGACCGGGGCGGCCCTGATCCGGGAGCGGGAACACGGCACTATCGAGCATCTGATGGTGATGCCGCTCACCCCCATGGAAATCGTCCTGTCCAAAGTCTGGGCAAATGGTCTGGTCATTCTGCTCGGGGTGACTTTTGCCATTCTGCTGGTGATTCGCGAAGTTCTTTCGGTGCCGGTGGCGGGGTCGGTGCCGCTCTATCTTTGCGGCACCACCATTTTTCTGTTTTTTGCCACGGCCTTCGGGGTGTTTATCGGCACCATTGTCCGCAGCATGCCCCAGCTCGGTCTTCTGACCATCCTCATGATCCTGCCCATGATGCTCCTGTCCGGCGGCAAGACACCGGTGGAAAACCAGCCTGACTGGATGCAGAATATCACCTTTTTCCTGCCGTCCCGCCATTATGTCAGCTTTTCACAGTCTATTCTGCTCAGGGATGCGGGCCTGGATGTGGTCTGGCCCGAATTCCTGATTGTGGGCGTCATGGGAATTTTCTTTTTCGGCCTCAGCCTGGTGCTGTTTCGCCGGTCGATGGATGTGGGGAAATAATCAGATCGGCATTTAGACCGTCTGGCCGCAGGCATGGCCCGAGGCCCAGGCCCACTGGAAGTTATAGCCGCCGAGATGGCCGGTCACATCGACCACTTCGCCGATAAAATAAAGCCCTTGGGCTTTTTTAGCCTCGAAGGTTTTGGACGACAGTTCGTCCGTATCGACGCCGCCGACGGTGACTTCCGCTGTGCGATATCCTTCGGTGCCATTGGGCAGGACCGACCAGTCGTTGATCATTGTGGCGACTTCCGCCAGTTTCTTGTGGCTCAGGTCGGCGAGCCGGCCGTCAATTCCAGTTTCCTCACAGATAAAGCGGGCGAGCCGTTTCGGCAGGTGATCGGCCAGAACCGTTGACAGTTCCAGCCGGGGAGAACTTTCCTTGGTTTCCTTGAGAAGGGCCAGTATATCAGTGTCCGGCAGCATATTGATGCAGACCGGCTCTCCCTCCCGCCAGTAGCTGGAGATCTGCAGGATGGCCGGACCGCTTAAGCCCCGGTGGGTAAAGAGCAGGGCTTCCCGGAACGTTGTCTTTCCGAAACGGACTTCGGCGTTGACGGAAACGCCGGCAAGGATTGCCAGTTTTTCCTTCAGCGGCCCTGAAAAGGTCAGCGGCACCAGTCCGGCCCGGGGCTCGATGACATTGAGGCCGAACTGTCGGGCGATTTTATAACCGAAGGAACTGGCGCCCATTTTCGGGATTGACGGACCGCCGCTGGCGATCACAAGGCTGGTGCTGTGAAAGTATCCTTTGGAGGTGGTCAGGGAAAACTGGTCCCCGGTTTTGCTGATCTCTTCGATTTCACAACCGGTCAGCAGGGTGACACCGGTCAGGTCACATTCCCTGAGCAGCATGTCGATGATGTCTTTGGCGCTGTTGTCGCAGAATAGCTGGCCCAGGTTTTTTTCATGCCATCTGATCTGGTAACGATCGACAAGGTCAATGAAATCCTGCGGCCGGTAGCGGCGCAGGGCGGACACACAGAAACGGGGATTTTGGGAAATATAATTTTCCGGGGCGGCATGGATGTTGGTGAAATTACATCGGCCGCCACCGGAGATACGGATTTTTTCGGCGGGTTTCTTCGCATGGTCCAGAAGCAGGACCCGGCGGCCGCGCTTGCCTGCCTCTATGGCGCACATGAGGCCGGCAGCGCCGGCCCCGATGATAATGGCATCAAACTGTTCAGGCAGCCTGTCGTCTTGAAGCGCCGGCCGGTTTTCTGGATTTGACAAATTTGTTTTTTCCATTGGCTGCACCAGTCTTGTTGGGGCCGGTGCCCTTGTTTCCGTCAGGTTTCCGGCGACGGCTTTCCAGCGGCGCTCCCTTCGGACCCTTGAAGCTTCTGCCCTGTCCGGGGCGTTTGCCCTGTCCAGGTTTGCCGCCGTTACCGCCACGTCCCTTGTAGCCGCGGGATGATTTTTCTTCCCTGACTTCTACATGGAATTTGTGATCCTGGTCTACTTCGATTTTCTGGTCGATCTGTCTTTCGATCTGATTCAGCAGGCCCTTGTCCCGACTGTCGCAGAAGGAAATGGCCTGTCCGCTTTCGCCGTTACGGCCGGTCCGGCCAACCCGGTGAACATAGTTTTCAGGTTCCATCGGCAGATCGTAGTTGATCACCATGTCAATACCCGGCACGTCAATGCCGCGGGCCGCCACATCGGTGGCCACCAGCAATCTGATGGATCCGCTGCGGAACCGGCGCAGGATTTTTTCACGCATGGACTGGTGCTTGTCGCCATGAATGGAGGCGGTGTTATATTCGTCGCCGGACAGGGCAAGGGCGAGCTTGTCAGCACCGGCCTTGGTCTTGGCGAAAATAATGGCCTGGCCGGGGTTTTCCCGTTCCAGCACAGCGTTCAGCAGGGCGCGTTTGTTTTTGCCGTCCAGGAACATAACCTTGTGAGTGATATTGTCGGCGACGGCGCTTTCCTGAGGCATTTCCACATAGGCGGGATTGGTCAGGATCTGGCTGGTCAGCTTTTTCACATTGGGGGTCATGGTGGCGGAAAACAGAATGGTCTGGTGTTCGGCAGGCAGGCTTGCCGAGATATCCTTCACATCATGGATAAAGCCCATGTCGAGCATGCGGTCGGCTTCATCAAGGATGAAAATTTCCACATCGTCAAATTTGACGGTACCGCGTTTTTTATGATCAAGCAGGCGGCCGGGTGTGGCGACGAGGATATCAACGCCCTGACGCAGCAGGCCGATCTGTTTGCCCATTGGCGCACCACCAAAGATGGCCGTCTGTCTCAGGCCAAGTCCCTTGTTAAAGGGCAGCAGGCTGTCGGCAATCTGTTTGGCCAGTTCGCGGGTCGGCGCCAGGATTACGGCGCGCGGGCTGTTTGGCCGGCGATGAGCGGCTGTTTCACTCAATCGAAACAGGGTCGGCAGGCCAAAGGCTGCGGTTTTACCGCCACCTGTCTGCGCCAGGCCGATCATGTCCCGGCCTTCCAGAAGAAGGGGGATGGCACTTGTCTGAATCGGTGTAGGAGTGTCAAAACCCTCGCGGGCAATATTCTTAAGCAAAGGGCCGTCAAGGCCCAGGTCGGCAAATGCCGATGGGGTAGTTGAGGTCACGGGTATTCCTTTCGCGCCAATTATGTCAGTTGCCTGACGAACTTCCGCGATGATACCCAATAACAATTTGACTGGTCTGGCAGGTATTTCCTGCTTTCACGGCGGATACAAAAAAGGCCGTGCACATGTCAGCACGGCGGTCATGGGCTTCATATGGCCGTTGCAGTGCACAAAGTCAAGGGAAATCGGTGCTTCCCTGAATATAGATATTTTATAATGCTTGTTTCGAGTCCCGTTTTGCAGGAGAATCCCTTCAATTTTGAAGGAATAAAAATGACACGTGATGAATTCGACCAGTTCTGCGGAACGCTGAAGGCGACCGACAATGTGGTTCAGTGGGGCAACAGCTCGGTCTGGAAGGTGGGCGGCAGGATTTTTGCCGTCTGTTCCATCTGGGGGGACGGCGAGGAGCAGAAAATCAGCTTCAAATGTTCCGATCTGGCGTATGAAGTCTTGTGCGAAAAGGACGGCATTGTCCCGGCGCCCTATCTCGCCAAGGCCAAATGGGTGCAGCTTGCTACACCCGAAGCCATGAATGACGAAGATATCCGCCTGCATATCACCGACGCCTATGACATCATCAGGGGTAAACTGACAAAGGCCCAGCGGAACGAACTGGGCCTTTGAGGGATTAAGTTTGGATCAGCTTTTCCGCTTTTTGATCCAGTCGGTGACGATATTTTCCAGCACCGACAGTGGCACTGCCCCGTGGCGCAGGATTTCATCATGGAACGCCCGGAGGTCGAAGTCCGCCCCCAGTTCCTTCTCGGCCTTTGCGCGCAGTTCCCGGATTTTCAGCTCGCCGGTCTTGTAGGCCAGCGCCTGACCGGGCCAGGTGATATAACGATCCACCTCGGCGGTGATGTTATGCAGGCTAAGGGCTGAATTTTCGGCCATGAAGTCAATGGCCTGCTGGCGGGTCCAGCCGAGATAATGCATGCCCGTATCCACCACCAGGCGCAGGGCCCGCCACATCTCGTAACTCAGGCGGCCGAAACTGCTGTAGGGATCCTGGTAGAAACCCACTTCCAGGCCCAGCCGTTCAGCATAGAGGCCCCAGCCTTCCACAAACACCGTATAACCGCCATACCGGCGGAAGTTGGGTAGGTCGGTTTCGCTGGCCAGCGCGATCTGCAGGTGATGGCCCGGCACCGCCTCATGCAGGGTCAGGGATTCCAGGGTATAGAGCGGACGACTGTCCAGTTTTGAGGTGTTGACGAAGTAAAAACCCGCCCGGCTGCCGTCCGGTGCCCCTGGCATATAATAAGCGGTTGTGGTTTTTTCCGCGATATCGGCCGGGATCACCGCTATGCCGTAAGGCTGGCGCGGCAGATGGCCGAACAGTTTGGGCAGTTCCCCGTCCATTTTCTTGGCGATGGTGCTGGCCTTGCCGATCAGTTCTTCAGGTGTCTTGGCATAGAACTGCGGGTCGGTACGCAGGAAATTGATAAACTCCTGCAAGCCGCCGTCAAACTCCACTTCCCTGATGATGTCCATCATCTCGCTGCGGATCCGTTTGACCTCGCTCATGCCCCGGTCGTGAACCTGCTGCGGCGTCATGTCGGTGGTAGTGAACTGGCGCACCCGGTGTTCGTAATAGGCCTTGCCGTTTGGCCAGTGCAGGGCGCCTACTTCCTTCATGCAGTTGGGCGCATAGTCTTCCGTATAGAACTCATAGAAAGCCTGGAAAGCCGGGACCACCTTGTCCATGATGGATTGTTTGGCTTCAGTGCGGAGCTTTTCCTGAGCCGTGGCAGGAATGCTGTCCGGCATTTTTGCAAAGGGTGCATAGAGGGCGCTTTTCTCTGCGTCTTTGACAATATGGCTGGAAATGGAGGTTTCATAGCCTTCCATGGAGGCACAGGCATGGATGAAGCCCTGCTTGATCGCCTCTTTCATGACCTCCATATTTTCCGCATTCAGGCGCGGATAATCCTTCAGCCGGGAAATATAATCCCGATAGTCCTGTTCTTTTGTGAAACTGAGCAGGCTGGGCAGGCGGGCGAAATTCATATGCCAGCCGCCCCGGTTGGTGATGTTGAACAGATAACTTTTGAAGCTGAAGGCCTCAAGATCCCGTTCCACCTCGGTGCGGAACAGCTGGTAATTGATCCGGTCTTCCTCGCTCAGCTGGTCCACATCAATCTTGTCGAGGCGGGCGAGGATCTTTTTCGCATAGGTGTTGCGACGATCGTGATCCTTGAGGGAGGCGGTGGTCAGCCGGTCATTATAGCGCCTGTCGCCCAGGTCGCTGGCGAAAGTCGGATATTCCTTCAGGGCCTGTTCCCAGCTGTCGTCCAGTATTTTATGGAAGTCTTTTGTCTCGTCCGCTGCCGCGGGCAGGGCGAGGGCGCCAGCCAGCAACAGGACGGAAAATGCAGTTTTCATTTTCATGCTATATCCCCTTCTATTTTTTAGTCTGGTTTTTGATCCACTCGTCGACAATTTCCTCAAGCATGCTGAGCGGCAGGGAACCGTCGCCGAGGATTACATCATGGAACGCCCGGATGTCGAAATCTTCGCCGAGCGCCTTTTCCGCCCGGTAGCGCAGCTCCAGAAGCTTCAGTTCGCCGATCTTGTAGGACAGCGCCTGCGCCGGCCAGGAAATATAACGGTCAATCTGGCCGGCGGCTTCCGTCTCGCTCAATGCCGTATTGTCCTCAAGCAGCTTGATGGCCTTCTCCCGGCTCCAGCCCATGGCGTGGATGCCGGTGTCGACCACCAGCCGGTAGGCGCGCCAGATTTCATTGCTCAGGCGGCCAAAATCGCTGTAGGGGTCTTCGTAGAAGCCGGCCTCGAGGCCAAGCTTTTCTGAATAAAGGCCCCAGCCTTCCGTATAGGCATTGTGATTAAGTGTACGGCGGAACGGCGGTACATCAGCTTCCATGGCGAGGGCGGTCTGCAGGTGATGCCCCGGCACGCCTTCATGCAGGCTGAGTGCTTCCAGGCTGTACAGCGGCTGGTCGTGCAGGGACTTTATACTCAGGAAATAGGTGCCGGGGGTACGGTTGTCCGGCGGCGGCATGTAGAAGGTGCCGCGATCTTTCGTGCTCTTGAGGATGAAGGTGTTGCGCGGCAGTTTGCCGAACAGATAGGGCAGCTGGCCGTACATCTTCATGTTGATCCAGGCGGTTTTTTCCATCAGGTCCTGTTCATCCGACGCATAAAAACGATCGTCGCTGCGCAGGAATTCAAGGAACTCCTTATAGCTGCCCTTGAAGCCCACTTTTTTGATGATGGCGTCCATTTCGGACCGGATGCGCTTGACCTCGCTGAGGCCCAGCTTGTGGATTTCCTCGGCGGTCATGTCTGTGGTGGTATAGAAGCGGATGGCCCAGGCGTAATAGTCCGCACCGCCCGGCAGGGATGAAACACCGGCTTCCTTGCGGCAATGGGGCATATAATCTTTGGTCCAGAAATCATAAAGTTCCTGGTAGGCCGGGGTGACTTTCCCTGCGATCAGTTTTTTCGCCTTGTCCGCCAGTTCCTGTTTCAATTTGTCCGGGAAGGTGGCCGGGAATTTTTTGAACGGCGCGAACAGCGGGCTTTCTTCCGGCTTGTCGGTGATATAATTGCTGATGTTTTTGTGATAATCCTGGAAACTGCCGCAATACTGGGTATAGTCGGCTTTGACGCCCGCCCGCAAAAGATCCATATTTTCCCGGTTGAAACGGGGATAGTCGTCAAGACTGACAAGGAAGTTGTCGTAATCGGTGCGGTTCAGGAAGGCCATGTTGGCCGGGGCCTCGCCGAAATAGCTGAACCAGGCGCTGAGGTAGTTGACAGGGAAATAGCGGTCCTGGGTTGTGTAGCTTTCTTTTTCCAGTTCCCGCTCATATTTAAACAGGCGGTAGCTGACCTGTTCCTCGGCGGACAGCTTGTCCATGGGGATTTTCGCCAGCTCCGCCAGGGTCTTGTCATTAAAGGCGCGGCGACGATCGAACCCCGCGTTCGACATATCAGCCAGTTTCCCGTCCGGCTTCCAGCCGTCGGGATCGGTATGGAAATAGACCTGTTCTTCATTGGTCTTTTGCCAGTGCTTGTCCAGAAGCCGGTGGAAATCGGCGCCTGCATCGGCGAGGGCGGACGGAATTGAAAAAACAAAAATGATCAGACTGAAAACGACAGTACGGAAAGACATCATGATCCCCATGTGTGTTATTATATCAGGTACGGTTTCTTTTGAGGCTCAGGATAATGGACATCGGACTGATTGTATACGATTTTGACTCCAAAATTTCCGGCCCTCGACAAAAGATTTATTGCCTTGCGTGGGGGAATGGGATAAATACCTTACTCATGAGTAACATTTTTCATTGAGGTGTGCCCCTGACTCATATCTAAGCGGCACAAACGGGACCCCGGGACGAAACATGAGCGACACGAAAAAGACCAAAGGCATTACCGACTGGCAGAACCTGGTTTCGAAGGAACTGCGCGGCAAGACGGCCGACGATATCGTCTGGCATACACCCGAAGGCATTGACGTCAAGGCGCTCTATACAGCCGGGGATCTGGCGGACATTCCCCATCTGGCCGAAGACCAGACCTTCCTGCCGGGGTTTGCCCCCTTTACCCGTGGCGTGCGGGCCAGCATGTATGCGGGCCGTCCCTGGACTGTGCGGCAATATGCCGGTTTCTCCACCGCCGAGGAATCCAACGCCTTTTACCGCCGCAACCTGGCGGCCGGGCAGAAGGGCCTGTCCGTGGCCTTCGACCTCGCCACTCACCGGGGTTATGACAGCGATCATCCGCGGGTGGTCGGCGATGTGGGCAAGGCCGGTGTGGCCATTGATTCCGTCGAGGACATGAAAATCCTGTTCGACCAGATTCCGCTTGATGAAATGTCCGTGTCCATGACCATGAACGGGGCGGTGATTCCCTGCATGGCTTTCTACATTGTCGCCGCCGAGGAGCAGGGGGTGAAACCGGAACAGCTCTCCGGCACCATCCAGAACGACATCCTCAAGGAATTCATGGTCCGCAACACCTATATCTATCCGCCGGAACCGAGCATGCGCATTATTGGCGACATCATTGAATATACGTCGACAAAAATGCCGCGCTTTAACAGCATTTCCATTTCCGGCTATCACATGCAGGAAGCAGGCGCGACCCAGCTTCAGGAATTGGCCTTTACCCTGGCCGACGGTATGGAATATGTCCGCGCCGCCCAGGCCAAGGGACTTGACGTGGACAGCTTTGCCCCGCGGCTGAGCTTCTTCTTCGCCATCGGTATGAATTTCTTCATGGAAGTGGCTAAGCTGCGGGCGGCCCGCACCATCTGGGCCCAGATCATGGAAAACTTCGGGGCCAAAGACCCGAAAAGCCTGATGCTGCGCACCCACTGCCAAACCTCCGGCGTGTCGCTGACGGAAAAAGATCCTTACAACAATGTGATCCGCACCACGGTCGAAGCCATGGCCGCGGCGCTCGGCGGCACCCAGTCGCTGCATACCAATGCGCTGGATGAAGCCATTGCCCTGCCAACTGATTTCTCTGCCCGCATCGCCCGCAATACCCAGCTGGTGCTGCAGGAAGAAACCGGCATCTGCAATGTGGTCGATCCGCTTGGCGGGTCTTATTACATCGAAAGCCTGACCAACGACCTGGTCCAGGATGCCTGGAAGCTGATCTGGGAAGTGGAAGAAATGGGCGGCATGACCAAGGCGGTCGAAGCCGGCCTGCCGAAAATGAAGATCGAGGAAGCTGCCGCCCGCAAGCAGGCCCGCATCGACAAGGGCGAGGAAGTGGTGGTCGGCGTCAATAAATACCGGCTCCAGAAGGAAGACCCCATCGAGATCCTGGATGTGGATAATGCGGCCGTGCGTGAGTCTCAGATTGCCCGCCTGGAGAAAATGCGCGAAACCCGGGACGAGGTCAAATGCCGGGCCGCGCTCGAGGCCTTGACAGAGGCGGCCAAAAGCGGTGACAATCTTCTGGAGAAGGCCGTGGACGCCGCCCGCGCCCGCGCCTCGCTCGGGGAGATTTCAGACGCCATGGAAAAAATATTTGATCGTCACAAGGCCGAAGTCCACTCCATCTCCGGTGTTTACGGCGCCGCCTATGAGGGCGATGAAGGTTTCCAGGCTATCCAGAAACGGGTCGAGGAATTTGCCGAGCGTGAAGGCCGCCGGCCCCGCATGATGGTGGTCAAAATGGGCCAGGACGGCCATGACCGCGGCGCCAAGGTGGTGGCCACCGCCTTTGCGGACATCGGCTTTGACGTGGATGTGGGGCCCTTGTTCCAGACCCCTGAGGAGGCCGCCCGCCAGGCCATTGAAAATGACGTGCATATCATCGGCGTCTCAAGCCTCGCCGCCGGGCACAAGACCCTGGTCCCGGCCCTGATTGCGGAGCTCAAGAAAGAAGGGGCGGAGGATATCCTGGTGTCCTGTGGCGGCGTGATTCCGCAGCAGGATTATGATTTTCTGTACAAGGCCGGTTGCGCTGCCATCTTCGGTCCCGGCACCAATATCCCCAAGGCCGCCGCCGAAATCCTCGACAAGCTTGAAGGGAAATAAGCTATTTAGCAGCAGAATGTATATTCTGGGTTGTTGATGTTTCTTGTGGTAAAGTTTTTTAGCTCAATTGCAACTTAATACCCCAGAGACACAGATGGAATATTTTATTGTTGGTCTTCAAATTGACCGACATCCGAAACTAGAGCTGACAGAGAGTAAATTTAATAATCTCAAATCCGCGAGAAGGGCGTTATTCTCTGGTTTGTGGATAGAGGAGAAATATGAGCTTCTGCTCTCAAATTTTATTGAATTTGAGAAGCAGTACCTAAGTCTACTTACCGACGATATGATTGGCGGAAACATATTCGGCAGCTCCTATCTGGATCAGTTTAATGTTCGCCTAGAACTAAATCGAAGATTAGTAAATTTTCTTACATCCTCTAGGTTGTATCTAGATCAGGTCGTTCAAGAAGTAATGAAATGTGTACCTGAGAATTGCGATGTAAAAAGGACGTTGCAGAAATACAAATCTGAAGAGTTTGATGACAACTTTGAATATAGATTCATGGAAGCTCTAAGGAATTATGTTCAACATCATGGACTGCCTATCCATAACTTGAAGGGGGGTGTCAAAGCAGATGAGGACGGGCACAAGCAGGTTCATATGAAACTTTTTACCTCTAAAGAAATGCTTCTGAATGATGATAATTTCAAGAAGGGGGTTATTGAGGAAATGTCGGATAATGTAGAACTTCGTTATGCTGCAAGAGTGTATATTGGATGCATAAGTAGAATTCATACTAAGGTACGTGAGTTAATTTCTTTAAAGCTCGATAGATCGAGGGAACTTGTCCAGGTAGCTCTAGCAGATTATGCAGATCTGGTGTCGAAGAATGTTAACACAATTTATTTAGTCCATTCTCCTGCGGAGCCAATTCTATACGAGGAGTTATCACTATTTCTAGATTGGGACAATGTGAGGGTTGAACTGACCAAAAAGAATCGTTCTTTGGTAAACTTTCAAGAAAGATATGTGTCAGGTAAATTTGACAGTTAAGAATTGGCTTGGATTGGCGATAGCTACTCATGTCTGTCTTGGAATCTTGAGTCTGTTGGTGTACTCTGCCAGTATATTTAACAGATATATGGGGCCCTTCATGGAACAGATACTTATCGTTGTCGGGGCGGCGATCCTTGGGCTGCTGGGGGCGGTGCATCTGTTTTATACTTTCTTTGGCCATCGGCTTGATCCCTATGAGCCCGCGGCCATCGAGGCCATGAAGGGCTCGACCCTGCGCCTGACCCGGGAGACCACGGTGTGGAAGGCCTGGATCGGTTTTAACGCCAGCCACAGCCTTGGCGCCCTGTTCGTGGCGGCGATCTATATTACGCTGGCGCTTTGGCATATGGATCTGATCCGGGGAAGTCTGTGGTTCTCCCTGCTGCCGCTGGTGCTCAGCCTGTGTTATCTTGGCCTTGCCCGCGCCTACTGGTTCAGGATACCCTTTACGGGCATTTTGATTTCAACCTTGTGTTTCGGGGCTGCGGCGGTCATGCTTCATCTCTGACAGGCAACAGGGGGCCGCTATGGAAGATGTCTTTATCCGCTATTTTCATTTCCTCGGCATCATCGGGGTGGGAGCAACGCTCACGGCCGAACATCTGCTGCTCAAGTCCGAAATGACCGTGACCGAGATGCGGCGGATTGCCGTTATTGATGCGCTCTATGGCCTCAGCGCCGGGATCGTGTTGCTGGCGGGTCTTGCCCTGTGGTTCGTGGTCGGCAATGCGGATTATTATCTCGGCAACTGGATTTTCCACCTCAAGCTCGGTGTGTTTGTGCTGATCGGGGTGCTCTCCCTCTGGCCCACCTTCTTTTTCCTGAAAAGCCGGAAGATGACCGGGGACACAATTCAGGTGCCGCGCAAAATGATCATGGCGATCCGGCTGGAGCTACTGCTGTACTTCCTGCTCCCCCTCCTTGCGGTCCTCATGGCCCGGGGATACGGGGTGATGGGGTAGGGGATATAATGGATATTATTAAGCAAGCAATTGAAATATTAACAGCTTTGTTAAGCCCCATAGTAGCGATTAGTGTTGCTTATATTGCTTATCAGCAGTGGCAATTAAGTTTAAATAGGGAGAAGAGGGAGGCAAGTTCTGGTAAACTCAAAGTATACCTCAATACAAAAAGGTTGTTGCGAGATATTGATAGTACAGGAGGAGTCCGGCAGGGGGTGTTTGAAGATTTTCTAGAATCTGCTGCATTAGCCGACTTCTTATTTGATTCTTGCGTGCAAGATTGGCTCTATGAAATTGAATCTGAAGCAAGTATGTGGCTGGAAGGCGAGGAGGTAAAAGCTTATGCTTTAGAAGAAAACAACCTTGAATGGTTGCAGTCAGACGATGCAAAAAGATGGGAAGAATGGCAGGAAAAATGCATAGATAAATTACAGCGAGCTCATTGTGATTTATATAAGGTTTTTAAAGATAAAGTTGTTTAAGCCGCGACAACCTTCACTTCCTCCTCGATCTTCTTACCCACTTCATCCCGCGCCACTTCCAGGTCATAATGCATCTGCAGGTTCATCCAGAAGTCGGCGGACATATTGAAGGCCCGGGCCAGGCGCAGGGCGGTGTCAGCGGTGACGGCGCGCCTGCCTTTGAGGATTTCAGACAGGCGGGTCTGGGTCATACCGGTGGCCTTGGCCAGCGCATAGGCGCTGAGCCCCATAGGGGTCAGAAACTCCTGCTGCAGGATTTCACCGGGATGAATGGGCTCGATCTTCTTCATTTGTCCGTCCTAATGATAATCACAAATTTCCACATTATGGGCGTTGCCGTCCCGCCAGACAAAACAGATGCGCCACTGGTCATTGATGCGGATGCTGTATTGTCCGGACCGCCCGCCTTTCAGCTGTTCCAGCCGGTTGCCCGGCGGGATGCGCAGCTCATTGACGTCGGAAACTGCATGGATCAGCAGCAGTTTCCGATAGGCAAGGCGGTGCAGGTCTTGGGGCAGCTTCTTGGTGAACTGCCGGTGAAAGACGCGCTCCGTCTGCTTATCTTTGAACCCCCTGATCATACGATATAATATCGCATATCGATAGTATTGTCAATCGATATTATTTTGTCCCTTTTGACATCCATCGTCCACCTGATAAAGTGGCGCCATGATTGAAGTAACGACCCACATCCATATCGAAGACGACGAGATCGAGGAGCAGTTCATCCGTTCGCCCGGTCCCGGCGGGCAGAATGTGAACAAGGTCTCGACCGGGGTGCAGTTGCGCTTTGACGCCAAAAATTCTCCGGCCATTTACCCGGCCCTGTTCGCCCGGCTCAGAACCCTCGCCGGCCAGCGTATGACCAAGGAAGGGGTGCTGGTGATTTCCGTCCATGATACCCGCAGCCAGGCCCGCAACCGGGAACTGGCCCTTGAAAGGCTTGTGGCTCTGATCCGTGAGGCCACCATTGTGCCGAAAACGCGCCGGCCCACCAAACCTTCCCGTGCGGCCAGGGCGCGCCGGGTCGAGGGCAAGAAGAAACAGGGCGCGATCAAAAAAATGCGTGCCAAGGTCGGCCGGAACGATTAAAAACGAGTCTTCATAGCGAAAAAAGAACAGGGTAGTTGCAGACGTATGGATAATCTTGAACGCTGGCAGCCGGAGCATGACTTTCATCTTGAAAATCTGAAGGGGGAACAGAGCACCTTCCGGGTCATTCTGCTCACCGTCTTCATGATGGTGGTGGAAATTGCCGCCGGGATCATGTTCGGCTCCATGGCCCTGCTGGCCGACGGTCTGCATATGGGCACCCATGCGGCGGCGCTGGGCATTACCCTGTTTGCTTACGGTTATGCCCGCAAACATGCCGCCAACGTCCAGTTCAGTTTCGGCACCGGCAAAGTCGGTTTCCTCGGCGGTTACACCAGCGCCATCGTGCTGGGCATTGTCGCGCTGCTGATGGTGGTTGAATCCGTCTCCCGCCTGATCACGCCACAGGCTATCAGGTTTGACGAGGCCATCATGGTGGCGGTGATCGGCCTGATCGTCAATCTGGTCAGCGCCTGGATGCTGAAGGACAGTCACCATCACCATGACCACGGGCATGATCATCATCATGCGGAAGATCACAATTTAAGGGCCGCCTATATGCATGTGCTGGCCGATGCCCTGACCTCGGTGCTGGCCATCATCGCCCTGTTCGCCGGCAAATCGCTGGGCTGGGTGTGGATGGATCCGCTGATGGGTATTGTCGGCGCCATCATCATCAGCAAATGGGCCTGGGGCCTGATGAAAGAGACCGGCCATGTGTTGCTCGACCGGACCGAGGACCCGAGCCTCCGGGCGAAAATCATCGAGGCCATCGAAGGCGACAGCGAGGACCAGGTGGTGGACCTGCATCTGTGGCAGGTGAGTCCGCATAAAAAGGTCGCCATATTATCCATCGTCTCCCGGTCGCCGCAGGCGCCGGAGCATTACCGGGCCCTGCTGCCCCATATTCACGGCCTCGATCATGTCACCATCGAGGTGCATCAGTACGAAGCCTAGACACAGGTTCGATGAATTTCCGGTGAAACGGTTGCGACGCAGCATGAATTGTTCTATGTAGGCCGCTGATCAGGGCCGCCGGATGCGGCCGCAAGTTAAAGGCCGGACAGGCCGGACAGGGTATATCGTGAACAGTGCAACCGAAGCCACCGGCGGCAAAAAACCGTCTCTTTTTCATGGCCTTTCCCTCGGACAGGCCAAGACCGAAATTTTTTCCGGCCTGACCGTGGCTCTGGCTTTGGTGCCGGAAGCGGTCGCCTTTGCCTTTGTCGCCGGGGTTAATCCGCTGGTCGGGCTCTATGCGGCCTTTCTGGTCGGGTTGATTACTGCGGTCTTCGGCGGCCGCCCGGGCATGATTTCCGGCGCCACCGGTGCGCTGGCGGTGGTGATGGTGGCGCTGGTGGCCGATCACGGTGTGGAATATCTGTTCGCCACGGTGGTACTGATGGGCATTTTCCAGATCATGGCCGGTATTTTCCGGCTGGGCAAATTCATCCGCATGATCCCCCATCCGGTGATGCTGGGCTTCGTCAACGGCCTGGCCATCGTGATTTTCCTGGCCCAGATGGGGCAGTTCAAGGTCAGCAACGAACTTGGCGAGAAAGTCTGGATGACCGGCATGCCGCTGATGATGATGCTGGGGCTGGTAGTGCTGACCATGTTCATCATTCATTTCATGCCGAAGATTACCAAATTCGTGCCCGCTCCGCTGGCCGCCATTGTCGGCGTCAGCGCCGTGGTGATCGGGCTTGACCTGGATGTGCCGCGGGTCGGCGACATGGCTTCCATCGCCGGGGGGCTGCCTGATTTCCATATCCCCATGGTGCCGCTCAACCTGGAAACGTTCGAGATCATCCTGCCTTATTCGCTGATTCTGGCGGCCATCGGCCTGATTGAATCGCTGCTGACCCTGAATTTGGCCAATGAAATGCTGGATAAAAAAGGCGGCGCCAGCAAGGAATGCGTGGCACAGGGCGCGGCCAATGTAGTGACCGGGTTCTTCGGCGGCATGGGCGGTTGCGCCATGATCGGCCAGAGCATCATTAACCTGAACTCGGGCGGACGTCATCGGCTCAGCGGCATTACCGCTGCCGTATCCCTTCTGATTTTTATCCTGTTTGCTTCCGGCCTGATTGAACAGATTCCGCTGGCCGCGCTTGTCGGCGTCATGTTCATGGTGGTGATTGGGACCTTTGCCTGGACCACTTTTAAAATCCTGATGGTGATCCCGCGGGCGGATGCCTTTGTCCTGCTGCTGGTGACCGGTATTACGGTGGTCAGCGACCTTGCCATGGCGGTGATTGCCGGTGTGATTGTCTCTGCCCTGGTCTATGCCTGGCAGGTGTCAAAACGGATTGACGCCAGAACCCAGATTGATGACCGCGGCAGCAAGGTCTATCTGCTGAGCGGGCCGCTGTTTTTCGGCTCTGTGGAAAGTTTTAATGCGCTGTTTGATCCGGCCCGGGACCCGGACGATGTGATTGTCGATTTTATCAGCAGCCGGGTCGTGGATCATTCCGCCCTGCAGGCCATCGACAGCATGGCGGAAAAATATGAAAAGGCCGGCAAGAAACTGCACCTGCGCCACCTCAGCCCGGACTGCCAGAAGCTTCTGACCCGCGCCGGTAAATTCATGGAGGTGTCCGTGATCGAGGATCCCCATTATGGTATTGCCGTGGAT
Source organism: Emcibacter sp. (assembly GCF_963675455.1). Lineage (GTDB taxonomy): Bacteria > Pseudomonadota > Alphaproteobacteria > Sphingomonadales > Emcibacteraceae > Emcibacter. Next base: position 448,959 of record NZ_OY776217.1, on the reverse strand, counting down.
TATCCCGAAGAGGAAGAAGCGGAACCCGAAAAGTCCTGATCACTGCCATGAATCCCCTGTACATTGCTGTCGTAACTCCTTAAAATCGTTAGAGAGTTAAGGATTGATCTATGGACATTGACAGTTTGAAAGATGGAATATTGCAGGGACAGCGCCGGGCGCTGGCCAAGGGCATTACCCTGTCTGAATCCACCCGCGCAGATCACCAGGCCGAGGCCCAGAAGCTCCTGACCGCCCTGCTGCCCCATACGGGCGGCGCCATCCGGCTCGGTTTTACCGGCACACCGGGCGTCGGTAAATCCACCTTTATCGAGGCCTTCGGCACCTACCTCACCGAACAGGGCCTGAAGGTGGCAGTGCTGGCCATCGACCCGTCCTCGACCCTCAATGGTGGTTCCATCCTCGGCGACAAGACCCGTATGGAGAGCTTAAGTCGCAATCCGAAAGCCTTTATCAGGCCATCCCCGTCCGGCGGCAGCCTCGGCGGTGTGGCGCGCCGGACCCGGGAGGCCCTGCTGATGTGTGAGGCGGCGGGATATGACGTGATCCTGATCGAGACGGTCGGCGTCGGTCAGTCGGAAGTGGCGGTGGCGGAAATGGTCGACATGTTCCTGCTGTTGCTGTCGCCCGGCGGCGGCGATGACCTGCAGGGCATCAAGCGGGGCATCATGGAGCTTGCCGACCTTGTCATTGTCAACAAGGCCGACGGGGACCTGGAGGCAGCGGCCAAACGGGCGGCGGCCGACTATACCCTGGCCCTGCATCTGATGCGGCCGAAAAGCCCTAACTGGACGGCTCGTGTCTGCCTGGCCTCGGCCCTGAAAAACAAGGGGCTGGAGGATATCTGGCAGGTCATCGGACAATATCGGGAAACGCTGGACGAAAGCGGCGAACTTGCGGCCAACCGGGCCGAGCAGGCGGTGTCCTGGATGTGGTCGGAAATCCATGACCAGCTGGTCGACCGGTTCCGGGAACATCTGCCGGAGCGGCTTGCCGAGACAGAACAGGCGGTAAGGGCCGGTGAAAAGCCGCCGACGGCCGCCGCGATGGAGCTTCTGGAAGCCTTTCTGGCCGGATAAATCCCTGGCAACAGGCGGAGGGCGTTTTTTTTCGCTTCCTGAAGGATATAGCTTGACGTGATATGGCCAATCTCCTATATACCGCTTTCAAGTTTTGCAGGGCCTCCTGGCGATTCTCCGGAATTATTGGTGACGGCCCGGATAGATAACGTATAGAAACAAGGACAAAGCAATGTCACGCGTATGTGAACTGACCGGTAAAGGTGTGATGAGTGGTAACAATGTGAGCCACGCCATGAATAAATCACGCCGTCGTTTTCTGCCCAACCTGACCAAGGCAACTCTGTTGAGCGATGCTCTGGGTCAGTCCGTCAGCCTGCGGATTTCCACTCACGCCCTGCGTTCTGTTGAACATAACGGCGGTCTGGATAACTTCCTGCTGAAATCACGGGATGAAAACCTGTCCATCAAGGCCCGTCGCCTGAAAACACAGATCAAGAAGAAGGCTGCTAGCTAAGCCCTCTGCTTAACAAATACAGAATTATCAAAAGCCGCTGTTTCAGCGGCTTTTTTTATGGCCTGATTTGAAAATTTGAACGGCTATCGGCTGCCGGCGGTTAATCCCATGCTGTGCGCGATCTGTTGTTCCGGCGTTTTCGGCTCTTGTGGTTCATCAAGGCGGAACATCATCAGCAGGTTACGCTGCAGCGGGTTATAGTTGTTGTCGGACATCATATAGATGATCGTCTCGCCGGCTTCGTTCCGGCGCACTGCCAAGGCTTCCATATTGTCGATATTATAGGGAAACTCCATGCAGGCGATGACCTCGCCCCTGAGAACGGTACCTTCCTGAATATCAGTGGATTTGATGCGGCGAAGCCGGCTGGCCATGCCTTTTGCCAGCGAGAAATGCCGTTCCAGTACCAGAATGTCGCCATTGGGAAGAGTCGCCATGTCTGTGGGACGGTACAGGTCGGTCAGTTCATAGGACAGGGGAAGGGCTGATCCACGGCCGACAATCCAGGCCTTGGCCATGCCGTTGTTGCGACTTTCCAGGGCAGCTTCCGAGATCGCCAGCAGTCGTCCGTCCGTCATGGTGGTAAGAGCTTCAACGCCAAGATTCCGGGGCAATTCCTGGAGGGCGGGGGAAAGATCCGGCGCAAAGCTGATCACCTGGGCATTCGATTCCAGAATCGACTCAAAATCCAGTTTTGAACTTGCCTGATAATATCGCAACCTGTGGTCATTTTCAAAAGACACTACAAGACCGGCACTGTCGACAAGGGTAACGGCTTCGGCATCACTATGCCGGCCGAGGGTTTTTTCGCCTTTTTCGTCCGCGATCGGGCTCGTTTTCCCGTTTTGCAGACCAATCAATTGTCCGTTCTCGTATTCTACATCAGCCAGAAACCAGTATCCGCGGTCAGATACCGCCAGTATTTTTTCCCCGCCGGGGCTCACGACAAAACCGGATATGCCGCCAAATGTATAGTTGTTACTGGAAAGCTGAAGGCCGCCCAGGTAGGTGAGCTCGCCGGCCTTATTCTCGGAAGTATTCTTGTGATTCAATGGAATAAGAGTAAATTCGAGGGGCAGGCCCTGAGCCTTTGTCGGCGCGGGAAGGGAATCTGACAGGGAGAGATGCGGAAGGGAACAAAGAACCCCTGCGACAAGTAATCCGAACTGCCTGATAAAACTGCTTGATGTCATAGTAGATGCTAATCCCATAATCCCGCTGAAAAATCCACTTAAATCACTTAAACTTGATTATTTCCAAAATCCGTAAAGTTGAATGTTTTGCATAAGAATATGTTAAGAATTTGGTGAAATGCTATATGCGGCAAAAAATAAGAAAAAAACTATAGAGAAATTAAGAGAAAGCAGACAATGCAGACTCAAATCGCAAACGAGGCGAATCCAGAGAGTTTGCCATCAGGGGGCAAATCTGGTCAGGGAAACTCTCTCAAGGGTCGGGACCTCAATAATAGTGAAGCTGACAGGTTTGTCCGGTCGGCCATCAAGCTCATGCGTGAGAAAGGCTATCATCAGACCACGTTCGATGATATCGCCGAGGATATCTGTGTATCGGTCAAGGAGATATCCGACTGTTTTAAATCCAGGGAAGATATCTGCCTGCAGGTTATCGCCTGGCACGACGCTCGCCTGAGTGAAATTTTCGTCAGAACAGAAGAGCATTCCAATCCGCGCCAGCGTCTGAGCTGTCTGATCGATAGTCTTATTGATGAGGCGGATGTCCTGGTAAAATACGGCTGCCCGATCACCCGTCTTTATCTGGACCTTAGAAACGAAGGCTCGAAGCTTGAAAAGGCGGCGACAAAACTTATCATCCGCCGTCTTGACTGGATCAAGGAACAGTTTCATCTGATGAGTTTCGTCGATGAGGCGCCCGATCTGGCGACACGACTGGCCGGAGCGCTTTACGGGGTAACCCTGTTGTCTTCGGCGGCGGACGATGAAGCCATGCTCCGCAACCAGATGAACCAGCTGAAAAGCTGGATACGATCCATGTAAGGACCGGCATTCTTTTTGGGGTTCCGTAAATTCAGTGCATTCTGCGGCGGACGGGTGTGTCGTCAAACAGGTCGGCAAGCTGCTCCGTAATGGCGCCGCCCAACTGTTCCGCATCCATGATGGTGATCGCATTCTGGTAATAGCGGGTGACGTCGTGGCCGATGCCGATGGCCAGAAGCTCTACCGGGGAACGTTTTTCAATCCAGTCTATGACCGCCCTGAGGTGGTCTTCAAGGAAATTGGCGCTGTTGGAGGACAGGGTGCTGTCGTCCACCGGCGCACCGTCCGAGATCACCATCAGGATGCGTCGTTCTTCCGACCGGGCAATCAACCGGCTGTGGGCCCACAGAAGGCTTTCCCCGTCGATATTTTCCTTCAGCAGGCCTTCCCGCAACATCAGGCCGAGATTGCTGTTGGCCCGCCTCCAGGGAGTGTCGGCGGTCTTGTATATGATGTGCCGGAGATCGTTCAGGCGACCCGGGTTTTTGGGTTTGTTGTCTTCCAGCCACTGGGTTCGCGATTTGCCGCCCTTCCAGGCCCGGGTGGTAAAGCCAAGGATTTCGACCTTGACGCCACAGCGTTCCAGGGTGCGGGCAAGAATATCTGCGCACATGGCGGCAATGGTGATCGGCCGGCCGCGCATCGAACCGGAATTGTCAATCAGCAGGGTAACCACCGTATCCTTGAAGTCGGTTTCGTTTTCCATCTTGAAGGACAGGGGATGCATGGGATTGGTCACCACCCGGGTCAGGCGGGCTGTATCCAGCATGCCTTCCTCAAGGTCAAAATCCCAAGACCGCATCTGCTGGGCCATCAGCATCCGCTGCAGGCGGTTGGCCAGCTTGGTCACCATGCCCTGCAGATGGCTGAGCTGCTGGTCCAGGGTCTTCCTGAGATGCAGGAGCTCGTCCGGATCACATAACTCCTCGGCGGTGACATATTCGTCGAATTCGCTGGTATAGACCTTGTAGCTGGTAATCGGTCCGTGACCGGGATGGTTGCTCATATGCGACCAGGGAACTTCCGCCATCTGTTCAAGGGCAGCTTCATTCATGAGGTCTTCCAGCTGTTCCGGGGTCAGTTCAGCGCCACTTTCCCCGCTGGAACTTTCTTCCTGGCTTTCGCCTTCATCACTCATGTCTGCCGAGGCGTCAGAGGACTGATCCGAATCATTGTCCTGCTGGTCCTGGTTATCCTGCTGATCCTGCTCGCTCTGGTCCTGGTTCTCGCTGTCTTCGGGTTTTTCATCCGGATTCAGGTTTTCGGCCAGGCCAAGGTCTGAAATAATCTGCCGGCTCACCCTGCTGAAGGCGGCCTGGTCCTCCATGGCCCCTGTCAGCTGGTCCAGGTGTGAGGACGTCTTTTCCTCAATCAGCGGCCGCAGCGCATTGACGGCGTCACGGGCCTCATCCGGTGGTGACTGGTGGGTCAGCTTTTCCCGAACCAGAAGATTCATCACATCACCGAGGGCCGCCTCGTCCAGTGTGCCGGCGGGCTCAAGTTTGTGTTCCTTGTAATATTTGCGGGTCAGGGCATCAAGGTTACCGGCAACCCCCTTCATATGGGTGCTGCCGATGGCCTCGATACGGGCATTCTCCATGGCATCATAGAGTGCGCGGGCATCCGGCAGAGTCGGGGCATTCTTTGAATGAAGAGCGTCGTTATGAAATCTTTTGCGAAGCGCATAGGCGTCGCCATAGGCGCGGGTCAGGGTCACTTCCGAGGCCGGCAGGTCATGGCTGACCAGAGGCAGGCGTGCCGATTGTCCCGGCCTGGCCGGGGCGTCGGGGCCGAACGTTACATCGATTTCGGCATTGCCGGCCATGGCCCGCACCGTCGAGGTGACGGCCTGCTTGAATTGCTCAATCTGGCGATTGTTTGACTTGCCCACCGGCCGGTCCGTCGGCTAGTTGACGACCGGCGGATTGCCGGCCAGTCCGGGTGCCGATGTCTCGGGTAGTTCCTCGCCAAAGCAACGCTGGTAATATTCCGCCACAAGGGGGCGTTCTATTTCGTCGCATTTATTGAGGAAAGTAACCCGGAAGGCAAAGGCAGCGTCGTTGAAAATCGCATTGTTTTCCGCCCAGGTCAGCACGGTCCGCGGCGACATGACGGTGGAAATATCACCGTTGATGAAGCCGTTGCGGGTCAGGTCTGCCACCTGCACCATCTGTTTGATCAGCTTCTTGCCGTCCTCGCTGTTCAGCGCCGGCATTTTGGCGAGGATGATATCCTCTTCCATTTCATGTTCAAGATAGTTGAGCGTGGTGACAATGTTCCAGCGGTCCATCTGTCCCTGGTTGATCTGCTGGGTGCCGTGATAAAGGCCGGAGGTATCGCCAAGGCCGATGGTATTGGCCGTGGCAAACAGGCGGAAGGCCGGATGCGGCCGGATCACCTTGTTCTGGTCCAGAAGGGTGAGCTTGCCGGAGACTTCCAGCACCCGCTGGATCACGAACATCACGTCAGGCCGGCCGGCATCATATTCATCGAAAACCAGGGCGGTCGGATTCTGCAAGGCCCAGGGCAGGATGCCTTCCTGGAACTCGGTGACCTGGACACCGTCCTTGAGGACGATGGCATCCTTGCCCACCAGGTCGATACGGCTGATATGGCTGTCAAGGTTGACCCGCACGCACGGCCAGTTCAGCCGGGCGGCAACCTGCTCGATATGGGTGGATTTACCGGTCCCGTGATAACCCTGGATCATGACCCGGCGGTTATAGGCAAAACCGGCCAGGATCGCCAGTGTGGTATCATGGTCAAAAATATAACTTTCATCCAGATCCGGGACATGCTCGTCCCGCTCTGCAAAGGCGGGCACTTCCATATCGCTGTCGATACCAAAAACCTGTCTGACATTGACTTTGATGTCGGGGAGGTCTGTATAACTCTGGTCGGTTCCTGCAACTGTCATTCTGAACTTCCTGATTTGAGGCTGGTCATATGATGATAGGCGTTAAGAATTTCCTTGAATTTTTCTTCCGCGAATTTGTCATCCCTGTTCACATCGGGATGAAATCGTTTTACCAGCTTTTTGTATGCATTTCTTATGTCGGTGATCGTGGCCGTTTCGTCAAGACCCAGTATGACCAATTGTCGTATATCTTCGCCCGAAAAGCTGTTTTTCCCCGGTATGGGGGGCTCGTTTTCCGTAAAACGGCGACCGAAACCGTCGAGGTCTTCAAAAATACCCATATCATCGCGCAGGCCGTCAATGCCCGTGCAGCGGGCGCCGATGCGCCAGGTCGGCCGGTGCCAGGTCTGGCTGTCCCGGGCCCAGGCCTGGATCTGGTCGCGGCCCATATCTGCAAAGAAATCCCAGCCCAGGTTATATTCCCGCACATGGGGCTTGCAGAACCAGAAATAGTGGTCAAGCCGGTCGCGGGATTTTGGCGCCCGGAACAGGCCTTCCTCCCGGCAATCGGGATGATCGCAGGTTTTTACGTCCGTCTTTTGTCCCAGATCAAGGCCGGGATGGAGTCTGGCAGTTTGGTCATTCATGATGCTATAGATATAACGCAGATTGGAAAATTCAAAATATATCTGATCCTCGGGCTTGAACCGGAATGAATTCTGGCGCAAACAGGGAAAGGCTTAACAGGGAAAATACGATATGAAAGTAGCGGAATCAATCAGGGAAAAGCTGACCCGGGAACTGTCACCGGAGCAACTGGAAGTTATTGACCAGTCCTGTGATCATGCCGGGCATTCGGGCGCCCGCCCTGAAGGGGAGACCCATTTTCACGTTAATATGGTAGCCTCTGCCTTTGACGGTCTTAACCGGGTCGCCCGTCAGCGCCTGGTCTATAAAATTCTGGCCGAGGAACTGGCGGGGCCGGTGCATGCCCTGTCGCTGAACCTGACAAGCCCTGACGAAAATAGTGCGGGCTGACCCGACACTCTCAGGTTGTGGCTTGTGTTTGGTATCATTTAGTGATATTAAAATTTTATACAATCATCTTGATCCTGGTATATTCCAAAGGAGGGGAACGGGGCTCAGGCAGTATAAGGCAGAGCCAGGATTGTTCGGAGGATTGTTCCTGTGTGGTAACAGGTTTGTGTGGTAACGACTATAAAGCTCCGTCCCTTTTCCTTTTCTTTACAGCATATAGGTCAGAATCAGCGGCACTGTCACAACGGACATGAGTGTTGTGAAAAACACCATGGCCGCCACTTCCTGGGGATTGCGATTATATTGGCTGGCCAGTAAGTAGCTGAAGACGGCAACCGGCATACTGCATTGCAGGATCAGGACATTCCTTTCGACGCCACTGAAACCGAACAGCGTCGCGACCCCCAGGCCCATGCCGACGCCCATGGCTATTTTCAGGGCAGACAGCGCGATCAACTGGCCTGAATTTTCCACTTTCAAGGTCGCAAGAGACGCGCCCAGCGTCAGCAGCATCAGGGGAATCGTCAGGCCGCCCAGCAACTGGGTTGTATTGGTCACCCAGGCCGGTGGCGTAATGCCGGTGAGGATGAAAAACAGGGCAAAAGCAATACCCCAGATCAGGCTGACCCGGGCAAGGCTGGCGGGTCGGAGGTTGCCATGGCTGATGAACAGGGCCACGGTGAACTGGAAAATGACGCTGACAGCAAAAAAGGTAAGTCCCAGACCAAGGCCGATTTGTCCGAAGGCAAACAGGCACAGGGGAAGCCCCATGTTGCCGCTGTTGGTGGAATAGAGGGCGATAATAAAGCCCCGTTTCGGCAGCCTGAGGGCCAATGCGACAAGCGTACTCAGCGCCAGCATGGCAACAATGGTTACTGCAGACGCGAGTATAAAATCACTGGCCTCGAAAAGCTTGTCTCCCAGGCCCAGAAGCCCGTTAAATACCAGTGCGGGCGCCCCGATATTCATATTCATGACGCTCACAAAGTCGGTGGGAAACTTCTGGCCCCGTTTGACCCAGGTAAAGCCCAGCAGGGCGATCAGAAATACCGGGGCGGTGACCGCAAAAAGCTCGGCGAACATCAGAAACTTCCTTAATAAGCCATTTCGGCAAGATGGCTGCTTGCATACAAAGTGAAGCGGCTGAACAGGCTTTCACGTTCCGGGCTTAGATGGTGTCCGGTCCAGATCAGCCCGATTTGCCGTTCAAAGTCATAGCCTTCCATCGGCAGGCGCACAACCCCTTCCATAGTATACTGGTCGGGCATGGTGGTGAAACCGATGCCGGCCGCCACCATCATCAGGGCCCGTTCATCCTGCGGCGTGCGGTAAACCAGGCGCGGCCGGACATTGTGGTCGGTAAAAAAACGGCTGGTTTGGCTGAGTAGTTCACAGCGGGATCTGACAATGGTAGGTTCGTCGGCCAGGTCACGCGGCTTGAGGACCTTTTTATCTGCCAGCGGATGATGGGCGGCGATGGCGATGGAATAGCGGTCCCGGTACAACGCGGTCGTCTTTCCTTTCTGACCGGGTCTCAGGATGGTCAGGGCGATGTCCACCTGTCCCGAATCAAGCCGGTTGAGGATTTCCTGTTCGGTGCCTTCAAACAGTTCGACCACCAGCCCGCCTTCTTCCCGAAGGTACGGCTGCATCAGATTTTTTACTGTTTGTGCCGGAACCGTCATCAACACCCCGAGACGAAGGATTTTGGGGTTGTCCGTATCGCCCATTTCCGCCTCGGCAAGACTGACCTGATGCAGTATGGCCTTGGCCCGGTCGACAAAACGGCTGCCGCTTTCGGTCAGGAAGACCCGTTTGCTGGACCGATCGAACAGGCGGGTTTCCAGTGCGGCTTCCAGTTTCTGGATACCCGCCGACAGGGTCGGCTGGGTCACATAGACCCTTTCCGCCGCCTTGGTAAAGCTGCCCGTTTCGACGATAGCGAGGAAATATCTGAGCTGATATAGTTCGAACATCATGGAATTCCTGAATTGACTGCAATACAATAATAGAAATCTTCTATCACACAAATAAATATTAGTGATTTTTTCTATGGTTCCGGATTTGCTACACTGGCCGGGTCAGAACAAAATCGTCAGGAAACAAGAAATGACCCAGCTAAAATCGGACCTGGATGTCAAAGGCGCGGATTTCGAGGCCAACAGAATGGCCATGCAGGCACTGGTCCGGGACCTTGAGGAGAAAATCGCCTTAATCGAACAAGGGGGCGGAGAACGCTCCAGAGACCGGCACCTGAGCCGCGGCAAACTTCTGCCGCGTGACCGGGTTAACCGGCTTCTCGATCGGGGCTCGCCCTTTCTGGAACTGTCCCAGCTTGCCGCTTATGAGGTCTATGACGACAATATTCCTGCAGCAGGCGTGATCGCCGGGATCGGCCGGGTCGCTGGCCGGGAATGTGTGATTGTCTGTAACGACGCCACAGTCAAGGGCGGGACATATTATCCCCTGACGGTCAAGAAACACCTGCGCGCCCAGGAAATCGCCGAGCAGAATAATCTGCCCTGCATCTATCTGGTGGACAGCGGCGGCGCCAACCTGCCCAACCAGGACGAGGTGTTCCCCGATAAACTTCATTTCGGCCGTATCTTCTATAACCAGGCCAACATGTCCGCCAAGGGCATTCCCCAGATTGCGGTTGTGATGGGTTCCTGCACCGCCGGCGGCGCCTATGTGCCGGCGATGAGCGATGAAAGTATTATTGTCAAGGAACAGGGCACCATTTTCCTGGCCGGCCCGCCGCTGGTCAAGGCGGCCACGGGTGAGGAAGTGACGGCCGAGGATCTTGGTGGCGGCGATGTGCATACCCGCATTTCCGGCGTGGCCGATCATCTGGCCCAGGACGATAATGATGCGCTGGAAATTGCCCGCCGTACCATGTCCCACCTGAACCGGGTCAAACCCGCCCAGCTGGAACTGAAGGAAAGCCGGGATCCGCTTTATGATCCGGAAGAAATATACGGTGTTGTGCCGGCTGATCCCAAGGTGCCCTATGATGTGCGCGAGGTAATCGCCCGGATCGTGGACGGCAGCGACTTTGATGAATTCAAGAAACGCTACGGTACGACGCTGGTGTGCGGTTTCGCCCATATCTACGGCATGCCGGTGGGGATTGTCGCCAACAACGGCGTCCTGTTCTCGGAATCAGCCCTTAAAGGCGCGCATTTTGTCGAACTCTGCAGTCAGCGGGGTATTCCGCTGGTGTTCCTGCAGAATATCACCGGCTTTATGGTCGGCCGCAAATATGAATCAGGCGGCATTGCCAAGGACGGCGCCAAAATGGTGACCGCCGTGTCCTGTGCCCGGGTGCCCAAATTTACCGTGATCATCGGTGGTTCTTTCGGGGCCGGCAACTACGGCATGTGCGGCCGGGCCTATAACCCCCGCTTTCTGTGGATGTGGCCCAACGCCCGCATTTCCGTCATGGGCGGTGAACAGGCGGCCGGTGTGCTGGCCACGGTAAAACGTGACGGCATGGAACGGGCCGGACAGCAATGGTCGGCGGAAGAGGAAGCTGAATTCCGCAAGCCCATTGAAGAACAATATGAGCATCAGGGGCATCCCTATTATGCCTCTGCCAGGCTGTGGGATGACGGGGTGATAGATCCCGCCCAGACCCGCCGGGTGCTCGGGCTTGGCCTCAGCGCCAGCCTCAACGCTCCCATCGAGAAAACCGAATTTGGCATATTCAGGATGTAATCATGACTGATGAAACTGTACAGATTGAAAAACAGGACAATGGACTGGCGCGGGTAACCCTGAACCGGCCGGAAGTTCGCAATGCCTTTAACGAGGGAATGATCCGGCGTCTGACAGAGGTTTTTCGCGACCTGGCGGAAGACGACGCGGTCAAGGCCGTGATTATCTCCGGCAACGGCAAGAGCTTCTCTGCCGGGGCGGATCTGGACTGGATGAAACGGGCTGCCGATTTCAGTCACGACCAGAACAAGGGGGATGCGGAAGCGCTGGCCTATATGCTGAAGCACCTGTTCGAACTGCCCAAACTGACCATTGCCTGTGTGCATGGTGCGGCCATGGGCGGCGGGCTCGGGCTTGTTTCCTGCTGCGATGTGGTCATTGCGGAACGAAGCACACGCTTTTCCCTGTCCGAGGTCAAGCTCGGCCTGATCCCGGCAACCATTTCGCCTTATGTGATTACCGCGATTGGTCCGCGTCAGGCCAAAAGATATTTCCAGACCGGGGAAGCTTTCTTTGCCGACACGGCCAGGGAAATTGGCCTCGTCCATGAAGTAGCCGAGACAGGTGAGCAGATGACCGAAATCCTCGAAAGAATTCTGGTGGATGTGAACCTCGCTGCGCCTCGCGCCGTGGCGGCCTCCAAGAAGCTGGTGCTGGATTATGCCTTCCGGCCGCTTGAGGCGGAAATTATCGAGGATAGCGCGGAGCGGATTGCTTCTGTCCGGGCAAAGGATGAAGCGAAGGAGGGTATCAAGGCCTTTTTCGAAAAACGCAAGCCAGGCTGGGTGAAAGGATAAACCATGTTTGACAAGATCCTGATCGCCAACCGGGGTGAAATCGCCTGCCGGATTATCGAAACCGCCCGCAAAAATGCGGTACGTACGGTCGCTGTTTATTCCGATGCGGACGAAAAAGCCCGTCATGTTCGTCTGGCCGACGAAGCCGTTCATATCGGGGCGCCGGAAGCGGCCAACAGTTACCTGAAGGGTGACCTTCTGATCGAGGTGGCCAAACGCACCGGCGCCCAGGCCATTCACCCGGGGTATGGCTTCCTGTCGGAAAATGCGGAATTTGCCGAAGCCTGTGCAGCAGCGGGGATCGTCTTTATCGGACCGTCCGCCGACAGCATCCGGGCCATGGGCCTGAAGGACCGGGCCAAGGAGCTGATGCAGGCCGCCGGGGTGCCGGTGGTGCCCGGCTATCAGGGTGAAGAGCAGGGCCCGGAATTTTTGAAACAGCAGGCCGACGAGATCGGCTATCCGGTCCTGATCAAGGCGGTGGCCGGCGGCGGCGGCAAAGGCATGCGTCTGGTAAAGGCGTCTGAAGAGTTCCTTTCTTCTCTGGAAAGCTGTCAGCGCGAGGCCAAGGCGTCTTTCGGTAATGATCATGTCTTGATCGAGAAATATCTGACCAAACCGCGTCATATCGAGGTCCAGGTCTTTGCTGACGGTCACGGCAATGCCGTGCATCTGTTTGAACGCGACTGTTCCCTGCAGCGTCGTCACCAGAAGGTGGTGGAGGAAGCGCCGGCCCCGGATATGCCAGCGGATGTGCGCAAGGCAATGGGTGATGCGGCTGTTACCGCCGCCAAGGCGATAGGTTATTGCGGGGCCGGAACGATTGAGTTTATTGTCGATTCCGGCCGGGGACTGACCAAAGACAGTTTCTATTTCATGGAAATGAATACCCGCCTGCAGGTGGAGCATCCGGTCACCGAACTGGTCACCGGCCAGGATCTTGTGGAATGGCAGCTTCGGGTGGCTTCTGGTGACCCGCTGCCCCTGTCCCAGGACCAGATCGCTCTTGCCGGACATGCTTTCGAGGTGCGGCTCTATGCGGAGGATCCGGCCAACGGATTCCTGCCCCAGACGGGTAAACTCAGTCATTTACGCACGCCGGTTCAGGATGCCCATTTCCGTCTGGATACAGGCATCGAGGAAGGGGACGAGGTTTCCATCTATTACGATCCGATGATCGCCAAGCTGATCGTCTGGGACCGGACCCGGACCGGGGCGCTCAGGCAGATGGCCCGTGCCCTGCGCAAGACTTCGGTGGCAGGGGTCAGGACCAATCTGGATTTTCTGGCGGCCATATTCGATCATCCTGATTTCAAGGCCGGGGATGTGGATACCCATTTCATCGAGCATCATTCGGAAGCTTTGCTGCCGACCGGGAAGAAAGCCGGTATTGGAACGCTGGCCTGTGCGGCCGTGCGTATCCTTGACCGTCAGACAACTGGGGACGATCCTTTTGCCTGGAGCGACGGCTGGCGGATGAATCTGTCCCTGAAATCACCGCTGGTTTTCATCGAAGGCGAGCACCGGCACGAAATTATGGTGGAATATCTGCAAAACGGCTATCGGGTTTCACTTGAAGACGAGAGTGCAGTCGTCAGCCATATCCATGATGAGGAGGGCCGCGTCTTTCTGATGAAGGATGGCGACGAGGAAGTCCATGCCACGGTTGCGGAAGACGGCAGCGACCTGACCATTTTCTGTGACGGCCGGGTGCACTACCTGCATCATTTTGTCCCCGGTGCCGAAGATGCCGAAGAAGCCGGCGGCAGCGGTGTGATTGTCACCCCCATGCCGGGCAAGGTCAGCCGCCTGATGGTGGCCGAAGGCGACGAAGTGGAGGCCGGCCAGCCCTTGCTGGTACTGGAAGCCATGAAAATGGAACATACCCTGAAGGCGCCGGTCACCGGAACTGTGGAGAAATTGTCTGCCGGAGAAGGCGATCAGGTTTCCGACGGACAGGTATTGGTCAGAATTACGGAGCCGGAACAATGACGGACAAGGTCAGGCTTTACGAGGTCGGCCCCCGGGACGGCCTGCAGAATGAAAAGGAAGTAGTGCCGACCGACGTCAAGGTGCGGCTGATCGAACTCCTGGCCGAGGCGGGCCTTACCCATATCGAGGCGACAAGCTTTGTCTCCCCCAAATGGGTGCCGCAGATGGGGGATAATTCAGATGTCATGGCGGCATTGCCGAAACGGGAAGGCGTGACTTATCCGGTGCTCACCCCCAATCTCAGGGGACTTGAAGCGGCGCTGGACGCCGGAGCAACAGAAGTGGCCATTTTCGGGGCGGCGTCCGAAAGCTTCAGCCGGAAGAATATCAACTGCAGCATTGAGGAAAGCCTGGACCGGTTTGCGCCAGTGGCCGAACTGGCGTGTGAAAATGGCGTGGCTCTGCGCGGTTATGTCTCCTGCGTGCTGGGTTGTCCCTATGAAGGGGATATTGCGCCCGAGGCTGTGGCCGTCATGTCCGAGCGCCTGCTGGCCATGGGATGCTATGAGGTTTCGCTCGGCGACACCATTGGTGTGGGAACGCCAAAAAGCATGGCAGACATGCTGGAAGTAGTGCTGGACCGCATCCCCGTTGAAAAGATCGCGCTGCATTGCCATGACACCTACGGCCAGGCGCTGGCCAACATCCTGACCGGGCTGGAGCGCGGTGTCAGGGTTGTCGACAGTTCCGTGGCCGGCCTTGGCGGCTGTCCCTATGCAAAAGGGGCGTCCGGCAATGTGGCGACGGAAGATGTGCTTTATATGCTGAACGGCATGGGTTTTGAAACCGGTGTCGATCTGGACAAACTTGTGAAGGCGGCATGGTATATTGCCGATCATCTGGGGCGGCCACCTGCATCAAAGGTGGCGACGGCCATGGGTAAAACTGATTAAATAGCCGGCAAAACGGCAGGAACACTGGAAAGGACCGGAAATGGTTTCATATCCTTCTTTGAATTTTAATCTTGGTGAAGACATTGACATGCTGCGGGATACAGTGCGTTCCTTTGCCGACAAGGAGCTTGCCCCCCGGGCGGCGGAGATCGACGAGAAAAACGAGTTTCCCATGGACATGTGGGAAAAAATGGGAGCCCTGGGTCTTCTTGGTGTGACGGTGAAAGAGGAATTCGGCGGGGTGGAAATGGGCTACCTCGCCCATACCGTGATCATGGAGGAAATCTCTCGCGCGTCCGCCAGCGTGGGCCTGAGCTACGGTGCCCATTCCAATCTGTGTGTGAACCAGATTCACCGCAACGGCACCGACGAACAGAAACGGAAATATCTGCCCAAACTGATCAGCGGCGAACATGTGGGCGCCCTGGCCATGAGCGAACCGGGTGCCGGTTCCGATGTGGTCAGCATGAAACTGCGGGCGGAGAAAAAAGGCGACCATTATGTGCTGAACGGCAACAAGATGTGGATCACCAACGGTCCCGATGCAGATACGCTGGTGGTTTATGCCAAGACCGATATGTCTGCCGGACCCCGCGGCATCACTGCTTTCCTGATTGAAAAGGGCATGAAGGGATTTTCCACGGCCCAGAAACTGGACAAGCTTGGTATGCGCGGCTCAAACACCTGCGAGCTGGTGTTCGAGGACTGTGAGGTGCCGGAAGAAAATATTCTCGGCCAGGAAAATTCCGGGGTCCGGGTACTCATGTCCGGTCTCGACTACGAACGGGTTGTGCTAAGTGGCGGCCCGATCGGCATCATGCAGGCCTGCCTGGATGTGGTGATCCCCTATGTTCACGACCGCAAGCAGTTTGACACCCCCATTGGCGAGTTTCAGCTTATGCAGGGTAAACTTGCCGACATGTATACGGAACTCAATGCCAGCCGCGCCTATGTCTATGCCGTGGCGGCAGCCTGTGACCGGGGCGAGACCACCCGCAAGGATGCGGCCGGGTGTATTCTCTATTCTGCTGAGAAGGCGACCCAGATGGCGTTGCAGGCCATTCAGGCGCTGGGCGGAAATGGGTATATCAATGAGTTTCCCACCGGACGACTGCTACGGGACGCCAAGCTGTATGAGATTGGCGCGGGAACCAGCGAGATACGCCGGATGCTGATCGGCCGGGAGCTGTTTTCCGAAACAATCTAGAGAGAGCTTCTATTTAAAGTTGTTGTATGTAAGCCCCTTGCTGCGCGTAGGGGGCTTATTTTATGAAAATTAATTTATTATTTTGCGATTTTTATCTTTAGGTGAATAACAATAGTTTCTTGTGTAATATGCGGGAAATGGCATAGAATATGATGTCAGGCAGCATTAAAGTTGCAGAATTTTATTGCGAATGGCTTTTAATTAAGTAAGATTTAAGAAAATTTTATCGAATAGTCTAAAATTATTAATACTTTAGTTATAAATGTTAAATGGGTATGAAAAATAGTGTTTCACGTTTAAAGGGAATTAGGATATATTAAATAAAAAATGTGTATACACCACTGAGTTATAAAATAAATCAACTTTTGGCAGAATTTAAGTGTAATAGGTAAGGGATCATGAACAATAACAAGGATGTGATTGACGTCGAAAAATTGCAGAGCAAGGCGTTTCAGGCAGCAGACTTTCTCAAGACTCTGGCGAATTCAAACCGGCTTGTCATTCTGAGCCGTCTTCTTGACGAGGAAATGTGTGTTGGGGATCTTGAAAAGAACCTCGATATTTCCCAGTCTGCCTTGTCCCAGCATCTGAGCCGCATGCGGGCTGAAGGCCTGGTGACGACCAGACGCGAAAGCCAGCAGATTTTCTATCGCATTAAAGACGAGCGCGTTCAGCATATGCTTCGGGTGACTTACCAGTTGTTCTGCATGGACGCCGCAGATCAGGTTGCCGTGGCAGTCTGATTGCCGGATTTTCCCGGATGCGATAAATATCGATGAATACCCGTGGCAATCTGAGGTTGTCACGGGTATTTTTATTTGGGATGCCAGGAGATTATTTTTCTTTGGGAATGTTTTTCACATAACCGTCCTGTGATAACAGTATCGCGACCGGTCGGGTGCTGTCGAACTGTGAAAAGATAATCATCAGGATGACGGTAAAGGGGACACTCAGGAACATTCCTGTGATGCCCCAGATGCTGCCCCACAGGGCCAGCGACAACATCACCACCAGCGGGCTCAGATTGAGGGAGCTTCCCATCAGCTTCGGTTCCAGCACATTGCCGATGCTGAACTGGATGGTGGACAGGGTTGTAATAACAATCAGGAACGGGCTCAGGCTGTCAAACTGGATCAGGCTGAGCAGGGTCGGGAAGATCACCGCCAGCAGCGATCCCACTGTTGGAATGAAGTTGAGCAGGAAAATGATAAAGGCCCAGAATTCGGCGAAATCCACACCGACAAAATAAAGCACCATATAACAGGCAAGGCCGGTCAGAACGCTTGTGAATGTCTTGATGGCGACATATTTTTCCACATCTTCCTGCACATGTTCCAGAATATCCCTGACTGTTTTGTCATAAGATGTGTGGCGCAGCAGGGCATCCAGTTTCTGGGCGAAAAACTTCTGCTCCAGAATAAGAAACAGCAGGTAGATCAGGATCAGGCTGGCATTGCCGGCCAGTGTCACCATGGTCGAGGCGATGTTGGTGATAAAGGGAGCAAGGCTGATCTGGCTGAGAAATTGCTTCAGATTGACCTGTTCTTCCGTGCCGAGGAAGGCGGACAGCCTCAACGTCAGCTTGGCGAAATTTTCCTGGTAGCCCGGGGCGGCCGCCCGCACATCGGCGATGTTGGAGTTGATCATGTCGTAAAGCAGCGCCAGGGCCAGCAGCATGCTCAACAGGGACAGGCCGAAGGTGACCGACGAGGGCAGGCTTTTTCCACCAACTTTTATTTTCTGGAAATAATCGGACAGCGTATGGATCAGGTACCAGATCACCACGGCAATCACAAAAGGCACCAGCAGGTCCCGGCCAAGAACCATAATCATGACAATCAGGCATATGAGTCCAAGTCCCCCGGCATAGGATAATATGCGCATATAAAGCCTCCATCTGCAGTATTGTCTTGCCGCCCTGTAGCGGCCTTAATTGATGGCGGAATTGTTGAACCATCCGTGGTGAAGGTCAAGATTTTAATATTTTTTCCTCAACGTTCTTGTTTTGTTCCTATTTATACCTATAATAGTCTTATTAAAAACTATTCGCCTATAGGGTGCAGGTTCAGGAAGGAGAATATCAATGGACAGTCAGCCGTTTTTTGGGCCCGGCCGGGGAAATTATCTAGCGGAGTATAAATCTCGGGACAGGGACACGCCGGAGCAGGGGAATGGACCGCCTCCAGTGGGAAATACCCCCTCTTCTTTCCGTCGGGCGAGGATTACCCGGCGGCGCAAGCGGGCCGAGAAACTTTTGAAGGACTCCCTTGGTTCTGACGGTCCGCGGGTGCGGGTGGTGATGCCTGCACAGGGGGCGGTCGGACCAACACAGCAGACTGCCCGCAAACTCAAGCCTGATCCGCTAGGATCCTATCAGGAAAAAGGTACCCTCAGTTCAAAACAGGTCTGGGCGGCGCATGCCATCCGCAAGGCCTATCGCCTCATAACGGAAGGCGCCGGGGTCCGTATCACGCAGTTCACCGATGTGATGGTGCAGAACAGCCGCCGGCCGGGTCTATCTGAAAGTGAGGGGGAGATCCTGCTGAAAGACCGCTACAGCGACTGGGTCGACAGGATGACGGCTGAACGGCTTATGGTGGGACCCATCTTCGACATGATCGTGGAAGAAGCATCGCTGGCCGCCACGGACCGGAAATGGCACCGGCGCAAGGGCTGGGCCAGATCCCATCTGCAGCAGTCGCTGGACCTTTATCTGCAGGAGGGACGAACCGGCGGGCAGGGAAAGGGTGACGGGCAATGAAACTTTCGCGGAATTTCTCCCTCCCGGAGCTGACCCACAGCCAGACAGCCCTCAGGCACGGGATCGGGAACCGGCCGTCACCGGCCGAAACCGAGAGGCTCTATTATCTCGCCCGCACCCTGTTGGAACCGGTCCGGGATTTTGTCGGCCGGCCGTTCAGTCCGACCAGCGGCTTCCGCAGCCTGGCGCTGAACAGGCTGATCGGGTCAGCCGATACATCCCAGCATGTCAGGGGCGAGGCCGTGGACCTGAAAATCCCCGGCCTGTACCCGCCTGAACTTGCCGGCTGGATCCGGCGGAACCTGACATTCGATCAGCTGATCCTTGAATTTCACAGCCCGGACGATCCGGCCAGCGGCTGGGTTCATTGTTCGGTGGTTGATCCGGTCCGGCGACGCGACAACCGGAACCAGGCGCTTGTTTTTGACGGTGTAAAATACAGGGAGATGGATGATGTCTATTCTGGGTGATTTGTTTGGCGGTCCGGCCGTGGATGCGGTCTCGGCCGTCGGTAATGTCTTCGACAAGCTGTTTACCAGTGACGAAGAGAAAGACCAGGCCCGGGCGGTGATGGAAAAAATCCGTCAGCAGCCGCAGATCCTGCAGGCGGAAATCAACCGCATCGAGGCGGCGCATCGCTCGGTCTTTGTTGCCGGCTGGCGACCCTTTATCGGCTGGGTCTGCGGGTTCGGGTTTCTCTGGGCTTTTCTGTTGCATCCCCTGTTTATGTGGATTGTGGCGATCCGTGGACTTGATGTCACGCCGCCCACCATTGTCACCGATAATATGATGGAACTGGTCCTTGCCCTGCTCGGTCTCGGTGCGCTCAGGAGTGCGGAAAAAATGTCCGGCCGAAGCAAGTAGTCAATATATATAAAACCGGTAAATTAGTGGCAGCTAACCCCTTGCATTTACCCTGGTGATCGGGGACACTGGATCAGGAAAATGATCTAAGGGGAAAATCTGATGAAAAAAGTAGCGATTGGGCTGATTGTTGTTCTTCTGGTTATTCTGGGGGTGGTTTTTTATTTTGGCTCCCAGGCCAGTTCCATCATTCAGAAGACTGTGGTTGACTATGGGCCGGAAGTGACCGGGACCAGCATCGGCCTGGAGGGCGTCGATGTCTCCTTTCTTGGCGGTACAGCCGGCCTTAGCGGGCTTGTTATTGGCAATCCGGCCGGTTTTAAATCGGATCACGCCTTCAAACTGGGGTCTGTGGATGTGGCGCTGGATGTGAAGTCGGTCATGTCCGATATCATCCATATCAAAGAGGTGCGTATTGACGGCGCGGATCTGATTTACGAGATCGGCACCAAAGGCAACAACATCAGCAAACTGCAAAATAATGTGCAGCAATATATGGCCAAATTCGGCAGCAGCGACGAAAGCACCAAAAGCTTCGTGATTGACGACATCTATGTCACCGGAACAAAAGTGCAGCTGGCGACAGACCTGTTGGGCGGTAAGGGCGCAGGCCTGACCCTGCCGGATATTCATCTCGAGGATATCGGCAAGGAAGGTAGCGGGGCCAGCGGTGCCGAGGTGATGAACAAGGTGCTGGGCGCCGTCAACAGCGGGCTCAGCAAGGTTGTCACCAAGGATATGATGAACAAGACCCTGGAAGATGTGGGCAGCAAGCTCAAGGGCCTGATCAAGTAACCATACCTGTAAAGTCGGGAAGTGTAGCGAGGGCGGCGTGGATCCAGTGTGGATTCAGCGCCGCCCTTTCCACTTGCATGGGGGCGGATTATGGCCAACAATGGCCGAAACAGATTAATTTGAACGGGGAATATCATGATTATTTTTGGCGCAATTCTTCTCGTCATCCTGGCTATTGTTTACGGGCTTTATGTATCGCTGATCAAAAAGCGCAACCGGGCGCTGGAGGCCCTGTCCGGCATTGATGTGCAGCTCAAGAAACGCCATGACCTGCTGCCCAACATCCTGACCATTGCCAAAAAATTCATGGAGCACGAAAAGGAGCTGTTCAGCAAGGTCACTGAAATGCGTTCCCTGGCCGGCAAGTCTTATAACCCGGGCAACCCGGAGGAAGTGGGCAAGCACCTGGAGGCGGAAAAGGGCTTCCAGTCCGCCATGATGCAGCTGTTTGCCGTGGCGGAAAATTACCCGGACCTGAAATCCCAGCATAATATGATCGAGGCCCAGCAGGCTTACGAGGAAGTGGAAGGGCATATCTCTGCGGCGCGCCGTTTTTACAACAGCAGCGTCACCGACCTGAATGATGCAGTGCAGATCTTCCCGTCCAGCACCATTGCCGCCATGATCAGCATCCGGGCCATGCCTTATTTCGAAATGGACGAGGCCGAGAAACAGCCGGTCAATGCAGGCGACTTCCTCTAGGGGGCGAGAAATGGACTTTGGTGCTTCTCTGAAAGGTCTTGAGGGCTTCGAGGATTTCTTTGAACGCGAACTTCTGCCCGAACTGCAGGAGGTCGAGGCGGGGCGTCCCCGGGCCATGAAAATCTTTGCGGCGGCCGCTGTTGTGGCCGTCGTGCTCTTTTGTGGGGCGGCATATTTCATCCTTGTCCGGCAGGTGGCGGACCCCCAGCTGATGATCTTTGCTGGCGTCGGCTGTATAGGGATCGGCGCCCTCGGGCTCAAACCACTTTCCAGTCTGCAGAAACAGGCGAAGGACCGGATTATGATGGCCCTGTGCGGACATCTCGGGCTCAGTTATCAGCTGAAACCCGGTGCCCAGCCAATCAGTATATTCAAAGACCTGCGCCTGATACCGGGGCACAACAAACGCAGGATTGAGGACCGGATTTACGGTCAGGCGGGCGGTGTCGATTTCAACCTTTTTGAAGCCAAATTGAAGCAGGAAACGCGTGACAGCAAGGGACGAAAAAGCAGCCGCACCGTCTTTCGCGGGCTCCTGTCCCATTTTGATTTCCACAAAAATTTTTCCGGCACCACCATCATCCGCAAGGACAAGACGGCTCTCGGTAATTTCTTTGACGGCACCTTCAATGATGGTGAACGGGTCAAGCTTGAGGACCCCGAGTTCGAGCGCCTGTTCGAGGTTTATGCCACAGACCAGGTGGAGGCGCGTTATCTGCTCACCCCCACCTTTATGGAGCGCATCAAGAAACTGGCGGCGCTGGTTGGTAGTGAAAACCTGCAACTGGCTTTTGACCGGGGCAATCTCTATCTGTCGATCCGGAAATCGGAAAACAGTTTCGAGGGTGGTTCCATGTTTTCAAACTTTGCCGATCCCGAACGGGTTGAGAAAAGCGCCCGGGAGCTTGCCCTGATCTATGATATCGTGCAATTGCTCCAGCTTGAGTTGCAGACCAGGATCTAGGCACTTTCCGGTTGCAGGGGCCCGGCAGCTTGGGTAAGATTTGGCAAAAGCATATGTCACATTGGGGGGGGAATCAGTGCGTAGCCTATTCTTTATCTGTCTTTTTCTTTTTACGTCTTCGGCGGCCTTAGCCGAACAGAAACTATCCATCTCGGCCGAAACCTTCGGGCAACTGCCGAAGGTGGAAGGGATACAAATGTCGCCGGATGGTACTCGTCTCGCCATGTTTCAGAGTTACAAGGGACGCAAAACCCTGGTTACTACAAGTCTTCGGGAAGGCGAAATAGGGCCTATTTATCCCATTTCATTCCAGGAAGTGGAATATAGCTGGTTCCGCTGGTTGAATAATGACCAATTGGCGGTCAGTGTCCGCTTCCCAGGTAAACGGTTTGGAACGGAAACAATGGAAACAAGGTTTCTGTCCATGAACTGGAACGGGAGTGATGCAGTCAATCTGGTAAAAACACAGCGGATGGGAGCCTGGAGGTCAACTGGAGACAAATGGGCATCACAGTACCAGGATGATGTGGTGAGTTTCCTTCCGGACGATCCGGATCATATTCTTTTGGCTCTGGACAGCTTTGAAAGTATGAACGAACCGGACGTCTACAAGGTCAATATTCATGATGCTGACCGCAGTCGGGTGGTCAGAACCAGGGGGTCCATTAATGACTGGTATGCGGATCAAAAGGGTGTGGTGCGTTTGGGAATTGGTTATAATCGCAGAAACAGGGAACGTATTATCTATCGTAAAAGCGAGGATGACGGTTGGAAAACCATCGCCAAATATGACCTGATTGAAGACGATATTCCTTTTGTTTTTGAGCAATTCAGTTCCGATCCCAACATCATTTTTGTCTCTGCCGTGGATGAGAATGGCCGCAAGGCTTATTATAAATATGATCTGGATGCGGGGGATTTTGCCGGAAAAATCGCCGGCAGTGATGAAGGGGATGTGGGCTCCCTCGATATTGATGAGGAAGGCAACCTGCAAAGTTATCATTATGACGGCGCCAAGCCGGTTACCGTCTACACAGACAAACATAGGCAGGCCATTGATGTCTTTTTTGCCAAAAAGTTCCCTGACGAAACGGTCCGGATTATTTCTGCCAGCAAAGACAAACGAAAATATATTGTTGAAGTGACTTCTCCGCAGAATCCGGGGGACTTTTATCTTTTGGATCTGGATAAAAAGACCATGAACGGTTTTGCGGAAAAATACCCGGGTCTGGACCACGGCAAGCTGGCGCCAATGAAGCCAGTCATCTACGCTGCCCGGGACGGCCTTGAAATTCCGGGCTATCTGTCCCTTCCTGTGGGCAAAGATCCAAAGAAATTACCCACAGTGATTATGCCGCACGGCGGCCCCAATGCCCGGGATAATTGGGAATTTGATTATTGGGTGCAGTTACTGACTACCCGGGGCTATGCGGTTCTGCAGATGAATTATCGCGGGTCAACAGGCTTCGGGGTGAAGTTTGAAAACCTTGGCGATCAGGAATGGGGCGGCAAGATGCTGGACGATATTAATGACGGCACCCGCTGGATGATCGAACAGGGCTATGCCGATCCGGACAACATCTGCATCATGGGCGGCAGTTATGGCGGATATGCGGCCCTGCAGGCGCCGGTCAAGGAGCAGGGGCTTTATAAATGTGCCGTTGCCCTCGCACCTGTGACGGATATGTCCTCCTTTATGTTTCATGAAAGGAAATATGTGGGCTTTCAGATATATCGTCATTATATCCGCAATGACGAACTGTCCTATGACGACATGTCGCCCCACGAAAATATAGATAAAATCAATTTTCCGGTTTTGGTGGCGCATGGCACAGATGATCGCCGCGTCCCCTTTGATCAGGGCGAGGACTTTGCTAAAAAGATGAAAAAGGAAAAGAAGGACATCACCTTCCTCAAGTTCGAGGACGGGGATCATCACCTGAGCCGCGAGGAACACCGGGTGAAATTCCTCAAGGCGGTGGAGAAGTTTCTGGGTAAACATCTGGGCGGGGGCGCCGACTGACACCCCCGGTTTTGAAACTCAGAGGTTGATCAGCAGCAGCCGTAACCACATGGCCAGCACAACGGCCATGCCGGAGGCAAAGGCGATCAGCCGGTGATAAACATTGTTATAGGTGGTATGGATCAGCGCCTGCAGCAAGCGCAGGCCGAGGAAAGCCCAGGCCAGATAAATGAAGGCATTGTCTTCCTGCCCTTTCACCAGGATGGCGAGACAGACGGCGTAAAACAGCACCGGTACTTCATAGAGGTTCGACCAGTGGCGGGTCGGTTTCTTTACATAGTCCGGCGGTTCGGCCCCATCCAGGGTCTTGTAATAATGCGGCGCCACATCGCCAAGTTTGACGGATTTGAAGCGTCCGATCACCAGCACGGGCGAATAGAGGACGGTAAAAATGGCCATCAGGGCCATGGGATAGAAAACGGACATTGCACTTCCCCTTTTTTCGAACAGGCTTTTGTTTGAACAGGGTACCAGAGATTTCCGGCCTGTGTTATGCAAATATTGACCTGCGGCCATACGACTATGGATAACAGAAGATGCAGGGATATTTCAGGAGTTTACGATGAAGGTTCTTACTGTTCTGGCTTTTCTTGTTCTGGCGATGCCGGCCCGGGCCCAGGTGGAGGCGCCGGTATTCGATGCCGCGCAGGCCGAACGGTTTGCCGCGCTGGCCCTGAAATGTATCCACCGGGAATATCCCAACAAAATATCGCACAGCATGAAGGATGACAGCGCCGTCGCCCCGCCGCGGGACCTGCATCCGGTGTTTTACGGCTGTTTCGACTGGCATTCGGCCGTGCACGGTCACTGGATGCTGGTGCGGCTGCTGAATGTGGGGCCGGAAGGAGACTATAAGATAGGGATCATGACGGCGCTTGCCCAAAGCTTCACACCGGGCCGGGTGGCTGGCGAAGTGGCTTATTTTGAGGCCCGGATGGGCAGTTCCTTTGAACGTCCTTACGGCCTTGCCTGGTTCCTGCAGCTGATGACTGAACTCAGGCAGTGGGATAACCCGCTGGGGCATCAGTGGGCCAGGACGCTGGAGCCCCTGGAGGAGGTGGTCGTGCAGAATATCAAAATCTGGCTGCCCAAACTGGTCTATCCGGTGCGCATCGGCACCCATAACCAGACCGCCTTTGCCTTTGGTCTGATACTGGACTGGGCGCGGCAGGCCGGGGATGAGGAACTGGAGCAGATGCTGGTGGGCCGGGTTCTTGAATTCCATGAAAAGGACGTGAAATGTCCGCTGGCCTATGAACCCTCGGGGGAGGACTTTCTCTCTCCCTGCCTGATGGAGGCGGATCTGATGCGCCGGGTTTTGCCGCCGAAAAAATTCAGCAAGTGGTTCGGTAAATTCATGCCGCAGGTGCCGAAAAACGGCAACTGGAAATGGATGATTCCGGGTATCGTCGGCGATTTGACTGACGGCAAACTTGCTCATCTGGACGGGCTGAACCTGTCCCGGGCGTGGAATCTGGAAAATATCGCGGCCGCGCTGCCGGAAAGGGATCGTCGCCGGGCTGCTCTGTTGAATGCGGCCCAGGTGCACCGGATTGTCGGGCTTGAGGCAGTCACGGGCGAACATTATGCCGGCGGGCACTGGCTCGCCAGTTTTGCCACGTACCTTATGACCGGGCGCGGGCTGGACGGCGGATTGCAACCGTGATAAAATTCACAAATATGTAACAAAAACTACATACTTATGTCATTTACCCGCCGGGTGGATAAGCATACAATGCCTACCAGAAATGAACTGATATTTTCAATATAGTGGAGGAAGTGCATGGCATATTCATTGTCTGATGTGAACGGGATCGGTCCGGCCACCCAGAAACTTCTGGAGGCGCATGGCATCAAAACAGTTGCGGCGTTAAGCAAGGCGACACCTGAAAAACTGTCAGAAATACAAGGGTTTACGGTCCTGAGGGCGTCCCGGGTGATTGAGGCGGCCATTTTGCTGACCTCTTCTTCGGCTGCCAAAGCGCCAGCGGCCAGAAAGCCTGCAGCGAAAAAACCGGCCGCGAAACCAGCCGTCAAGGCCGTGGCAGAAAAAGCGGCACCGGTAAAAGAAGAAACGGCCGAAAAGCCGGCTGCAGAAAAAGCGGCGGGTAAAAAGTCCAGAGACACCAAGAAGTCTGAAAAGAAGGCTGACAAGAAAAAATCCGATAAAAAGAAGGCTGACAAGAAAAAAGACGCCGGTAAAAAGTCCAAAGACAAGAAGAAAACGGATAAAAAGAAGGCCGTAAAGAAGGCTGACAAGAAAAAATCCGATAAAAAGTCTAAGAAAAAGAAATAATACCTTAACCGGTCAGTGCTATAGTTAATTTCCTGGGGAAACTGGACAATACCATATCTGGTGGTTAGAATGGAAATTCCATACCAGATATAACAGTTAACGACTTTGGGAAAGTGATGGGCGCCAAGCCAACAGCAAAGGATGTGTTCAGGAAAGCCGACGGTCTTCCGATTTCGGTGAAGGCCGTCATTACCCTCGAGGACAAAATTCTCCTGCTTCAGGAACATGACAAGGAGTGGGAGCTTCCCGGCGGCAAGCTTGATGACGGTGAAGACCTTGAGGACACTCTGGAACGCGAGATTCTTGAGGAAACGGGACTTAAAATCAGATCGGCGAACCTGGTAGGTCTATGTGTCCGTTCCCGCGATCGCGGTCGTTCGGATATCTGTGTGGCCACCTATCACTGCAAGGTCAAATTCAATTCCCTTAAGGATGTGACCCTCTCCGAGGAACATATCTGTGCCGGCCTGTTCAGGAAGCGGCAGTTGGAAAGGCTCTATATGCTGGATATCTATCGTGAAGTTGCAGGAAAAATACTTCCCTGACCTGATATCGCCCTGACCAGAATATTATCCGGTAAACAGAGTATTTTTTATGTCTGACAATCCTTCGAATGTTGAAATCGAACGGAAATTCCTTGTTTCCCGTCGTCCTGACGGCGAACTCGTCAAACGCCAGGCCATCAGGCAGGGTTATATCGCCCGGGAGGGCGGCAATACGGTGCGTATCCGCCAGAAGAACGACAAATTCATCCTGAGCATCAAATCCAGCAAAGGACGCATTGAGCGCTATGAGCTGGAATATGAGGTCAGTGAAGCCGATGCCACCCTGCTGTTCAAGCTCTGCACCGGCAACCTGATCGAGAAAACCAGGGAAGTCTATGGCTACAAGGGCCATCTCTGGGAGGTGGATATTTTCCACGGCGTCAATGATGGCCTGATCATCGCCGAGGTGGAGCTGGACCGGGCCGACGAGGCCGTGCTGAAACCGGACTGGATCGGCCGGGAAGTGAGCCAGGATGCCCGCTTCTTCAATGCCTATCTGTTCAGTCACCCCTTCATCGGCTGGGACCTGACCTATGACGAGCTTCTTGCCGGGAAGTAACTCCCTGCTTTGTTATTTCATCAGGTCAGTTGCAGGCGAAATTTAGTATCCTCCCACAGGGACTGATACATCTGGGCCGGCAGGCTTGAGGGCGCAAAACTGTGCACCGGAGCCCGTTTCAGACCCATCTGCTCGACTGTGCTCGAATAAGGGATGTAGCTGTTGAGGAACTCAGGATATTCCTCGGCTGCATGTTCGATGATGTCCCGGTGCAGTTTCTTGCGCCGGTCGACCATGGAGAAGAACGGCCAGACTGTGGCATTGTCATATCCCTTTTCCGTCCGGAAACTCATCAGTTGCTCATAGGTGCGCAAGGACAGGCTTGTGGGAATTATCGGCACCAGCAGGCCGTCGACGATGGAGAAAATATGTTCTGACAGGGCTGAAATGCTGGGCGGGCAATCCAGCACCAGCAGGTCGTAATCGTCGGTCACCGGCTTGAGGATCTTAAACAGGGTGGTCAGTTTCTTTTCCACCAGCTCGATGTCCAGCATGCGATAGGAAAAGTCGGCCGGCAGCAGATCCAGGTTGTCGAAGTCCGTGCCCTTGATCAACTGGGAAAGTTCATGCTTTTTTTCGACCAGTCCCCTGGTGCCGCCCTTGATTCTGGGTTTGACCCGGAAATAATAGGTGGAGGACCCCTGTGGATCAAGGTCCCAGAACAGCACCTTGAAGCCCTCACGTGCGGCAAGGTAGGCAATATTAACGGCAGTGGCGGTCTTGCCTACACCGCCTTTGATGTTAAAGACACCAAGCGTTTTCATGATGACTTGTTTCCTTTGGAGGATTTTGCGGACTTGGGGCCGAAGAGCTGGTTAAATTTTCGTTCCGCTTCCGGGCTGTCAAATGTTCGGAAACGATCGGCAAATTCCCGGCGGGCCTCGGCCTGTCCGTCAAGAAGGTGGGCGGCCAGGATTCCCATGGCCATGAAGGTCTGGGCGCCGCCCAGGTTTTTCTGCTGCATTTCATCGGAAAAGGCGGCAATGCTCTGGGCCTGAACTTCATAATCCTGGAAGTTGCCAAGGTTCTCCTGCAGGACTTTCAGGCCGGAGACAAGATTTTTAATTTCGCCAGCCGGATAGAGGTTCTGGAAAAATTCCATCAGATACCGGAGCTTTTTGCCGGTTTTGCGTAACTCGTGCAAGTCCCCGGCAGGGCTCTCGTCGGTGATGGCCTTGCCTTCACTGACAATGCGCTGGAAGGTTTTCCAGATGCGCCGGCTGGCAAGCTCCTTCATCGGCAGGGCGGCGTTTTTCGCCTCGCCCTTGTCCTCGCTGTCGAGGAAGATTTCATAGTCGTCTTTTAGCTTCCTGTATTTTTCCGTCGCCAGTGAACGGGCAAGTTTTTTCTGTTCCGTGGACTGTTTGGCAATCAGGAATTTTTTCAAATCACCGAGGCTTTCGCGATATTCCCCGGGGAGCAGGGAGCGGTAATTTTCGAACTTCAGCAGGTAGACATCCAGGTCCCGCGTCGGGCCGGTGATCTGGCCGAGCCAGGCAAAGGCATCCTTCCATTTCCGGGTTTCCGCCTCACCATAGACGTCCCTGATCTGGCTGAGCGCCGAACGGGTGCGGCGGACCGCGACCCGGTAATCATGCAGGAATTCGGAATCCAGGTCAGCGATGGTGCCGGCTTCATTCTCCCGCATTGTGGCGAACAGGGTTTTCAGGATTTTTGTGGTTGCCGCGGCCGCCGGGGCGGTTTCGGATAATTTTATGTTCAGCTTGGAGCTATATTGTCCCGGCGTAACATCGAACCGTTTCAGGGCGTTATGGAGATAGGGGCGCTTCTGACGCTGGAAGCCAAGCTGCTGCAGCCCGCGGACGATCCTGTCGGATTCCTTCTCGTAGCCGCGCACCGGCAGCAGCTGCAGAGTCCATTCCGCATCGGTTTTGTTCTCGCGGGGGTCGCTTTTTGCGGCAGGGCAGGTGACCTCGTTTCGATCCAGATACAGGGTCGCTGTTTTTTTCTGTTCCTTGTCCAGGGCATGAAATTCCAGACGCTGGCTGTGCAGAGACAGAACCGGCAGAAGCCGGCGCATGGCAATGATTTTTTCCAGCCGGTTCTGTATCGGACTTGCCGGAAAATCCCAGGCGAAAACCGGGTTATCCCTGTGCAGGGTGACGCTGCCTATCTGGCTGTCATCCATCAGATGGCGCCAGAGATAGCGGTTTTCCTGGCCATGATGTTCACGGATCATATAACTTTGGGTGTTGAACAGGCGCCAGTCAAAGGTGTCGAGGAATTCCTGATGTAGCGACAGCTCCCGGATCAGGGACAGCCCGTTGATCTCTTCCAGTTTTTTCCGGATGGTGGCCAGGTCAAAATTTTCTGGTCCGTTAAAATACATGACACCCCTTCGATTGCTCTGCGCTATAGTTCTTGATTGCGGCAAACTATAAAAAGGCGGGGCCTTGTCGCCAATCATAATTTTGTTACAATATTATGACAAAAACGGCGGATTACAAAGAATTTTCGGGGTTATCTTACAACCAGGACCTGATAGGCGGCGGTCACCTGCTGAAACTTGATGGCGGCTTGCTTGTCACCCCGGTTGGTATCCGGATGATATCGTTTGGCCAGGGAGCGATAAGCCGATTTTATCTCGGCCTGGGTGGCGTCGTCTTCAAGTTCAAGGATTTCGAACGCATCTGCCCGGCGCTGGTCGGCACCGTATACTTCCGGGCCGGCATCATAGGCGCCGCTGGTTTTATAACCGGCGCTGGCGCGGGCTTCTTCCTGGGCGCGACGAAAAGCATCCGCCTTGTTGCGGCCGGAGAAATAATTCCAGTTCTGGTTATATTCCGCCACATGCCGCTGACAGAAGTGCCATTTTTCCGGAGAATCAGGGGCCTTCGGCGCCGGATAATCACCGGGCTCGTCGCAACCATCAAAGTCACACAGCCTGACCGAAACAGGCTCGCGCTGTACGTGGTATCCATCCCATCGGGGAAATCCCCAGCTTTTTGATCTCGTCATAATTTCCGGCTCATTGAGTGACGTTCATGATTAACAGTAAAACATAGCGTCAATCAATAAAGTTTTTTTCCATATAGTGTCGCGCGGAAGGCATTTTTAGGTCCTGTCGGAAATTCTTAATCTTGCCACGGTTTCGTGATACTGTTTACCGGAATTGGTTGCAAGATAAGGAAAAAAAGCTAAATGGCGACAACAATTACTTTGGTGGATGACGATCAGAACATCCTGACGTCTGTAAGTATGGCCCTTGAGGCGGAGGGATTTACCGTAAAGACTTATACGGATGGGGCAGCCGCATTGGAGGGGCTCAACAAGAACGGCACCGATATGGCCGTGCTTGATATCAAGATGCCGCGCATGGACGGCATGGAGCTGTTGCGCCGCTTGCGGGAAAAACATAATTTCCCGGTAATTTTCCTGACCTCCAAGGATGATGAAATTGATGAAATGCTCGGCCTTAAAATGGGCGCCGACGATTATATTAAAAAACCTTTCAGCCAGCGCCTGCTGATCGAGAGGATCAAGACGGTCCTGCGCCGGGTGGAGGCCATCAAGAAAAGTGCAACAGCCGGGGAAGACGAAGACGGCGTGATCGTGCGTGGTCGCCTGCGCCTTGATCCGGTTCGCCATCAGTGTGAATGGGACGGCAGGGATGTCAAACTGACGGTCACGGAATTCCTGATCCTGCAGGCTCTTGCGCACCGACCTGGTCATGTAAAAAGTCGGGATCAGTTGATGGATGTGGCCTATCATGACGATGTTTATGTGGACGACCGGACCATCGACAGTCACATCAAACGGCTGCGCAAGAAGTTCAGGGCGGTGGACGAGGAATTTGACGGCATTGAAACCCTGTATGGCGTAGGATACCGCTATAGTGAAAGTTGAGGGTTCGGCAAAGTTGATAGGGCCGGATATTTGCGCTAGACATATCTGATGACCTCGAACCCAAAGGCACCCCTCATCAGGACCCGGCCAAAGCGCCGGGTTTCTCCGTTGACCATACGGATCCTGCTGGTGAATGTTATCGCGCTGATCTTTCTCGGCGGCGGCATCCTGTATGTGGATGACCTGCAGGAAACCCTGATCCACTCGCGGATTGATTCCCTGATGAAGGATGCTGAGATCATGGCCGGCGCCCTGGGCGAGGCGGCCACCGGCGGGCCGGACACCACCGAGGTTGATCTGATCCCGGCCCAGCAGATCATCATGCGGCTTGTGGATGTGACCCAGAACAGGACCCGCTTTTTCGATGTGTCGGGAACCAAGCTCATCGACAGCCGCGATCTGGCCATTGAACAGTCTATCGTTGTCAATCCCCTGCCGCCGGACGGGGGGCTGGCCAGTTTCTGGGATACCGTCAGTTGGGAGATATCCAGCCTTCTTGACCGCCTGAACAGAAGATATGCCCTTGGTGAATACAAGGAAACCGCCAATGAAGTGGCGGAACATTATCCGGAGGTCATGGAGGCCATGGCCGGGGAAAGCAGTTACCGTATCCGGGTGCTGACCGAGCGGTTTGATATTATTACGGTCGCGGTTCCGGTACAGCGGTTCCGGCGGGTGCTCGGGGCGTTGATGCTGTCCGCGGATGATCGCGATATCCGGGAGGCGGTGCAGGATGCCCGCATGACCATTCTGAAACTCTTTTTTGCCGCCCTGCTGATCACTCTGACCCTGTCCATTTTCCAGGCGCGGACCATTGTGCAGCCGGTTCTGCGGCTGGCCCGGGCTGCCGACCGGATCAGGATGGCCACCAACCCGGACTATCAGATTCCTGACTATTCCGGACGCAATGACGAAATCGGTGATCTCAGCCGCTCGCTCCGGCAAATGACCGACACCCTGGCCCGGCAGATTGATGCAGTGGCCTCTTTTGCCGCTGATGTGGCCCATGAACTGAAAAATCCGCTAACCTCTCTGCGCAGTGCCGTCGAGACATTGTCGTTCGCCAAAAAAGAGGAAGACAAGCAGAAACTGCTGGCGATTATCCAGCAGGATGTGCAGCGCCTCGACCGCCTGATTTCCGATATTTCCGATGCTTCCCGGCTGGATGCGGAACTTGCCCGCAGCCAGATGGAACTGGTCAATATGACCGCCATGCTGGAAACCCTGATCGATATCTATGATACCACCCAGAAAGACCAGTTACCGACTATTGTGCTGGAGGTGGACGGCAGCCGCCGGCTCCGCAAGTCGATGGAAAACCAACCCTATTATGTGATGGGGCTGGAGGGACAACTGGGCCAGGTGGCGCGCAATCTGGTTGACAATGCCATTTCTTTTTCCCGGCCGGACGGGCATGTCTGGGTCAGGCTCGGGGAATATAAAAATATGGTTGAACTGGTGGTGGAGGACGAAGGCGTCGGTATTCCCGAAGACAAGCTGGAAAGTATTTTTGCGCGGTTTTATTCAGAGCGGCCCAAAGGCGAGGCCTTCGGCAAACATTCGGGCCTCGGCCTGAGTATCTGTAAACAGATCGTGGAATCCCACGGCGGTACCATCATCGCCCAAAACCGGGAAGATCGCAGCGGCGCCCGTTTTGTCGTCCGCCTGCCCAGGGCAATGGAAGACAAAAGCCAATGACACTGTATCACGCCACGGTTGTGGCCCTGGAAGATCGGGGCATTATGATTACAGGTTCCTCCGGTTATGGCAAATCCGATCTGGCCCTGCGCCTGATCGAGGAGGCCGGGGCAAAGCTGGTCGGAGACGATTATGTCACCCTGGTCCGGGAGGCAGACGGCCTGGTTGCCCGCCCGGCCGAAAATATTGCCGGGATGATCGAGGTGCGCGGGCTCGGTCTGGTGAAAATGCCGATCCTGCCGTCCGTTTCCGTTGATCTGGTGCTGGTGTTGCTTGATCCGGAAGGGGACGTATATCCGGAGAGGCTGCCCGGGGAACAATTCTTCGAACATGAGGGGATCTGTGTCCCGCAGCTTGAGTTTATGGCCCTTGAGGCATCGGCTGTGGCAAAAGTCCGGGCCGCCCTGAGGCATTTTCTTTCATGAAATAGATTTGTATATTTCCTCCCGCTGTGAGAATATTTAGCCTGTAAATTGATTCCTGCACGGTCGGCATAGAGACAGATGCCTGATCGTCCGAGTAGCGCAACAGGGGAATAAGGTGACTAAAAACGGGGAAGGGGCCGGTCCGGCGACCGACAGGCTCACTCTTTTGCTGATTACCGGCATGTCCGGCGCCGGAAAATCCACGGCTCTCAAGGCATTGGAAGATATTGGATATGAGGCACTGGACAATCTGCCGTTGAGCCTGCTGCCCAATCTGATAGAGCTTGCGAAAAGCGAGGATACGGACCATATCAATCCGGCTTTCGCCATTGGCATCGATGCCCGCACCCGGAATTTCCGCCCGGACCGGATCCTCTCACGCCTGCAGGAACTGAAGGACCGGGACGATCTGGATGTAAAAATCCTTTATTTTGACAGCAACAATACGGTCCTGGCCAAACGGTTTACTGAAACCCGGCGACGTCATCCGCTGGCCATCGACCGGCCGGTTTCCGACGGTATCGTCCGGGAACGCCAGATGCTGGAGGTGATCCGGGCTGAAGCGGACTATTTCTTTGACACCTCGGACCTGGGTATTCATGAACTGAAGCGCATGCTGACCCAGCGATTCGAGCGCAAGGCCGGCGGCGACCTGAATATTTCCATCTGTTCCTTTGGTTATCCAAAAGGGTTGCCGCGGGATGCGGACCTGGTTTTTGATGTGCGGTTTCTCAAAAATCCACACTATGAAGACAGCCTGCGTCCGCTCACTGGCGAGGACGAGGATGTGGCGGCTTTTATAAAAGCAGATCCGTCTTTCGAAAGTTTTTGGGATAAGATAGGTTCTCTGATATTGTCTTTGCTGCCTGAGTACAAGAAAGAGGGTAAGTCTTACCTGACCATCGCTTTCGGGTGTACAGGCGGCCGACACAGATCGGTATTTGTGGCCCGGGAACTGGCTGAATTGTTGCATCGAAACGGCTATTGGGTCAATGTGCATCACCGTGAACTTTTGTCCGGTGAATGAATTTTAAGAAACGGAAATGATATATGATCGGTATGGTGGTTGTAACGCATGGTCGACTGGCGGAAGAATTCGTATCTGCCATGGAACATGTGGTTGGCCCGCAAAAGGCCGTCAGGTCCATTTGTATTGGACCGGACGACGATATGGAGCAGCGTCGGGAAGATATCCTTAATGCAGTCAAGGAAGCTGATCAGGGCGACGGTGTCATCCTGTTGACGGATATGTTCGGCGGAACGCCTTCCAACCTGGCCATTTCCATCATGGATAACGCCAATGTGGAAGTCATTGCCGGTATTAACCTGCCCATGCTGATCAAACTTGCCAGTGTGCGGGTGGCCTGTTCCATGGAGGAGGCGATCACCGCCGCCCAGGAATCAGGGCGCAAATATATCAACGTGGCTTCCCATGTCCTGTCCGGAGAGGTTTCATGACGGCAGAACAGGGGGCGGCCGGACTTCCCTGTGAAACAACCCTGACCATCCTTAACCGCAGGGGACTGCATGCCCGGGCGTCGGCAAAATTTGTGTCGGTTGCCGAAAAATTTGATTCCCGGATACAGGTTTCCAAGGACGGCACATCCGTCTCCGGGACTTCCATTATGGGTCTGATGATGCTGGCCGCCGCGCCGGGAGATCAGATTGTCATTCAGTGTGACGGCGCCCAGGCCCCGGAAGCCCTGCAGGCCCTGCAGGAACTTGTGGAAGACAAATTTGGCGAAGATTAGTATTTCCTTAATAAATTCAGAAGATATATAGAGATATAAAGATTTCTTTATTTATTTTATTGTGGCGAGTGCTGAGACTTGCTATAAGCTTGCGCGTATGGTGCGAAAAGGAAAGACTGACCAATGACTGAATTTACAGATTATAAAGTTGCGGACATTTCACAGGCCGGCTGGGGTCGCCGTGAGATCGCCATTGCAGAAACGGAAATGCCGGGCCTGATGGCGCTCCGGGAAGAGTTCGGGGCAAGTAAGCCGCTGAAAGGCGCCCGTATTGCCGGCTGTCTGCATATGACCATTCAGACCGCTGTGCTGATTGAAACCCTGATCGAACTCGGGGCTGAAATCCGTTGGTCATCCTGTAATATTTTTTCCACCCAGGATCACGCTGCGGCAGCTATTGCGGCATCTAATGTACCGGTTTTTGCCTGGAAGGGCCTGACCGAAGAAGAGTTTCTCTGGTGCATCCGGGAAACCATCGTCGGCCCGGACGGCTGGCGCCCCAACATGATCCTCGACGACGGCGGCGACCTGACCGCCATGATGTATGAGGACTTCCCGGAACTGATGAAGGATGTGCGTGGTATTTCCGAAGAAACCACAACCGGCGTCCTCCGGCTGTATCAGATGGAAAAAGCCGGCAAGCTGACGGTTCCTGCCATCAATGTGAATGACAGTGTGACCAAATCAAAATTCGACAACCTGTATGGATGCCGGGAAAGCCTTGTCGACGGTATCAAGCGGGCTACTGACGTGATGATGGCCGGCAAGATTGGCGTCGTCTGCGGTTACGGCGATGTGGGCAAGGGTTCTGCCGCCAGCATGCGCAATCAGGGCGCCCGGGTTCTGGTCACCGAAATTGATCCGATCTGTGCCCTGCAGGCTGCCATGGAAGGTTATGAAGTGACCACCATGGAAGACGCGGCATCTGTAGGCGACATTTTCGTCACAACCACCGGCAATGTGGATGTGATTACCATCGATCACATGCGCCAGATGAAAGACCGGGCGATTGTCTGCAACATCGGACATTTCGATTCCGAAATCCAGATCGCAGCTCTTGAAAATTATACCTGGGAAGAAGTCAAGCCACAGGTTGATGAAGTG
Organism: Emcibacter sp.; assembly: GCF_963675455.1. GTDB lineage: Bacteria > Pseudomonadota > Alphaproteobacteria > Sphingomonadales > Emcibacteraceae > Emcibacter. Next base: position 412,553 of record NZ_OY776217.1, on the reverse strand, counting down.
GTTTTCCCGGACGGCAAACGCCTGATCGTGCTGGCCAAGGGCCGCCTGGTTAACCTGGGTTGTGCCACCGGCCATCCGAGCTTTGTCATGAGCGCCTCTTTCACCAACCAGGTGATGGCGCAGATCGAGCTGTGGGAAAATTCAGAAAACTACGGCAACAAGGTTTATGTGCTGCCCAAACATCTTGATGAAAAAGTGGCCTCCCTGCATCTTGACCGTCTTGGGGTCAAGCTGACCAAATTGAACCAGAAGCAGGCTGACTATATCGATGTTCCCGTTCAGGGACCATTCAAGCCGGATCATTACAGATACTAAGCCGTCCGGTCATTTAAATATTTGAGCCTGTTAATGCCTGTGTGTCATTAACAGGCTTTCTTTTTGCCTGGTGAGCCGCTAACTTATTCCCTGAACTTCGGTTGTGGGTAGAAGAATGAAAAGACAAACAGGTAACAGTGTTTTCCGGGGTGCCGGCCTGTTTCTGACAATTTATCTGGCGACAGGCCTGAGCGCTGATGCGGCTGCCGTCACTCTGTTGCCGGACAACGGCTATTTCATCGCGGCCTTTATCCCCTTCTGTCTGCTTGCTTTTATTATGCTCGTCTGGCTTGTGATTTCACGGCGGAAACTGAATCGGCGGCTCAAGGCGCGGGAACGGGACTATAATGATCTGGCGCGGCTGCTGTCCTCCCGCCAGGAAGTCTATATCCGTATCGGCGCCAGAGGGCACCTGAACACCAGTCCCGGATTCGCGGAATGGATGGGGCTGAAGGAAAATATACTGTCCCTTGACGGCTTGCGGGAGGCCATTGCCCGGATTTCACTGCCGGAATTCATGCGGTTGCGTGAATGCAGCGAGCAATTGGTGGAGCAGGGAAAGTCCTTTTACCTGATCCTGAAACTGAAAGATGGGGAAAGACGTGTTGTCGTACACGGGGAATTGCTTGACCAGGCAGCAGGTCCCGGCGGCGGCAGTATCATCTGGTTCAGGAACCTTTCCGAAGAAGAAAATATCGCGGTTCATCAGCAGCAGGAATTCGCCCGGCTGAGTGAGGAACTGCGTTTCTACCAGATCGTTGCCGATCAGGTGACCCTGCCCTTCTGGATCAGGAATGAAGACCTTGACCTGATCTGGGTGAACAAGGCCTATGTTGAGGCTGTCGAAGGCGAAAGCCGGGAACAGGTACTGGAAGACGGGCTCGAACTGGTGACCAGCACCCTCGGCCAGAGCGCCAAAGACATGGCCATGATGGTGGAAAAGGCGGGTGAGGCCCAGCGGGACAAGCATTTTGTAGTAATTCGCGGCGAACGGCGTGCTATGGATATTCACAATATCCCGCTTTATGGCGACAATGGCAGTCGCGCTTTCCTTGGTTATGCCATGGATATCACCGAACTGGAGGAAGCCCGTGGCGAACTGATCCATCACACGGAATCCCATTCAGAAACCCTCAACAAACTGTCAACGGCGGTGGCCATTTTCGGCCTCGACAAACGCCTGGAATATTACAACAGCGCCTTTGTCCGGCTCTGGCATATCCCCGAGGAAAGACTGTTTACGCATCCTCATCATGCCGAGGTCCTGGAAATCATGCGGGAGGCGCGGCGGTTGCCGGAACAGGCCAATTTCCCGGTCTGGAAACAGAAACAGCTTTCCACCTATACGGAACTGATGGAACCGATCGAGGAAATGTGGCACCTGCCCGATGAAGCTACCCTGCGCGTGGTGACCCAGCCCCACCCCCAGGGCGGCCTGTTGATCTTTTACGAGGATGTAACTGACTATCTGGCGCTTGAACGATCCTACAATACCCTGTTTGCGGTTCAGCAGGAAACCCTCAATAACCTGCATGAGGCGGTAGCTGTGTTCGGCATCGATGGCTGCCTGCAGCTGAACAACCCGGGTTTTGCCAAGATGTGGGGTCTGTCCGAGGATTATCTGAAGGAATCTCCCCATATTATGGATGTACTGGAGCAGGGCGCCGAGAATTTCAGAAACATGTCCCAGATGGAGACTTTGAGGGATCTTGTCGTCGGCGGCGAAGGAAGTCGCGAGAGCGGTTCCGGACGTCTTAATTTCCGTAATGACACCGTTATCGATTATATGTCTGTTTCGCTGCCTGATGGCGGTGTGCTGGTGACCTTCCTGGATGTCACCGACAGCTTCCGGATTGAAAACGCCCTGCGTGAACGTAACCTGGCCCTTGAAGCCACCGACAAGGTCAAGACCGAATTCCTGGCCCATATGTCCTATGAGCTGAGGAACCCCCTGAACAGTATTATCGGTTTTTCCGAACTCCTTGAAAAGGAGTATCAGGGCCCGCTCAATGACGACCAGCATCAGTATATGCGAAATATCCTGTCGGCCTCGGATCATCTTCTGGGCCTGATCAACGACATTCTTGACCTCGCCGTGATCGAAGCCGGCGGCATGACCCTGGAAGTCTCCTCTTTCAGCCTGCAGGGTATGTTGAAGGAGGTTCTGGAGGACCTGGAGGATAATGTCAGGGCCAAGGGACTTGAGGTCGAATTTGACTGCCCGGATGATATCGGCCTGATCACGGGGGATGGCAAGCGGCTTCATCATACTGTCCATAACCTGATCAGCAATGCCGTGAAATTCACCCCTTCGCCCGGTTTTATCACGATCGGTGCTCGTGAGGAAAACGGCTCCTACCGTATCTTTGTCAAGGATACAGGGGTGGGCATTCCGGCCGGAGAGATCGAACAAATCTTTGAAAAATTCTACACCGGCAGCAACGTCCGCAATACCCAAGGCGCCGGTCTGGGGCTTTCACTGGCAAAAAGCTTTGTCGAAATGCATGGCGGTACAATGGATGTGGACAGCCGGCTGAATATGGGAACAACGGTGACCTGCCGCCTGCCAAAGACAGTGCCGGATGAAATCAATATTAAAATGGTCGGTGAATGAGACTTGCCATTGAACCCCCGACACGACAATAATCCTTCATGACGAACAGAAAAATTTATCAGACCAGGCTGACGGACCTTGCCGCCACCAGAACGCTGGCGGAAAAGCTTTCGCATTGTCTGCGTATTGGCGATATTCTTGCGCTGGAGGGGGATCTCGGCGCCGGTAAAACGGAGTTTTGCCGGTCGCTTATCCATGCCCTGGGATATGCGGAGGATGTGCCCAGTCCAACGTTCAATCTTGTCCAGGTTTACGAGCCGGCGCCGGACGACCAGACGACCCCGAGTGTCTGGCACTTCGATTTCTATCGTCTGGAGGAACCGGAAGAGGCATTCGAGCTTGGCATAGATGAAGCCTTTGACCTGGCCGTCAGCCTGATTGAATGGCCCTCAAAACTTGGCCCCTACCTGCCGGAGGGGCATCTGGTGATACGGCTGGAAATCGCCGGGGACGGGGATGAACGGCTGGTATCGCTGGAAGGTGACGACCACTGGCAAAGGCGTCTGGCGGGAGTATTCGCGAATGACTGATCGTACCGCGTTGAAAGAGGACTTTATTGGTCAACAGGGCTGGGCAGGATCGGACATTTGTCCGGTGGCGGGGGATGCCTCCTTTCGCCGCTATGACCGTCTGTCCCGCGGCGACGCAACGGCCATCCTTATGGATGCCCCGCCTGCGTTCGAGGATGTGCGCCCCTTTGTCGCCATCTCCCGATATCTCTGCGACCTGGGACTGTCGGCACCGCAAATTCTGGCTGCCGATATGGAGAACGGTTTCCTGCTATTGGAAGATCTGGGTGACGACCTTTTTGCGCGGGTGATTGAAAAGGATTTTGGCCGGGAGGAAAGCCTGTATGAAAAGGCTGTTTCCCTTCTGGCCTTCCTGCAGGACCGGCCGGTGCCGGAACAGCTGATGGTGACCCGGGATGAACTCTATAGGGTGCCGGCTTATGATATGAAGGTGCTTCTGGATGAAGTGGCGCTTTTTGTCGACTGGTATTTGCCCCTGCTGACCAACCGTCGTCTGGAGGCTGAGGAGCGACAGGAGTTTATCAATCTCTGGTCATGTGTACTGGAGGATATTTCCCAGAGCCGGGACTGTATTGTCCTGCGCGACTATCATGCGGAAAATCTGCTTCATCTGCCGGATCGTTTTGACGACCGGCAGGTGGGTTTGCTGGATTTCCAGGATGCGCTGATGGGACACCGGGCCTATGACCTGGTTTCCTTGCTGCAGGATGCCCGCAGGGATGTTGGGCCGGAACTTGAACTGAAAATGTTGAACGACTATGTGGAGCTGACCGGGCTGGAGCCGGCGGAGTTCCTGAGGGATTATGCCCTGCTTGGTGCTCAGCGCAATGCCAAGATCATTGGTATTTTCGCCCGGTTGTGTCAGCGCGACGGCAAGGACAAATATCTCTCGCTTATCCCCAGGGTCTGGGATCTTCTGCAGCGGGACCTTGATCATCCGGCACTCAGGGAGCTTAAGGACTGGTTCGACAGGAAAGTGCCGGGGAACCTGCGCATGAAGGCACCGGCAGCCAAGCCGCAGGCGGCGGCAAGGGCGATGATCCTGGCGGCGGGGCTCGGGACCCGCATGCGTCCGTTGACAGACGAAACACCAAAACCGCTGCTGAAGGTGGCGGGCAAGTCGATGCTGGACCGCCTGCTGGATGGTCTGGCGGCGGCTGGCGTCAGGACGGCGGTGGTCAATATGCATTATCTGGCCGATCAGATAGAGGCGGCTGTGAAGGTGCGGCCGGATCATCGGCCCAAGGTGATCCTGTCCGATGAACGGGATCACTTGATGGACAGCGGCGGCGGCGTCATGAAGGCGTTGCCGTGGTTTGGAAACCGAAGCTTTTATGTGCTTAACAGCGATCTTGTCTGGCAGGAAAATACTGCGCCAGGGTGTGAATCCATGCTGCATCGGCTGGCGGCGAACTGGCGACCGGAGGACATGGACATCCTGATGCTGCTGATGCCCACGGATAAGGCCGTGGGCTATGATGGTGCCGGTGATTTCCACCGGGATGATAGCGGACGCCTGATGCCGCGCAGGGCTTCTGCCAATCCAAAGGCGTCGGCGGACTATATGTACGCCGGTGTGCTGACCATGAAACCGATCCTGTTTGACGGTTTGGCGAATGCGCCCTTTTCCCTCAGGGAGATTTTTGACCGGGCTGCCGCCGCGGGAAGGTTATACGGCATTGTTCATGATGGTGACTGGTATCATGTGGGCACGCCCGAGGCCCTGGAAGAATGTAACAAGGCTCTGACCGGTCCGGGAGACACCTGATGCCGCGTCGACTGGGCAAAGCTCCGGAACTCTATACCATTCCACCACGGTGTTCATTCGTGGAAACACTGGCCCGGGGAATTTTGGATCGTTATGGACGGGACCCGATAAGCCTCAGTGATGTGCTGGTGCTTCTGCCCAACCGGCGGGCGGTGCGGTCATTGCGGGAGGCCTTCCTCAGGTTAAGCGGGGAGAAAGCCCTGCTTTTGCCGCAGATGCAGCCTATCGGTGATGTGGATGAAGATGAACTCCTCATGGCCTCCGGCGCTATTCCAGCCGGACTTGAGGATGTGGAGCTGCCACCGGCCGTATCCAGCTATCAGAGGCAACTCCTGCTGATGAAAATCATCCGTGGCTGGTATCGCCAGCGGGGCAAGGATATTCCCGAGGTCGCCCAGTGTGCGATCCTGGCCGGGGCGTTGGGACAGTTCCTCGATCAGGTGCAGACGGAACGGCTGAGTTTTGACGACCTGAAGGATCTGGTGCCTGCCGATTACGCGACTCACTGGCAGGAAACCCTCGACTTTCTGCAGATCCTGACCCCGGAATGGCCAAATCTTCTAAAGATCACCGGCTATATGGACGGGGCGGAACGGCGCAACAGGCTTTTGGAAGGACTACGGGATCAGTGGTTGTCAGCCCCGCCGGCTCACCCTGTCATTGCCGCCGGCTCCACCGGTTCTATTCCGGCGACCGCAGACCTGCTGGAACTGATCGCCCGGTTGCCGGCCGGATGTGTGGTCCTGCCCGGCGTTGACGTCATGATGGATGAGGAAAGCTGGGACGTGATAGGCCCGACCCACAGCCAGTACAGCATGAAAGCATTGCTCAACAAGATCGGCGTCGACCGGCAGGAAATCGACCTGTGGCTGGCCGGGGAAAATAATGAAGCCGGACTGCCCCGGGAGCGGCTGCTCGGTGAAGTGATGCGCCCGGCCGAAACCACAGACAAATGGCGCAGTCTTGACCTTCCCCTTGACCTTGCAACCAAGGGGCTGGCGCGCCTTGACCTGCCCGGTGCGCGGGAGGAAGCAGGCGTCATCGCCCTGATCATGAGGGAGGTGCTGGAAACCCCGGAAAAGACTGCCGCCCTTGTCACGCCCGACCGGCAGCTGGCCCGCCGTGTCGCCAATGAAATGCAGCGCTGGGGCATCCTGGTCGATGATTCCGCCGGTACTCCCCTGTTTAATACGGCCCCCGGTCTGTATCTGCGGCTGGTGGCCTGGATGGTGGCGGAGGAGTTCGCGCCGGTCTCCCTGCTTGCCGCGCTCAAACATCCTCTGATGTCGGCCGGCATGGAGACGGGGCAGTTTCGCCGGGTGGTGCGCAGGCTGGAGAAAAGCATCTTCCGGGGACCGCGGCCGCAGGGCGGTCTTGACGGCATTGACCGGGCCATCGGGGCAAAGCTTGCGGAAGGCGACAGTGTCAGACTGCAGGAACTGCGGGACTGGTGGCGTGACGTCGCCGTCCTGATGCAGCCTTTTGCCGAATTGTTCTCGAAAAAAGAACTTTCCTTTGACGATATTCTGGTGGCCCACATCACTCTGGCGGAAAATCTGGCCGCCGATGAGACCCGGTCCGGGGCCGAAAATCTCTGGAAAGGGGATGCCGGGGAGGCGGCGGCGCAATTGATGGAAGACCTGCAGCTTGCTGCGGAAAATATGGAGGATTTGTCGCCGGAGCAATATCCGGCCCTGTTCGAGGTCTTCCTTGGCGATGTCACCGTGCGTCCCAAATACGGCCAGCACCCGCGATTGAACATCTGGGGGCCGCTGGAGGCCCGGCTTCAGCATGCGGACGTGATGATCCTTGCCGGACTGAATGAGGGAAGCTGGCCGCCGGAGGCCGCTGTCGATCCCTGGATGAGCAGGCCCATGCGTAAGGATTTTGGTCTGCCGTCGCTGGAACAGAAAATCGGGCTCAGCGCCCACGACTTTGTCCAGGCCTGTGCGGCGCCGCACGTTATTCTGACCCGGGCGGAAAAGGTGGACGGCACCCCGACGGTGAAGTCCCGCTGGCTTGCCCGTCTGGACGCCATCGTGCCGCCGGACCGTTTCCGGGACGCGGAGGCCGACAAATGGCTGAACTGGTATTATGAACTGGATCATCCGGCAGAAACTATACAGATTGACCCGCCACGGCCTGTGCCGCCGCTGGACTTGCGCCCACGCAAACTGTCTGTGACGGCGATCCAGACCTGGATGCGCGATCCCTACAGCCTCTATGCGAAACGAATCCTGAGGCTGGAGCCGCTGGATGACCTGGATGCGGATCCTGGCGCCATTGACAAGGGCGTGATTATCCACCAGGCGCTGGAGGACTTCATGATCCGTTATCCGGATACTCTGCCCGCGGATCCGCTGGCGGAGCTTCTGGTACTTGGCAAACAGGCTTTCGAGCATATTATCGACCGGCCGACGGTGCAGGCCTTCTGGTGGCCGCGCTTCTGCCAGATTGCCGACTGGTTTGTCGAAACGGAAAAACAGCGCCGGGCCGAGGGCTACAAGACCCTGGCCACTGAACGGAGGGGGGAGATGACTTTCGCTCTGCCGGGCGGGGATTTCACCCTCAGCGCCAAGGCGGACCGCATCGACGCCCGGCCGGACAGCACCCTCAGTATTATTGATTACAAGACCGGCCAGGCGGCAACGGCACGCCAGCTTCATGCAGGTTATGCGCCTCAGTTGCCGCTGGAGGGATTAATGGTGCAGAATGGTGCTTTTGAAGGTTTGTCCGGCACCGTCTCCGACCTCAGCTACTGGCAGCTCAGGGGCGGAGAGGAGTCTCCGGCCAAGGTCACGTCCTTTAATGAGCAGGCAAGTCGGACAAGCAAGATGGATGTGGGTGAGGTGATTGAAAAATCCCGCGAGGGGTTGTTGAAACTGGTCACTTATTTCGATCTGCCGGACAGTGCCTATCTCAGTAATCCCAATCCGGCCCAGCTGGGTTACGGTGAATATGACCACCTTGCCCGCACCAGGGAATGGCACGGCCGTGTGAAGGAAGATGGGGAGGATGCGCCATGAGTCAGACCCCGGAACAACGGCGCGCGTCGGATCCGGCGGCCTCGGTCTGGGTCGGGGCGTCTGCCGGTACCGGCAAGACCTTCGTGCTGACCAACCGGGTGCTGCGCTTGCTGCTGGATGGGGAACAGGCCTCGCCGGAGCGGCTTTTGTGCCTGACCTTCACCAAGGCGGCAGCGGCGGAGATGGCCAACCGCATCAATGACCGGCTGGCGGTCTGGGCGGTCTGCAGTGAAGAACAACTGACTGAAGAACTTACCGGCCTGCTGGATCATACCCCGTCGGAAGAGATCCGCCAGCGGGCCCGCAAGCTTTTTGCCGAGGTGCTGGAGGTGCCGGGCGGGCTCAAGATCCAGACCATCCATTCCTTTTGCCAGTCGCTGCTCGGCCGCTTCCCTGTCGAGGCCAGCCTCGCGCCCCATTTCAAGGTCATGGACGACCTGACTGCCGGCGAACATCTGCAGCGGGCCCGGGATATTATTTTTGGCGAGGCCCGCGCCCAGAGCAACCGGACCCTGACCGATGCCCTGTCTCATATTTCGGCCCGGGTGGCGGAACAGACCTTTGCCGAACTGATTGGTGAACTGGTCAGCGAGCGCGGGCGGCTTGAACGTCTGATGGATCGCTTCAGGACCGTCGCCGAAGTGACCTTTAAACTCAGGGCTTTTCTCGGCCTTACCGCGACTGAGACCTCCGAGGATGTTCTGCGGGCTGCCTGTACCGAGGAAAATTTCGACGGGGCGGGCCTCAGGCTTGTCCTGTCGCACCTGCTGGCGGGTACTAAAACAGACAAAGATAAAGCGGAAGTGATGGCGGCCTGGCTGTCCACGCCGGAACAGCGGATTGCCCTATTTGCTGATTATACCGGTGCCTTTCTGACGAAAAAAGGCGAAGCTCTGGCAAGACCAGCTACCAAAAAAGTCCAGGACGCCTGTCCGCAGGCGCTGGAGATCCTGCAGGAGGAAGCGGAGCGGATTATCAGGGTGAACGAGCGCCTGCGCCTGCTGGCCATGCTGGACAATACCCGGGCGCTTCTGGCCATCGGCGAGGCCTTCAGCAGCGCCTACCGGGAAAGCAAGAAACGCCATGCGGTGCTGGATTATGACGACCTGATCCTGACGGTCACCGGCCTGCTGGGCAAGCCGGATGTGGCCGACTGGATCCTGTTCAAGCTCGACGGCGGCATCGACCATATCCTGATTGACGAGGCCCAGGACACAAACCCGGAACAGTGGCAGGTGATCCGCACCCTGGCCGGGGAATTCTTTGCCGGTGAAAGCGCCCGCGAAGTAACCCGCACCATTTTTGCCGTCGGCGATGTGAAACAGTCCATCTACAGTTTCCAGCGGGCTGATCCGCGCCAGTTTGTCGAAACCCGGGCCCATTTCGAGCAGCGGGCCGGGGAAGTGAGCCTGGATTTCCATGATGTGGCCCTGGACCTGTCGTTCCGCTCTACGGCGGCGGTCCTCAATGTAGTGGACCGGGTGTTCGAGGCGCCGGAACATCGCCTCGCCCTGTCCTTCAGTCATGAAGAGATCCTGCATCAGCCCAACCGGAACGGCGAGGCGGGTCTGGTCGAGCTCTGGCCGACAGAAGTGATGCCCGAAGAACCGGAAGATGACGACTGGGCGCCGCCGGTGATCCAGAAGCCGTCGCGCAGTCCGGAAATGCGTCTTGCCACACGCATCGCCGAAACCATTCGCGGCTGGCTTGATCATGGTGAAAAGCTGGACTCCACCGACCGACCGGTCACGCCGGGGGATATTCTGATTCTGGTGCGCCGGCGTGGCAAGTTTGATGATTATCTGATCCGGGCGCTCAAGTCCCGGGGCATCCCGGTGGCTGGACAGGACAAGATGGTATTGACCGATCAGCTGGCAGTGCAGGACCTGATGGCGGCGGGAAATTTTGTGTTGCTGCCCGATGACGACCTGACCCTGGCGGTGGTGCTGAAAAGCCCGCTGGTGGGGTTCAGTGAAGAGGACCTGTTTGATCTGGCGGCAGGCCGCAAAAAAGGCGAAAGCCTGTGGGGGGCATTGCTGAAACGGCGGCAGGAAAATGAACGCTTCGCCGGGGCGGTAGACTATCTCACAACGCTCACCGGCTATGCCGATTTCTCTCCGCCCTTTGAATTCTACAGCTGTCTTCTCGGGCCTCTCCGGGGCCGGGAAAAAATCCTCGCCCGGCTTGGTGACGAGGCCAGCGATCCCATGGATGAATTCCTTTCCCTCGCCATGGCCTACGAGCAGAACAACGTCTCCTCCCTGCAGGGCTTCCTGAGCTGGGTCGGTCGCAGCAAAATGGAAATCAAACGCGACATGGAACAGGGCCAGGATCAGGTGCGGATCATGACCGTGCATGGCGCCAAGGGTCTGCAGGCGCCCATCGTCTTCCTGCCCGATAGCTGCCAGGCGCCAAGCCGGGATAAAAAGATCCTGTGGGCCGATAATGACGGCACACCAATGATGTTGTGGCCGGGAAGTTCAGCCAATGCCCTGGGCCCGGCAAAAGAAGTGCAGGATGAAAACCGGCGAATTCGCGACGAGGAATATCTGCGTCTGCTGTATGTGGCCCTGACCCGGGCAGAGGACCGGCTTTATATCAGTGGCTGGGAAGGTAAGCAGGGGCGGGCCCAGAACTGCTGGTATGACCTGATTGAAAGGGCTCTGTCGGGAATGGACGGGGTGGAAACCCAGGAGGCCTGGAACGATCAGCCTTTGCTGCGCCTGAGTAATCCCCAGGAAAAGGCGGTCAAACAGAAAGCGGCTGATATTACGACTGCGAGCGAGCTTCCGCCGCTCCCCGGCTGGGCAAGAAAGCTGCCCGGGGCCGAACCGGTGCCGCCGCGACCGCTTACCCCCTCCCGGCCGGTGGAGGAAGAGCCCGCAGTGCTGAGCCCGCTGACCATGCGCGCGCGGCAGGCGAAGGAGGAACAGCGGTTCCACCGTGGCAGGCTCATTCACCGGCTGCTGGAGATATTGCCGGGTCTGCCCCCCGATATACGCGAGGGTGCGGCCGGAAAATTCCTGTGTCAGCCGGCGCATGGGCTGTCGGGGGCGGACCAGAAGCAGATCGCCGGGGAAGTCATCTCCATCCTTGAAGATGCAAGATTTGAAGCCCTGTTCGGACCGGACAGCCGGGCCGAGGTGCCCATTGTGGGACTGGTCGGGCGGACGCCTGTCTCCGGCCAGGTCGACCGGCTGGTGAAAACGGACGGGGAAATCCTGGTGGTGGATTACAAGACCAACCGGCCGCCGCCGTCATCACCTGACAAGGTGCCGGCCCTTTACTTGCGCCAGATGGCGGCTTACCGGCATATCCTGCGGGATATTTATCCGGGACTCGAAATACGCACGGCGCTGCTGTGGACGGATGTAGCGCGGCTGATGGAACTGCCGGATGAAGTGCTCGATCCGGTGAATTTTTAATCACGTTTTCTTGAATGTCTTGACGTCGCCCCGTCCTGTTCTTACATTTGGGTGTGAGGATAATATTCATAAATCAAGGAATGACTGATGAGTACAATTGCAGTGACCGATGCAGGCTTCGAAGGTGAAGTCCTGAAGGCGGAAAAACCGGTTCTGGTAGACTTCTGGGCGGAATGGTGCGGACCCTGTAAACAGATCGGCCCGGTTCTGGAAGATGTCTCCGGTGAAATGGCTGACAAGGTCACCATCGCCAAGGTAAATATCGACGAGAACCCTGAAGCTCCGACCCGCTACGGCGTACGCAGTATTCCAACCATGCTCCTGTTCAAGGGCGGTGAAGTGGCCGCGATGAAAATCGGTGCTACCTCAAAAACCGACCTGACGGCCTGGTTAAACGAGAATCTTTGAGCATTTTCCCCCAAGGTGCTTGAAGAGAGAAGGGCGTCGACCTCCCGGTCGGCGCTCTTCTATTTTGGGTCAGTTTTCTGTGAGGGCCAGAACCTTGCCGGCCAGATAGAGTGATCCGCAGATCAGCACCCTGACAGGGCTGTTTTGTACCTGTCCGATCTTTTCCAGACTCTCTGCAAATCCGGGCATGGCCTCGGCGTCAATTCCCACTTTCCGGGCCATATCGGCAATGGCCTCGGCGCTGTGGCTGTCTTCTTCCGGTACATGGATACCGTACAGTTTTGTCACCAGCGGCGAGAGCGGCGCCAGGAAGCCCCGGGTGTCCTTGTTGGCCATCATGCCGCAGATGAGATGCAGCGGCAGGTCTTTCCGTTCCCGGAACAGATTGGCGACAATTTCTCCAGCGGCCGGGTTATGACCACCATCGAGCCACAGCTCACTGCCCTCTGGCAGGATGCCGGCAAGGGAAGTCTTTGACAGATTCTGCATCCGGGCCGGCCACTCCACCGTCTGGAGGCCTTTGCGGATATGGTTTTCTGTAATTTCGAAGGTCCGCTGGTGACGCAGGCAGGCGATGGCCAGGGCGGCATTTTCCTGCTGGTGCAGGCCGGCCAGGGCCGGTTGCGGCAGGTCCAGCGTGCCCCGGAAATCCTCATAGAGGAAACCGCCGTCGGTAAAAATGCATTTCCAGGCATCGCCACCCATGACCGGCACGGCTCCCGCGTCCTGCGCGGTCGCCAGAATGGCCTTCCGGACAACATCAGGCTGGGGGGCGACAACCAGCGGAACATTCTTTTTGGCAATGCCCGCCTTTTCCCGGCCGATCCCGGCCAGATCCGAGCCCAGAAACTGTTCATGATCAAGAGAGACCGGGGTGATCACGGTGCTGAGCGGCTTATCAATCATATTGGTGGCGTCAAACCGCCCGCCGAGGCCGACCTCTAGCAACAGCACCTCGGCCGGCACATCGGCAAAGGCCTTGAAGGCCAGTGCCGTGGTCATTTCGAAATAGGTGATGGGTTGTTCGCCATTGACCTGTTCGCAATGATCCAGAAGCTCGAGAAGATAGTCTTCGGCGATCAGTTTTCCGGCAAGCCGGATCCGTTCTGCGAATCTGACCAGATGCGGCGAGGTATAGACATGAACTCTGAGTCCGGCTGCTTCCAGTATGGCGCGCAGGAAGGCTGTGGTCGAGCCCTTGCCGTTGGTGCCGGCCACATGGATGACCGGCGGCAAGTGCCGCTCCGGATGGCCGAGGGCGGCAAGGATACGTTCCATCCGGTCAAGGGACAGGTCGATTTTCTTGGGATGCAGCCGGTACAAGCGGTCCAGAACCTGGTCGCTCAGACGGTGTTTGTCAGGCAGGTTCATGGGTCAGCGCCAGCGTCCCCGGCTGTTTCATCAGAAGGCTGAGGAGCTGAACCAGCTTGGCCCGCATTTCCTTGCGATGCACGATCATGTCCAGCATGCCGTGCTCAATCAGATATTCCGAGCGCTGGAAGCCTTCCGGCAGTTCCTCGCGGATGGTGTCCTTGATCACCCGGGGGCCGGCAAAACAGATCAGTGCATTGGGTTCGGCAATATGTACATCGCCCAGCATGGCGTAGGAAGCGGTCACACCACCGGTGGTCGGGTCGGTCAGCACCACGACATAGGGCAGGCCTGCGTCCTTGACCATTTCCACAGCAACAGTGGTCCGCGGCATCTGCATCAGGGACAGGATCCCCTCCTGCATGCGGGCCCCGCCCGCGGCGGTAAACAGCACCAGCGGCGCTTTCTTGTCGACAGCATGCCGGGCTGCGGTAATGATGCCTTCACCAACGGCCATGCCCATGGAACCGCCCATGAACAGGAAGTTCTGAACCGCAACCACAGCCTTGACATTGCCCATCTGGCCATAGGCCACGGCAATGGCATCCCTGAATTCCGAATTCGCCCGGGCCGCCTTTATGCGGTCGGTGTATTTTTTCTGATCCCTGAATTTAAGTGGGTCTTCCTTGGGACTGGGCAGATCGATCAGGGCGAAGTCGCCCTTGTCAAACAGGCTCTTGAACCGTTCGGTGGGGCCAATTCTGTCATGGAAATCACAATGCGGGCAAACGCTCAGGTTAGCCAGGAAATCCTTCACATACAGAAGTTGCCCACAGCTTTTACACTTGTGCCAAAGATTATCCGGAGTTTCCTTCTTCTGTTTCAGAACCGCCCGGATTTTGGGGCGTACATAATTGGTCAGCCAGCTCATATTCTACCTTTTCCAACTGTTGTGCTTTAACGGCGCGCCTTGTCGATACCGGTCGCAAGTTCCTGCACGAAAGTCAGGACTTTAGCTTTTGTATCAGAATTTGCAAGATTTTCCTCATGTTCAATGATGGACACGATTGCGGAGCCGACAACGACTGCATCGGCAAATTCAGCAAAGGACGCCACATTTTCCGGGGTTTTGATCCCGAAGCCTACGGCCAGCGGCAGGTCGGTCTGGCCGCGGAAATTCTCGATGGCGGTCCGCACCGGCCCGAGGTCCGGCTCGCGGGTGCCGGTAATCCCGGCGATGGAGACATAATAGAGGAAACCTGACCCATGGGCGACGATCCTGGCCAGCCGGGCGTTATCGGTGGTCGGCGTCGCCAGATGAATCATGCCCATGCCGGCTTTCAGGGCCGGGATAGCCAGTTCCGCATCTTCTTCCGGCGGCAGGTCGACGACAATCAGGCCGTCGACACCGGCCTCAAGCGCATCGTCCAGAAACCGGTCCACGCCGTAAATATAGATCGGATTATAATAACCCATCAGGATCAGCGGGGTCTCTGTATTTTCCTTGCGGAATTCACGCACCATAGCCAGGCATTTTTTCAGGGTCATGCCCGCCTTGAGGGCACGCAGGCTTGCCGCCTGAATGGCCGGACCATCCGCCATGGGATCGGAAAAGGGCATACCCAGTTCGATAATGTCGGCCCCGGCCGCAGGCAGACCCTTCAGAATTTCCAGGGATGTTTCGTAATCCGGATCACCACCGGTAATGAAGGTGACAAGACCGGCCCGGTTGCGGGATTTCAGGTTGGCGAATTTCTGTTCAATACGTTCTACACCCATATCAGATCTCCGCTCCCAGGGCATCGGCCACTGTGAAGATGTCCTTGTCCCCCCGGCCGGACAGGTTCATGACCATGATATGGTCCTTCGGCAGTTCCGGTGCCTTCTTCAGGACAAAGGCAATGGCATGGGCGCTTTCCAGGGCAGGGATAATGCCTTCAAGCTGGGTGCAGACCTGGAAGGCTTCCAGCGCCTCCCTGTCCGTCACAGGCACATAGGTGACCCGGCCGACGTCATGCAGGAAGCTGTGTTCGGGGCCGATGCCGGGATAATCCAGGCCAGCGGAAATGGAATGGGCTTCGGTGATCTGGCCGTCGTCATCCATCAGCAGGTAGGTGCGGTTGCCGTGCAATACGCCCGGCCGGCCACCGGTCAGGGACGCCGCATGTTTGTCCGTATTGACGCCAAGACCCGCGGCCTCCACGCCGTACATTTCACAGGCATCGTCCAGGAACGGATGGAACAGGCCGATGGCGTTGGAACCGCCGCCGACACAGGCCACCAGGCTGTCGGGCAATCGGCCTTCCTTTTCCATGATCTGCTCGCGGGTTTCATTGCCGATCACGCTCTGGAAATCACGCACCAGCTCCGGATAGGGGTGCGGACCTGCGGCAGTGCCGATGATATAGAAGGTGTCCTCCACATTGGCCACCCAGTCGCGCATGGCGTCATTCATGGCATCCTTCAGACTTTCGGAACCGGAGGTGCAGGGCACCACTTCGGCGCCCAGAAGCTTCATGCGGAAGACATTTGGTTTCTGCCGTTCGATATCCTTGGCACCCATATAGACCACGCATTTCATGCCGAAGCGGGCACAGACCGTGGCGGTGGCGACGCCATGCTGTCCGGCGCCGGTTTCAGCGATGATGCGCTGTTTGCCCATTCGGCGGGCCAGCAGGATCTGGCCGATGCAGTTGTTGATCTTGTGCGCGCCGGTATGGTTCAGCTCTTCCCGCTTGAGATAGATTTTCGCACCACCCAGATGCTCGGTCAGGCGCTCTGCGTAATAGAGCGGGCTCGGACGGCCGACAAATTCAGTAAGCAGCTCGTGAAATTCCCGATGGAATTCCGGGTCCTCCTTCGCGACATTATAGGCCTGCTCCAGTTCCAGGATCAGCGGCATCAGGGTCTCGGCCACAAAGCGGCCGCCGAAGATACCGAAATGGCCTTCGCTGTCCGGTCCTGCCCGGAAGGTGTTTGGCTTTTGGGTCTCGCTACCCATGTGTCTTGTCCTTACTCTTGGTGGCTTCGATAAAGGCTTTTATTTTATGTACGTCTTTTTCGCCGGGCCGGACTTCGACCCCGCTGGAGACATCGACTATTTCCGCCGCGCTTGTGGCAATGGCTTCGGAAATATTGTCCGCATCCAGTCCGCCGGACAACATCCAGGGAACAGACCATTGGCTGTCCCGGATCAGTTGCCAGTCAAAGGCAAGTCCATTGCCGCCCGGCAGGGCGTTCTCAAGGTTTTTAGGCGCTTTTGCATCAAACAGCAACATATCTGCGCTGGTTTCATAGGTTTTTGCCGCCCGGATATCCTCTGCCCCGGCAACGGCAATGGCTTTCATCACCGGCCTGTCGAATTTTTCCCTGATCTCCCGCACCCGGTCAGGGCTTTCCGAGCCATGAAGCTGCAGGATGTCGAGGCTGGCGGCTGAAAGAACTTCTTCCAGCAGGCTGTCGTCCGGATTGACAAAAACACCGACTTTTTTCGCAGTCGCGGGCACCATGGCGGTTAGCTCCCCGGCTTTTTCAGGGCTGATATTCCGCGGGGAAGGCGGATAAAAAACAAAGCCCACATAGGCGGCGCCATGGTCAATGGCCGCATTCAGGCTTTCGGGCGTGGAAAGCCCGCATATTTTTACCGCCACGGGCATATTCAGGCCCCAAGCTCTTGGGCAATCGCGCGGGCGGCGGCGGCGGGATTTTCAGCCTGGGTGATCGGGCGGCCGATCACGATATAGTCGGCGCCTTTCTCCACGGCTTCACGCGGGGTCATTATGCGCTTCTGGTCGCCGGTGGCGCTGCCGGCCGGGCGAATACCCGGAACAACCAGTTTAAAGTCTTTGCCACAGGCTTCCTTGATCAGTTCAATCTCCAACGGCGAACAGACGACGCCGTCAAGGCCGCTGTCTTTTGCCAGCCGGGCCAGGCGGACAACCTGGTCGGACAGGTTATTCTGGTATCCGACCGCTTCCAGGTCTGTTTTATCCAGACTGGTCAGGATGGTGACCCCGACAACAATCGGCCGGGCGCATCCAACATTCTTTGCGGCCTCAGTTGCCGCTTTGGCAGCCGCCGCCATCATCGTCGGCCCGCCGGCTGTATGAATGGTCAGGATCGACGGTTTGAGGGGCATCAGGGCGTGAATGGCCTTGGCCACCGTGTTGGGAATATCGTGCAGTTTCAGGTCCAGGAAAATCGGCATGCCTGTTTTCGCCACTTTGCGGAATCCATCCGGGCCGTGGGCGCCGAAATATTCCAGCCCCAGCTTGACGCCCCCCACATGGGGTTCGAGTGCGCGGGCCAGTTCACAGGCCTGTTCTGTATCTGTCGTATCCAGGGCACAGAGGATACGTTTATGGGCTTCCAGTTCCGTCATGATAGTTCCCGGTTTTTCCATCCACACATTATTTATGTTCGACCAGTCCGAAGATCAAGGGAGCGCTCATCAGATGGCACTGGTTCAGGGTAACTGTGTGGACTATTCGTCGGATATAATTTTCGGGCTTTTTGTCTCACGAACAGGGCGGTTTGACAAGGATTTTAACTCACTTTCAAGCTCCCGGACCTGTCTTTCCAGCCGTCGGCGGGTGCGGCGGTGTTTGAAGGAACTGGATATCGCGACAATCCAGCCGGCCCCGAGACCGATAAAAATGCCCAGAAAGATCAACAGAAATTTGGGGATGCCCTGAATAACCCAGGGCAGGGGATAGAGACTGAGTTCGACCATCTCCTGGTTGGAGACGGCAATAATGATACAGAAAACTGTAAAAAGGGCGAAGGCAGTATATATGAAATAACGCATGACTTTGTTCACAAATGACAGCCGCCGGATATTCCGGCGGACAGTTCTGATTGATTAATCTGCGCTCAGTTGTTCAGTTTTTCCCTGAGGTCCTTGCCGGTCTTGAAATATGGCACATGCTTTTCCGGGACGTGAACTGTATCTCCGGTCCGTGGATTACGGCCGGTCCGTTCCGGACGGTGTTTGACGGAGAAGGCACCAAAGCCTCTCAGTTCAACCCTGTTGCCTTCAGCCAGAGCACTGGTAATTTCCTCAAATATTGTATTTACGATGCGCTCTATATCACGCTGATAAAGGTGCGGGTTGGCTTCTACCAGTCTGTTTATGAGCTCCGACTTTATCATCGAACATTCCCTATTGTTTGTATTATCCCACAATTAGTAATTGTCAGGTTGCCAGACAGAAATCAGCCCGTCAAGGCTAAGTACTTCATTAAAAGGCATTTTTCCCATAATAGAGTTAAAAAACTCTTCCATGAGCAATTCTTTCCTGCTTTTATCCACATCAATGACCGGTAAATCGTCAGAAATCCCCTTTTCAACGACCAGCCAGCCCATTGCTTCCTCCTGTCCGCCGAGAGAATCGATCAGACCGTTGGACAGGGCCTGGCGACCGGTATAGACCCTGCCGTCCGACAATTTCTTTACTTTTTCAAGGTCAATTTGTCGCCTGTCCGCGACAAGACCGGTAAACCAGTCGAAGCTGTCATCAATCATGGACTGGAACACCGCGCGGGCTTCCTCTCCCATCGGGTGAAGACCGTCGGGGTCGCCTTTCAGCTTGCCGCTTTTGACCTGTTCGCTGCCGATGCCAATCTTGTCCATCAGCTCGCCGAAATGGCTGTATTGCATGATTACGCCGATGGAGCCGGTGATGGTTGTCTCCCGGGCGACAATATGATCACCGGCCAGGGCCGTAATATAGCCGCCGGAGGCTGCCAGAGAGCCCATGGTGATGACAACGGGTTTTTCCTCAGCCACCTTGCGAATGGCGTGATAGAGCTGCTCACTCGCGGTGCTGCCGCCGCCGGGACTGTTGATATGCACAATCAGGGCCTTGGCGCGGTCATCTTTGGCGAGGGAGCGGATATTCTCGTCTCTGGCGGTATTCTCCATGATGATGCCGGAAATGGTGATTCTCGCCACATAGGGGGTGGGGACCGGGCCGGCCGGACTGATCATTGTCAGCAATACCAGAATGGCAAGTACCACGGCGATAACACGCCAGAAAGTTACCTTTCTCCGGAGCCGCCCGCGATCGATGACCATTTCGAAATTATCACTCATAAAATTTCCCCGGTATTTGTGAAATCGTGCCAATAAGGGCTTGTCCGATATTATGAATTTTTCAACCCGGCTGTCCAGAACTTGTTGTACAGGGATCCGTTAAACCCGGTTCCAATAAAAAACCCGCTCCGGTTGGAGCGGGTTTTCCAAATGTTCTGAAAGAAGGGAGACTTATTTGTCTTCTTCTTTTCCTTCGGCCAGGGCAGCACCGAGGATGTCCCCGAGGCTTGCGCCGCTGTCGGAAGAACCGTACTGGGCCACAGCTTCTTTTTCCTCGGAAATTTCGAGCTGTTTAATGCTGAGGCCAACCTTGCGGCTTTTCTTGTCTACGCTGGTCACCAGGGCGTCAACCTTGTCGCCGACGGAGAAGCGTTCAGGACGCTGCTCGGACCGGTCACGGCTCAGGTCGCTGCGGCGAATGAAGGCGTCCATGGCCTGGTCATCTTCGCCGACGGTGACTTCAAGACCGTTTTCGGTCACTTTGGTCACTGTACAGGTTACCGTACCGCCTTTTTTCAGGCCGGTGATGGAAGCGATCGGATCGCTGCCGAGCTGTTTGATGCCGAGGGAGATACGTTCCTTGTCCACATCAATGTCCAGAACAACGGCTTTGACCATATCGCCCTTTTTGAATTCGGCGATAGCTTCTTCACCGGATTTATTCCAGTCCAGGTCAGACATGTGAACCATACCGTCCACGTCGCCTTCCAGACCGACAAACAGGCCGAACTCGGTGATGTTCTTGATTTCACCTTCGATTTCGGTGCCAATCGGATGAGTAGAGGCAAAGCTTGTCCACGGATTGTCCAGGCACTGTTTGAGACCAAGGCTGATCCGGCGTTTTTCCGGTTCAATCTCGAGAACCATAACTTCCACTTCCTGGCTGGTGGAAACGATTTTGCCAGGATGAACGTTCTTCTTGACCCAGCTCATTTCGGAAACGTGAACCAGGCCTTCGATGCCGTCTTCCAGCTCAACAAAGGCACCATAGTCGGTGATGTTGGTGATGCGGCCTGTCAGTTTGGAGCCAACCGGGTATTTCTCTTCGATGCTGGCCCACGGATCTTCCTGCAGCTGTTTCATGCCGAGGGAGATGCGCTGTGTTTCCGGATTCAGGCGGATGATCTGCACCTTGATGGTGTCACCAATGTTCAGAACTTCCGACGGATGATTGATGCGTTTCCAGCTGATGTCTGTGACATGCAGCAGGCCGTCAATACCGCCGAGATCCACAAAGGCGCCGTAATCGGTGATGTTTTTGACAACACCTTCAACCACATTGCCTTCACTCAGGCCTTCGATCAGTTCAGCGCGCTGTTCGGCACGTGTTTCTTCCAGGATGGCGCGGCGGGAAACAACGATGTTGCCCCGTTTGCGGTCCATTTTCAGGATCTGGAAAGGCTGTTCGATGTTCATCAGCGGAGTGACGTCACGGATCGGACGGATGTCTACCTGGCTGCCAGGCAGGAAGGCCACGGCACCGTTCAGGTCAACAGTGAAACCACCTTTAACGCGACCGAAGATGATGCCTTTGACGCGTTCTTCTGCTTCGTAAGATTTTTCCAGTTGTATCCATGATTCCTCGCGACGGGCCTTCTCACGGCTGAGCTGCGCTTCACCGCGGGCGTTCTCTATGCGATCAACAAAAACCTCTACCGTGTCACCCACATTCAGTTCAGGGGTCTGACCGGGCAGGGCAAATTCTTTCAGGGGGATGCGACCTTCGGCTTTCAGGCCGATGTCTACAATTACTGCTTCCTTGTCCAGTGCAATGATGGTGCCGGTAACGACTTTGCCATCAAAACGTCCGGACTCTCCAAGTGATTCGTCGAGAAGCGCGGCGAAATCATCGGTGGTTGGTACTGACATTTCAGTATTCATTAAATATCCTTCTTTCAATTCTGTCTTTTTCCGGCCTGCCGGTTGTCTCCGACGGTCTTGGAAATCGTTCATAATAAATACACCCCGGCCTGATCAGTTTTTGCCGGTGTGCGATTCAGGTTCAAAAATCGCAGAAATCAGCCGTTTATGAGTGATAGCGCCCTTTCGAACACGGCCTCTATATCTGAATTTGTTGTATCAAGCAAGTGCGCGTTTTCTGCCGGTTTCAGGGGGGCGGTGCTGCGATTCATATCCCGGTCATCCCGCTCCCTGAGTTCTGCGAGAATTTTCTGATATTCCTCGTTGGTTCCCTGAGTGCCGAAAAGCTCCAGAAACCTACGTTTTGCGCGGGTTTCCACATCGGCAGAGATGAAGATTTTATGATCCGCATCGGGACAAATGACGGTCCCGATATCCCGTCCGTCCAGGACTGCGCCCTTCTTGCCCCGGGGCGGATGGGCGGCGAAACTTCTTTGATATTCCAGCAGAATCTGCCGAACTTCCGGAATTGCGGCAACTTTCGAGGCCGCCGCGCCGGTTGATTCGGTACGCAGTTCCGGATCGTCAAGATTTACGTCCGCAACTTTTGCGGCCGCGGCGACGGCATCTTCAGCTTTTTCCGGATTGCCGCCGGATCTCAGCACCAGCAACCCCACCGCCCGGTAAAGAGCGCCGGTGTCCAGATGGGCAAAATCAAAATGGGCGGCAAGTTTGCGGGCCAGTGTGCCTTTGCCGGATGCAGCCGGTCCGTCAATGGCGATAACCGTCATGCCGGGGCCCCCGCCGCAGGCTGAATGTTGGCGCCCAGGCCATTCATCAGCGACCTGAAGGTCGGGAAACTGGTTTCGATCACGGATCCGTCATCCACGGTTACCGGCTTGTGGCTCTGTAGTCCCAGGATCAGGAAAGACATGGCAATGCGATGATCGAGGCGGGTTTCCACCAGGGCGCCGCCTTCAGGTTTTTCACCGCTGCCGGTAATGGCCATCCCGTCTGCAAATTCCTCAACCTTTATGCCGCAGGCACCGAGACCTCTGACCATGATGTCGATGCGGTCGCTCTCCTTGACCCGAAGTTCCTCGGCGCCGCGCATGACAGTGGTGCCTTCTGCAAAAGCCGCGGCGATACACAGAATTGGATATTCATCAATCATGGACGGGGCCCGATCTTCGGGAACCGTGATGGCGTTCAGGGAACTGTGACGGACCCGGAGGTCGGCCACCGGTTCGCCGCATTCCTCACGCTCATTGAGGAACTCGATATCTGCTCCCATTTCCTTCAGGGTGATGAACAGTCCGGTCCTGTCCGGATTAAGGCCAATATTGTTGATGGTGATGTCCGAGCCCGGGGTGATCAGTGCGGCAACAACGGGAAAAGCCGCCGAAGACGGATCGCCGGGCACAATAAGTTCCCTGGCCGTCAGTTCCGGCTGTCCGCTGACGGTAATGACCCGGCCACCGTCTTTTGGCGTCGTAATGGTGTCGACGCCGAAAAAGTGGAACATGCGTTCCGTATGGTCCCGGGTCGGTGTTTTTTCGAAAATGGTGGTGATGCCGGGCGTATTGAGGGCGGCCAGCATGATCGCCGATTTGACCTGGGCGGAGGCCACCGGCACGTCATAGCTTATGGGCAGGGGGGCGTCTGTTCCCTTGACGGTGATCGGCAGGGTGCCGTCTTCCGATCCGTGAAATTCCGCGCCGAATTTTTCCAGCGGGACAGTGACACGTTTCATCGGCCGCGACGACAGGGAGGCATCGCCGACGAAGGTCGTGCTGAACGGATATGTGGAAACCAGGCCCATCAGCAGGCGGGCGCCGGTCCCTGAATTGCCCATATCAAGAGCGCCGGCCGGTTCGCTCAGGCCGCCTGTGCCAACGCCATGCACATGCCATTTTGCCAGCTCATCCCTGTAAATATCTGCGCCCAGCGCTTTCATGGCGGCGGCTGTATTCAGCACGTCTTCACCTTCCAGCAGGCCGGAAACAATTGTTTCGCCAATGGCCATACTGCCCATAATCAGGGCACGGTGTGAAATTGACTTGTCTCCCGGAACGTTGATTATTCCGGTTATTTTGTCTGTGGCAGAGGATGTCAGTTGATTCATGATACGGGGCTTTGGTTTATGGCTTTGTTTTTTTAAGTTGAAGTATTTGCCGCCCAGATAGCATATTTGTGTATGTTTCGCATAGATATTATCATGATTTCCCGCAGAAAAACGCAAAAGCCATGTTTTGAATCAGATTAAGCTTTGACACGTTGGAAATATCATGGCAAAGGAAGGCTTTTCTGAAACAGTCTATGTTACAGGTTATGGAGAAGAAGATTGGCTAAACCTGAATGGGGTACCAAACGTCAGTGCCCGAAGTGTGGAACCCGGTTTTATGATCTGGGAAATAATGACCCGATCATGTGCATCAGTTGCGATCACAAATTTAAACCGGAAATCATTCTGAAGAGCAAACAGCATGCGCTGGAACTCCTGCCGAGTCCGAAGGCGAAGAAAACTGAAGATGCTGATGATGATCTGCTGGATGACGATGATCTGCTGACGGGCGATGAGGACGATGTGGATATTGATATTGACGATGATGACAATACCACGATCCTGTCTGATGAGGA
The DNA here is from genome assembly GCF_963675455.1 of Emcibacter sp. Classification (GTDB taxonomy): domain Bacteria; phylum Pseudomonadota; class Alphaproteobacteria; order Sphingomonadales; family Emcibacteraceae; genus Emcibacter. The sequence continues at coordinate 388,563 of NZ_OY776217.1, read as the reverse complement.
TGATACCAACGTTACGGACGTGGTTGATGCGCCCGTTAAAAAGGGTAGCGAGGACTAATTGATTTTTTTTGATATTTGTTCTTGATTATCTTGGTCAGGATGAATATTTATTGCCTGCCTGTGATTCAGGTACTGTTTTGGATACGGGGCTATAGCTCAGCTGGGAGAGCGCTACAATGGCATTGTAGAGGTCAGCGGTTCGATCCCGCTTAGCTCCACCAAGACATCAGTTACAAAAAAGCCCGACAATTTCGATTGTCGGGCTTTTTGTTTGTCTGAAAATTACTGAAAATCAGAGGATAAATTTGGTTAGATCGGACCGTTCGGTCAGGTCGCCGATATGTTCGGTGACATAGGCCTCGTCCACGACCACCTCGATGCCCGGTTTGTCGGTGGCTTCGAAGCTGATATGGTCCAGGACCCGCTCCAGCACCGTATGCAGGCGGCGGGCGCCGATATTTTCCACAGTCTCGTTGACTTCGGCCGACAGGCGGGCGATGGCGTCAATACCGTCATCGGTGAAGGTCAGGGTGACTTCTTCCGTGCCCAGCAAGGCCTTGTACTGTTTGATCAGGCTGTAGTCCGGCTCCACCAGAATATGTCGGAAGTCGGCTTCGGTCAGGGCGCTCAACTGCACCCGGATCGGCAGCCGTCCCTGCAGTTCGGGCAGCAGGTCGGACGGTTTGGAGACACTGAAAGCGCCTGACGCAATAAACAGGATATGGTCGGTTTTGACCTGGCCGTATTTGGTGGCCACGGTGCTGCCTTCGATCAGCGGCAGCAGGTCGCGCTGCACGCCTTCGCGACTGACTTCGCCGCCGCGACGATCCTGCCCGCCGGCAATCTTGTCAATTTCATCAATGAAGACGATGCCGCTCTGTTCAACCCTGTCGAGGGCGTCGCGAACGATGGCTTCTTCATCCAGAAGTTTGTCACCCTCGTCAGACAGCAGGATCTCTCCGGCTTCCTTGACCGTCATTTTCTTTTTGACGGTGCGGGCGCCGAACGCCTTGCCCATGATGTCATTGAGATTAAGCATGCCCATACTGGCGCCGGGCATACCGGGGATGTCGATGGTCGGCATCTGGCTCGAGGCAGTGTCGGAAACCTCGACCTCGATTTCCTTGTCGTCAAGCTGGCCTTCGCGCAGCATCTTGCGGAATTTCTGCCGGGTTTCGGCGCTTGCGGTTTCGCCGACCAGGGCATCCAGGATGCGCTCTTCGGTGCTCAGTTCCGCCTTGGCGGTCACTTTCTTCCGGTTTTCCTCGCGCACCATGCCGATGGAAAGTTCAACCAGGTCACGGACGATCTGCTCGACATCCCGGCCCACATAGCCGACTTCGGTAAATTTGGTGGCTTCCACCTTGACGAACGGCGCATTGGCCAGTTTGGCCAGACGGCGGGAAATTTCCGTTTTGCCGACGCCGGTCGGGCCGATCATCAGAATGTTCTTGGGCAGAACTTCCTCGCGCATGTTTTCGTCAAGCTGCTGGCGGCGCCAGCGGTTGCGCAAGGCAATGGCCACGGCGCGCTTGGCGTCCTTCTGGCCGATGATGTAACGATCAAGTTCCGAGACGATTTCGCGGGGGGAAAAGGATGACATTATTTCGCTTCCAGTACTTCGACAGTCAGATTGTTGTTGGTATAGACGCAGATGTCAGCGGCGATGCCCATGGCCTTGCGGGCGATATCCTCTGCACTCAGGTCCTGGTCGATCAGGGCGCGGGCGGCGCTGAGGGCGTAATTGCCGCCGGATCCGATGGCCAGAATGCCGTCCGGGGTTTCCAGGACGTCGCCGTTGCCGGTCAGGACCAGGCTTACCTCGGCGTCGACGACGATCATCATGGCCTCCAGCCGGCGCAGATAGCGGTCCGTGCGCCAGTCCTTGGCCATTTCCACGCAGGCCCGGGTAAGCTGGCCGTTATAGCGTTCCAGCTTTTCCTCGAGCCGTTCAAACAGGGCAAAGGCATCTGCAGTAGAGCCGGCAAATCCGGCAATCACACTGCCGTCGCCGAGCGGGCGGACCTTGCGGGCATTGCCTTTAATGACTGTATCGCCAAGGGAAACCTGTCCGTCACCGGCAATCACAACCTTGTCGCCCTTGCGGACGCTGAGGATGGTTGTACCGCGCCAGCCTTTTCGTTCTTCGCTCATTGCATATCCCTGATTTATTGAATTCATGACATCACATTTGGGCAATCCGGGCGGCCCGGTCAAGGGTGAAGGAGAAAATAACCGGCAAATCACCAAATAAACGGGACAAAGTTGGCCTCCGGACTGGCGCTTTGCAGCCACTGCTGCTATATGTTGCGCGATTTTTTCTGTGACTGCCGCGGATTAATGTATTATAGCCACCTGAAAGGCAGAGTGTTAAGGAGAACCCCATGCGTAAAGCCAGTATGGAGCGCAAGACAAAAGAAACCGAAATTTCAGTTTCGGTCAATCTCGACGGCACGGGCACATATGATGTGGACACCGGTATCGGCTTCCTGGATCATATGATGGAACAGCTGTCCCGGCACAGCCTGATTGACATTACCCTTCGGGCCAAAGGCGATCTTCATATTGACTATCACCACACCACTGAAGATGCGGGTATTATCCTGGGGCAGGCTGTCGGCAAGGCGCTTGGCGACCTGAAAGGGATCACACGCTACGGCAATGCGATCATTCCCATGGATGAGACCTGTACACGGGTGTCCCTGGATGTGTCAGGCCGCCCCTTCCTGGTGTGGAAAGTGGACTTCACCCGTGACAAGCTGGGTGAAATGGACACGGAACTGTTCCTCGAATGGTTCCGGGCCTTTGCCTTTGGCGCCGGCCTTACCCTGCATGTGGAAAATATGTATGGTGAGAATAATCACCATATCATTGAGTCCAGTTTCAAGGCGCTGGCCCGCGCCCTGCGTCAGGCCATTGAAATCGATCCGCGCAAATCTGACGCCATTCCGTCAACCAAGGGAGTGCTCGGGGACAAGGTAGACCTGTGAGCCTGCTGCAAACAGACGAGTGCAGAAATGAGCTATAAAACATATACAGCCTTTGTCAGGCCCGTATCTGATCCCGGTGAAAACGGTATCGATCTGGTGGTTGTGCCGGATGAATTTTCGTTCGGGGCCATGATCTTCGGGCCGATATGGGCACTGTTTCACCAGATGTGGATAATTGCCGGGCTTCTGGCTATTTTATATATCCCGCTTCTCTTTATGGTGAACTTTACGGGATCAGGGCTGTTGTTTCTGGGTCTGGCTTTGCTGGTCGGTTTTGAAGGATTGAACCTGAAAGGCTGGTCGCTGGAGAAAAAAGGTTATATCGCCACCGGCATTGTCGGCGGGGATGACGAGCCTATGGCGATGCTGCGGTTTTATCAGTTGCTGGCCGCGAAGGAGATCTCCCTGCCGCGGTTCGGCCCTGAAAATGCCGCGCCCGCATCCCACGCGCCTGTATCAATGGAAAGCGCAGGAACGCCCGGAAAATGAAAACGGTTATAATTGATTATGGTTCCGGCAATCTGAGATCGGCGGAAAAGGCGACTGAACGCGTGGCCGGTGAACTTGGCCTGAAGACCGAAGTACTGGTCAGTTCCCGGGCTGAGGATGTGCGGACGGCGGACAGGATTATTCTTCCCGGCGTGGGCGCATTTGGCGATTGCATGAGAGGGCTTTCCGCCCTTGAAGGCATGAGAGACGCCCTTGAGGATGTGGTGATCCGCAAGGCACGCCCCTTTCTGGGAATATGTGTCGGTATGCAGCTGATGGCGGAAGAGGGTCATGAACATGGCAATCACCGCGGACTGGGCTGGCTCAAAGGCACGGTTGATCCTATCCAGGTGCCGGAAGACAGTGGTCTGAAAATACCTCATATGGGCTGGAACGAGCTGTATTTTTCGGAACGGGCAGGCAACCATCCGGTGCTTGGCGGACTGAATAACCGGGATCACGCCTATTTTGTACATAGCTACTATTTTCGGCCGACAGATCCTGAAACGGTTCTTGCCTCGGTTGATTATGGAGGGCCGGTGACGGCCATTGTCGGGCGTGATAATATCATCGGCACCCAGTTTCATCCCGAGAAAAGCCAGGCGGTGGGATTGTGCCTGCTGGGTAATTTCCTGGGATGGAAACCCTGACAGGTCTTAAGGAGGTCTGAGATGGATACTGACAGGTCGGAACAAGACAGCCCACGGCTGGAAGTAAACGTGACCACCATGCTGGAAAGTGTGGCCCTGTCGCAGCTGTGTGTGGTGACCCGCGAAGCCATTGAAGACGGAATAGGATTTGGCTGGCTCAATCAGCCGCCGCAGAAAACCCTGGAAAACTATTGGAAGGGGGTCATGCTGATGCCGGACCGGACTCTGTTTGTCGCCCGGCTTGACGGTCAGGTCTGCGGCGCATGCCAGCTTGTCCGGCCGCCGCACAGCAATGAGGCCGGAGCCTTTGCCGCCGAGATCGTGAATTTTTTCCTGGCACCCTGGGCCAGGGGGTTCGATCTGGCGAAAAGAATGCTGAAAGAGGTCGAGGAGTATGCCCGCGAGCAGGGTTTCCGCAGTCTCAACAGTAATATGCGCGCCGACCAGCAGGCGGCCATAGCGATCAGTGAATGGCTTGGCATGAAAAAATGGGGTACCAAGGAACGCTACGCCATGATCGACGGCAAATTTGTGCCGGGTTATTATTATACGAAGGATATTGATTAGATGATTTTGTTTCCAGCCATTGACCTGAAGGACGGCAACTGCGTCCGGCTGTATAAGGGGGAAATGGACCAGGCTACGGTGTTCAATGACAATCCCGCAGACCAGGCGCGCAAATTCCAGGACGCCGGTTGCGAATGGCTGCATCTTGTAGACCTGAACGGTGCCTTTGAAGGCAAGCCGGTCAACGGGGCGGCCGTAGAAGCCATTCTGCGTGCTGTGGATATCCCTGTTCAGCTGGGGGGCGGTATACGGGATCTGGAAACCATCCAGTTTTGGCTGGACCGGGGAATTCGCCGGGTCATTCTGGGCACTATCGCCCTGCGCAATCCGGATATGGTTATTGAGGCATCACGGGAGTTTCCCGGCCATATTGTCGTCGGCATTGACGCCCGCAACGGCCATGTGGCGGTGGAAGGCTGGGCGGAAACGTCGGAAATGACCGCGGTTGACCTGGGCCGCAAGTTCGAGGATGCGGGCGTTGCCGCCATTGTCTATACCGACATCGACCGGGACGGCACCATGCAGGGCCTAAATGTGGAGGGGACCATCGATCTGTGTAATGCCCTCAATATTCCGGTGATTGCCTCCGGTGGCGTCGCCAGCATGGAAGACCTGCGCATCCTGAAGGATGCAGCGGACCGGGCCACCGGCACCATTGAAGGGGCTATTTCCGGCCGGGCGCTCTATGACGGCCGTCTCGACCCTGTGGAGGCGCTCGCATTCCTCAGAGGAGAGGCATAATGCTGAAGGCCCGTGTCATTCCCTGTCTTGATGTCAAGGACGGCCGTGTGGTCAAGGGGGTCAATTTTGTCGGCCTGCGGGATGCGGGCGATCCGGTGGAGCAGGCGCGGATTTATGACAAGGCCGGCGCGGACGAGCTCTGTTTCCTTGATATCACCGCATCAAGCGACAATCGCGGTATTATCCTGGATGTGGTGCGCAAGACGGCCGAACAATGTTTTATGCCGCTGACTGTCGGCGGTGGCGTGCGCACGGAAGAAGATGTGCGCAACCTGCTTCTGGCCGGGGCCGACAAGGTGTCGGTGATGACGGCAGCGGTCAAGCGCCCCGAACTGGTGCGGGAACTGGCGGAAAAATTCGGCAGCCAGTGCATCGTGGTCGCTATCGACGCCAAACAGACAGGACCCGATAAATATGAAGTCTTTACCCACGGCGGCCGTGAACCCACCGGTATCGATGCGGTGGACTATGCCAAAAAAGTGGCCGATTACGGGGCCGGGGAAATCCTGCTGACCAGCATGGACCGGGACGGCACCAAACAGGGGTTCAATATTGACCTTACCCGCGCCATTGCCGATGCGGTGACCATTCCGGTGATTGCCTCAGGCGGTGTTGGTAACCTGGATCATCTGGTAGAAGGTATTCGCGATGGACATGCCACTGCGGTACTGGCGGCTTCCATTTTCCATTTCGGGGAATATACTATCGAGGAAGCCAAGGAATACATGGAAAAGGCCGGTATTCCGGTGAGACTCTAGGGAAATATGATGAAAAATACCGATGTTCTGGAGCGCCTGGCCGTCCTGATGAAGGAACGCAAGAGTGCTGATCCCAACAGCAGCTATGTGGCGTCCCTTTATGGCAAGGGGCGCAAGAAAATTGCCCAGAAGGTGGGTGAGGAAGCTGTGGAAACCGCCATTGCCGCGGTGGACGGCAGCCATGACGAGGTGATCGCTGAATCCGCAGATCTGATTTTCCACCTGATGGTCTTGTGGGCGGATATGGATATCCGGCCGGAGGAAGTCTATGCGGAACTGGCGCGACGGGAAGGTATCTCCGGTATTGAGGAAAAGAAATCACGGGGCTGATGCTCCCGGAAAGGCGAAGCGATATGGCATATGATTCAGAGAATGTTTTTGCAAAGATCCTGCGCGGGGAAATTCCCTGTAAAAAGGTTTATGAGGACGAATACAGTCTGGCTTTTCATGATATCAATCCCCAGGCCCCGGTGCACGTGCTGGTGATTCCCAAAGGCGACTATGTCAGTATGGATGACTTTACGGCAAGCGCCCCGGCTGAACTGGTGAGCGGGTTTTTCCGGGCGATCGGGGAAGTGGCCCGGTTGCTGGAACTGGATGAGCCGGGCTACCGGATTCTCGCCAATATCGGCACACACGGTCATCAGGAAGTGCCGCACCTGCATATCCATATCTTTGGCGGTCGCCCGCTGGGACCGATGCTGGCCAGGTAATTTCAGATCAGAGCAGTAAAAAAGCAGCCCCCGTCCGGGAGCTGCTTTTTTTAACTTAAGCCCTGATAAATATTTTTAGCTGTCGCTCTGTTCGTTGAATTCACGAATGGCGGCGTTCAGTTTCTTTGCAGCTTTTATTTCTGTTGTTGTGGCAAAGGCCAGCTTGTTTTCAATAGCGCTTTTGTGTGCATAGGTGGCAATGGAATCCAGCAGGCATTTCTTGTAGGCTTCATTGGCCGGCTGATATTCATTGCGGAATTTTTTGACCATATCAATGAGCTGATCGGCGCCGGAGATATAGGCTTCAGGAAGGTCGGGGGCTTCCGGCTTGACACAATTGGCCGCCAGGGCGGGAGTGGCAAACAGGGTAGCAAGGCAGATACCGGTAAGTACAATATTCTTTTTCATGTTGAGGCTCCTTAAATTTTAAAACAACTACCAGGGGCCTCCCTATCTGTTGTTGGCTGCAGTGCTGCAACGCAACAAAAATATGAAAATTACCGGAACATGAGAAGATGTAAATTTTGCGCATCAGCTATGTGCAGATCTAATAGCTGGTTAAATCTTCTTTAACGGCCGCGATCAATATTCCTGCTCTATATCATTGCAACCTTATGTAATAAAATGATTTTTACACAATTATTGCTTGTGCGGGCTGTTTTTTTATCTAAAATTCTAATTATGTGTAATCACAACTATTTCTGTTTATGACCAGGTGATTACACATTGGGGTATCGTTGCAGTTGGGTAAAAACAATGTTCAGTAAAGATGTTGCGTTAGAAGATATTCCTGTAGAAGCGCTTCGGGAACTCTTCGTGTATTGGAATAAAATCCGAGGGGATCGGGTCATGCCCGCCCGGGCTGATATCCAGCCGGGGCAACTGTCATCCATACTTCCGCTCATTGTCCTGGTTGATGTGGAGCAGGATCCGCGCCGATATAGAATTCGGCTGATGGGATCGGAGAGTGTCAAGGTTATTGGTGAAGATATGACCGGTCAATATATTGACGTTTATCAAAACCATGAAACTATCGCAGAAAATATGTCATGGCTGGTTGAAAACAGGGCGCCCTATCTGGCCTGTGACAAACTTGACAGAAAAACCAGGAACTATCTGAACTATTACGCCCTTGGCCTGCCCCTGTCGGAAAATGACAGGGACGTGAATATGATTTTATTCGGCTTCAAGTATTTTTTTAACACCGTCTCCGGTGGGAACAGTCCGATCTCAATGGTCTGATATTATTCAGAAGTGTTGTCGTCTTCACCGGTTTCAGGCTGTGCGGCAGTGCCGGATGTTTCTTCTGTTTTCTCATTCGGGGCTGTATCACCGGCTGCTTCCCGGGCTTTGAAATCCCGTATCGCCTGATTGAGCTGGCCGGCCAGACGTTCTTCAATCTGGTAGGCGGCATCATGTCGCGACGTCCATTCTTCGGTCTGATCGTCCGTTGCAAAGTCGCCAACGGCAATCTGTTCATTCTTGATACAGTTCTGGAACCGGCGTACGTCCGGCTGGAAGCGGTGCTTGAAGACCTGGATGACTTCCAGCAGATGTTCTTTGGTCACGGTTTTTCCATCGGGAATAACCGGCCGTTTTGGGAACTCGCATTCTGCATACCCGGCCTGCGCGATACTCACAGCAAACACCAGGGACAGGGCTCCTGCTTTTACTAAAGACATTTTAGTTAACCTCTCCACTTGTCCCCATATTCTGATCCAGAAACGCCTTAAGGTCAATATCCGGCCGGGCGCCCATGTGGCTGATAACTTCGCTGGCGATCAGGTTGCCCATGCTTCCGCAGGTCGCCATATCAGCGCCTGAGACATATCCATGAAGGAATCCGGCGGCAAACAGGTCGCCGGCCCCGGTGGTGTCCACCAGGTTGCTGACGCGCCGGCCACTGACTTCGATGGTTTCGCTGTTGTAGGTGACGACACATCCCTTGGCGCCGCGGGTAATGGCGGCGATTTCGCAATGCTCCTTGACGGCTGCCAGCGCGGTATTGAGATCGCGTGTATCAAACAGCATCAGCAGCTCTTCTTCATTGGCGAAAAGAATATCGATATCGTCCCTGGTCAGGGACAGGAATTCTTCCCGGTGACGATCCACACAGAAGGGATCCGACAGGCTGAGGGAGGTTTTCTGTCCGGCGTCATGGGCAATGGCAATGGCCTTGCGGAAGGCTTTCTTGGCTTCTTCCGGATCCCACAGATAACCTTCCAGATAGGTAATGGAGGCATTGCGGATCATTTCCTCGTCTATATCCTCTTCCGTCAGGTTGACACAGGCGCCGAGGTAGGTGCACATGGTTCTTTCCGCATCCGGGGTCACCAGAACCTGGCACAGGGCTGTTGCCGGACCCCATGTGGCGTTCGAGGTTGTGAAGTCGGCCCCCAGAGAGGTGATGTCATGGCGGAAGATCCGGCCAAGCTGGTCATCGCGAACCTTGCCGATGAAGGCTGATTTGCTGCCCATGGAGGCAAGCCCGGCAACCGTGTTGGCCGCTGATCCGCCGGAACATTCTATGGCCTGTCCCAGTTTTTCATAAAGTTCCGCTGCTGCGGCCTCGTCAAACAACTGCATGCTGCCCTTGGCCAGCTTCTGCTCGGCCAGGAACCCGTCTTCTACATGGGTGAGAATATCTACAATGGCGTTGCCGATGCCGACAACATCATATTTTTTCGTCATGTCAAACTCCTGAAAGTGCGCAGAGTATAATGGGGAGGGCGGGAAGCGCAAGGTCAATAATCCGCTGTCGGGCGGGAATTGCATCTTGCCTTTTCGGGAAAAACCTCCATATTTCTGTTAAGGGTATTAAGGGGCAGGAAGGAAAGAAAAGTGAACCATCTGGTGACCTCCGTTGAACGGACCCTTGCACAAATCTTTGACAGCGCATTTCTGCGTGTCTTTATTCTCGGTATGATTTCCACCTTCGCGGCCCTGGCAGCAGCCTTTTTTCTTGCCGATGCCCTGAAAGATAAAGTTCCCTACCTTGATTTTGACTGGGACTGGGTCCAGTGGATTGCCGATTTACTTTTCGGTTTTGGGCTGGCGTGGCTCGCGGTGTTGCTTTTTGTACCCATATCCACCATTTTTGTGTCCATCTTCCTCGATGATGTGGTTGATGCGGTCGAGGATAAATATTATCCCGGTCACAAGGCGGGCAAGCGGCTGGGGCTCTGGCATCTGAGTTATCTGGCTATCCGCCTGGCCTTCTATATCATTCTCCTGAATATCCTGGCTGTACCGTTTTATATCATCTTTTTCTGGACTGGCGTCGGGCCTGTGATCATCTTTTATCTGTTAAACGGCTATCTTCTGGGCTGGGGCTATTATGAGATGGTGGCGGTGCGCCATCTGGGCATCAAGGAAGCCGGCGAGCACCGGAAGTCTATTCGGGGTTATGTGCTGTTTGCGGGACTTTTTGTCACCATTCTGTTTACCATTCCCGTTGTTAACCTGACGGCGCCAATCCTGGCCGCGGCCATCATGAGCCATATTTTTCATCTGACCATGAAGGACAGGATGATGGCAGGTCACGAAGTGGCCGGGTCATACAGCAATGACTGGACGAACCAGGACCGGGACGGGAAATGATGAAATATCTCCTGCCCGCCGTCCTCTTTTTCCTGACCTCCTGCGGCAGTGCGGGAACCCCGCCGGTGACAGAGACGCCGGTTTCTGAACCTGCCGTCCCGGAGGAAGCCGAGCCGGTTCCCGAGCCCGAACCGGATCCCCTGTTCAGGGTGGAAAATATTATTGGCCTGTCTCCGCTGACGGTAGAGGGTATTCTGGGCCCGGCCGAAGTGGTGCGCCACGAAAAGGATGCCCGGATCTGGATGTATAAAAACAGCGACTGTGTGATCCATCTCTATTTTTACGAGAATGAGCTGGGCGACCTGACGCTGGATTATGTGGACAGTCTGGCCGCCGACCTGTCGAGCCCCAACCCGACAGTATCCTCCGATGCCTGCCTTGACAGCTTTGTTATCGAAGATGGGGCGCTACCGACACTGCCTGAGGAAGATATCAGTCCTCAATCACCGTCTTATCCTTATAGCGGCACAGATCCGCAACCGGACAGACCGGGCAGTTAGGTTTTCGGGCCTTGCAAATATAACGACCATGCAGGATCAGCCAGTGGTGGGCATGCATGGCGAACTCTTTCGGGATGATTTTTTCCAGCTTTTTTTCCACGGCCAGCGGTGTTTTCCCCGGCGCGAGACCGGTCCGGTTGCTGACCCGGAACAGATGGGTATCCACGGCAATGGTCGGCTGGCCGAAGGCAATGTTGAGGACCACATTGGCGGTTTTGCGTCCGACGCCGGGCAGCTTCTCCAGTTCTTCGCGTTCCTGTGGAACTACCCCGTCATAGTCGTCAACCAATATTCTGGCAGCCTTCATGACATTGGCCGCTTTTGAATTATACAGGCCGATGGTTTTAATATGTTTCTTCAGTCCTTCTTCACCCAGGTCGAGCATATCCTGTGGAGTTGAAACGATCTTGAACAGCTCTTTGGTTGCTTTGTTCACACCCACGTCGGTGGCCTGCGCGGAAAGGGCGACGGCCACAAGCAGGGTATAGGGGTTTGTATAGTTCAATTCCCCCTTCGGCTCCGGATCAAGATCCCGGAGGCGGGAGAAAAACTCGTAAACATCCTGTTTTTTCATTTTCTTACGGTCCTTTTGATGGGCGGGATATTAACGGGCTTGGTTGCGCAAGGGAAGAGGGCTATACTGCTTTAATGCAGGAGAGTACCGACAAGATCTGGTTTGACGCCACCCTTTACCCGCATAGATCGCTGGGTCCGAAGGGATTCCTGATTCTGATGACCCTGGTTTCGATCATCAGCTTCGTCATTGGCCTGATCTTTTTCCTGAAGGGGGCCTGGCCTGTTTTCGGCTTTATGGGCCTTGATGTCCTGTTGATCTATGTCGCTTTCAAACTCAATTACCGCTCGGGCCGGCTGGTGGAAACCATTTCCCTGATCGGCGACGAACTTGTGGTCCGGCGCATTGATCACAAGGGCGATGAGCAGGCCTGGTCGTTCAATCCCTACTGGGTCCGGCTGGCGCTGGAATATCGAAAAAAGGATCCCCAGGCCATGCGCCAGCGTTATCTGTTGATTTCTTCACATGGGCGCGGTCTGTTTGTCGGCGAATTTCTGACCGAGGAAGAGCGAAAAGAATTTTCCTTGGATCTGGACAATGCCATTCGACGGTACAAGAGCGGCGCAAATCCGGCAACTGCCTGACAATCGGAGATAAATAATCATACATTCAGTAAAGCGTAAGGGGGAACGGCTCCATGTCGGCCATTGAAGTTTTTTTTAACGAATTCGCCGCCTTTATGTGGGGCAAACCGCTGGTTGCCCTGATTGTTCTGGGCGGCCTCTTTTTCATGCTGTATTCGCGGTTTCTGCCCTACAAATATCTTCCGCATGCCATCGATATCCTGCGGGGAAAATATAACAAGGCGGGCGGCCACGGGGACATTTCCCATTTCCAGGCTCTGGCAACGGCTCTGTCCGGCACCCTGGGACTCGGTAATATCACCGGGGTGGCGCTGGCCATTACCATTGGCGGGCCGGGGGCTGTCTTCTGGATGTGGGTCACGGCTATTGTCGGCATGGCGACGAAATTTTTTACCGCGTCCCTGGCGATTATGTACCGGGGATATGACAGCAAGGGTCATCTGCAGGGTGGCCCCATGTATGTGATAAGGGAAGGTCTGGGCCGGAAATGGATACCGTTAGCCATCCTTTTTGCCTTTGCCGGGCTGATGGGGACCCTACCGGTTTTCCAGATCAACCAGCTGATTCAGATTATCCGTGACATGGTGGCTGTGCCGGCGGGCCTGACGTCTGCTGATGATCATTTTTTGTTTGATCTGATAGCTGGCCTTCTTATGGCCGGTCTGGTTCTGGCGATCATTTCCGGCCGGATCCAGCGCATCGCCGACGTGACCAGCCGGCTGGTGCCGCTGATGGTGGTCTTTTATGTCGTGATGACGACTATATTGCTTGTGATGTATGCGGAAAATATCCCGGAGATGCTGACGCTGATTGTCACCGACGCCTTTTCCGGCAAGGCCGCTGCCGGGGGTGCCGTCGGCGCGGTGATCCTGATCGGTGTCCAGCGGGGCGCCTTTTCCAATGAAGCCGGGATCGGCACCGAATCGCTGGCCCACGGGGCGGCGAAGACGGATTATCCGACCCGGGAGGGGCTCGTGGCCATGCTGGGGCCGGTGATTGATACCCTGATTGTCTGCACCTGTACGGCGCTGGCCATTCTGGTGACCGGGGTCTGGCAGGGTGACGCCAACGGCGTCAGCCTGACCGGCAGCGCCTTTGAAGCTGCCTTTCCGGGGCTTGGCGGTTATCTGCTGACAGTGATGGTGTTTTTCCTCGCCATCAGTACCATGCTCAGTTTCTGGTATTACGGCAGTAAATGCACCGGTTTTCTGATCGGGGCGGAACGGGAACATTATTATGTCTGGTTTTATGTGGCTCTGATTGTAGTCGGTGCTGTCGCCAGTCTGAAGGCAGTGATCGGCCTGATAGACGGCATGTATGCGGTCATGGCCATCCCGACAATGACCTCCACCCTGTTGCTTGCACCCCGGGTGATGGAGCGCGCCCGCATTTATTTCAGGGATCTGGATAAAGAGCACGAGCGGCAGGACCGGGATTCGTCAAACTAGTGAGGATGCCTTCACAATAGTTCAACAAAACTCGACTACACCAAAAATTGGTAAATATCTCTAGTCGAGGATCTCGAATGAACCTGTTGAAAAAACTGGACGGAATGACTTTCCGTCTTTCCTGTACCGCCCTGATGGTTATCGGCGTAACAGCCTGCACACCGGATAAACAGATCACCGAAACACCGGTGGTTGCGGCAAAGCCGAAAAATGTCATCCTGTTTATCGGTGATGGTATGGGGGTCAGCACGGTCACCGCAATCCGGATTTACGAGGGCCAGCTCAGGGGCATGAGCGGCGAGGAAAATACCCTGAGCTGGGAAGCCTTTCCCCGGGTTGCCCTGTCCAAGACCTATAACACCAACCAGCAGGTGCCTGACAGCGCCGGTACCGCCACGGCGATCTATACCGGCGTGAAAACCAAGGCCGGGGTTCTGGGTGTGGGACCGGATGTGATCCGGGCCGACTGCGCCTCCACCCCAGGCACCGAACTGCCGACGATTCTGGAGCTGGCGGAAGAACAGGGCCTGTCCACCGGCGTGGTGACCACAGCCCGGCTGACACATGCCACGCCGGGGGCGAGCTATGCCCATATTTCCGAGCGCGACTGGGAAGCAGACAGTGAAATGCCGAAGGAAGCACTGGAACAGGGCTGTAAGGATGTCGCCCTGCAGTTTGTCGATTTTAACAAAGGCAACGGGATTGAGGTGGCGCTTGGTGGTGGCCGGCGCAATTTTCTTCCTGCGACCATGATCGATCCGGAATATGCGATAAAGACCGGGGAACGCCATGACGGCCGCGACCTGACCCGGGAATGGCAGGCAAAACATCCGGATGGAGCCTATGTCTGGAATGCGGAGCAGTTCGCCGCTATTGATCCGGCCGCTACCGACCGGCTGCTGGGGTTGTTCGAACCCGGTCACATGCAATATGACTATGACCGCACGAAAGATGGTTCTCGTGAACCGTCGCTGGCGGAAATGACGGAAAAAGCCATCAAGGTGCTGTCAAGGAATGACAAGGGTTATTTCCTGATGGTGGAGGGCGGACGTATTGATCACGGCCATCATGACGGCCGGGCCGCCATGGCGCTGACCGACGGCGTGGCGCTCAATGAGGCTGTGAAAATGGCCGACAGCCTGACCGACGATGCCGATACCCTGATCATCGTTACCGCCGACCACAGCCATACCTTCATCATGGCCGGTTACCCGACCCGCGGTAATCCGATTCTCGGCAAGGTGATCGGCAATGACGACCACGGCAATCCGGAAAAGACTTATAGCCTGATGGAAGACGGCAAACCCTATACTACCCTGGGATATCAGAATGGTCCGGGCGGTATCTGGCCGGCGGACGATCATCATTATGAGCGTCGGGATCTTACCGATGTGGATACAACGGATCCGGAATTTGTCCAGCAGGCCCTGCTGCCGCGCAAGAGCGAAACCCACGGCGGCGAGGATGTGGCCATCTACGCCAAGGGGGCCGGTGCTGAAAAGATCGGCGGTGTGATGGAACAGAATCTGATCTTCGACGCCCTGAAGCAAGTTCTGCCGTCGGAGAAATAGTCCGGCAGGGGGGGGCGGCTCAGACCTTGTCCAGCCCCAGCACGTCAAACATGTCGTAAAGACCGGCCCTGCGGCTGAACGCCCAGAGGGCGGCTTTCAGCGCCCCGCGGGCAAAGATGGCCCGGTCTGTGGCCTTATGGGTGAGCTCGATCCGTTCGTCATAGGCATTGAAGCTGACCGTATGTTCGCCGGCCACATTGCCGCCGCGCAGGACTGCAAATCCGATATCGCCGCGCTTGCGTTCGCCGGTGATGCCGTCACGGACCTTGTCGGCCACATCGTCGAGGACAACGCCGCGTCCTCTGGCCGCTTCCTTGCCGAGGCTGAGGGCGGTGCCGCTGGGGGCATCCACCTTGTGACGGTGATGCATTTCCAGAATCTCGATGTCAAAATCCTCATCCAGCAGGCTGGCCGCCTGCCGGGTCAGGTAAAACAGCAGATTGACACCCAGCGAGAAGTTGGAGGCATAAACCACCGGCACCAGGTCAGCGGCCGAGTTGATGGCTTTCTCATCTTCTTCGGTCAGGCCGGTCGTGCCGATGATATGGGCGGTATTGTATTTTTCCGCATAGGAACAATGCAGCCGGGTGGCGGTCGGACAGGTGAAGTCGATGACGATGTCAGAGATTTTAAACAGGTGTTCTGCGTTGTCGGTGACCTTCAGGCCGGTGTCTGCGCCACTGCCGGGATGGCGGATGGGGCTGCCGATCAGCGGGCTGTCATGAGGCTCAGTGCCGCCGCTCAAAGCGGCCTGTTCGCTGTCCAGTACTTCCCGGACCAGGGCCTGGCCCATGCGGCCGCCACAGCCGACGATTCCGATTCTGATCTCTGACATATTCATGGTCCTGCCATCGTTGATTATTTGCTATAGTGCCTGTCTTAAATGATCTTGTGACTGATGGAAAGAAAATATCAGGAGGCACCCATGTCAGGGAAAAAGGAAAATAGCAATTCAAATATCGTTCACCGGGATGAGCTGGACTGGCGGGAAGTAAGTCACGGTGATAAATTTCACCTGTTCGGTAAGTCCTTTACCTTACCGTCGGGAGCGCAGGAACTGGGGTGCGGCATCTTACGGCTGCCGCCCGGAAAGCGCGCTTTTCCGGAGCATTATCATATGGCCAATGAAGAGGCGATCTATATCCTCAAAGGGGAAGGAACGCATCTTTGCGGCGGCAAGGAACAAATCGTCCGGGAAGGCACCTTTATTTCCCTGCCGAGAGGCGAGGAGCATTCCCACCAGATGTATAACCATACGGACCGGGATCTGGAATATCTCTGTTTTTCGACCATGAAGGAACCGGAAGTAGTACTTTACCCCAATACCGGCAAGATGGCGGTATTGGCCGGCCAGGCGCCGGGCGGCGATCCTGCAAAGGCGGCACTAAGAAAGTTTTTCTATCCGCAGGAAGCGGGTTATTTCGACGGCGAAGACTGAGCGTCAGTCGGGGGACTCTTTTTCTCCATCTCGTCTTCCTCGAACAGGGCCCGGTAACTGGCGCCCTCCAGGTCGTCATACTGGCCGTTTTTCAAAGACCAGAGAAAGGCGACCAGTCCGGCAAGCCCCATCAGCAGGGCTATCGGGATCAGATAGATAATTACGTCCATCAGGCGTTCCCTCTGCTGCTGTAGAGCCGTGCAAGGTTGAGCCGCAGGGCGTTGAGGGTGACCACGATGCTGGAGCCGGACATGGCCAGTGCCGCAATCAGCGGGGTCAGGAAGCCGGCGGCGGCAAAGGGTACGGCGATGATGTTATAGGCGGCGGCAAAGGCGAAGTTGACGAACACCAGGGTGCGGCTCTTGCGCGACACCTGCAGCGCCCGGACAATGGTGTCCAGTTTCTGGGACTGGAAGATAAAGTCGGCGGCATTCTGGCTGACATCGGCAGCGGAACTGGGGGAAATGGAGACATGGGCGGCGGCCAGCGCCGGCGCATCATTGAGGCCGTCGCCAACCATCAGGGTCTTTTTCCCTTTCGCTTTCAGTTCTTCCAGCACGGCGATTTTTTCCTGCGGCTTGCAGCCGGCCTGCCAGTTGTCGATGCCAAGCTCGGCAGCGGTTTCGCGGACCACATCTTCCCGGTCGCCGGACAGCAGAATCAGGTCAAGGCCGTCTTTTTTCAGCCACTCACAAACCTCGACCGCATCCCGGCGCAGCCGGTCGCGGAAGGCAAGGAAAACAGGCTCTTCGCCGTCGATGGCCAGCCACAGTTCGCTGTATTTTGTATTGTCCTGTATATTTGCAGGGACAGTGCACCAGCTGCGATTGCCGAGGCGGACTTCCCGTCCGTCGATGACAGCCCGCAGACCCATGCCTGCCTCTTCATGCAGGGGGCTGCCGGTGGCGATGGTCGGGATGTCCCGTTCGTGACAGGCGACAATCAGGGCCCGGCACAGCGGATGGCTTGAGGATTTGGCGAGGCTTGCCGCCAGTTCCAGCTTTGCCGGCTCAATGTCATCCGCGTTGGCCAGTTCAGGCTGGCCCAGGGTCAGGGTGCCGGTCTTGTCAAAAACCACGGTGTCGACTTCGGCCAGACGTTCCAGCCCGTCGGCGGCCTTGACCAGGATGCCTGACTTGAACAAAAGGTTGGACGCCACGACCTGGACCACCGGCACAGCCAGGCCGAGCGCGCAGGGGCAGGTAATGATCAGCACGGCAATGGCAGTGATCAGCGACTGTTGCCAGCCGACGGTGGAAAACAGCATCCAGCCGATGAAGGTGAACAGCGCCAGCAAATGTACGGCCGGGGCATAGATTTTTGCCGCCTTGTCGGCGAGGCGGACATATTTGGCCCGGCCCTGTTCGGCGGTTTCCATCAGGGTGATGATTTCGTCCAGCAGGGTCTTGCCGCTGAGCGCCCTGATTTTGACGTCCAGCACCCCGTTCAAATTCATAGTGCCGGCAAAGACTT
This sequence comes from Emcibacter sp., assembly GCF_963675455.1. Lineage (GTDB taxonomy): Bacteria > Pseudomonadota > Alphaproteobacteria > Sphingomonadales > Emcibacteraceae > Emcibacter. Next base: position 370,467 of record NZ_OY776217.1, on the reverse strand, counting down.
CGGTGCCCTGTTCTGCCTTGACCGGCATTGTTTCACCGGTCACCAGGCTGCTGTCTATTTCCGAGACGCCTTTCAGGATCTCGCCGTCAACGGGGATCCGGTCTCCCGGCATGACCCGGACCGTCTGGCCGGGGCGCAGCATTTCAATGGGGCTGAGTTCGGTTTCCCCGTTATCCAGCAGCAGGGTTGCCGTGTGCGGGCGGTAGGACATCAGGTTCTGGGCCACGCCGCGGGCGTGGTTGCGCATCTTGCGGTCGAGATACCGGCCTATGAGCAGGAAAAACAGCAGCATCACGGCCGCGTCATAATAAGTGTGCATGGCCCCCTGCATGGTTTCCAGCAGGCTCATGGCGCAGGCCAGGATCACGGCCAGGGAAATCGGCACATCCATGTTCAGGTGGCCGGCCTTAACGGCTCCCCAGGCGGATCTGTAGAAGGGCATACCGGCAAAGGCCGCGGCCGGCAACACCAGCAGGGCGGATATCCAGTGCATCAGCAGACGTGTGCTTTCCGCCATGTCGGACACATTGCCCGACCAGACAGAAACGGACAGCAGCATCACATTGGCGGAAACAAATCCGGCGACCGCCATGGCAATCAGCAGGGAACGGCTTTCCCTGTCGTCGGCCATCAGCGAAGGATCGTCTTTGAAACGAAAAGCCCGGAAGCCAATGTTTTTCAGGCTTTCGATCACCTGTTCGCTTTTACTGAGGCTTTCTTCCGATCCGGGCTGGTCATCGTTGGCCCATTGCACCGCCAGCCGCTGGGTGGTCAGGTTGACCCGGGCATTGCGGATGGCGGGATTTTTTTCCAGCGTGCCTTCGATTTCACGGATGCATGACGGACAATGCAGTCCCTCCACCACAAAATGCTCGATTTCCGGCGATTTGAGAGGTTCGGCCATTTTTATTTGCTCACGACGATACGGTCACTCAATTTGTATTTAGTATCATTATCGCTTTTTGCAATGGCCGTGATTTCCCACACGCCCGGCAGGGGCAGATCGACAGGCGCGACATAAAGAATTTTGCCTTCTTCCTGGCCGGTCAGCGGCAGGGCGAGCTCAAAGTCATAGCCTTCGACAACCGGGCGCCGGAACTGCACCAGGATGGTCGGTGGCGCCACGCTGGCTTCAGGGTGGATGAGGCCTATTTCCAGATTGCCGCCCTTTTGCGTTGCCGGGGCAGAGGAAATATGCAGTTTCCAGCCGGACAATGCCTGCTTGCGGGCCTGTTCAATCTCTTCGTTATAGGCCAGGCCCTTGCGGTAGGCATTGTCCGTGGACAGGCCGTTCCAGCTGTTCAGCGCCAGCCAGGTCATGACACCATTAACCAGAAAGACGACCAGAAAGAAGCCAATGAGCCAGAAGAGAACGGTTCTGCCGGTTATTGGTTTTGATGTTTTTTCCATCATTTTGGCCCCTTGAAGTTGGTGTCTTTGGTGTCCTCTTCCGGACCGTTCACATCATGCACGACGAAGGAAATATCCGTGCTGCTGCCGGCCAGATGTTTCCGGTGTGCGGAGACATAGACCTTGACCGACCGCAACCGGTCTTTTTCCACATGCACGACCGGCAGGCCGTTTTCGGTCATGTCGGTGACACCTTCGACCCGGATCTCATAGTTGTCAAGTCCGGTCACATTGATAGCGAAGTCGCGATCGCTTCGCGACTTGTTGAGAATTTTCAGGGTATATCCGTTGCGGATATCGCCGCTGCTGAGCTGTACGAAGACCGGGTTGCGGTCCCGGAGGACATTGACCTCAAGCTCGGCCCGGGTCAGCAGGGTATAGAGCATGAAGCCTCCGACCACTAAAATAAGGGTACTGTAGATGATGGTGCGGGGACGGATTAAGCGGAAGTGTTCTTTTTCACCTTTGGCCCGGGCTTCGAAATTGGCCAGGCTGTCATAGGCAATCAGGCCGCGCGGACGGCCGATCTTGTCCATCACCTCGTTACAGGCGTCGATACAGAGCGAACACTGGATGCATTCCAGCTGCATGCCGTCGCGGATGTCGATGCCCTGGGGGCAGACGACCACGCATTGCCGACATTGAACACAGTCGCCGCGACCTTCCCAGCTTTCGCCTTTCTTGTGCGGGCCGCGGGGTTCACCCCGGTCATAACGATACATGACAGCGAGCGAGTCCTCGTCCAGCATCACTGACTGGATACGGGGCCAGGGGCACATGTAGGTACAGACCTGTTCCCGGGCGAAACCGCCGAGCAGGTAAGTGGTCGAGGTAAACAGGGCAATCCAGAAATAGACGTTCGGATCGGCCTCGAAATGAAGCAATTGCTGGAACAGGGTCGGCGCATCGGCAAAATAAAACACCCAGGCCCCGCCCGTCGCCACCCCGATCAGAAGCCAGGTGATATGTTTGGAGAGTTTTTTACGGATTTTTGCGAGGCTCCAGGGAGCCTTATCCAGTTTGATCCGCTCGTTGCGGTCGCCTTCGAAGAAACGTTCAACCACCAGAAACAGGTCGACCCAGACGGTCTGCGGGCAGGTATAGCCGCACCACATGCGTCCGGCGGTGCTGGTGACCAGGAACAGGCCGATGGCTGCGAGTATCAACAGCCCGGTGATGTAATAGACTTCCTGCGGCCAGATCTCGATAAAGAAGAAATAGAAGCGCCGGCCGGGAAAATCAATCAGGATTGCCTGGTCGGGCAGGCCTTCGCCCCGGTCCCACCTGATCCAGGGCGACAGGTAATAAATACCCAGGGTGATGACCATGATGGCCCATTTGATATTGCGGAACGTGCCGTTGGCCCGTTTCGGATAGATATTCTCCCGTTTTTTATAAAGGGAGCGTTCCTCCGGCCGGTTGACCGGTTCAACTTGAGCCCGTTCCACCTCGGGATGCGGGATAACGTCGTGGGGAGCGGGGGTCGGGCGTGGATTTTTGTCGCCCGGATTCTGAGGCTGGTTTGCCATGCTGGATGCCTTTGATTAGTAAATACCCTGTTTTAAATTCCGGGACCTTTGGCGACTTTTTTGCCACTCTGACTTGTCTTGTCCTCCCCGCAGAGGTGTCATCTCCCGGGTCCCGGAATATATTATTTTTATTCGCCACCACCAAGTGAGTGGACGTAAACGGCGAGACTTTTAATGGTCGCCGGATCGAGCCTGCCGGCCCACGTCGGCATAACACCGGACCGGCTGTTGGCGATGGTAGCATAGACGGTTTCATAATCACCACCATAGAGCCAGATGCCGTCTGTCAGGTTGGGCGCGCCCAGTTCCTGGATGCCCGCGCCGTCTTCACCGTGGCAGGAAGCGCAGTTTTCTTCAAACAGCACTGCGGCGCCTTCCGGAGCAGCATGACTGCTGTCGCTCAGGGAAAGGACATAATTAGCCAGATCGGAAACCTGTTCCTTCTCGAGAATTTCATCCTTCAGGAAGGCCGGCATGGCATTCATCCGGGTGTCTTCGTGAACGGAACGAATGCCGACGGTGAGCGTCTCGTGGATGGCGTCAAGCGTGCCGCCCCAAAGCCAGTCGTCGTCATTCAGGTTGGGATATCCGATAGCGCCGGAAGCGCCAGAGCCGTGACAGCCGGCACAGTTGTCACCAAAAGCGGCCTTACCGCCGGCCATGGCGAATTCCATCAGTTCCTGTGTGTTCTTGATGGTTTCCAGATCAGCCGTCAGCAGATTCTCTGCGAAATGTGCCCGGTCTGCCCTGGCCATTTCGATCTGTTCCGCAACAACGGTGCGCTGGGAATAACCAAGCATCCCCTGTGTATAGTCGGAAATCATCGGCCAGGCCGGCATCGCCACCCAGTAGCCGATAGACCAGATTATACTGACCAGCCACGTCCATATCCACCAGCGCGGCAGGGGATTATTCAGTTCCTTGATCCCGTCCCACTCATGTCCGGTAGTTTCCACACCGCTGACATTATCTATTTCTGTTTGTTTGCTCATGTCTATTCCTCATCCAGTGGTGCGTGAGAAGCTTTGTTGAATTTGTCCTTGTTTTTCGGCCATAGTGCGTAGGCCAGTACGGCCACAAACATGACCACAAGGAAAATCAGGCCCCAGGTCTGGGCGAAAGCCGAGGCATCTTGATGTGATACATCCATTATCTCTCTCCTTGTCCCGGGTTAGCGCCTGTTGTCTTCTTCGTTATAAAGCGAGAAGTCAACAAGGGTTCCCAGCATCTGCAGATAAGCGATGAGGGCATCCAGTTCGGTAATTTTTTCCGGATTGCCGTCGAAGTCCCTGACCTGGGCATTCGGATAGCGCTCCATGAAGGCATCATAATTGTCATGATACTCGTCAAGCTGGGCTTCCAGGTCCAGGGCCGCATTGGCGATCATGTCTTCGCTATAGGGCACGCCGACCATCCGGTTGGCTTTCAGGTCAGCCGATATGGTCTGGTATTTCAGCGCGGTCTTGGCCAGGAACGGGTAGCCGGGCATGATGGACTCGGGCACAACCTGGCGCGGGTCAACCATATGGGCCCGGTGCCATTCGTCGGAATATTTATAGCCGAGACGGGCCAGGTCCGGACCGGTACGCTTGGAGCCCCACTGGAACGGATGGTCATACATGCTTTCCGCCGCCAGTGAGTAATGGCCGTAGCGTTCCACCTCGTCACGGGTAGACCGGATCATCTGGGAATGGCAGGTATAACAGCCTTCCCGGATGTAGATATTCCGGCCGGCCAGTTCCAGCGGAGTGTAGGGCCGCATGCCCTTCACTTTTTCGATGGTGCTTTCCAGGTAGAACAATGGTGCAATCTCGATGATGCCGCCGATGGAGACGACGATCAGGATACCAACCACCAGAAGAATGGAGTTCTTCTCAAATATTTCGTGTTTAAACATTATCCATTCCTCCTTATTCGGCCATCGCCGGGGTCATGCCCGGTTCGATTGACTTGGCCTCGCCTTTACCCTTGACGGTCATCCAGATGTTATAGGCCATGATCAGCGAGCCCAGAACAAAGAGCAGTCCGCCGGTAGCCCGGATGATGTAGTAGGGATGCATGGCTTCTACAGTTTCGACAAAGGAATATTCCAGGAAGCCGAGCTCGTTGTAAGCCCGCCACATCAGGCCTTGCATGATGCCGGATACCCACATGGCGCAGATGTAGAACACGATGCCGATGGTGGACACCCAGAAGTGCCAGTTCACCAGCTTCAGGGAATAAAGTCCCTGACGTTTCCACAGCCAGGGTACCATGCAGTAGATGGCGCCGAAGCTGACGTAAGCCACCCAGCCCAGTGCACCGGAGTGTACGTGACCGATGGTCCAGTCGGTATAGTGGCTGAGGCCGTTAACCGCCTTGATGGACATCAGCGGACCCTCAAAGGTGCTCATGCCGTAGAAAGCGACGGAAACCACCAGCATTTTCAGGACCGGGTCGGTGCGCAGTTTGTCCCAGGCGCCGGACAGGGTCATCAGGCCGTTAATCATGCCGCCCCAGGACGGCATCCACAGCATGATGGAGAAGGTCATGCCCAGTGTCTGCGCCCAGTCAGGCAGAGCCGTATAGTGCAGATGGTGAGGGCCGGCCCAGATATAGATGAAAATCAGCGCCCAGAAGTGGATGATGGACAGCCGGTAGCTATAGACCGGCCGTTCGGCCCGCTTGGGCACGAAATAATACATGATGCCGAGGAAACCGGCAGTCAGGAAAAAGCCCACTGCGTTATGGCCGTACCACCACTGGGTCAGGGCGTCCTGAACACCGGAGAACAGCGCATAGCTTTTGGGTTCGGTCCAGGAAACAGGCACCGTCAGGTTGTTGACGATATGCAGCATGGCTACCGTAACGATGAATGCCAGGTAGAACCAGTTTGCCACATAGATGTGCGGTTCCTTCCGGCGCCACAGGGTGCCGAGGAAAACCAGCAGGTAAACTACCCAGACGATGGTCAGCCAGATGTCCACATACCATTCCGGTTCGGCATATTCCTTGGACTGGGTAATGCCCAGAAGGTAGCCCGTGGCGGCCAGTACAATAAACAGCTGATAACCCCAGAAGACAAACCAGGGAGCGATTTCACCAGCCAGCCGGGCCTTGCCCGTTCTCTGAACGCAGTAGAAGGATGTGGTAATCAGCACATTGCCGCCGAAAGCGAAAATTACCGCCGAGGTGTGCAGCGGACGCAGGCGGCCGAAATTGATATACTCAAGATCAAAGTTCAGAACCGGAAAGGCCAGCTGCCAGGCGATGATGTCGCCGGCCAGAAATCCGGCGATACCCCAGAAGATACTTGCAATGACCCCTGCCTTGATGATGCTGTCATTATAGAACACACCAGCCGGGGAGGGTTCAGCCTTGACCTTGTTGCCCTTGCCGAATCCGAGATTGAAGACAGCAACAATACCCAGGATGAAAGCTGCCAGCATGATGAAGGCATGTATCTGGAAAGGCGTTGAGGTTGTCTGTGCTGCAATAAGAAGCGCGATGATGGCGCCGATCCCAAGCCCCAGGGATGTGAGCCATTGTGCCAGTGAACTGACAGCAGGTGGTGTAGGATGGGTTGTCATGTACAAACCTGTCTTTTTAGAGAATTAAAATTCATATAATGTGCTGTACCACTGGTCCCGTATCCAAAGTAAGGATCGGGATCAACAGCTCTCGGATAGGACATTCGTCCTTTAACTTCATTGATATGAGTCAATGGCGGGGAGAAGAAGGTTTTAAAACAGCCCAAATATCTGTTTTTCCAACGGGAAACGGACAATATGTCTAAGTCGGCCAAACCCAATCCCCTGAGTTAGTGAAGTTTATTTCTTGAACTGGCGGGTCCTGTGTTGCCCGCATGATAAACTACAGTTATCATATGCCAAATATTAAGTGAACTGCAAGCAATCTATAATTAATCATTCGGGGATTTCAGGAATATGACCAATAACCGGGGAAGTTGGGCGGTAAAGGTATTTTTCCGTACCGTAATAATATTCTTTGCGACAGCCGGTGCGGTGGCCTTTACGTCGGCGGCCGGGGCGAAGGCTGGCGATCTGACAGAAGCGGACGTCAAGGTAATCCATGATCGTTTGTTCACCGTTGACAGTCATGTGGACATTCCCCTGAACTACACAGAGACGCCGCAGACAGACCCTGGACAGGCCAGTGACATGCAGGTTGACCTCGGTAAAATGCAAAAAGGGGGGCTCGATAGCGGGTTCTTCATTGTCTATGTGGGACAGACGGAAAGAACGCCTGAAAATTATGCCGGAGCAAAGGCGGATGCTTTGCGGAAGTTTTCCTTGATTCACCGGATGACCGACGAGCTTTACCCCGACCGTATCGGTCTTGCCTATCATCCGGATGAGGTTGATTCTATCGCTGCCAGCGGTCGCAAGGTGGCGATGATCGGTATCGAAAACGGCTTCGTTATCGGCAAGGATCTGTCGCTGCTTGAAAAATACTATGACCTTGGCGGCCGCTATATGACTCTGGCCCATATGGGACACAATGATATCTGTGATACCTCTACCCCGAGTGAAGAACTGGGCGACGACGAAGAGGAACACGGTGGCCTCAGCGCCTTTGGACGGGAGGTGATCGACGAGATGAACCGGCTCGGCATGATGGTGGATGTATCCCATATCTCGGAAAAGTCCATGCGCCAGGCGATTGCTCATTCAAAAGCGCCGGTGATTGCGTCACATTCCAGTGTCCGCGCCCTGGCCGATCATCCCCGCAACCTGACCGATGACCAGATGCGGCTGCTGGCCGAGCATGGCGGTGTGGTGCAGATTGTCGCGCTCAGCGCCTATATCAAGGTAGACCCGGCCCGGCGGGCGGCCTATCAGGCGCTGGAGGCAAAAGTAGCTGCCGCCTATGGTGACGCCGAATTTGACGAAGCCAGGCATGAAAACACCCCTGAAATGAAACAGGGACTGGAAGAGCTCGACCGGGATTTTCCCAAGGCTACTGTCAGTCAATATGTCGATCATATTGACCATGCCGTGAAGGTTATGGGGATTGACCATGTGGGGATCAGTTCTGATTTCGGCGGTGGCGGCGGGATTGTCGGCTGGGATAACGCGGCGGAAACCGAAAATGTTACCCGGGAGCTTCTTTCCCGCGGCTACGGCGAAAAAGATATTGCCAAAATCTGGAGCGGCAACCTCCTGAGGGTCTGGCGCCAGGTGGAAAACGTCGCGAAAGGGCAGGGGGATTAAGCTGCTGAGCCATTGTAGCCGGTCTTAATCCTGCCCCAATCAGATGTTTTATTGGTGATCCTGCGGGGGAATTCCCTGCAGGATGAGAAGCCGGACGGAATTGTCTAAAATTTTACGCGAATGTTTACGGCCTTTTTAGATATTTCAAATATGGTTGAGCATTCCAGACGAGTTCAGAGTCTCTGGTGACAAAGGCAAACCGTCGGTAACGGCGGGACGCAAAACCACTGGTCCCCGAAAATGTTTCAGGGATGGCAGGGCTACCGCAAGGAGAAGTTAAGATGGCAAGAAGTAAAATGACTGCAGAGTTTTCCACCAAGGACGATTTCGAATACAAACAGGAACTGGCCTATCAAATGGTAAAACGGTTCGGCCTTGCAGCTGCCCGCCAGACCTGTATCGAAAACAAATGGCATGGCGTACTTGAAGCCGTCAATTCCGTTCGCACCCACTAGGTTGATCCAGGCCTGATCGGAAAGACCCGGGCGGGTATAACCTGCCGCTCCGGGATCCCAAATCTGCCAACTGTAACCAAAGCAGCATCGGCACGCCATGCTGCTTTTGTCGTTCCGGCGTTCGGTGTTCCGGCATGATTCTTTCGTTATCCGTGAGCATATTTAACAATTGTTTCACATACCCCCTCTCAATGCTGCTCGGATGATGCTGGCGGGTGGTTAATTCCGGCGGGTGCCACAAACCCTTCCTTGCGAATGAAAAATAGTCTAACATACTGATAATATGAGTATATTAAACGGTTCCGGAGGCTTTGTGCATGACCTTTTCAGGGCTGTAAATGTATAAAATATAGTTTTTTTTGAATTTGCAATGAAGCAGGTCTTGAAAAGCATACAGTTTTTGGGATAGTGTGACGCACAGTCTGTGAGGTGTGGATCCGGTTCGCCGGGTCTTGAGAATAAAATGCGGAAAAAACATTAAACCCAAAAAAGGGTAACCGCATGTAACGGATTAAAATTTTTAGAACCCTTTTTCTGAATTCTTTCAGATAAATTAAGGGTGCTTTAGTAGGATTGTGTACAAGGGGATGAGTATGAAGGAACCAAACCTGGAATTGCGGGACGTATATATACGCTTCTCTTGCCAGGCTGTTTCCCGATTGCATACAAAATCTCCGAACGCATATTATGCCATATTGGATGGTTCAATTTTTACAACCCATAAAAAGCTGTAGGAAGACGCATGATTAAGCACCGAGTAAGAACTATAGTTCTTTCCGCCGTTGCTGCCGGTACCCTTGTCTGGGGTGCTGCTGTAGCGGGTGCAACTGAATTGCAGGACGTCCTCAATGAGGGCGCTGCTGCAAACAAGATTGCACAGGAATCACAAAAACGCATCGACGGCATTGTTGAAGATACCGACAAAATTGTCGCCGAATACAAAGCCGTGGTAAAAACCATTGAAGGTTTGAAGATCTATAATGCTCAGTTGCAGCGTCAGATTGACAACCAGAAAGCAGTGATGGAAGACCTTAATCAGTCCATCAAGCAGGTTACTTATGTTAAGCGCCAGATTACGCCGACAATGGTGAAAATGGTTGATGCCCTCGAGCAGTTTGTCACTCATGACATTCCGTTCCAGAAGGAAACCCGTCTTGACTCCATCGCAAACCTCAAAACTCTGATGGATGATCCTTCTGTGGATGCTTCCGAGAAATTCCGCAGCGTTTTCGAGGCCTATCAGATCGAAAGCGATTATGGTCGTGCTCTCGTATCCTACACAGACTCCATTGATATTGATGGTGTGTCCCGTGAGGTTGAATTCCTGCAGATCGGCCGTGTAGCACTTGTCTATCAAACCAAAGACGGCAAGGTTTCCGGCGCATGGAACAAAACTACAGGCCAGTTTGAAGTTCTGTCAGATGACTATAACTCCTCTGTTTCCCAGGCTCTGAAAGTGGCCAACAAACAGGCGGCTGCTGACAGACTTCTGAGACTTCCAATTCTGGCACCGGAGCAGGCAAAATGAAGAAACTGATTACACTTATTCTTGCTGTTGCCTTCGGCGGAATTGCCTCAACAGCTATGTCACAACAGGCAGCTCAGAATCTTGACGAGCTTCTGGAAATTGTCCGCCAGGGCAAAATCAACGAAACTGCCGAACATCGTAACCGTGAGCAGGAATTCCTGCGCGATAAAGCGAAACAGCAGCAGCTTCTGAAAGAAGCCGAGGCAGAACAGCGCGCGGAAGAGCGTCGTTCGGACCGCCTGGAAGCTGAGTTCAATGCCAACGAGGAAAAGCTGGCCCAGTTGCAGGAAGAGCTGTCCAACGAGCTTGGTGCCCTGAAAGAACTGTTTGGTGTTCTGCAGCAGGTTTCCGGTGATGCCCGCGGTATCTTTGATGCCTCTATCATCAGTGCCCAGTATCCCAACCGTGGCGACTTCCTGGACGCTCTGATCGAGAAAACCGCGTCCAGCTCCAAGCTGCCGACCATCGAGGAAATCGAGCGTCTGTGGTACGAAGTACAGCGGGAAATGACCGAGTCAGGTAAAGTTGTAAACTTCACCACGACTGTTCAGTATCCTGACGGTGCGACCGAAGACAAGGAAGTAACCCGCGTTGGTACCTTCAACCTGGTGTCAGACGGTAAATATCTGGAATGGAGCCCTGGTGCTCAGCAGGTTTCCGAACTGGTACGCCAGCCGGCTGCACGTTTCCAGGGAACCGCATCCGAGCTGCAGGCCGCCACTGACGGTTTCACAGCCTTTGCACTTGACCCGTCACGCGGTTCAATCCTGGCCCTGCTGATCCAGGCGCCTTCCATTAGTGAACGTATCGACCAGGGTGGTACCATCGGTTACCTGATCCTCGCTATCGGCGCCATTGGTGTCCTGCTGATCGCTTACTGTTTCATCACCCTCTATTCTGCGAACAGCAAGGTGAAAAAACAGATCAGAAGCGATGTCATCAGCACCAACAACCCGCTTGGCCGTGTGCTCAGTGTTTATGACGCCAACAAAACCGTTGACGTTGAAACTCTCGAACTTAAACTGGATGAAGCGATCCTGAAAGAAACACCTGCTCTTGAACGCTTCCTGGTGATGATCAAAATCATCTCTGCCGTTGCCCCTCTGATGGGTCTTCTCGGTACGGTGACTGGTATGATCCAGACCTTCCAGTCCATGACATTGTTTGGTACTGGTGATCCGAAACTGATGGCTGGTGGTATTTCCCAGGCTCTTATGACAACCGTGCTTGGTATCGTGGTGGCTCTGCCGACACTGTTCCTGCACAGCATTGTTGCCGGCATGAGCAAACGGGTTATCCATACTCTGGAAGAACAGAGTGCCGGTATCATCGCCGTTCATGCAGAGCAGCAGTCCGGTAAAGGAGCCTGATCATGACGCCCCTGTTGGAATCATACGAGTTGGTAAGGGACTTTATGGAACGGGGTGGCCCGATCCTGACCTGGATCTTTCTCGTAATCCTGCTGATCTGGGGCCTGGTTTTCGAGCGTCTGGTATATTTTAAAACCGGACATCGCAAGCAAGTGAATGAAGTTATGGGAACTTGGGAAGCTCGCTCCGAGCGGACTTCCTGGTTCGCCCATAAAATTCGCGAAGCCATGATCAGTCAGGTGACGATGGATCTGAGAGGAACCATTCCGCTTATCAAGACATTGGTAGCGGTCTGTCCTCTTCTTGGTCTCCTTGGTACCGTAACCGGAATGATTGAGGTCTTTGATGTGATGGCAGTATTGGGAAGCGGCAATGTCCGCGCGATGGCGGCGGGTGTATCCAAAGCCACGATTCCTACTATGGCCGGAATGGTCGGTGCCTTGTCCGGCGTGTTTGCCTCCTCTTATCTGGAGAACCGCGCCAACAAGGAAGCCGAAATGCTCGAAGATCACTTAACAATGGATCATTAAGAGAGAGCCATGCGAAAACATGCTGCAAAAAGCCAGGATGATGCAACTATTGATATGACGCCGATGCTCGACATCGTGTTTATCATGCTCATCTTTTTTATCGTGACAGCAGCCTTTGTGAAGGAGGCCGGTATCGACATAGACCGGCCATTGTCTGAAACCTCTGTGCCACAAACCAAGGCCAACATTATGATTGCTGTGAGTGATCAGAATGAGGTCTGGATGCAGAAAAAACGCGTTGACGTGCGGGCAATCCGGGCCAATGTGGAAAGACTGCGGGCGGAAAATCCGGAAGGAACAGTGGTAATCCAGGCTGACAAGGCGGCCAGGACCGGTGTCATGACTGACGTTATTGATGCCGTTCGCGCTGCGGGTGTCATGGATTACGTAGTATCGACGAGGGAACAATGATAGCAAGATTTACAGTTTCATTTTCTTTCGCATTTCTGATTACTTTTCTGCTGTTCTTTGCCATGCAGTGGTTGATTGCAACCGGTGAAAAGGCAAGCACGGAAAAAGGCGTTAATATTCGTGTCGAAATCGCGGATGTGCGTAAGGCCCGTGAAGTAGAACAGAAAGTGCGTAAACCCGAAAAGCCTGAAGAGGTGGAAACACCTCCGGAAACGCCGGACATCGAGATGGATACAAGCCTGAACAATGTCCAGACCGGCTTTGAAATCGGTTCTGCCCAGGTTGATACGGGTATCCAGGTGGCTGGAACTGGTGGGTTTGCCGCCAGTGACGGTGATTATCTTCCGATCGTGAAGGTGGCGCCGGTTTATCCCCGTCGTGCAGCTGAACGCGGTATCGAAGGATATGTGATCCTGGAATTCACGGTGACCAAAAACGGTACGGTGAGGGACATTGTGGTTGTTGAAACCACAAGCAGCCTGTTTAACCGTGCTGCGATCAAGGCGGCCGAGAAATTTAAATACAAGCCGAAAGTGGTTGACGGGGAGCCGGTCGATGTGTCCGGGGTTCTGCATAAAATCACGTTCGAGCTAGAGAAGTAGAGAGGAGGTAAGTAATGACATCGATGAGTAAATTTACGAAAACCCTTTTCTCCGCTTCTGCACTGTCTGCTGCTTTGTTGGTGGCACCGGTAACGGTTGCACTGACAGGTCAGGCGGTCGCCGCTGAAGAGGAAAGCAAATACGCCAACCGCAAAACCCGCAAAACGCCTGCCATGGGCCTGAAGGTGGGGAATGCTCTTGGGGAAGCCCAGGCTTTTGCAGAGGCGGAAAACTGGGCGGAAGCCTCGCGGGTTCTTGAGGAGGAGCTGGGTTCAAAGCTGGACAAGCTGAACAGCTATGAGCGTGCTCAATATTATAACTTTAAGGGTTATCTGGCCTACAGCAAGGAAGATTATAAAGGTGCCATTGCGGCCTATAATAATGTTCTGAAGCAGGAAAACCTGCCGCCGGCGCTGGAAGATAATGTGACCTACACCATGGCGCAGTTGTATTTCGTCATGGAACAGTATCAGACATCCATTGATTACATGAACAAATGGATGGAATATCAGGAAACACCGAGCGAGAATGCCCTGGTTATTCTCGGACAGGCCTATTATTCCCTGGGCGACCAGAAGAATGATGTGTCCTATTATCGTAAAGGGATTCCCTACATTGAGCGGGCCATCAAACTTTACGAGGAAAAAGGCAAGGAACCGAAGGAAAACTGGTATCTCCTGTTGCGGGTCATGTATTTCGAACTCAAGGAATACCGGACCGTTACCGATATCGTTGAACTTCTGGTCACCAAATGGCCGAAAAAGGAATATTGGGTTCAGCTTGCCGGCATGTATGGCGAACTGACCAATGAAAAAGGCATGACCGAAAAGCAGAAGAGGGAACTGGAGCAGAAGCAGCTTACGGTTTATGAAACTGCCTATCGTCAGGGCTTCCTGATCAAGGAATCCGAGCTGGTCAATTTGTCCCAGTTGTTCCTGTACCATGAAATTCCCTATAAATCCTCCAAGGTGCTGGACAGGGCAATGAAAGAGGGAAAGGTAGAGAAGAATGAAAAGAACTGGGAATATCTGTCTCAGGCTTTCATTAACGGACAGGACTACCAAAAAGCGCTGATGCCTTTGCGGAAAGCTGCCGAAATGGCAAAAGACGGAGATCTTTACATGCGTCTCGGTCAGGTCTACATGCAGCTGGATGATTATGAAAATGCGGCCAAATATATCGGTCTTGCCATTGATAAAGGCAAGCTGAGGCGCGAAGATACTGCACATGTGGTTCGCGGTATGGCTTATTTCAATCTTGGGAAACTTGACGACGCTCGCAAAGAGTTTCAGTCGGCCCGGAAATTCGATCGCAGCCGGAAGATGGCTGACAAGTGGATTTCCTACCTGTCCAAGGAAGCCAAACGGCTTGCAGACATCAAGGAATTCCTCGGCGGTTAATCCCGGTGCAGAAGATGATTTTGAGGAAGGGCGGTTTCAACCGCCCTTTTTCTTTGCCCGGGACAGAAGTGTTTCTGTTTGTCTGTTGCAGAAAACTTGATCCCGGAATGCATCTCATCTATCGTAGCCGGATTGTTTTACCGCGATGACAAAGACAGAGGGGGTGGTAATCCGCTGTACTGTGCAAATTGCGGACACGCACCAACGGGTTATGGGACTGTAGATGAATATTCTGACACATATTCTGATTTTGGCGAGCTATGCGGTAGTGGCTGTTCTTGTCTATCTTGTCAGTCCCGAGATCTTTCCAAAACTGACCCCGGTCACGCCGCTGGTGATTGCGGCCGTGGTCTTTCTTGCCAGCATGCAGGTTCATGCTCTGTATATTTTCCGGATGAGCCGACAGGATATGGCCAACAGGCTTATGGACCTGCATCAGGACTATCAGATGAGCCTCGATCGTCTGGATGAAATGAGGCAGGAACTGCAGAAACATGACGAGCAGCTGAACAGGTCGAACAACAGCCAGAACGCCGAAATTATATCCGAAATGCGGGTCCTGCAGACCCTTTTGAATCAGGTTGTCGAGAAATCCGGCAAGCGGCTTGCCGACCGGGTCGGCAGTGACGATCTTGCCCGCCACATATCCTCCAGTTCTTTTGGACAGGCCGGGGTGAATAAGGAAAGCAAGGACCGGAGCGACGAGGAAATTCTGCGCATCATGCATTATGCCCTGGAAGACAACCGGGTTGATTTGTATTTGCAGCCAATTGTCGCTCTTCCGTCCCGCCGGGTGGTCTATTTCGAGGCCTATTCCCGGGTTCGAGATGAAGGGGACAATGTGATTTTCCCCAGCCAGTATATCCAGCTGGCCGAAGACAGCGGCCTGGTCGGGACTCTGGATAATCTGCTTCTGTTCCGTTGTATCCAGGTGATCCGTCGTCTGGGGCCGCGCAAACCGGATCTCAGGTTTTTCTGCAACATTTCCTCGGTCTCGCTTAATGACCAGGAGTTTTTTCCGCAGTTCATTGATTTTATGCTGGAAAACCAAGAGCTTGCCGATCGTCTGGTCTTTGAGTTTTCGCAGCAGGATGTGATGCGTCATTCGGCGGCCGTGGGGCGCAGCCTGGCCAATCTGGGTCGCCGTGGCTTCCGTTTTTCCATGGACAAGGTGATTGACCACAATATTGACCTTGCGGATCTGGCGTCCCGTTATTTCCGTTATGTGAAACTTGACGCCCGGGCGCTTGTCGATCAGCAGGTGGACATCCATCCCGATGATATCAAGGAAGCCTTTGCCCGTTATGATATCGACCTGATTGTTGAAAAGATCGAGGACGAGGAAACCATTCTTGAAATCCTCGATTTTGGTATGGATTTCGGACAGGGCTTCCTGTTCGGCGAGCCGCGCCTCAGCAGCGATCCGTCCCTCAATCTCTGAGGCACAAACAGAAACTGCCGGCGCGATGACCGGCAGGTCTTAATTTTTTTCTTTAATGATCACCCGAACAGGGCGTCGATATCTTCCTGGGAAGTCTTGCCGGAGTCCTTGGCGTCAAGGGCGGCCTCGGGATCTTCCTCATAGGTCTTCTTGGCGAAAACCCTGGGTTGCTTCTTTGCCACCACCGGTGAGGCAGGTTCCGGTTCCGGGGCTGCTGCAGCGGCGGGAGCGTCTTCTGCAAACAGGGCGTCAATATCGTCTGCATCCAGTTCCTTGGGGGGGGCCTCCGCCTCCGGGGCGGGGGTTTCAACTGCCGCCGGTTCTTCGACCTCTGCCGGACCGTCTTGGGCAAACAGGGCGTCAATGTCATCTGCGTTCAGGTCTTCCTGGGCCGCGGCCGGTTCCTCGGCAGGTGCATCTTCGGCAATTTCATTGGAGGCGTCAGCTTCCCCATTGAGAAGGGCATCAATTTCTGTCTGGTCTATGCCTTCACCTTCCAGGGCAGGGCCATTGAGAAGTGCTTTTTCTTCGTCAATTTCCTCGGCCGGCTGGGCGGCTTTGGCCAGTTCGTCATCCTGAAGGCCAAGAATATTGATCAGGCGGTCAACCCGGTCTTCCACATATTCAAGGGTACGGACAACCTTGCTGATTCTCTGGCCGGTAATATCCTGGAAGGAACAGGCTTCGAAAATCTGCATGACTGCTTCATGTACGGTTGCCTGGAAGACTTCCGGATCATCAGTATCTGCAGACATGATCTGTTCCGCTGATTCCATGATCGTATTTGTGGCGCTCTCGGTCTGCTGAACGATGGCCGCCAGTTCCTGCCCGGCCCGCGGAATCTGCGCGCTGTCGGCATGTTCCGGCGACAGGGAAGCAATTTCCGCCTTGGCGTCATTGATATAGTCAGCCAGAGACTGACATTCCTGATAAAGGGTCAGGTCAATGGAGCGGAAATAGCTCTCGGTAGACCGCATGAGGACTTCAGTCAGCGCAGCCACATCCGGCAGGGAAACAGGAGTGTGGTCGCCCTGCCGAAGTTTATCGACAAGCGGACTGATATGGTCAGGCAGCAGACCCGAACCCATCAGAAGTCTCCGAGAACAGTAACCAGTTTCTGTTTCAGGGTCGCTGCATTGAACGGTTTGACGATATAATTGTTCACGCCGGCTTTTTTGGCCGCGATCACGTTATCTGTCTTTGATTCAGCAGTAACCATGATGAAGGGCACAGCCTTCAGCATTTCATCGGCACGTACTTCTTTCAGAAGTTCATATCCGGTCATCGGTTCCATATTCCAGTCGGAAATGACCAGACCATAGTTCTTGGACCGCATTTTGTTCAGGGCTTCTGAACCGTCGCTGGCTTCATCCACATTCTGGAAGCCCAGCTGTTTCAACAGGTTCCTGATAATACGCAACATGGTCTTATAATCATCCACGATCAGGATAGGCATTGACATTTCTACAGCCATTATATTCCCCGCTCCTCAAGCTAACAGGTTGGAAATCTTTACTACATGCAATATCCGGTCATTCCGGACACTTACCCGATACAACCTATCCACAGGGACTAAAAAAAGGGTTAATAGAACAGGGGGCTTTTGTTTTTTTTTACATTAGTATATGGTGCGCTGCAAAAAATAAGACCGCCTATCAAGTATATATATTAGTTTTTTCTTGTTTTTAGGGAGTTGCCTGTGTCAGGTTTTGTGAAGTATTTTGTCGAGGATCTGGCCCCGGGCCAGACCGCCTATCTGAAAAAAACCGTTTCCGAGAAAGATATAACATGTTTTGCTGAGGTGACAGGTGATGCGAATCCCCTTCATCTGGACGAAGAATATGCTGCCACCACCATGTTTAAAGGTCGCATTGCCCACGGCATGCTGACCGCCGGCATCATTTCAGCTGTGCTGGGCACGGAACTGCCCGGACCGGGCGCCATCTATATGTCCCAGAACCTGAAGTTCAGGGCGCCGGTCAGAATTGGCGATACGGTTACGGCCCGGGTGACGGTGGAAGACGTTATTATGGAAAAAAAGCGTGTAAAACTGCATTGCGTGTGTACAGTTGATGACGATGTTGTTATGGAAGGGGATGCGTTGATGATGGTCCCCGCCAGAGGATGATGAAGGCATAAAATGTTCAGCCCGGCCAGCTGATCTGTAGGATATGTGAAATCGCGAATGAAAATATTCAGGCATTATGACGATATACCGGATATCTGCAAAGGTTCTGTCATTGCCCTGGGCAACTTCGACGGCTTTCACCGGGGACACCAGATTGTCATTGCCGAGGCCGGCCGTATCGCCCGTGAAATGAATGCCACCCTGTCGGTGCTGACCGTCGAGCCGCATCCGCGCACCTTTTTCAATCCGGGCCAGGAAGATTTTCGCCTGACCTCCTTCCGCACCAAGGCCCATCTCCTGGAAGCCTTCGGCGTCGATCAGCTGTTCACTCTTCCGTTTGATGCCGAGCTGTCCAGAATGCCGGCTCAGGACTTTGTTCTCGATATCATCTGTGACAAAATTGGCGCCCTGCATGTGGTGACCGGCTATGACTACCGGTTTGGCGCAGGCCGCGGCGGCGGCACGGATGTGCTGGCGTGGCTCAGCGAGATGGAACAATTCGGCCTGACGATTGTGGAGAAGGTGATGGAAGGCGATCATATCTATTCCTCGACCAATATTCGCGAAAGCCTGCGAATGGGGCGGGTGCGCGAGGTGGCGGACCGGCTTGGCCACTGGTGGTGCGTGGAAGGCCATGTGATCCAGGGCGACCAGCGGGGCCGGACCATCGGCTTTCCGACCGCCAATATTTCCATGGACGGGTATCTGAAGCCGCTGGCCGGGGTCTATGCGGTTCGGGTCCTCATTGAAGGGGGAGAGGTCTGGCAGGGGGTCGCCAATGTGGGGCGTCGTCCGACCTTTGACAAAAAGGATGTGCTGCTGGAGGTGCATCTATTCGATTTCGACGATCATATTTATGACCATCCGGTGAAGGTGGCGTTTGTGGATTTTATCCGCGAAGAGAAAAAATTTGATGGTCTGGAAGCGCTGAAAGCGCAGATTGAACTGGACTGCCGAACTGCGCGGGAGCTGCTTGAAAAACCGGAAAACAGGCAGGATTATATCCCGATGCCGCGCCTTGATGACTATCTGTAGGATTTAATCGCCCGAATCATGCCGTCCACGCGAAAAAGGCTCGACACCGGGCGACAACCCTTGCTACAAAGTGACGTTTTTCGGCCCGCATCCTAAGCCCTGAAAATAAGAAAAGACGGACATGACCAAAGATTATCGCACAAGCATCTTTCTGCCCAAAACAGATTTCCCCATGAAGGGCAATCTGCCGAACCGGGAACCCGACTGGCTCGCCCGCTGGACGGAAAATGATATTCCCGGCCGCCTGCGCCAGGAAAGCGAGGGCCGGGAGAAATTTATCCTTCATGACGGCCCGCCCTATGCCAACGGCGATATTCATATCGGTCATGCGCTGAACAAGGTCCTCAAGGATGTGATTGTGCGCTCCCGCCAGATGTCCGGCTTTGATGCGGTTTACGTGCCGGGCTGGGACTGTCACGGCCTGCCCATCGAATGGAAGATTGAGGAGAAATACCGCAAGAAAAAGAAATCCAAGGACGAGGTGCCTTTGAGCGAATTCCGTCAGGAATGCCGCGACTTTGCTGCCCACTGGATTGACGTGCAGCGGGAACAGTTCAAACGGCTCGGTATTTTCGGCGACTGGGACAATCCCTATCTGACCATGAATTTCGCCTCCGAAGCCAAGATCGAGGAAGAACTGCTCAAGTTCCTGATGAACGGCGGCCTGTACCGCGGCGCCAAGCCGGTCATGTGGTCGGTGGTTGAAAAAACCGCCCTCGCGGAAGCAGAAGTGGAATATCAGGATGTGGTCTCGACCCAGATCGACGTGGCCTTTGAAATCACCGACAGCCCGATCAAGGAACTGGTCGGCGCCCATGCGGTGATCTGGACCACAACCCCCTGGACCATTCCGGTCAACCAGGCGCTGGCTTACGGGCCTAAGGTTGAGTATGAACTGGTGGAGTTTTTTGCCAGTAACAACAGTGAAAAGGAACCAACCTTTCTTGATGATCCTGAACTTTCCTACCTAGGTAACTGCAGCGGAACTACGAAACGCTTCCTGATTGCTTCGGCGCTCAAGGAGGAGTTTGGGAAACGGCTTTCACGCTACGCAGAATCAAGACATCCAGGGATCGGCCTGAGTATCGGTCCTGTCACCGTCGATGGGGGCTTTTTGATTAAAGGGTCTGACCTCGCCGGTACAATCGCCCGTCATCCCATGCATCATCTCGGCGGCTTTTACGCCACGCCGCGTCCGTTCCTGTCCGGCGATTTTGTCACCACCGACGCCGGTACCGGCCTGGTGCATATGTCACCGGACCACGGTGAAGATGACTTTGCCCTGTGCAAGGAAAATGGCCTTGATCCGGTCTTTGCGGTCAATGACGATGGTACCTACCGGGACAACTGGCTGTGGCTTGGCGGCCAGGGCAATGTGATCAACAAAAAATTTGTCGCGTCCGACGGCCCGATCTGTAACGATCTGCGCGAGACCGGACAGCTTCTGGCGGCCAGTGACGATTTCAAACACTCTTACCCGCACAGCTGGCGTTCCAAGGCCAAGGTGATCTTCCGCTGTACGCCGCAGTGGTTCATCAGCATGGACACCAACGACCTGCGCAAGACGGCGCTCGGCGAAATTGAAAAAGTGAAATGGTTTCCGCAGACCGGCCAGAACCGCATCCGCTCCATGGTCGAGGGACGGCCCGACTGGGTGATCTCCCGCCAGCGCGCCTGGGGCGTGCCGATCAGCCTGTTTGTGCGTAAATCCGACGGGGAGCTGCTCAGGGACGAAAAGGTCAACCAGCGAATCATTGACGCCATGAAGGCGGAAGGGGCAGATGCCTGGTTCTCCAGCGACGCCAGCCGTTTCCTCGGCAACGACTATAATCCGGACGACTATGAACAGGTCATGGATATCCTCGATGTGTGGTTCGATTCAGGCTCCACCCACAGCTTCGTGCTGGAGGACCGGCCCGACCTGCAGAGCCCGGCCGATCTTTATCTCGAGGGCACCGACCAGCATCGCGGCTGGTTCCAGTCGTCTCTGCTGGAAAGCTGCGGCACCCGCGGACGCGCGCCCTACAAGGCGGTGCTGACCCACGGCTTTACCCTGGATGAAAAGGGACTGAAAATGTCCAAGTCCCTGGGCAACGGCATCGATCCGCAGAAGGTGGTCAATCAATATGGCGCCGACATCATCCGTCTGTGGGTGACCTCAACCGACTATTTCAACGATCACCGGATCGGCGACAATATCATCAAGGGCCAGGTCGAAGCCTACCGCAAGATCCGCAACACTTTGCGCTTCCTGCTCGGCAACCTGGACGGTTTCAGTGACGAGGAACGCCTGGATGTGGCAGAAATGCCGGAACTGGAACGCTGGGTCCTGCATCGCCTCAGCGAACTGGACGTGCTGATCAAGGACTGCATCGAAAATTACAATTTCCACCGCATGTATAATGCGCTCTATAATTTCTGCATTGTCGACCTCTCTGCCTTCTATTTCGATATCCGCAAGGATGCGCTCTATTGCGATGGGCTGATGACATCGCGACGCCGGGCGTCACGGACGGTGCTGGATGCGATTTTCCATTGCCTGACCCGTTGGATGGCGCCGATTCTGGCCTTTACCGCCGAGGAAGTCTGGCAGGCGCGTTATCCCGACGACAAGGACAGCGTGCATCTGCAGCAGTTCTATGATGTGCCGGCTGACTGGCGCGACGAGGCCCTGGCCGCAAAATGGTCAAAGGTCCGCACGCTGCGCCGGGTCGTTACCGGGGCGCTGGAAGTGGAACGCCGGGAAAAACGTATCGGCTCCAGCCTGCAGGCCGGGGTCAAGGTCTATGTCGGCGACAGCGGTTATGTGGAGGCCCTCAAGGGTATTGACCTGGCCGAGATCAGTATCACCTCTGCGGCGAGCCTTGCACAGGGAGACGCACCTGAAGGGGCTTTTACCCTCGAGGATGTGGCCGATGTGGCGGTGGTGCCGGAATTGTCCGATGGCCATAAATGCGAACGCTGCTGGCAGGTTCTGCCGGAAGTGGGCACCGTTGACGGCCATGAAGACATTTGCGGACGCTGTGCCGAGGCGGTGGACGCCTCAGGCATCGAGATTCCGGAAAAAGAAGAAGCCTGATGTTCACCCGCGGCCTGATACTGGCAGCACTGGTTTTCCTGGTGGATCGCCTCAGTAAATGGTGGTTCATGGATGTCTATGAGCTGGCAAAGAAGGGCGTTGTCGAAATATTGCCCATATTCAATGTTGTTATGGTCTGGAATCGCGGCGTCAGCTTCAGCCTGTTTTCGGCCGAGACTGAAACAGGACGCTGGATTCTGGTGATAATGACCTGTGTGATTGTCGCTGTACTGGCCTTTTGGCTCAGATCCGTGCAGGCTCGTCTCACAATGGTGGCAATAGGGCTTGTCATTGGCGGCGCAATAGGTAACATTTACGATCGTATTGTTTTCGGTGCTGTGGCGGACTTTTTCCAGTTTCATTTGGGCGACTGGTCCTTTGCGGTGTTTAATGTGGCAGACTGCTTTATTTCCCTTGGCGCGGCATTGCTGGTCTGGGAGGCCTTTTTCGGCAGCAGTTCCGAAAAGAAAAGTGAAAAACAACTGTCACCCTGACTGGCGGATAGTGATTTGGCAGAGAGTGATTTGAAAGGGAATATTTTGGTGATCAGACATGTGATGTTAATCGGGGCGGCAGCGATGACCATGGCGGTTTCCGCCTGTGGCGGCAAGAATGCCCCGGATGAGTTTATGGTGCTTAAAAATCCGTCTTTGTCGGTGCCGCCGGAATATCACCTGCGTCCGCCGGGGGATGATAATGTCGCCGATACATACACGCCTGAGGAACTTGCCCGCCAGGCGCTGTTCGGCGAATAATCCTGACGCTCTCCTGTAGCTCGGCAACCCCCTTCGGGAGACTATCATGACCGGATTTCCCCTCACACTTAAATCATTGACACACAAGGCGGCCATTGCTGTGGCCGTTTTGACTGTTCTTCTGGTTGCCGCCACGGCGCGGTCGGAGGAGCCAATCGTTGACAGTTTCATGCTGGAGAACGGCATGAAGGTGGTGGTCATCCCCGATCATCGCGCCCCCATCGTCACCCATATGGTCTGGTATAATGTGGGTGCAGCTGACGATCCGAAGGGTCATTCCGGTCTGGCCCATTTCCTCGAACATATGCTGTTCAAGCGGACAAAAAAACTGGCCGAAGGCGAATATTCCCGCATCGTCGCCCGTAACGGCGGCCGTCACAATGCCTTTACTTCCGCCGATTACACCGGCTATTACCAGACTGTAGCCGTTGACCGGCTGCCGCTGATGATGGAACTGGAAGCGGACCGGATGGTCAATCTGGTGCTGGATGAGCAGGATGTTTTGTCCGAGCGGGATGTGGTTCTTGAGGAACGCAGTATGCGGATTGACAGCCAGCCTATGGCCTTGCTTCGGGAACAGATGGCGGCAAGTTTATTCACTGTCCATCCTTACGGCATTCCCATTGCCGGCTGGCGCAGTGAGCTCGAGAATCTGAGCCTGAAGGATGTGCGGGATTTTTACGACAAATATTATAATCCGGCCAATGCCATTCTTGTGGTGGCAGGGGATGTGACGACGGACCATATCCGTACCCTGGCGAATAAATATTACCAACCCCTCAAGGGCACTCCGCTTCCCAAACGGGTGCGATCGGCTGAACCGGAACAAACCGAAGCCAAACGTGTCGATTACCGGGATGAACGGGTCCAGCAACCGACCTGGCTGCGCAGCTATCATGCGCCCAGCTACAGCGCCGGGGAAAAACAATATGCCCCGGCCCTTGATGTGCTGTCGGAAATTCTGGGCTCCGGTGTGACCAGTCGCCTGTATCAGAAACTTGTGGTCGAACAGCGGGTCGCGGTGGCGGCCGGCAGCCAGTATAGTTCCACTTCCTATGATCCGGACACCTTCCTCTTTTATGCCATTCCGCGCCCCGGCCTTGCCGCCACGCCGGAAGAATCGCTTGATATACTTGAGAAGGCCACCGATGCCGTGATTGCAGAGATGCTGGAAAAGGGCATTACCGACGAGGAACTGAGCCGGGTGAAAAACGGCCTGGTGGCGGAAATGATTTATGCCCGGGACAGTAACAGCACCATGGCGCAGATTTTCGGTCAGGCGCTGACCACCGGCAGTTCCATCGAGGACGTGCTCAACTGGCCGGATGATATCCGGGCAGTGACCACAGAAGACGTGCTGGAAGCCGCCCGATATGTGCTTGATCAAAGGAAGTCGGTTACAGGACGCCTGTTGCCACAGGCAGCGCCTGCTGAAGCGGGAGAGGTGAAATGAAACTGAGATCCCTGCTTGTTGTCCTGAGCTTTGTTCTTGTCCTGCCGACCGGCCGGGCGCTGGCCGCCATGGACATCCAGAAGGTCATCAGCCCGCTCGGCATTGAGGCCTGGCTGGTGGAAAACCATACCATTCCCCTGGTCAGTATGCGCTTTGCCTTCCAGGGCGGGGAAGTGAAGGATCCGGCCCACAAGGCGGGATTGTCCGCCATGGTGTCCGGTCTGCTTGATGAAGGGGCCGGCGACCTGGATTCCAGGGCCTTCCAGACGCGGCTTGAGGAAAAGGCCATCAAACTGGGATTTTCCTCTGACCGGGACCGTTTCAGCGGTTATCTGAAAACACTCACCGAAAACCGCGACGAGGCCTTTGACCTGTTGTCGCTTGCCATGAATGAACCAAGATTCGATCAGGAAGCCATCGATCGTATCCGGCAACAGCTGATCACTATCCTGCTGCGCCAGAAGGAAGACCCGGGTAGTATCGCTTCTGAAATATTTCGTGAGAAAACCTTCCCGGACCATCCCTATGGCAACAGTCCTATCGGTAGCGAGGAAACTCTGAATGCCCTGAACCGTGACGACCTGCTGACCTATATGGAAGAGCGGCTGACCAAAGACCGGCTGGTGATCAGCGTGGTCGGTGACGTCACCGCAGATGAACTGGGCGAGCTTCTGGATCATGCCTTTGGTGATCTGGTCGATGAAGCCATCGACGCCCGGATAACAGACGCAAAACCGAAAATGCCGGCGGGTCTTTACCTGCAGGAACATCCCGGTCACCAGTCCAAGATCCTGTTCGGCCATGCCGGAATCAAACGTCTGGACCCGGACTGGTATGCGGCCTATGTGATGAATTATGTTCTGGGCGGCGGCGGCCTGACGTCACGTCTGGCGGAAGTGGTGCGGGAGGAAAACGGCCTCGCCTATACAATAGGCACCGGTTTTCAGCCCATGGAGTACAGCGGCCTGTTCACCGGCAGCATGGGTACGCAGAACGCCAGGGCGGCGGAAGCCATTACCCTGACCCGCGAGGAAATTCGCCGGGTCCGTGACGAAGGAATAAGTGAGGAAGAATTGCAGGATGCCAAGACCTACCTGACCGGTTCCTATGCGCTGAATTTCGGGACAAGTGACGCCATCGCCGGTCAGATGCTCGGCGCCCAGATTTTGGGCTTTGAGCCGGTCTATTTTGAGCGACGAAATGAATATATCAACGAGGTGACCCAGGAGCAGATCAGCCGAGTGGCAAAGCGCCTGTTACAGCCGGACAGTCTGTTCTGGGTTGTGGTCGGAAGCCCGGCCGCGCTGGACAGCCTGGATATTCCCCTTATGGGAGATGCGGTGAAAGCGGAGTAACCAACAGCCGCTGCTCAGAATCCTGGCCGGCTCTGGTTGCTTCCGGATTTGCTATCGACAAGAAGCTTGACCTCTACTGCAAGCAGCAGAAGACTGCCTACGGCGAGAATAATCTGATGTTTGTCCGCAATGCCTAGTAGCGCGGCGGAAAGACCGCCAAGTCCCAGACCGAAAATAAGGCCATGTATAAGTTTCATGTGTTTTCCCCGGCAATGATCGTTGATGCGTTCTCTGTTATCTGTGGTTTGCCCTGACCACATTAAGGACGCTATAGAAAGATTATGTCCTCAGCATGTCAGCAATGTGAAAAGATTGGGCTATTTTGTGGCAAAGAGACTTGTTAAGATGCCTTCACAAGGGATCAAAAAGAAAATTAACCGGAGATCGAGTTAAGTGAAAATCCGTCGCCTTTCCGAAAGCACCATCAACCGTATTGCCGCCGGTGAAGTCATCGAGCGGCCGGCCAGCGCCGTCAAGGAACTGGTGGAAAATGCCATCGATGCCGGGGCGCGCAATATCGATGTGGTGATGGTCCGGGGCGGCCGGGATCTAATTTCGGTCAGCGATGACGGCTGCGGCATGGACCGGGAGGAACTGGCGCTGGCGGTGGAGCGTCATGCCACCAGCAAGCTGCGCGAGGACGACCTTACTCACATCACCACCATGGGCTTTCGCGGTGAGGCGCTGCCGTCCATTGCCTCCGTCGCCCGCTTTGCCATGTCAAGCCGCCCGCAAGGCAGTGATGAAGGCTGGAAGATCGAAATAGAGGGTGGCAAAAAAACCACCCTGCAGCCGGCGGCGCTTAATCCCGGTACCCGGGTCGAAGTGCGGGACCTGTTTTTCGCAACCCCGGCACGGCTTAAATTTCTAAAGACCGAACGCACCGAATATTCATATGCCCTTGATGTGATGAAGCGGCTGGCCATGGCGCATCCGGATGTGGCCTTTTCCCTGAGCGACGGGGAGCGGAAAAGCTTTCAGGTTTCTGCGGCCCAGGGGGAGCTTCTGGACAGCCGCCTTCGACGCCTGTCAGCGATTCTGGGGCATGAATTTGCCGATAATTCGCTGTCCATCGAGGTGGAGCGGGACGAGTTGCGCCTGACCGGTTTTGCGGGATTGCCCACCTTCAACCGGGGCAATGCCCAGCATCAGTTTTTGTTCGTCAATGGCCGGCCGGTGAAGGACAAGCTTCTGACCGGAGCCGTGCGCGGCGCCTATATGGACTATCTGGCCCGGGATCGCCATCCGGTTCTTGCCCTGTTCCTTGAGGTGCCGCCGGAGGTGGTTGATGTCAACGTGCATCCGGCCAAGGCTGAAGTGCGATTCCAGGACAGCGGTCTTGTCCGCGGACTGATCGTCGGCAGCCTCAGGCGGGCTCTGGCCGACGCCGGGCATCGTTCTTCCAGTACGGTGGCGGATCAGGCGCTGGGCGCCATGCGGCCGGAACTGTCCGAATCGTCTCTTCCGCAATATAAAGGTCAGTATCAGGGTAATTATAGCCGTTATCGCACTGTGCCGTCTTATCCGTCCGGATTTGCCGACCGCGGCACGGAGTTTCAGAGGCCGCTGACGTCGGGACGCCAGCTTGGGCTCGGCGAGCAGGGGGAAGAGGCTTTTGCCCCGCCCATGGGCCGCCACGAGCCGGAACAGGCGCAGGAAGCGGCTGGCCGCCCTGACCTGACAACATATCCCCTTGGCGCCGCCCGGGGGCAACTGCACGAGACCTATATCATCGCCCAGACGGAAAACGGGATCGTGCTGGTCGATCAGCATGCGGCCCACGAGCGGCTGGTCTATGAGCGCATGAAAAACAATATGGCGGAGACCGGCATCCCCCGCCAGACCTTGCTGCTGCCGGAAGTGGTGGAGCTGGATCAGGGCGCCGCGGAGAGACTGGCCGCCCGCAGCGAAGAACTGGCAGAGCTTGGCCTGGTGCTGGAAGCTTTCGGCGAGGGCGCCGTTGTGGTGCGGGAAGCGCCCGCCCTGCTCGGCGATACAAACATCAAGGGGCTGGTGCGGGACCTGGCCGACGAGCTTGCCGAACTGGACGAGACCTTGTCCCTGAAGGAACGACTGGAGGAGGTTTGTTCGACCATGGCCTGTCACGGCAGTGTGCGGGCCGGCCGGCGGCTGACGACCGATGAAATGAACGCCCTGCTCAGGGAAATGGAGGCCACGCCCCATTCCGGTCAGTGTAATCACGGGCGGCCGACCTATGTGGAACTCAAGCTTTCCGATGTGGAAAAGCTGTTCGGTCGTCGTTAGCTCTCATCGGCAAAGGCGGCTTCGACCTCCGGGATCGCCCTTTCCAGAAGTTCCACCACGGATATCATGTCGCTTTTGCGAGCTTCCTCGAGCAGGAATTTCAGGCAGTCTATGGTATCGATCCGGTCTCGCTGGACCATGTCCAGATAGTCTGCCAGGTCAAAAGGGGAATCATCCGGTTCCATCATGGAGATAATATACAACTATTAGTTGTATAAAATAAACAAATTTCTAGTTATTAAATTTGAGGATGGTGATTTTGCTGTCGCCGTAGGTTCTTGAGGATATTTCTTCCAGCTCAGGCGGGAAGTCCGGATCTTCGTCGTGGGCGCATTCGGCAACCACCAGGCAGTCGTCGGCAAGGGCGCTTTTGTTCAGAAGATTATCGATGGTCGGCCGAATCAGGCCCTTGTGATAAGGCGGGTCAAGAAAGACAAGACCAAAGGGGACGTCTGGTGCGGGCAGGCGCAGGGCATCTATGCCGAGGCAGCGGCACTGCTCCTCTGCCTTGAGAAGCCGGATATTTTCCCTGACTAGGGCGAGGGACCGCTTGTCACTGTCCGCAAAGATCACACGCTCCGCCCCGCGGGACAGGGCCTCCAGACCCAGGGCGCCGGTGCCGGCAAAGGCATCGAGCACATGAAGTCCTTCGAAATCCAGACCGATGCTGTTTTGCAGAAGATTGAACAATGTTTCCCGCATGCGGTCCGTGGTCGGGCGGATGTGACTGGACGGGGGCGTGTTGAGCCGACGGCCCCGGTATTTCCCCGCAATCAGTCTCATTTTTTCCGTACAGGTCCGGTGGCGGCTGGTTTGCGCTGGGCTCCGCGGCTCTGTTTCTCGGTAGCTCTTTTTGCGGTTTTACGGTCGATTCTCTTCGTCAGGGAAGCGTCCTCTGCCGCTTTCTGGCGCTGTTTGCTGTCCCGGCGGGGGTTCGCCCGGCCACCTGCTTTGGGTTTTGCCTTGGCCCAGCCTGTCTTTTGTTTCGGTTTTGCGGCCGGTTTTTTCTCTTCCGCTACTTCCATGCCCCGGGCTTCAAAGAAGGGACGGCACAGCTGGTGCAGGGCGTCCTTGTCGACCTCGACAACAGCGCCGCGCTGCAGTTTGCCCAGGTCAAAGGGACCATAGCTCAGGCGGATCAGGCGGGTGACCTGCAGGCCGACAAATTCCAGCAGCTTGCGGACTTCGCGGTTTTTTCCCTCGCGGATGCCGACGGTCAGCCAGACATTGGATTTTTCCTGTTCACCCAGCTCGATCTCCACTTCCCGGTAAACCACGCCGTCGATGGTCACACCTTCGCGGACCTGTTCCAGGCGTCGCTTGCTGATCCGGCCGTGCGCCCGGACCTTGTAGGTCCTGAGCCAGCCGGTGTCCGGCAGTTCCATCCAGCGGCTCAGTTCGCCGTCGTTGGTCAGCAGGATCAGTCCTTCCGTATTGAGGTCGAGCCGGCCGACGGAAATCACCCGCGGCAGATTGGCGGGCAGGGCCTCGAAAATGGTCGGGCGCCCCTCCGGGTCATGATAGCTTGTCACCCGTCCCGCAGGCTTGTGATAAAGCCACAGACGGGCAGGTTCCGGCGCCTTCACTTTCATGCCGTCGACGGTGATGCCCTCGGTCGAGGTGATCAGGGTGGCCGGTGTGGTGATGACATGGCCGTTCTGTTTGACCATGCCGGCTTCGATCATCCGCTCCACGGCCCGGCGCGAGCCGACACCGGCCCGGGCCAGAAGTTTGGCGATGCGTTCCCCCCGAGGTTCATTTTGACTTTGGGGGGTATCTTCAGTTTTTTCTTCGGTCATATCCGTTTTCCATAAACAAGCGCGCACCATAGGCTTATTGCGGGAAAAATCAATGTAATCCTTTGGGTAATCCTTTGGGCCATCCTTCGTATCAGACTGTTTGATCTTGACCTTTATAGCATGAAAACGCACTCTGCCCCCATGATGATGTCATCTCATATGGAACGTGCGCTGGCCCTTGCCGCCAAAGCCGCCGATCTTGGCGAAGTGCCGGTCGGCGCGGTGATCGTGCATGGTCCCACCGACCGGGTCCTGGCGGAAACCCATAACCGGGTGCTGCTGGACAAGGATCCGTCCGCCCATGCGGAACTGCTGGCCATCCGTCATGCCTGCCGGGTGCTGGACAGTGAACGGCTGGTGGACTGCGACCTGTATGTGACGCTGGAGCCCTGCCCCATGTGCGCCCAGGCGATCAGCTTTGCCCGTATCCGCCGTTTATATTACGGGGCGTCTGACCCCAAGGGCGGCGGAGTCGATCATGGCCCGCGGATTTTTTCCTCCTCAAGCTGTCATCACCGGCCGGAAGTCTACGGCGGACCGGGCGAAGAGCAGGCGGCGGCATTGCTCCGTGAGTTCTTCCGCACCCGGCGCTGAATTCCCTTTTTGCTTTTTCGGGGAAAGCGGGTAAACTCGTGAAATGGAAGAGATAATTGCCAGAAGCCGGGATCTCGCCCGGCAGTTGATAGAGTGGGTACAGGGGGATGTCCTGACCTTCGAAAGCCTTGCGCAGCTGGCGACTGTTTTTGTCATGTTGCTGATCAGCTCCGGCATTGTTTTTTGGCTTAAGCCGCTGGTCAAAAAGCTCTGGGGTGAAACAAATACCTTCAAGAGACTGGAGGAACTGTACCTCAACCCACTTTATTTGCCGGTCATCTGGCTGATTTTCCTGCAGGTCGCCCAGACCATCATGCAGGCCCAGGAAACGCCGACGACAGTGATGCGGGTGTTCATCAGCCTGCTTTCCGCCTGGATCCTGATCCGGCTGGCCACAAACCTGATCAAGACCCGGGAAATCGCCCGGCTTGTGCGGATTTTTGTCTGGCTGCTGGTGGCGCTCAATATTGTCGGCTGGCTCGACCCGGCCATGGATATGCTGGACCAGACCCGCTTTTCCCTTGGTGAGGCGGAAATCAGTGTGCTTGGGTTCATCATCGGCGTACTGACCCTGATGGTGCTGGTCTGGATCGGCAACCTGCTGGCTAACCTGATGGAAAACTGGCTCAGGAAAGTGCCCACCGTGACGCCGTCCGCCCGGGTGCTGCTGGGCAAGGTCTCGCGTATCCTGCTGGTCACGTTCGCATTCCTGATTGCCCTGTCCAGTGTGGGGATTGACCTCACCGCGCTGGCGGTCTTTGGCGGCGCCATCGGTGTGGGTCTTGGTTTCGGCCTGCAGAAGGTGGTGTCCAACTTTATCTCCGGCGTGATTCTGCTCCTGGACCGGTCGATTAAACCGGGTGACGTGATCGAGGTTTCCGGCACCTACGGCCGCATCGACAAGCTGGCGGCCCGTTATACCTCGGTGATTTCCCGCGACGGGCGTGAACATCTGGTGCCGAACGAGGACATGATCACCCAGCCGGTGATCAACTGGACCTATACCAACAAGGAAGTGCGCCGTCATCTGCCGGTGGGAATTTCCTATAGTTCCGATGTAGACCGGGCCATCGAGATCCTGCTGGAGGCAGCCGATGAAACGCCGCGGGTGCTGAAGGCCCCGGCGCCGCGGGTGCTGATCAAGGGATTCGGCGACAGTTCCATCGACCTGGAACTTCGCGCCTGGATCGCCGACAGCGAACATGGGGTGACCAATGTGGCGAGCGAAGTCTATTACCTGATCTGGAAGAAATTCCAGCAGGACGACACAGTTGAAATGCCGTTCCCGCAGCGGGATGTGCATATTGTCTCGGATGTTCGTATGAAGGACATGAAGGACCGGCTGGAGAACTAAATTTTAGAATTATCGGGGGACATATGGGGTTTTGGTTAAGATTATTTGTGGTGGTTTTTACCGTTTTCCTGTCTGGTAATGCTTTTGCGAATGAGAGAGGCAAGACAACAGAATTTTCGGCTGTAATGCAGAAGTTCAATAAGGAATATAAAGCTCGGAATTACAACGCTGCCCTTGAATATGCTGAAAGAGCATACGTTTTGAGCAGGGAGTTATTCCGGCAGGGGCACTTTTTCAGGTTCATGGCCACTTCACAATATGGTCAGACATTGGAAAAACTTGGAAATCCTGAATATCTGGAAATCAATGAAGAAGCGCTAGGCAGCCTTGGGAATAATTTCGCGCCTGATAGTCCGGCCCTTTTTGAAATCTATTACAGTCAGGCACTGGGATACGCCAAAAGAGCTGAGAGCGAAAAGGCGATTTTCTATCTTTCTAAAGTTGAGGATATATACAAAACCCACCATGTAGAGAACAGGCTTTTAATGGCAGCCATTTTAAAAGTTCAAGCTGCTCTGAATACGGCCGAAGGCAGTTTTGAGGACGCCGAAGAAAAATACCAGCAGATATATGAAATTTCTATAGAGGTATTTGGAGAAGATGATTCAAAAACCTATGTGCCTTATTTAGATATCGGTAAGCTATATCTGGCCAGAAAGAAATATTCAGAAGCATTGTTTTATTTCACGCGCGCGCACGAAGTATTTACTAAAAATTTGCCGGAAAGGGATACGCGCCTACAAAACAGTCACGCATTTTTAGTTCAAACATATGAATTGCTCGGTCAGCGGGAAAAAGCAACAGAGCATTGTATTGCGATAGCAAAAGCGAATCCATCTGAAAAAGTGGATACTTTTAAACCAATATTTTGGAGCGAGCCTGATTACCCCCAAGAACTTGTACATGAAGGTGAAGAAGGGAGTGTTGTATTTAGTTTCACCATAGATGAAGCCGGTATGGTCAGGGACATCGAAATGGTTGAAGGAAGCAAAGCTTTTGAAAAAGCAGCCCGTGAGGCTGTTGAACGCTTTCGTTACGCCCCTGCTATCCAAGATGGCAAACCGGTCGCCACCCATGATGTAAAACATAAGATAACATTTGAGCTGGAAAACTAGGATTTATCCTTCTTCATCTCCTGAAACAGGGTGGTGAGGAAGGTTTTCAGGTTGCCCATGCGGTGCTCAGCTTCGTCCATATGTTCCTCCAGATGCTCGACTTCTTCATGCTGGGAACGCAGTTCCCGCTCCTCGAGCTCTTCCTTCATCAGCTCAAGCATTTCTTCGGTATCGGAGATCAGCTTTTTCAGCTTTTTATTGGAGAGTTGTGAAAGGTCTTTTTCTGCCATTTCTTGTTTCCTCAACTAAATGCCCTGTAAAGAAGAACCATCAGTCCGGGGGCGACGAAAAACACCCCGAGCAGGTAGACTATGGCATAAATTTTATTCTCTGTGGAGACCCTGGCAAGCCACATGGCGCCGGCCATGGGCAACTGCCGGAGCGGCTTGATGCCGTAAATCAAAAGTACAGCGGCGATATTAAAACATAGATGCACCATCGCCACCTGCAGGGCCAGGACTGCGGTTGGTCCACTGACGCCCGTAGCCGCCAGAAGGGCGGTGATGGTGGTGCCGATGTTGGCGCCAAGGGTGAAGGGATAAATCTGTTTCAGCCGGAACACGCCGCTGCCGGCCAGCGGCACCATCAGGCTCGTGGTCGTGGAGGACGACTGCACCAGCACCGTGACAATGGCGCCGGAGGTAATGCCGCTGATCGGGCCCTTGCCGATGGCGCCGTGCATGATTCTTTTCGCCCGTCCCACCATCAGTTTTTTCAGCAACCGGCCGATCCAGGTGATGGCGATGAAAATCAGCGCCACGCCAAAGATAATCAGGATGATGCTGCCGGCGTCGGCCGAGATCAGATGGGCGATATCCTTGAATTCATTGATCACTGGTTTTGTGGCCGGCTTGACGAAATTGAGGCCCTTGACGCTCATACTTTCGCCGCCGACCAGATGGGAGGACAGCCAGCCGCCGACCTTGCCCAAAATCCCGAACATGATTTCCAGCGGCAGGAAGATGATCACGGCCATGACATTGAAGAAATCATGCACCGTAGCGGCGGCAAAGGCGCGGCGGAATTCCTTCTTTTTGCGCACATGGCCAAGGCTGACAATGGTATTGGTGATGGTGGTGCCGATATTGGCGCCCATGATCATGGGAATGGCGGTTTCCACCGGCAGGCCGCCGGCGACAAGGCCGACAATGATCGAGGTAACGGTTGAGGAAGACTGGATCATGGCGGTGGCGATCACCCCGATGATCAGGCCCATGAAGGGATTGGTGGCAAAAGCGAAAAGCTCTTCCGCATGGCCCTTGGTGGCCCCCTTGAAGCCGGAGCCGATCATACCGACCGCACAGATCAGCAGATAGACCAGAAAAGCGACAAAACACCATTGAAGGATCGTCTGCCAAAGCTGTTTATTGTGGTCCCCCGCTGCCGTTATATCGGTCATGCCATCCCCTCGGATAAGAATCATCTAAATTGGGCGGCATGATTCCACGGTCGTCACATTAATGCAATAAAAGTGTCACAATTAATGGGGGGTAAATTTTCGTATGTCAGGATTGTTCCCGCTCAATGGCGCGCCAGCCGATGTCCCGGCGGCAGAAGCCGTTGTCCCAGTCGATTTTATCGAGGGCGGTATAGGCTTTTTTCTGCGCCTCGGTGATGCTTTCGCCCCGGGCGGTCACATTCAGCACCCGTCCGCCGGTGGCGAGGATTTTGCCGTCCTGTTTTTTGGTGCCGGCATGGAAGATGACCACATCCTTGTCGGATCCGGCGGCGGCAAGGTTTTTGATCTCGGTGTTTTTCTCGTAACTGCCGGGATAGCCTTTGGCCGCCATGACCACGGTCAGGGCCTTGTCGTCATGCCAGTCGAGGCTTTCCTGGTCCAGGGTGCCGCTGGCGGTTGCCATCAGGGCCGGGACAATGTCCGACTTCAGGCGCATCATCAGCACCTGGCATTCGGGATCGCCGAAGCGCACGTTATATTCGATCAGTTCCGGGCCCTTGTCGGTGATCATCAGGCCGGCATAGAGCACGCCGGTAAAGGGATGGCCTTCTTCCTTCATACCGCGCACGGTCGGCAGGATGATCTCGTTGATGGTCCGTTCCATCAGGTCGCCGGTCATCACCGGGGCCGGGCTGTAGGCGCCCATGCCCCCGGTATTGGGGCCGGTATCGCCGTCGCCGACCCGCTTGTGGTCCTGGGCGGTGGCCAGCGGCAGGATATTTTCCCCGTCGGTCAGGACAAAGAAGCTGGCTTCTTCGCCGTCGAGGAATTCCTCGACCACAAGTTCCGCACCCGCATCGCCGAACTGACCACCGAAAATATCATCCACAGCCTGCTGGGCTTCCTCGACTGTGGTGGCGATGATGACGCCTTTGCCGGCGGCAAGGCCGTCAGCCTTGACCACAATCGGCGCGCCCTTGTCTGCAATGAAGGCCTTGGCCGGTGCAGCTTCGGTAAAGCGGCCGTAGGCGGCGGTGGGAATATTATATTTGGCGCACAGGTCCTTGGTAAAACCTTTGGAGCCTTCCAGCCGGGCGGCGTCGGCGGTGGGGCCGAAGGCCGGGATTTCGGCAATCTGCAGGCTGTCCACCAGGCCTTCCACCAGCGGGGCCTCCGGGCCGACGACCACGAAATCCACGTCATTTTCATCGCAGAAGGTGATCACCGCGCCATGGTCGGACAGATCCAGTGTCACCGGTTCGGAAATATCGTCCATGCCGCCGTTGCCCGGGGCGGTGAAGATTTTTTCCACCAGCGGGGACTGGGCGATTTTCCAAGTCAGCGCATGTTCGCGGCCGCCGGAACCGATGATCAGAATATTCATGCAGATTAATCCTGTTAAAAAAAATTTCCCTCTTGTACCATAAGCGAAACGAGATTCAAGTAGAGCCCGTCGAACAGATGTCAGATTATCCCTATTCCTCCGAACAACAGTCCAGCAACGCCCCCGAATATTCG
Organism: Emcibacter sp.; assembly: GCF_963675455.1. GTDB lineage: Bacteria > Pseudomonadota > Alphaproteobacteria > Sphingomonadales > Emcibacteraceae > Emcibacter. Next base: position 334,729 of record NZ_OY776217.1, on the reverse strand, counting down.
GTGACGGAACTGAGCCTGTCCCTGAAACGCTATGTGGAGGAAAATTTCGGCTATGTGCGGGTGCGCGGTGAAATCAGCGGTTTCAAGCAGGCCGCCTCCGGTCATGTCTATCTGGCGCTGAAAGATGAAAAATCGGTTCTCGATGGCGTCATGTGGAAAGGGACCGCCGGCAGGCTCAATTTCCGGCCTGAAGACGGGCTTGAAGTTATCTGTACCGGCAAGCTCACGACCTATCCCGGACGGTCCAAATACCAGATTGTTATTGAGCGCATGGAACCGGCCGGGGCCGGGGCGCTGATGGCGCTGCTGGAGGAGAGGAAAAAGAAACTGGCGGCCGAGGGTCTGTTTGACCCTGCGCGAAAGAAACCGATCCCCTATCTGCCCGAAGTCATTGGCGTGGTGACGTCCCCCACCGGGGCGGTGATCAGAGATATCCTGCACCGGCTTCATGACCGTTTTCCGCGCCGGGTGCTGGTGTGGCCGGTTCTGGTCCAGGGGGAAGGGGCCGCTGATCAGATCACCGAGGCGATTGAAGGGTTTAACAACATGCCGGTGGGCGGTGACCTGCCGCGCCCCGATGTGCTGATTGTGGCGCGCGGCGGCGGCAGTCTCGAGGATCTCTGGAGTTTCAATGAAGAACGCGTGGTGCGGGCGGCGGCGGCAAGCGAAATCCCGCTGATCAGCGCCGTCGGGCATGAGACGGACACCACCCTGATCGATTATGCCTCGGACCGGCGGGCGCCGACACCGACGGCCGCGGCCGAAATGGCGGTGCCGGTGCGGGCCGATCTGGTCTATACAGTGGAAGACCTGGCAGCCCGGCAGAACCGGGCGACTCAGCGCCTGCTTGCCGAACGTCGCCAGCGGGTCGAGGGTCTGGGCCGCGGGCTGCCGAAACCCCAGGATCTTCTGTCTCTCAGTCAGCAGAGATTTGATGATATGGCGGAACGGCTGCCCCGGGCGTTGAAAAACCTGAGTGAGCGGCAGAAGTTGCGTCTGACCACGGTCGGCCAGAGACTGAGGTCTGAGGTTCTGGTCCGGGATATCCGGCGGCAGACAGAAAGAATTGGGGAGCTGGGGGCACGGCTCGACCGGGCAGCCCAAAGGCAGCTGGATCAGCACAGGCGCGCCCTGGACAGCTCCACCCGTTTGTTTGACAGCCTCAATTACAAGCGGGTGCTGGATCGCGGCTATGCGGTGATCCGGGATGCGGCGGGTAAAGCGGTGACCCTGGCCGGTGATATCCGCCCGGGGGACGGTCTGGATATTGAGTTCCGGGATGGTCATGTGACAGCCCGGGCGGAAGCTGGCGGAGCGCCACCGGCGCCGAAAAAGCCCAAAAAAGCCACAAAGCCGGCAGATGATGGCCGTCAGGAGAGTTTGTTCTGATGAAACGTCTGTTATTCTTTATTCTTCTGGTCTTCCCGCTTATGGCACTGGCTGACGACTTCCGGGTGCCGGAGCAGCTTGTCCAGGGTGGTTTTTATGTGGGCAAGGCGCCTGAGGGGGGCGAAGTCTGGTTCAAGGGCCGTCAGCTCCGCACGACACCTGCCGGTTATTTCCCTTTTGGCCTCAACTGGAAGGAAGAAAAACAAGTCACCTTCCGGCTGGTCAATGGAGACGGCAGCGAAAAAGAATATGCGGTTGCGGTGCAGGCGCAGAAATATGATACGTCTGTCGTTGACGGCCTACCGCCGAAAATGGTGACGCCGCCGCCGGAGGTTCAGGAACGTATTCGCCAGGATGCCCTGAAGGTCAACGCGGCCCGCAAGTCGGACAGCGACCTCAGTGATTTCGGCAAGCCCATGGTCTGGCCGGTCAAGGGACGCATTTCCGGACATTTCGGCAATCACCGCATATTGAACGGCAAACCGCGCAGCCCGCATACGGGTATGGATATTGCCGCGCCGGAAGGCACGCCGGTGGTGGCGCCCTGGGGCGGCAGGGTGACGCTGGTGGCGGATCTCTATTATACCGGCAATACGGTGATCATTGATCACGGCTATGGGGTCAGTACCGTCTATTGCCACTTGTCTTCTGTTGCGGTCGAGGAGGGGCAGGAAATCGGGCAGGGGGCGGACCTGGGCAAGGTTGGCATGACCGGCCGGGCTACCGGGCCGCATCTGCACTGGGGTCTCAACTGGTACGGCGAACGGTTGAATCCGGAGCTTTCGCTGCCGGCATCCTGACGGCTAGATCAGGAAATCCTTGGTTTTTTTCAGACCGAAGATGGCCAGCGCCACCAGCAGCAGGAACTCGATGGCCTTGTTCAGGCCCTCAAAGATGTATTTTTCAGACAGCAGGGCAAGGCTGATTGCAAAAATAATCAGACCGGCATGATAGGTGATACGCAGCCACTGGCGGCGTTTGATCTGCTCCAGCCAGTGCTTGTGCTTCATTTCCTGCCAGACAAGGATACCGGCCTCCAGGGCCAGGAAGAAAATCAGGGTCCGGTAACCTGAAGTCTGGAAAAATACACTGAGCGGCCAGATAATGAAGGCAATCGCCACAATGGCGACAAGGACAAGAAGTAATTTTTTAAGGTCCCGGGATCCGGCTTCCGGCATGATTTTACCCCATCTCAATCGACGTTATTGCAGGAAAATGCCTGTCACTTAACAGGGTGTCACGTCTGACTTTATCCGTCAAGTTGTCCGGTGGCCTTGCGATGTGATATACATCGTAAGGCGACAAAAGGTGCCCTTGGCAAAAAAAATGACCCGTCAGTAACTATTTTTTACGCGGTATATTTAGCAGTCGCAGCAAAAATATATAAGCTTTTCTGCCATTTTTCCGCAGTGTGCTGATTAAAAAATAATCAATATATAAAAATGCAAAAAATATAGGCAGTTTTTGAACAAAATTTTGCCTTAATTGGGGTCGATACAACTCCCCAGAGGTTGGTCAAAGCACCGCCTCTCTTGTTAAACTTCTGTTAACATATTGATAATAAATGGGTTAACCAACGATATGTGGAGTTTGGCATGAAAATTGAATTAAGGCAGTATGAACTTGCCAAGGTTCAAAAAAAATAAATTTAAGTTTAAGGAGAGAAACGTGAAAACACTTAAGAGTGCCATTTTGGCTTCCGTTGCTACTGTCGCCATCGCCTCAGCTGCAGCACCAGCATTTGCAGAAGAAGAAGGTTTCCTGGGCGGTGAAGTCAGCGCCAATGTGGCCATCACAACCCAGTACCGGTTCCGTGGTGTGTCCCTCAGCAACGAAGACATCGCCATTCAGGGTGGTCTCGACTACAGCCATGAAAGTGGTTTCTATGTAGGTACATGGATGTCCAGCATGGACGATACCGTGGCTTTCGGTGAGACAGAAATGGACGTCTACGCCGGTTATGGTGGCGAAATTGAAGGATTTTCCTATGACATCGGCCTGCTGATGTATGTTTATCCTTCAGGCAATAGCTCTGATTACCTCGAAGCATACGGTTCCGTAGGGGCTGATCTCGGCGTAGCCTCCGCAACTGTTGGTATGGCCTATGCTTTCTCCAGCGACAATACCGGTGACCAGGACAATATCTATGTTTACGGCGATCTGGAATCCGCCATTCCCGATACTCCTTTCACAGTATCAGCTCACCTTGGTTACGAAGACGGTTTCTTTGACAGCAAGCTGGACTGGAGCATCGGTGCTTCTGTAGCTTACGGTGGTCTTGATTTCGGTCTGGCCTATGTTGACACCGACATGGCTGGTGACATGACTGACGCGACTGTTGTTTTCTCAGTCGGCGCTTCTTTCTAAGCCAGAAGAAACAGATTATTTTAGGGCCTGCCTCCTTCCGGAGGCAGGCCTTGTTATTTTAATCTGAAGTATTTCCGGTGTTAACTGCCGGCCAGCATCATTTTTTCGATGCGCAGGGTCGGGGCATCGGTGCCGTATTTCAGTTCAAGGTCACTGGCGGCGCTTAAACACAGGAACATGTCCTTCAAATTGCCGGCAATGGTGATTTCATTGACCGGGTAGGTCAATTCCCCGTTTTCGATCCAGAACCCGCTGGCGCCGCGACTATAGTCGCCGGTAATGCCGTTCACGCCCATGCCGATCAGTTCAGTGACATAAAAGCCGGATTTTATATCTGCCATCAGTTCCGCAGGGGATGGCTTTCCGGCAGCCAGGTAAAGGTTGCTGGACGACGGATGAGGCGGTGACGAGGTTCCCCGGCTGGCATGGCCGTTGGTCTGCAGGCCGAGCTGGCGGGCGCTGCTGCTGTCCAGGATCCAGTTTTGCAGGACTCCGTCCCGGATCAGATCCATTTTGCCGTTGGCGACACCTTCGCCGTCGAACGGCCTTGAAGAAACACCTCTGCAAATATGCGGGTCGTCAATGATCCGGATATCGGCGGGGAAAATCCGCCTGTTCAGGGATTCTTTCAGGAAGCTGGTGCCCCGGGCAATGGACTGGCCGTTAACGGCGCTGGCCAGATGTCCGACAAGGGTGCGGGATACCCGTGGATCGAAGATCACCGGTACCTGCGTTGTTTTTACCTTTTGCGGGTTGAGCCGCCTCAGCGCCCGTTCAGTGGCTTCCCGGGCAATGTTGGCCGGTGTGTCCAGATCTTCCAGATGGCGTTTGGAGCTATAGCTGTAATCCCGCTCCATGCCTGTGCCGGACCCGGCGATAACGGAAACGCTCAGGCTGAAGCTGCTGGACTGGTAGGTCTGGGCGAAGCCGTCTGAATTGCACAGGGCGATACTGGTTGCAGAAGTGCCGGCGCTGGCGCCCTGGGAATTGGTGATGCCGTCGACTTCCAGAGCCAGTTCCTCGGTTTCCCTGGCCATTTCTTTCAGTTTTTCGGCAGCTATTTTTGTGTCGTCATAGAGGTCAAGGCCTTCCGGTATTTTACCGGCCAGAAGATTCTTGTCAGCCAGGCCGCACCAGGGATCTTCCGGTGCATTTCGCGCCATGTCCAGGGCTCGTTCGACCAGAGTGTCCAGATTGGCCTGTCCCAGGTCGCTGGAGGAGACAATTGCCTGTTTTTTTCCGATAATGACCCGCAGTCCCAGATCGCTGCTTTCTGATCTCTCGACATCTTCCATCTTGCCGAGTCGCCATGAGACTGATTCTGACTCGCTTGAGAAAAAAACGGCGTCTGCCTGGTCTGCCCCGGCCTTTTGTGCAAGATATACCAAGGTTTCTAACCTTTTTAGGTTATTTTTGGCGATATTAATTTCATTTTGGGACATTTCTGCTTCCTTTGGACGCATTTTTTTTGTTTATAGAATCTAGTTTATAGAAGCAATTCCTTCTCAGTGCCAGAATGAACTGCTTCTTTGCGTCAGCAATTAAATATTGAAATTTTTTAACTTAAATGATTGTTTGTGGCCCTGTCCTATGGTTAATATTGTAAGACAGTGACTTAAAAACTGCATGCTGACCCGCCGTGTATTGAGAATATATTAGAATAAGAAAATACTAAATAATATAACGGGTTATAATAAGACGCGACGAGCGTTGTACAGAGTGGAAAGGGGGTAGAGTAACGTGGGCAATCAGGGTCCGGAAATATCCAGCAGTGATATCAAGAAATATATAGATACTTGTGTCTGCCTGAATATCCGGAAAGCATCACGAGCAGTAACCAGGCTTTATGACGATGCCTTGCATGAAACAGGTATTCGTTATACTCAGATGATCATTCTGATGGTGTTGAACCATCTGGAGAACATCACCGTCAGCGGTCTTGCAGATGAGCTGGTTATGGATACATCAACAGTTGCCCGCAATCTGCGGCCGCTGGAAAAGCAGAAACTGATTACCGTCATTCCCGGGAAGGATCGCAGGCAGCGGATCATATCCTTGACTGACAAAGGCAACGAAGTGGTTGCTGACGGCCTGCGCTACTGGCAGGTGGCGCAGCAGAAAATAACCGAAAACTTCACCGCCGAGGATTTTCTGAATCATCTTTCTTCAATCAATCATATCTCTGATGTGGTTCAGAGGATTGCCGACCCGCAACCAACCTGACCGGTGACGATCAGTCTGTTTTCCAGATTGATTTGCCGGAACCGGGCAGGCCGAGTTTTTCCCACAAGTCGTCAATTCTGGATACGACAGCCCGGTCCATGCTGATCTTTTCACCCCATTCCCGGTCGGTCTCTCCGCCCATCTTGTTGGTGGCGTCGAGGCCCATTTTGCCGCCCAGGCCGGAAACGGGAGAGGCAAAGTCCAGATAGTCAATGGGGGTATGTTCCATCAGGGTGGTGTCGCGCACCGGGTCCATGCGGGTGGAAATGGCCCACATCACATCCTTCCAGTCGCGGCAGTCGATGTCGTCATCCACCACAATGACAAACTTGGTGTACATGAACTGGCGCAGGTAGGACCAGACGCCCATCATCACCCGCTTGGCATGACCGGCATAGGCCTTTTTCATGCTGACCACGGCAATGCGATAGCTGCAGCCTTCCGGCGGCAGCCAGAAATCGACGATCTCCGGGAATTGCTGCTGCAGCAGCGGGATAAAGACCTCGTTCAGGGCCTCGCCCAGCACGCTCGGCTCATCGGGCGGGCGACCGGTATAGGTGCTGAGGTAAATGGGGGCTTTGCGCATGGTGATGGCGCTGACGGTGAAAACCGGAAACTGCTCCACCGAATTATAATAACCTGTATGATCGCCGTAGGGACCTTCATCGCCATAATCTGAAAGCGACACATGACCCTCCAGCACGATTTCGGCGGTGGCCGGAACTTTCAGCGGTACGGTCTTGCAGTCGACGAGCTCGGTTTTCTTGCCACGTAGAAGTCCGGCGAATTTATATTCGCTCAGGGTATCCGGCACCGGCGTTACAGCGCCGAGGATAGTGGCGGGGTCGGCACCCAGAACCACGGCCGCGGGCAAAGGCTCGGGCTTTTCATTTTTCCAGCGCTGGTAATGCTGTGCGCCGCCGCGGTGTTTGAGCCAGCGCATCAGGGTCTGGTTTTTATTCAGCACCTGCATGCGGTAGATACCCAGGTTGAAATCATCCTCGGCCACTTTGCCCGGGCCTTTGGTCACCACCAGCGGCCAGGTGATCAGCGGCGCCGGTTCGCCGGGCCAGCAGCCCTGGACGGGAAGTTTACTGAGGTCAATATCATTGCCGGTCAGCACCACTTCCTGCACCGGGGCCTTTTTCACCGTCTTCGGTGACATGGTCATGGCCTTCTTGACGATCGGCAGCATGTCCAGTGCGTCGCGGATATTCCGCGGCGGCTGCGGCTGGCGTAACACGGCCAGATCCTCGCCGACCTGGCGCAGTTCGGCGGGCTCTCTGTTCATGCCCCAGGCGACCCGCTCCACGGTGCCGAACAGGTTGACCAACACCGGCATGCAGTATTTCTCGCCGTTGGGGCCGACCGGGTTTTCGAACAGGATTGCCGGGCCGCCCTCGGCCAGCACCCGGGTCTGGATCTCGGTCATTTCCAGGTCTGTGCACACAGGTTCCGTCACCCGCACCAGACGGCCGGTTTGCTCAAGATGTTCCATGAAATCGCGCAAGGATGAATAACTCATAGAGCGGTTATAAGAGAAAAGTCATTGAGGGGAAACAGAAAAAAGGCCCCCGATGTCGGAGGCCTTTGATTTGAAATGACTTCCTGCTTAGCTGCGGCGGCGACGCGCCAGGCCGAAGCCGGCAAGGCCAAGACCCAGCAGGCCAAGGACGGCAGGTTCCGGTGTGTCAACTACTTCACCGAATTCAATGGTTAGAAACGCAGCTGAGTGCACATTGGAAGCTGTAAATATTGCTTCCGTTGCGCCTGTCTGTCCAGATAGACTGGCTAAAGAACCGCCAAGTGCAAACAAACCATCTCCTAATATTGCTGCATTTATATCGTCAAGGGCCGCCATTGACAAATCAATCGAGAATTGATCCATAGGTGAACCACTGGTTCCAAAATATTCATATGAACCATAATTGTCGCCATCACCTAGGTCATCAAACATGCTGGTTAGGCCTGTACCACCAGCTGCCAATGCAGTGACATCACCGGAGAATTCATTTAGCTGGAAAGTTTCTGAAGAATCCCGGGTGATATAGCTTCCGTTAGCTCGGACAGTAATGCTGGCGCTCGATACCGGCCCAGAAAGTGATGATAGGTCAAAAGCGAACCAGTTGCGGTACTGGACAAGAAAATATCCCACAACTATGTTTCGATTAGGTGATTGATGATAACCAGTCTGATCATACCAACCGTTGTCATAGGAATCGATGTTGATTATTTCTGCGCTTGCTGAAGATGCACCACATACAAGAGCGATTATGCCGCTCATTATCAATTTTTTCATTAGGAATGACCCCCGATAAATTTGTTAAATATTTTAATCGAATAGTCGGAGGGAAGCAAAAAATGTACCAATTAGCTGTTTATCCTTTTGAAACAATGTCATTTAGTAAGATCTAATTTTTGTTGGCGAAAAAAGTGTAAATTATTCCGACTCATTGTCAGGAGTTTTTACACTTTCACAAAAAAAGGCCCCTGGAATGTGGGGGCCTTTTCTAATTCTGTTATAAGGAAGGATTGGGCTCAGGCTTCCGCCTCGGCTTCTTCCGTTTTCGCCCGCTCGATCCCGTCGAGAATCATCTGTTTGGCTTTTTCAGGGCCGTCCCAACCGGTTACCTTGACCCATTTTCCGTCTTCCAGATCCTTGTAATGTTCAAAGAAATGCTGGATACGCTGGATCAGAATCTCGGGCAGGTCCTCATAGGTTTTGATGTTTTTGTATGTGGGGTCGGTTTTTACATCCGGCACGGCGAGGATTTTCTCGTCGCCGCCGGCTTCGTCTTCCATCAGCAGCACACCGACCGGCCGGGCGCGGATCACACAGCCGGGTACAAGTGGCTCGTCGACCACCACCATCACGTCACAGGGATCGCCGTCTTCGGACAGGGTGTGCGGCATATAGCCGTAGTTTGTCGGATAGCGCATGGGGGTATGCAGGATCCTGTCGACCAGAATGGCGCCGGAGCGTTTGTGCATTTCATATTTTACCGCGGCGCCGCCGGCGGGAACCTCGATGATCACATTGATTTCTTCGGGGGGATTAAGACCGGCACTGATCAAGTGTACTTGTGGCATGAATATTCACCTGTTTGTCTTGAATTTAAGGTTTGGACTCTGTTGCGCCGCAATATACCCAAATATGAGGCTTTGTCAGCATGAATCTTGCCAACGTCCCATAGATGATTTAACGTTTTTTCGGGCTTGCGGGAGATAAGCCCGCAGCAAAGATAAATAATTTTAAAATATAGGTAGTTCTAACTGATTTAATCTGAGGAGTGAATATGGCGGATTTAGCATTATATCCACCGGCGTTGGGCCTTCTGGGCCTTGTTGTGGCATTTATTTTATACAGAATTGTCGTCAGCCATAAAGTTGACAATGAAAAAGTGGCAAAAATCGGCGACCAGATTCATCTGGGCGCCATGGTGTTCATGAACCGCGAATATAAAATGCTGTTCCTGTTCAACATCGTCATCATTATCCCGCTTTATTATTACCTGGGACAGGAAACCACGATTTCCTTCATCGCCGGAACCGTGGCCAGCGGCGTTGCCGGTTATCTTGGCATGTTTTCCGCCACCAAGGCCAACACCCGCACGACAATGGCGGCCCATAACGAAGGCGCAGCTGCGGCCCTGAAAGTGGCCTTTTACGGTGGCTCCATCATGGGCCTCTGTGTGGCCTCGCTTGGTCTTCTGGGCCTGGGCCTGCTGTATTACTACTTCGGTGCGGAACATGCGGAAGCCATTCACGGTTTCGGTATGGGCGCCTCCACCGTGGCCCTGTTCTCTCGTGTTGGCGGCGGTATCTACACCAAGTCCGCCGACGTGGGCGCCGACCTTGTCGGCAAGGTGGAAGCCGGTATCCCGGAAGACGATCCCCGTAACCCCGGTGTGATTGCCGACAATGTGGGCGACAATGTGGGTGATGTGGCCGGCATGGGATCGGATATTTTCGAATCCTATTGCGGCTCCATGATTGCCACCATTGCGCTGGCGGAAACCCTGGCGGTGGCCAACCAGGCCAACCTGATGTCGCTGCCGCTGATGCTGGCTTCCATCGGCCTGATCTGTTCTATTCTGGGCATTGTCCTGGTCACGCTGATGTCCAGCAGCTCACCGGAAAAGGCGCTCAGGACCGGAACCATCGGTGCGGCCGTGCTGTTTATTGCGGCGGCTTATTTCGTTATTCAGCATTTCGGTATTGATGTGACCAAATGGTATGCCATCATCTGCGGCGCCGTCGGCGGCATCATCATCGGCCTGATCACTGAATATTACACAGCCGGTGCGCCTGTGCGGCGCATTGCAGAATCCGGTAAAACCGGGACGGCAACGGTTATGATCACCGGTCTGGCCGTTGGCATGCAGTCGGTGGTGATCCCGGTGCTGACCATCTGTGTCATCATCTTCCTGTCTACCATGTTTGCCGGACTTTACGGCGTCGGTCTTGCCGCCATCGCCATGCTGGCGACGGTTGGTATCACCATGGCCATTGATGCATACGGCCCGGTCGCTGACAATGCCGGCGGTATTGCGGAAATGGCCGGTCTCGGCAAAGACACCCGCGACATCACCGACAGCCTGGATGAGCTGGGCAATACCACGGCCGCCATCGGCAAGGGTTTTGCCATCGGGGCCGCGGCGCTGGCAGCGCTCAGCATCATTGCCGCTTTTGTGGCCACGGTGTCCAGCAATATCCCGGACTTCAGCCTGCAACTGGATAATCCGAAGGTGCTGGTGGGCCTGTTCATCGGCGGAACGCTGCCGTTCCTGATCGCCTCCATCACCATGACGGCGGTGGGCGATGCAGCCATGGAAATGATTGTGGAGATCCGCAGGCAGTTCAAGGAGATCCCCGGCCTGCTTGAGGGTACTGCCGAGCCGGATACGGAAAAGTGTGTGGATATCGCCACCACGGCGGCGCTCAAGAAAATGATCATTCCGGGCGCCATTGCCATTGTCACACCGGTGCTGGTAGGCAAATTGCTTGGGGCGGAAAGCCTTGGCGGCATGCTCGGCGGGGCCCTGCTGGGCTGTGTTCTGATGGCCCTGATGATGGCCAATGCCGGCGGCGCCTGGGATAATGCCAAGAAATATATCGAAAAAGGCAACCTTGGCGGCAAGGGCTCTGATGTCCATTCCGCCGCAGTGGTCGGCGACACGGTCGGCGATCCCTTCAAGGATACCTCCGGTCCCAGCATGAACATCCTGATCAATGTGATGGCGCTGGTTTCGCTGGTGATTGCCCCTCTACTGACCTTCTAGGGCAACCGCTACAGTTAAATTAAAGAAAAGCCCCCGCTATACGGCGGGGGCTTTTTTGTGTCTGTTTTCAAGTTTCTCAGGAAACCCAGTGCATCAGGTCGCGGTCGACCAGTCTGGAGAGCTTTTCCACATCGGGCGCCAGCTCGCGCTTCAGTTCCGCCCGGAGGTCGGCCGGCAGCGGGTCGCGCTTGGGTTTGGCCGTGTTCATCTTTTTGATTTTTGCTTTCAGGGCGGTGCGGCTTTCCAGCGGCATGATGGTCCTGGCGATCGCCGACAGCCACGGCGGCGGATTGCGTACAAAGAGATCCATGGCCTTTTTGCTGCGCATTTTCTTGTTGGGATTCATCACTTCAAACCCGGCATCAATATCGGGATCGATGTCCAGGAAACGGCAGGTGTCCTGATAAACGGCGCGGGTGTCTTTTTTCAGGTCGTCGAAAAAGTTGATCTTGACCTGATCCCGGGGGAATTCATCCATGAACCGTTTGACCTGGTCGTGGAACCGGACGAAATCCCGGTAGCAGGTGACCAGGTTCCAGACGTGTTCGGGCAGTCTCTTGCCCTGCCTGCGGTCCTCTTCCGCCGCCAGGGCGTCCTGCAGGTCCTCGAGCGGCTCGTTGCCTTCGAAAATATTCTGTGAATGATGGGACGGAATGACCTCCAGCGGATTGCGCAGGTGGATCAGGATTTTGGCGTCCGGATTAAAGGCCCGGATGTTCTGGGCCGCTTCTTTTGAGTAAAGATAAAAGACCGAGGATTCGCCGACCACTTTCTGGTCTTCCGCCGGGGCGAAAATCCGGCAGTATCTTTCCCACTGCCGGCCGGGACGGCTGGCATCCAGCAGGTCGGTGGCGAAATAGTGGGGTTCCTTGACCGCCATAAAAACATCCGGATGGCGGGCCAGGTAGGTATCCATGGCCGTGGTGCCGCTTTTGGCCGCGCCGACAAGAAACAGATTAGGTTTTCTTTTCATTATTATTTCGGTTTCAGTCATCAGATTTCCTCTGCCATTTTCCTCTGGGCCATCTTCCTCTGGATTTTCGTCGCATGGTACGGTCAAGATATTAAAAAAAAGAAAACTCCAGGACCAGTTCATACCCGATCCGGGAAAAAACATGAATAAAAAACCAGCCCCGGAAATGGATGTATATACCCTTATGAAGGAGCTGAATTTATTGCGGCAAAGATCATCAAAGACGGTACCCTTTTGAGGCCGGTTGCCCTAAAATGGCCTCAAGGTCATCGGAATATGATCTATCGCCGGGTTTGGGGCGTACCAGATTACAAGGGTCCTGAAAAACCGGCCGTTTAAAATGGTTCAATTTTGAAGTTTACTTTCGGGGGCGGTTCACTGCCATGAGTAAGATCAAGAATTTTATCCTCATGTTTCTTCTCTGTCTTCTGGGTGCGGAAGCACCGGCAGTCCGTGCACAGGATATGCCCCAGGCCGGGCCACCTGAGGCAGGGGAGCAGAAAGACTGGCGCATTTTCGCCGGTATAGGCACCATCATTTCTCCGGAGTACCCCGGCAGCAAATCCTATAATGTCACGCCCATTCCTTTTGGCGAAGTGCGTTATAAGGGGCGGTTTTTCCTCAATCCCTATTACGGGCTCGGCGCCCGGTTTGCCAAATTTGACTTTGATGACGAACATACCCTGTCCCTGTCCACCTCGCTGCGCTATAGCTTCAGCAACCGCAAGGAAAGCGACGATCCCCGCTTTGGGGGACTGGGCGATGTGGACGGGTCGGTGGAGCTGATGCTGTTTGCCGATTATCAGTTCGGGCGCTTTAACGTCAGCCTCGAGGGGGCACAGGGGCTCAACAGTTCCGGCCACGGCGGCTTCTCGACCACCCTCAGTGTAGAGTACGGCCAGCGTATTTTCACCAATTACCAGGTCCAGGGCGGTCCCTTCATCAGTTTCGGCGATGAAAAATATGTCAATGCCTTTTACGGCGTGACCGAAGCCCAGGCCGCGGCCAGCAGTTTCGACCGCTATGACGTTGGCGCCGGGTTTCACAAGATGGGCTTCAAGCTCAATGTGATCACCTTTATCACGCCCCGGATCGGGGTTTATGTGCTGGGCCTCTATAATCACCTGATCAGCGATGCGGCCGACAGCCCGCTGATCGAGACCCGGGACAGTCTCCTCGCCCTGGCCGGGGTGGCTTACCGGTTCTAGGCCCTAGTTAACCGCAGCAAGGCATTCCACTTCCAGCAGCGCGCTCAGCGCCAGCCCGTCCGCACCCAGCGCCGAGCGGGCCGGAAGTTTGCCGTCCGGGAAATAGGTCACATAGACGGTGTTGAAATCGCCCCACTGGCTCATGTCATCAAGGAACACGGTGCACTTTATGATTTTATCCATGCCGCTGCCGTGCTTTTCCGTAACTGCCTTGATGTTGTCCATGGTCTGCCGGGCCTGTTCGGCCATGCCGCCCGCGACGATCTTGCCGTCGGGCCCGGTGGCGATCTGGCCGGACATATAGAGCACGCCGTTATATTCCACCGCCTCGGCAAAGGGCAGGGCCGGATCGGGATGCGGGAAATGGGTGACTTCGCTCGCCAGGGCCGGGAAGGCGAAAGCGGTGAGCAGGGCGGCGAGGGTGAATGTTCTGCGCATGAGGTGTCCCCTTATTTGTGTTTGGAGCAGGATAGCACAGGAGAGCAGGGCCGTCATTCCCGCTTCTTCCCTCGTTATGCCTGCTTCCTCCACCGTCATTCCTGCGAAAGCAGGAAACCATCTTTCAACCGTACAGACCTGTCACGCGGACCCATGGACCCCCGCTTTCGCGAGGGTGACGATTAAGTGCTATGGTTGTTATTTTATTTGCTACTCTACTTTGCAGAACATTCGTGATTTTTATTTATTGTGGGTAAAACCTAATGGTCAAATCGTTGAAAGAGAATTGGTATCTATTTGCGTTCGTTTTCTTAGCGGGAGGATGGAGTGCTGTATTTTGGTTTAATGATTGGTACGCGTTGTGGGAAATGATCAATAAATACCAAATTATGATTGGCACTATCTTAGCATTGTTTGCCGCAGCAGTTGCATGGAAAGGGGTGCAACTTCAAATGATTAGTGCAAAAAATGAAAATAATTTAGATAGGCTGTTAAATAAAATTGCGGCTCACAGAATGGTTGCTCTTGAACTGGTGCAAAACAGTGTGGTTTGTGCAGATATTATTGGTTTCTTACAAAATGGGATTGAGGCCAATCTTTTAAGTAATCAAAAGGGCGCTCAAACAATGTTGATGGATTGTAGGAAAAGGGCTGGAATGTTGAGTAGTAAAATATTCCTGCAACATTCATTATTTCTTGCCCAATCTAAGCCTGATATCTTTGAGACAGCAAGTAGAGCTTATTTACTGATTGGGGCTATTGAACCACTTGTTCATCTAACTGAAAAACTAGACTCTCATCCTCAATATCTTGGAACTGAGGAGCAAAAAGCGCAATATCTCGGACTGATTAATGCAGTAGAGCATTCAAAAACAGTATTTTTCGAGGCGAGCAGTGTAATTAAGAGTGAGCAAATTCTGTTGGAGGCTGAAATTGAAAAATATAATTGAAGCTTCAAAACTAGACGCATAATAAAGTTACACACCGTTTTCTCTCTACCCCTGTCATTCTCACGCAGACGGGAACCCAGACAATGGTGGACAGGGGCTTTTTTATCCGGACTGGACCCCCGCCTTCGCGGGGGGGGACGGTTGAAAAGTAAAAAAGGGAGCCCTCAGGCTCCCTCTCTCATTTTATTCCGCAGCTTCCGCGCTTTCTTCCGGCCTCTGCCAGCGCAAGACCGGCTTCCGGGCCGCGGTGGTTTCATCGAGCCGTCGCCGCGGCGCATGGTAAGGCGCGCCGGCGAAACGGTCGGCATCCCCCGACAGGGCCTTGTCCACCAGATGGCGCATGGAACCGATGAACTGGTCGAGCGACTGTTTGCTTTCGGTCTCGGTCGGTTCGATCAGCATGGCGCCGTGCACCACCAGCGGGAAATACATGGTCATCGGGTGATAACCCTCGTCGATCATGGCCTTGGCGAAGTCAAGCGTCTCCACGCCGCTCTTGTTCAGGAAACGATCGTCGAACAGGGCCTCGTGCATGCAGGGACCCTCGAAGCTGGCACTCATCACATCTTTCAGGCTGGCGAGGATATAGTTGGCATTGAGCACGCTGTCCTCCGCCACCTGGCGCAGGCCGTCCGATCCGTGCGACATCATATAGCTTAAGGCCCGGGTGAACATGCCCATCTGGCCATGAAACGCGGTCATGCGGCCGAAGCTGTCGCCGGTGTCGTCATGTTCGACCATGGTGAAGTCTTCTTCACCCACGACCACATAAGGCGTGGGCACGAAGGGCGCGAGCGCCTCGGAAAAGACCACCGGACCGGCGCCCGGACCGCCGCCGCCGTGCGGGGTGGAGAAGGTCTTGTGCAGGTTGATATGCATACAGTCGACACCCAGGTCGCCGGGGCGGACCTTGCCGACGATGGCATTGAAGTTGGCGCCGTCGCAATAGAAGTAAGCCCCCGCTTCATGGACCGCATCGGCGATTTTCTTGATGTCGCGCTCGAACAGGCCGCAGGTATTGGGATTGGTCAGCATGATCGCGGCCACATCGGGCCCGAGCGCGTCTTTCAGGGCCGCGAGGTCGACGCGGCCGTCTTCGGTGGCCGGAATCGCCTTCACCGTATAGCCGCACAAGGCGGCGGTGGCAGGGTTAGTGCCGTGGGCGGACTCCGGCGCAAGTACTATTCTACGCTCTTCCCCGCGCTTGTCGAGCGCGGCGCGAATGGCCATCATGCCGCAGAGTTCCCCATGCGCGCCCGCTTTCGGCGACATGGCGACGGCGGGCATGCCGGTGAGGGTTTTAAGCCAGTGAGCCAGCGTATCGATCAAATCGAACGCCCCCTGGACCGTGGATTGGGGCTGCAGCGGGTGAATGTCGGCGAGACCCGGCAGGCGGGCGACTTTTTCGTTGAGCCTGGGGTTATGTTTCATGGTGCAGCTGCCGAGCGGATAGAGCCCCATGTCGATGGCGTAATTCTGGCGGCTGAGGCGGGTGTAATGGCGCATGGCTTCCGGCTCGCTGAGACCCGGCAGACCGATCTCGCCTTTACGTTCCAGCCCGCCGAGGCGGCTGTGCACTTCCGGCACCTCGGGCAGGTCGACGCCGGTGGTGGTCGTATCGCCGATTTCATAGATCAGCAGCTCTTCCTGGGCGAGGCCCATATTGCCGCTGAAGGTGTCACGGGCGGCGGCGGAAAGATCCTGGGCCGCATCGATGTTGGTGGGGCGTCCCTGATTGTTCATCATTTCAGCGCCTCCTTCAGTTCATAATAGAGGGCGTACATGTCATTCTCGCTGACGGTTTCGGTCACTGCGACCAGAAGCAGGTTGTCAAGCTCCGGCTTGCCCGGATAGAGGCGGCTCACCGGCAGCCCGGCGATGATGCCCTGGTCGACAAGCTGTTCCACCACAGGGGCGGCGGGCTTTGAGAGTTTCAGGGTGAATTCGTTGAAGAAGCTGTCGTTCAGCAGTTCCACCCCGTCGATGTCGCTGAGCTTGTCGGCGAGCTCACAGGCTTTGGCGTGGTTCAGCGCCGCCAGCCTGGTAAAGCCCGCTTCGCCCAGCAAAGTCATATGGATGCTGAAAGCGAGGGTGCAGAGCCCGGCATTGGTGCAGATGTTGCTGGTCGCTTTCTCGCGGCGGATATGCTGTTCCCGGGTCGACAGGGTCAGCACAAAACCGCGTTTGCCGTCGGCGTCCCGGGTTTCCCCGCACAGGCGGCCCGGCATTTGCCGCACATATTTCTGGTTGGTGGCGAACAGGCCCACATAAGGCCCGCCGAAATTGAGGCCGACCCCTAGGGACTGACCTTCGCCGACCACGATATCCGCGCCCATTTCACCGGGGGACTTTATGGCGCCGAGGGAGACCACTTCCGTGACCACGACGACCAGCAGGGCTTTTTTGGCATGCACGGCGTCGGCCAGCTTGGTGAAGTCCTGCAGGTTGCCGAAAAAGTCCGGGTTCTGGACGACGATGCAGCTTGTTTCGTCATCAATCTGGCCGATCAGGTCTTCCACGCCGCTCACCGCCGGGGGATTGACCACGGTCACGTCCTCGGTGAAGGCGGTGGTGCATTTGATCACCTCGATATACTGCGGATGCAGGCTGCCGGAAATGATCGCCTTGTTCTTGCGGGTTACGCGCCGGGCCATGAGGACGGCCTCTGCCGCGGCGGTGGAGCCGTCATACATGGAGGCATTGGCCACATCCATGCCGAAGATCTGCGCGACCTGGGTCTGAAATTCAAACAGGGCCTGCAATGTCCCCTGGCTGATTTCCGGCTGGTAGGGGGTATAGGCGGTCAGGAACTCCCCGCGCTGGATCATATAATCCACTGTGGCCGGGACATGATGGCGATAGGCGCCGCCGCCGACAAAGAAGGGCGCTTCGCCCGCAGGCAGATTGCGTCCGGCAAAGGCCTTGAAGGCGGCCTCCACTTCCATTTCCGTGGCGTGACGCGGCAGGTCGACCGGGGCGTCGAGGAGGGCCTCTTCCGGCACATCCCGGAACAGCTCGTCAATATGCGTGACACCGATTTTGGCCAGCATGGCCGACCGGTCATCGGGGGTTAAGGGCAGATATCGCATGGGAAATCCTGTTCTTGGCTTAGTTGAGGCCGTCAGTAAAGGCCTTGTAACCTTCCGCATCCATCAGGCCGTCGAGCTGGCTCAGGTTGCTCATCTTGACCTTGTAAAACCAGCCGTCGCTTTCGGCGGCGCTGTTCACCAGGGCCGGGTCTTCTTCCAGGGCCGGGTTGCTTTCGGTCACTTCGCCGTCGACCGGGGCATAGATTTCGCTGGCGGCCTTGACTGATTCCACCACGGCGGCTTCATCGCCTTTTGTATGGCTGGCGCCGGCGGCGGGCAGTTCGACAAAGACAATATCGCCCAGCGCTTCCTGGGCATAGTCGGTGATGCCGACGGTGCCGATGTCGCCGTTGACGGTGATCCATTCATGTTCGTCTGTAAAATATGTGGTCATTTTTCTTCCTCAGGTTTTTGGCTCAGGTTCTTCTTATTTTGATGCTCTGTAATATCGTTGTTCCACGAAGGGCATGTCGGCCACTTTCGCCGGCAGTTTTTTGCCCCGGACCGACAGGAAAATTTCCGTGCCGGCTTTTGAATATTTGCGGCTCACATAGCCCATGGCCACCGGTGCGCCTAAGGAGGGGCCGAAACCGCCGCTGGTGATGGTGCCGATGACCTTGTCATCCTTGTTCAGGATTTCAGTGCCTTCCCGGGCCGGGGCGCGGCCATCGGGCAGGATACCGACCCGGAGCCGGGCCGGGCCGTCGGCGATCTGGGTCTGGATAATCACATCGCCCGGAAAGCCGCCCTGTTCCCGCCGGCGCTTGCCGATGGACCACAGAAGGTTGCCTTCAACCGGGGTTGTGCTGGTGTCGATGTCATGGCCGTACAGGCACAGGCCGCTCTCCAGCCGCAGGCTGTCGCGGGCGCCAAGGCCGATGGCTTCCACTTCCGTTTCGGCCAGCAGCAGGCGGCAGAGCCTTTCCGCTTCCGCCTCCGGCATGGAAATCTCGAAGCCGTCCTCGCCGGTATAACCGCAACGGCTGATGAAACAGGGCACCCCTTCGATGTCGTCCTCAAGGTAGGACATAAACGGCATCTCCGCCACGGCAGGGGTAAAGCGGGCGAGTACGGCGGCGGCTTTCGGTCCCTGCAGGGCAACCAGCGCCCGGTCGGAAAGCTCGGTCAGCTCGAACTCCACCGGCAGATGATGCAGTAGGTGGGCAATGTCCTGGGCCTTGCAGGCGGCATTGACCACCAGGAACAGGTCATTGTCCCGCCTGGTCACCATCAGGTCGTCGAGGATGCCGCCGATATCATTGGTGAACTGGGTATAGCGCATGCGGCCGGGTTTCAGGTCGACGATATTGCCGGGCACCAGGCTTTCCAGCCATTTGTCGGCATTCTCGCCGGAGAGTACAACCTGTCCCATATGGGAGACGTCAAACAATCCCGCGTCTGACCGGCAGTGCAGATGTTCCTTCATCACCCCCATAGGATATTGAACCGGCATGGCATAGCCGGCGAAGGGCACCATTTTGCCGCCCAGCTCGTCATGCAGGGTGTAGAGGGGTGTTTTCTTCAGATCACTCAGATCAGCACTCATAAGGTTCTCCAGCCAGCGGCTATGTAACATAGGGTTTCACAGCAGACGTGTTCGTCCAAACTGTGCCCCCTCTGTCACGGAACCTGAGAGATTTACCCCGTCGGTGGGGACAATCCTTTCAGAATATCCCGCTTTCCAGAGTGCTGTTCCTTGCGGTCCTTTTGCCTGAGAGTTTCCGGGGCGGTTGCTCCTTCGGCGCCGGTGCTGACTTATTAGGTCTGGCCGGGCTCTCCCGCAAGGTAAATTTGCAGGCCCAGCATAGTCGGCAAGGGCCAGAAGTCAATCGGGGAATTTTGCTGAAAAATTTATATGCGTTTCCATAAGTTTCCTGCACATCTTTAACATCTTGCTTTGTCTGGATAATTTTGAAAACCACGAATCAATGCACAAATGGGGACGGTGATCCGGGGTCATCTGGGGGCCGGTTAAAGGGGAAATTTAGTATATTCAATTTCGGCAAGATTGTGTATAAGCGGGGCCATGAACAAAGCCGTTATCAATCTATATATCGCCAATCCCCGGGGTTTTTGCGCCGGTGTGGACAGGGCCATCCAGATCGTCGAAATGGCGCTGGAGAAATTCGGCGCGCCGGTCTATGTGCGCCATGAAATCGTCCATAACAAATATGTGGTCGAGGGCCTGAAGAAACGCGGCGCCATCTTTGTTGATGAACTGGATGAGGTGCCGGACGACATGCCGGTGGTTTTTTCCGCCCACGGGGTGCCGAAATCGGTGCCGGCGGAAGCAGAACGGCGCAAGATGATGTATGTGGACGCCACCTGTCCGCTGGTCAGCAAGGTGCACCGGGAAGCGGAGCGGCATGAACGCACCGGCCGGGACATTGTCATGATCGGCCACGAGGGGCACCCGGAAGTCATTGGCACCATGGGCCAGTTGCCGGAAGGCAAAATCAGGCTGGTGGAAACGGTGGAGGATGTGGCAGGACTGGAATTTTCCAATCCGGATAATGTCGCCTATATCACCCAGACCACCCTGTCGGTGGATGACACCACCGATATTATCGCCGCGCTGAAAGAAAAATTTCCCGGCATCCAGGATCCGAAAAAAGAAGATATCTGTTACGCCACCACCAACCGGCAGGGGGCCGTCAAGGCCATGTCGGAAAAGGTCGATGCGGTGCTGATCATCGGGGCGCCCAACAGCTCAAACTCCAAACGCCTGGTCGAGGTCGCCAGCCGCCAGGGCTGCAAAAGCATGCTGATCCAGCGGGCCGCCGATATTGACTGGACCTGGCTGGAAGCTGTCGAGAATGTGGGTATTTCCGCCGGCGCCAGTGCACCGGAAGTCCTGGTCGAGGAAGTGATCGACGCCTTCCGGGATCGTTATGAGGTGAAGCTTGACCAGGTCATGACGGTCGAGGAAAATGTTGTGTTCAAAGTACCCGCCATATTGCTCAGGGATTAGAAATGGCTGTTTATACCCAGGTTACCGCAGAAGAAATTAACGAATTCATCGCCAGCTATGATGTTGGTGAGGTTGTATCCTTCAAGGGTATTGCCGAAGGCTCGGAAAATACCAACTATTACCTGCAGACGACACAGGCCAGCTTTATCCTGACCCTGTTCGAGGCCCGGGTAAACCCGGATGACCTGCCCTTTTACATGGGCCTGATGGACCACCTGAATCACAAGGATATTGTCTGTGCGACACCTGTGCGGGACCGGAGCGGCCGGAACCTGACAACATTATGCGGACGTCCGGCGGCCCTGATCACCTTCCTGCAGGGCATGGCCATTAACAAGCCGCAGCCGGATCATTGCCGCCAGCTTGGCGGTGAACTTGCCCGTATGCATCTGGCGGCGGCGGATTTCGGGATGAGTCGGGAAAATGACCTGTCGGTTTCCGGCTGGGAAAAACTGGTGGCCGATTGTGAGGACGGCGCCGACCGCTGTGCGCCCGGCCTTTGCGGCACCCTCAGGCAGGAGCTTTCTTTTCTGAAAGCAAACTGGCCTGATGATCTGCCCCGGGGCATTATCCATGCGGATCTTTTTCCGGACAATGTCTTTTTCCTTGAGGGCAAACTTTCCGGCCTGATCGACTATTATTTCGCCTGCACTGATTTTCTCGCCTATGACATTGCGGTTTGTATGAACAGCTGGTGTTTCGAGGCGGACGGCTCCTTTAATGTGACCAAGTCTACCCAGCTGCTTAAAGGCTATAACGAGGTGCGGCAACTGGACGAGCGTGAACTTGCCGCTCTGCCGACCCTGTGCCGGGGGGCGGCGCTCAGGTTTTTGCTGACAAGGCTTTATGACTGGCTCAACCGGGTCGAGGGGGCCATGGTCCAGGTCAAGGATCCGACCGAATATCTGACCAAGCTGAAATTCCATCAGGGGGTGAAAAACGCCTCTGCCTATGGACTGGATATCTGATGAAGGAAGTGATCGCCTATACGGATGGCGCCTGTTCAGGTAATCCCGGTCCCGGCGGCTGGGGCGTGTTGATGCAGTCCGGAAAACATGAAAAAGAACTCTGCGGCGGTGAGACGGATACTACCAATAACCGCATGGAGCTGATGGCGGCCATCCAGGCGCTGAATGCGATCAGGTTCCCCTGTCATGTGACCATCTATACTGACAGCGTCTATGTCAAAGACGGCATCACCAAATGGATTCATAACTGGAAGAAAAACGGCTGGCGCACGGCCAACAGAAAACCGGTGAAAAATGCCGAGCTCTGGCAGCAGTTGGAAGAGGCCATTGAAAGCCACAATGTGAGCTGGAAATGGGTCAAGGGACATGCCGGTCATCCGGGCAATGAAAAAGCCGACGAGCTGGCCCGGCGCGGTATGGCGGATTATCAGTAAGAGCGGATTATCAACAGGAAGAAAAGCATGGCGACCAGAGATGACGTGTTCAAGGCGATCGATATTGCCGATGCGGACAAGCTGAACGAGATCCTGGACAAGGAGCCCGGGCTTGCCTCGGCCCGCAGCGAGGACGGCCTGTCGGCTGTACTCTTCACACTTTACCTGCAGAAGCATGACCTGACCGACATTCTCCTTGCTCATGAACCCCAGCTCGATCTTTTTGATCTGGCGGCACTGGGCATGAACGATTTGCTGGCAGTGGTGCTGACCGATCCGCGGATAGATGTGAATATGTATGCGGGCGACGGGTTTTCCGCCCTGCATCTGGCCTGTTTTTTCGGTCAGGAGGAAACAGTGAAGCTGCTGATCGATAAAGGTGCCGATGTCAATATGATGGCGCCCAATGACAGCCATCTCTATCCGTTGCACAGCGCCGCAGCCGGCGGGCAGGAAGCTATTGCGGAGCTTCTCCTGGAAGCCGGCGCCGACCCCAACACCATTCAGGGTGGAGGATATACCGCCTTGATGTCGGCGGCCCATCAGGGATATGCAAATCTTGTCAGCCTGCTGCTGGAGAAGGGCGCAGACCTATCACTTGTCTCGGAAGACGGACGTCGCGCCATGGATTTTGCCAAAGGCCAGCCGGAGATCGAGAAACTTCTCACACGGCACTGATCATCCGGCGTTCAGGCGCTCCGCATAGGATTTGAGGCTGTAGAGATGGCTTTGCCAGCCGGCTTCATGGTCTTCCCTGATGCTGTCCATCAGGTCACCCATCAGTCCCTCCCAGCCGGTATGGGACAGAGTTAATTCGGTCCCGGATTCTGTCGGCTCAAGGGTGATGATCACTTCCGTGTCGATTTCCCAGTCCTCGTCCGCCCAGCTGAGGTGAAGTTTGCTGTTTTTTTCCAGCGTCTTGACGGTGCCCCGGGTGACACATTGTTCTCCTTCCCGGCCAAGCCAGCGTTCTTCAAAAGCACCGCCCACTTTGGCTTCCAGGCTGACATTATCTCCCCACCATTTGTCGAGGTGGGTCTTGTCGGTGAGGCATGACCAGACGGTTGCCGGGTCTGCCTTGATGGGAAGTTTCAGGGAAATCATCTGCCTCTCCGTTATATCGGACCCCTTCTTTTTGCGGAGTATGCCCGAATTTTACCGATCAGACCAGCGGGGAGAATTTTCCGCTTTTTTCATCCAGGGCGTAAAGGGTGCCGCTTTCAATTTCAAAATGCCATCCGTGCAGGGTCAGTTGTCCGTCCTGCTCTGCCTGTTTGATCCAGCGGAAGCTGCGCAGGTTTCTCAGACTGATCCTGATCGATTCCATCTCCATTTCCCTGAGTATTTTACTCTCCGGCTCACCTTTGAAATTATTTAGTGTGTTGTAGCGGGCTTCGTTGGCAATACTCATCCAGGGTTCGATGAAATCCACATGGTCCTGATTGTCGAAGTCGCCGTGATAAAGCGCCTTGATGCCGCCGCAATGGGCGTGGCCCATGACCACGATATCCTTGACTTTCAGGTGTCGAACGGCGAATTCCAGGGCGGCGCTTGAGCTGTGCTGGGTGCCGTCGGGGCAATAGGAGGGAACCAGGTTGGCCACATTGCGCAGGGAGAAGATGCTGCCCGGTTCCGCTTCGGTAATGATGACTGGGTCCGCCCGGCTGTCACAGCAGGAAATAATCATCACCTCCGGGGCCTGTCCATTTTCTACAAGGCTCTCATAGAGCTTTTTATCCTGCTGGAATCGGCCTTTCTGAAAATGACGGTGTCCGGAAACAAGATTCTCAAGCGGCATGGTTTTTCCTCTTATTGTTTATTTTTCTATATCCCATATAGGTCGGGGCATCCACTATTTACAGGTATAAAATGCTATCGGTTGCGTCCGCCTGCTTTTTTTGTCAGACTTGATTCAATAAATTATAAATCCAAGGGGATATAGCATGAAAGCATTTCTGAAAATTATGCTGGCGGCAGCAATGGTTTGCCTGCCTGTCAATATTGTCTACGGTGGCGAAGACGCTGCCAAAGCAACAGTGAAGGAAGCGTCGGGAGAAATCCCCGAGGCCAAACAGTTCGAAACCAGCCATAGCGGCACATTCAACGGCAGCAAGGTGAAATATACGGCGACAGCCGGGGATACTCATCTGAAGAACGAAAAGGGCGAGGTGACGGCCAGCATTTTTTCCATTGCCTATACAAAGGATGATGTGAAAGATCCCGCTAGCCGTCCGGTGACATTTTTCTTCAATGGCGGTCCCGGCTCTGCCTCCCTGTGGCTGCATATGGGCGTTTTCGGACCCAAACGCATTGATGTGCCTTCTGATGCCACCAATGCAGGCGCCGCCCCCTACAATGTTGAAAATAATGCACTCAGCCTGCTGGATGTTACCGACCTGGTTTTTATTGATCCGGTCGGCACCGGTTACTCCAAAGCCGTCGGCAAAGGGGAAGGCAAGGAATTCTGGGGCATCAACGAGGATGCCAAATCCGTCGGCGACTTTATCCGTCAATATGTTTCCGAAAACCGGCGCTGGAACAGTCCCAAATATGTGGGCGGTGAAAGTTATGGCACCACACGAACCGCGGCGTTGGTCAAGGAATTGCAGGAAGGTTATAACAGCATGGCCCTGAACGGGATCATTCTGGTTTCCAGCATCGTCGATTTCCAGACCGTGGATGGACACAGCGCGGACAACCCGGAACCCAATATCTTTTTCCTGCCCACCTTTGCCGCAACCGCCTGGTATCACGGCAAGGTCGACAAGACCGGCCGGACCTTTGACGGATTTATCGAGGAAGCCCGGCAGTTCGCCCTCAATGATTATATGCTGGCCATCTTCAAGGGGAACCGGTTGAGTGAGACAGAGCAGGAAGCCGTCCTGGACAAGCTCAGTCTTTATACGGGGCTTGAAAAGTCTTACCTGAAAAAGACCCGTCTCTGGGTCAATGAATTCCGCTTCATGCGCGAACTCCTGCGTGACGAGGGCAAGGTTGTCGGTCGTCTGGATAGCCGTTATGTCGGCGAGGAACAGGATGACGCCGGTGAGACCTTTACCGCCGACCCGGCCGGCTACGGCATCAGTGCCGCTTATACGGCCGCAATCAATGACTATATGGCGCGGGACCTGAAGGTGGAAAAGGATGAACGCTATCAGGTGCTGAGTGGCCAGCCGGGCCGCAACTGGAACTGGAAAACCAGTGACGGCTGGACCGGCGGTTATCCGACCCTTGGCCCCGTCATTGCCAAGGGGTTGCGCCAGAACAGTGACCTTCGGGTTTATGTCGCCAATGGTTATTATGACATGGCGACGCCGTTTTTTGCCACAGAACAGACCTTCAGCCAGTACGGTATGGACACCTCCCGCGTGACCATGACCTATTATGATGCCGGCCATATGATGTATGTGCACAAGCCTTCCCTTGAAAAGCTGGCCGGTACGGTGCGGCAGTTCATCCAGGATGGCGGGAAATGATCCGGCGGAGGAAGGACCATGTCAAAGGTTTCATACTGGCCGGACTTATGGCGGCGGGAGCAATGATCATGCCGGGATTAAATGATGACGCAGGGGCGGAGGAAAGCTGGCCGCAAACCAGAAAAGGTGACCGCAATGTCGGAGCCCAGTTTGTCGGCAGGTCCCAGGTCATTGCCCGGCACGGCATGGCGGCGACCAGTATCCCGCTGGTCACCCAGATCGCCCTGGGTGTACTTAAACAAGGCGGTAATGCGGTGGATGCGGCGATTGCCGCAAACGCCGCCATTGGCCTGATGGAGCCTACCGGTAATGGCATTGGCGGGGACCTCTTCGCCATCATCTGGGACCCGAAAACGAAAAAGCTGTATGGCCTCAATGCCGCCGGCCGTTCGCCAAAGGGACTGAGTTACGACCAGATGGCGGCTGAACTGAAAAAGCGGGACCGCGATACGATCCCGCCGTTCGGTTCCCTGCCTGTTTCTGTGCCGGGTACCGTCGATGGCTGGTTTGAAATGCATAAGCGATTCGGCAGCCTGGAAATGACGGACATCATGGCACCTGCGATCGGTTATGCCCGGGAAGGCTTTCCGGTCACCCAGTTGATTGCGCATTATATGCAGGTGGCAGGCAAGCGTTACCTGACACCCGGCAGTGGTGTTGAGGAAACGGATAATTTTGTCAAAACCTATATGCCGGGGGGCAAGGCGCCGGTGGAAGGGCAGGTTTTCCGCAATCCGGATCTGGCCAACACCCTGGAAAAAATCGCCAAAGGCGGCCGGGATGTCTTCTATAAGGGGGAAATCGCCGCGGTGATTGACGCCTATATGAAGCGAATCGGAGGTTATATTCGCAAGGAAGACCTGGCCTCGCACAATAGCCGCTGGGTAGAACCGGCAAGTATTAATTACCGTGGCTATGATGTTTACGAACTTCCGCCGCAGGGGCAGGGTATTGCCGCCCTGCAGCAATTAAACATCCTGGAAGGGTATGACCTAAAGTCTCTGGGCCATAATTCGGCGGATTATCTTCATTTACATGTGGAAGCCAAAAAGCTTGCCTTTGAGGATCGGGCCCGGTTCTATGCGGACCCCGATTTCTACAAGGTGCCGATGGAGCGGCTTCTGTCCAAGGACTATGCGGCCGAACGGCGCAAGCTGATCAGGATGGATCAGGTGATCCGGGAAGTCGAATATCCGGATCCCGATGTGCTTAAGTACGGGGATACCATCTATATGACCGTGGCCGACAAGGACGGTATGATGGTATCGCTGATCCAGAGCAATTACCGCGGTATGGGCTCCGGCCTGGTGCCGGATGGCCTTGGGTTCATGCTGCAGGACCGGGGGGAGCTCTTTACCCTGAAGAAAGGGCATCCCAATGTCTATGCCCCGGGCAAGCGGCCATTCCATACCATCATCCCCGCCTTTATCATGAAGGATGGTAAGCCCTTCATGAGCTTTGGTCTCATGGGCGGCGGCATGCAGCCGCAGGGTCATGCTCAGATCGTCACCAATATCATTGATTTCGGTATGAATGTTCAGGAAGCCGGCGACGCGGCCCGCTATCGTCATGACGGATCAAGCCAGCCCACAGGGGAAATCATGCATGATGGCGGCGTCCTGCATGTGGAGAGCGGTGTTCTCCCTGAAGTAGTGGAAGAGCTGAGGGCCAAAGGGCATGATGTTCGTGTCGGCAAAGGCGGTTATGGCGGCTATCAGGCAATTCTGCGGGATTATGAGCAGGATGTCTATAAGGCGGCCAGCGAGATGCGCAAGGACGGCCAGGCGGCCGGTTATTAAGTATCAGGCATTGAAAATGGAAAGAGCCGCCCCAAGGGGCGGCTCTTTTTACGCATACAGGCTATTTTTGCAAACAGCAGTAATTAGTTGATCGCCCAGGTCAGGGGCAGGATGAAGCTGAGGTTGGAGTCAGCCAGATCGGCCGGCGGAGTCGGCAGCGGGTTGATCCGGGAAACCAGAGCTTCAACTTCCTGGTCAAAAACGTCGTGGCCGGAAGATTCGACCAGTTCGTGAGCGGTAATGGCGCCGGTGCGATCGATGCTGATTTTTACCTTGGCGCGACCTTCCAGTTCATCATTCATGGCAGCGCGGGGATAAACCTGCTTTTTGGCAACCAGTTTCACGATGGAAGTCTGCCAGGACTTGATGTCACCGGCGCTTGCGGTCTGTGCAAAGCTGAGGGGAAGAGCAAGTGCTGAAACCAGCGTGGCAATTTTCAAAATGGTTCTTACGTTCGTCATAATATAGTACCCTAATAATAATTAACTCAATCCAAGTCAGGTTTACGATATCCTGATTCCTGTGGCGGCCCTGCGCTGTGGACGGGATATCTTCAAATCCTGATTTCTGTTTAATATGTAACTAGTTAACAGAGATTTAATAGATAAAATTTTAACGTTTATTTTTTTGCTGAGATCGAATGAACTTCTGTTTTAATTGCTATTGGAAGGATATTATTTGTGAGTAAGACAAACTAATAACAGGGTGTAATGTCTGATCTTGTGCCGCCCGTTTTTTTAAAAAAAATGCCGGGACAAGCCCGGCATAGTAAAAATATAGGGAGGTTTCATGCCTAGGAGACAATGAAACTGGATATAATCCCAAAGGGGAGAAGAGATTATATCCGACTGAAATAAAAAGGGAGGATTTCAGTCTTAGACGCATACAACATCTGGGGAGGTATATAGGGGGAGTCCTTAAAGTTGAGAACCACCTAATGTCACAGGTCAGGTATGCTATTATTGCATACCTTGAAAAACTGAGTTGATAAATATGCCTGACTGTCTTTTTAAAGTATGATTTCCCGCAGTCTCAGGGCGATGCTGACGGCATGAGCCCGGTTGAAAGCCCCGAGTTTTCTTTTTGCATTTTCCAGATGACGATGGGCAGTATTGTGACTGATAGAAAGAATATCTGCAATCTGGTGGTCGGTTTTGCCATAGGCAGACCAGGTGATGCAGTCCTGTTCCCGCGGTGTCAGAATTTGCTTTCGTCGATGCATCGGGTCCTGTCTGTTGATAATTTTATCTGCCCGGTCGTGCAGGTGGAGACTCAGCAGATGGAGCATGTTGACTTGCGACTGGTCAGAAAATCTCTTGTCGCGGGCAATCGTGACAACTGCCGGCAAGGCGCCGGGTTTATGGATGGGGACGGTTATAAAATGTTTCAGGCCGGCTTCGGCCGCTTCCTGAAAAAGGCGGACCTGTTGCGGCGTGTATTTTTCGAGTTTCAGCTCTTCATCCCAGATGAGGGGCAGATGGTTTGTCAGAGCTTCGGTCAGGACCGGGTCTATCCGGAAATAGCTTTGGGCAATATATCTTTCGACCCAGTGCTTGGGATAGTGCAAAATTCTGATGGCATTTGACGGAGGGCGGTCGAGGTTTGTAATGGAAAAACAGTTGAACCAGGGGCAGTCAAATTCTGCCAGCGCTTCGGAAAATTTTATTTTCAGCTGTTCCAGGCTTACAGAAAGATCAGTCTCCTGAAGAAAACGCTCTACCGGTTCTACATAGAGAGCCTGGTTGTTTCCTTTCGCCCCGGGTTTTCCGTCGCTACTGACCGGGTCAGGCATGTCCGCTGTCCATGGAGAGCAATGACACATCAACGCCAAGCTTGGCCATTGCCCTCGGCCATTTGAGTTCGAGGTCTGTCCTGAAGACAAGCTCCTCGTCGGCTTCGATATTAAGCCAGCTGTTTTGCTGCAGTTCCTGCTCCAGTTGTCCCGCACCCCAGCCACTGTAGCCCAGGGCAACAATATAGTCCTGTGGCCCTTCGCCCCGGGCGATGGCGCTGAGGATATCCACCGTGGCGGTGAGCGCGATGGTCTCGGAAATGATCATGGTGGAATCCTGCACATAGTCGGCAGAATGCAGGATGAAACCACGTCCGATTTCCACCGGGCCGCCGGCATGCAGGAGGATGGGGTCGGACAAGTGAGCTTCGTTGCTGCTGAAGCTGCTCTCTACATCTATATCCAGTTGATCCAGTAACGAGGGAAAGTCAATGCTCGTTGTCCGCTTGTTGATAATCAAGCCCATGGCCCCCTCTTCATTGTGGGAGCAGACATAGATCACGCTATGATCGAATCGGGGATCCGCCATGCCGGGCATCGCCAGTAACAACTGGCCTTCCAGATAGCCTTGTTTTTTCACTGCAATAACCTTTTGATCTGTTTTTCTGTGCTCTGGAGTCAGAATGAGGAGCATTTTACAACAGCCCGGCCGGTGAAACCAGACCCGAACTGGAATTATTTCACGAATTAGTTACTTTAATCCACGCTCAGGAAGGGTTACATACACAGCATGAGAAGTATAGTTAAAATAGTCTGGTCCGGGAATATTGCAGGCAGCATACAGGGAATCCTGCTTGCCGTCGCGGTTATCTTTTCCGCTGGGGCCGCGGAGAATTCTTCGCATTGGATCAGTAACCAATATACTTCCTCGCGACTTTTTGTGGGGGACTATGACGCGCAGAAAAAAATCATTCACATAGGATGGCAGGTCAAGCTGAAGGACGGCTGGAAGACCTATTGGCGCACCCCGGGCGAAGCGGGCATGCCGCCGTCCTGGAACTGGGACAACAGCGGGGATCTTCGGGAAATCGCTGTGAAATGGCCTGTGCCTGAGCGGATGACTTTTTTTGGATATGTCTCCAATGTATACCATGACGAACTTGTTGTGCCGATCGAGGTGCATCTCGGCAGTGGCGACGGGCAGGTGGCGCTGGCGTTGACAATGGATTTTATGATCTGCAAGGAGGTTTGCATACCGTTGACGGCGGATTACAGGCTCGAACTGGATAATCTGGCCGGCCTTGAAGTATCTCTCTACCAGCAGGCGCTGCTGGAAAAATTCCGCAACCGTGTCCCCCGGGAGGAAGATCCCGGGTTCCTTTATGTACAGGATAATGGCAAGGGCCTGCTGACAGTATCGCTGAAGACACCGGAGTCCGGCGGCATCACCTATCGGGATCTGTTTGTTGAGGGCCCGGAAGATTTTTACTTTTCAGAGCCCAGGCTTCGCAATGGCGCCGACAGCGTGTTGTTTGAAATTCCCTATACGCAGGAACGATCCCACGGCAGCCTTGTCGGCGAGGAGGTCATCCTGACACTGGTGCCCGGGGCTGGTCAGGCCCGGGAAGTTCGTGCTAGGATCGTTACAGAATAGAAACGGTGGCGGAAAGTCGCCTGTGATCATCTGTGCAAGGGGAAGATATGTCCAGGGAAACAACGATTCTGGTCACTCTGGTGACTTACAAGCTTGTACTGATTCTGATCGGTTTCTGGGCCAAGGGCAGAACCCACGACAATGCCGATTTCTTTATCGGTAATCGAACCCTTGGACCTTTTGTCGCCTCCATCAGTTATGCCGCCAGTTCGGCGTCGGCCTGGTCGATCCTGAGCCTGAGTGCGGCAGCCTTCACATTCGGAATTTCCACCGTCTGGATGTTTGCCGGCCTGATCCTTGGGCACGGGACTTCCTGGTTATGGGTGGCGCCGCGGTTGCAGAAGGTTGCCCATGACCTGAAACTGGTCACGCTTACGGACTTTCTGGCCCTGGAGGGTGAGGCACATACGCGACGAAATATTCGCTATTTTGCCGCCGCAGTAGTCACTTTCTGTTTTATCTTTTATGTCGCCTCCCAGTTCATGGGAGCGGGCAAGGCTTTTGCCAACGGTTTTGAGATTTCCTCCTCCACCAGCATTATTCTGGGCGGCGGAATAGTCCTGATCTATACCCTTCTGGGCGGGTTCTGGGCGGTCAGCCTGACTGATACCCTGCAAGGGATGCTGATGCTTGTGGCGGCGATTCTTTTGCCGACGGCTGCCCTCTATGAGGTGGGCGGCCCGGTTGGCCTGTGGAATGGAATCCATGCGCTCTCCACGCCGGAACAACTTTCCCTCAGCGGACCAAACCTGGGATTGATGGCGCTCGGGTTCATTGTCGGAACCATGGCGATGGGGCTTGGGGCGCTGGGACAGCCGCATCTTCTGACCCGCTTTATGTCGTTGCGGGATCAGAAATCGGTCCGGACGGCCCAGAAATATGCCATTTTCTGGTTCGTTGTCGTGCTTGGCAATATGGTTGTTCTTGGCCTGTGTGGTAAAATTCTGGTGCCCGGGCCTCTGTCGGATCCGGAAAGCCTGTTTTTTATACTCAGTGACGGGCTTCTGCCCACAGTTGTTGGCGCCATCCTGCTGGCGGCCGTTCTGAGCGCGATCATGTCGACGGCCGACAGCCAGCTTCTGGTCAGTGCCTCGGCCATCGCCCATGATATTATGGGGGAGCCCGATGAAGGGGAGAACCGGCTCTGGGTTTCCCGCCTTGTGATCAGTCTGTTATGTGTGGTTTCAGTGGTGGTGGCCATTTATCTGCCGTCGGATATTTTTTCGCGGGTGATGTTTGCCTGGACGGCCCTCGGGGCGGCATTCGGTCCGGTCGTTGTGCTGCGGCTGGCAGGTGTTGGCCTCAATCCCCGAAGTATTTTGCCGGCCATGGTTCTGGGCGTGTCATCAACGGTATATTTTTACCTGCAGCCGGATTCCGTCGGTGATATACTTGAAAGACTGGTTCCGTTTCTTATGTCTTTTGCACTGCTTTTTACACTCAGGGTTAAACAATCAAAAAAGGATAAACTATGACAATCTCAGCCGGCAATAAAATGCCTGAAGGTACCCTTGTTGAAATGACGGCCGATGGCCCGAAACCCCGTTCCACAGCCGACCTGTTCGGCGGACGCAAGGTGGTTCTTTTTTCGGTTCCGGGTGCTTTCACCCCCACTTGTTCCGCCAAGCACCTGCCCGGTTTTATCGAACATGCAGATGACCTCAAGGCAAAAGGCGTGGATGAAGTCGTCTGTATCGCAGTGAATGACGCCTTCGTCATGGGCGCCTGGGGCAAGGCCCAGGGAGCGGACGGCAAAGTGACTTTGCTGGCCGACGGTAATGCGGACTATACCAGGGCGCTGGGGCTTGACTTTGATGCCTCCGGTTTCGGTATGGGGACCCGCGGCAAGCGTTTTGCCATGATCATAGAGGATGGCGAGCTCAAGGAACTGAATATCGAGGGGCCGGGTGAATTCCGGGTTTCGAGCGCCGAACATGTGCTGACCCAGCTTTAACCGGCAAGATTTGAATGTAATGACGGCGGCTTTCCCTGCCCGGGAGGCCGCCGTTTTCATGGCTGGATTCAGAAAGTTACAATCCTGTATCCCGATCGCGCCAGATAGGGTATCTTTTTGCCAGCATGAATATTAACGGAAAAAGGGGACCCTGATATGCTAGGTTTTAGCTCATTCGGCATAGCACTGATTGTTATTGCTGTATTTCTTATTTTCTCTGGTGTCAAAACCGTACCACAGGGATATGAGTGGACAGTGCAGCGTTTTGGGCGCTTTACAAAGTCTCTGGTGCCGGGATTGCACCTGATTATTCCAATTGTCGACCGGATCGGCTCCAAGGTCAGTATGCAGGAGCAGGTCCTGGATGTGCCTTCCCAGGAAGTGATTACCAAGGACAATGCCATGGTGCGGGCCGATGGCGTGGTTTTTTTCCAGGTTCTTGACGCCGCCAAGGCCACCTATGAGGTCCATGACATGGTTCTTGCGATCCTCAACCTGACCATGACCAACCTGAGGACGGTGATGGGATCCCTGGACCTGGATGAGCTACTGTCCCAGCGCGACCAGATCAATACCCGTCTGCTGACAGTAGTGGATGAGGCGACAACCCCCTGGGGCATCAAGATCACCCGTATTGAAATCAAGGACATTGAACCGCCGCGGGATATCATCGATGCCATGGCGCGGCAGATGAAGGCGGAGCGGGAAAAACGCGCCAACATACTGGATGCTGAAGGTTTTCGGCAGGCGGAAATCCTTCGGGCCGAAGGTGAAAAGCAGGGTGCCATTCTGGAAGCTGAAGGACGGCGTGAGGCTGCCTTCCGGGATGCGGAAGCGCGCGAGCGGGAAGCCGAGGCGGAAGCCAAGGCAACCCAGATGGTCTCTGAGGCCATCGCCAACGGCGATCCCCAGGCCATTAATTATTTCATCGCCCAGAAATATGTCGAGACCTTGAGCGATTTCGCCCGCTCGCCAAATGAAAAACTGGTCTTTATGCCGCTGGAGGCCTCTGGTGTCATTGGTGCTCTGGGCGGGATGACGGAGATGCTTAACGAACTGAAAAGTGCCCCGAAACCGGGCACTAATCGCGGACGTGTCCCGACAGCGGGCTAGTCAGGAAAGGGTTTTGTAATGTTCGAGGATATTGTCTTCAATCACTGGCTCTGGTTTGTGACCGCCCTGGCGTTGATCGGATTTGAAGTAGCCATGCCGGGGGTTGTGTTCCTCTGGCTCGCCATCGCCAGCGCCATTGTCGGTTTGATTGTGCTGATGGCGCCGGACCTGGCCTGGGAAATGCAGTTTGTAATTTTCTCCGTGCTGGCTGTTGTGAGCGTTTTTGCCGGGCGCAGCTATCTGAAAAAGCATCCGCTGGAAACCGAGGATACAACATTGAACAGGCGCGGGGCTCAGTATCTCGGCCATAACTATACCCTGGTATCTGACATGGAAAATGGCGAGGGCAAGATTAAAATTGGCGATACCCTGTGGAAAGTCAGTGGAGAATTTGACGGCAAGGTCGGGGATATTGTACAGGTAACTGGCAGCAGTGGAGTTATTCTGACAGTGACTGAGAAGAAAAAGCATGACAAAAGTTAATTTACGGCCCGGAACCGTCGAGGATATCCCAACCCTTCTGGGGTTTACCCGGGAACTGGCGGAATACGAAAATGAACTGCACAAGGTGGAGGCGACGGAAGAGGGGCTCCGTCATCATCTTTTCGGTCCGGATCCGAAAGCCCGAACCCTGATCATCGAGCTTGACGGTCAGGCGGTCGGGTCGGCGTTCTATTTTTATTTCTTTGCTACTTATCGGGGCAAGCCTGGCATCTACCTGGAGGATATCTATATCCAGCCGGCATTCCGGGGGCAGGGCATAGGCAAAAAGATTTTTGCCTATCTGGCTAGGGAGGTCCGGGAGGCCGGCGGTTATTTCGTGCGCTGGTGGGTGATGGATGACAATGAGAGCGGAATTGGGTTTTATGAATCCCTTGGTGCCCGCCGGGAAAAACATCACACGATCTATCACCTGGAAGATGATGCACTGGACGGGCTTTTGGAAAGCTAGGCCTAATGGTTCAGGGATACCGTCTTGATGGTCTTTACTGAGAGAAACCTGTCAACGAAGCCCTTTTCTTTTGAGGTGAAGGGCATGCAGAGGATTTCATAATTTATATATTTCTTGTTGTCTCTCCAGCCCAGGTTGCGAATAAAATAAACCGGTTTCTTTGACTGGGCCATAACAGCCAGATGTTCCTCAATCCGGGTTTTGCGGAAATAATCATCGGCATCCTTCAGTTTAGTCATGGAGGAGGGAAGGCCCAATATTTGGGCACTTTGGTCTCCCTCCAGCCTCAAAAGATAATCCGGATTTTCCGGGGTTCCTTCATTGCTGAAAAGACTGATTGTCGGGAGAAGGTCCTTAAATTCCATGGGATTGAAACACTTCCAGAGGGGAACGTCATCCCCGCTTTTGTTTTGTTCCCAAAATTCCAGGACTTGTTTCAGGCGCGGGGTACGGATCAGGGAGCTGTCGGTGAGAGGAGATTCTATAATGATATATGAAGAATCCATATCTTTCTTCCCAGAAGAATCTTCCTGAATATCACTACCCATTAGTGAACCACCGTGTTTTTTAAATTATTTATCGGTTTTATTTTAAATTAAAAGGGAGACGCATACAAGTAATAGGGGGGGCTGGGGGCAAGGTCTGTAAGGGATAGGCAGCAGGAGGAAAAATTCGATGGCGGCGGGAACTACAATAAACTAACTTCCGTCTTGCTGATCAAGCACTTGACTGTTTATTGGAGGGGGGGGAAGTTCTAGTCTTCCAAGCTTATCCGATGAAATACTTTCGCAGAAAGAAACCTGTCGACGGGGCCATTTTCCCTGCTGGAAAAAGGAAGGGAGAGGATTTCATAATTTATATAGTGCCTGTCGTCATTCCAGCCCATATTGCGAATAAAATAGGTCGGTTTTTTGGTTCGGGCCATCAGATCCAGAAGCTTCCTGAGGCGGGTTTTACTGAAGTAGCCCTCTGCTTTTTCCACTTTGGTCATGGACGTGGGGAGTTTCATCAGTTCAGCACTCTGATCACCCTCTACCCGCAGCAGATAATCCGGCTCTTCAAGAGTCCCTTCGTTACTAAAGACGCTTATTGTCGGCAGAATATCGGTAAACTGCATGGGATTAAAACACTTCCACAGGGGAACGTTATCCCCGCGTTTATTTCTTTCCCAAAACTCCAGGACTTCTTTCAGGCGTTTGTCCCTGATCAGCGAACTGTCGGTTAATGGGGCTTCTATGAGGAGATAATAGGAGTCTGCGATTTTCTCGTCATTTAAGTTTTCTGTCTCGCTTTTACCCATAACCGTGATGCCTTTAACCCGCTTTACCTAATTTAATTCTAAATTAAACAGGCCTTTTATACAAGCAAGTGGTTTTGGCGAGGGCTAGTCAGGAATCCGGCGAGGAATATTTGTTTTGAAAGACCTTGGCGCATAAAACCCTGTCTGCGGTTCCATCTTCCCTGCTGGTGAAGGGCAGGCTCAGAATTTCATATTCAATATAGTCCCGGCCTTTGTTCCAGCCCAGGTTGCGCACAATATAGTTCGGCTTCCTCTGACGGAGGGCCGTGGTTAGATGGTTGATCAGATAATCTTTCTGAGAATGACTATGGATGTCCTGTATCCTGGTCATAGAGGTAGGCACATTGAAAAACTTGGAACTCAGATCACCTTCCAGTCTCAGGAGGTAATCAGGTGCTTCCAGACTTCCCTCGTTACTATAGACGCTCATTGCCGGCAGCAGGTCCGTAAAATCCATCGGATTAAACGAACTCCAGGGTGGAATGCCAGTCGCGCCGGCAGTCTGTTGCCAGATATCCAGAACTTCTTTCAAGCGCGAAGACTGGATCAGCGAGGCGTCAGTAAGAGGGGCCTCCTCCAGAATCGTATGGACCTGCTTCTCTTTGTCTTCAGGCGGAAAGACGAGTTGCCCTCTATTCATTTGACTATATTATCCTCGGGACCACGGGTCTGCACTTGATTTTAATAATTCTAAATAGAGAGTGAATATATTCTAATATGGTATAATAAAAAATTAACAACACTCTACTGAATCAAGATTTTTCGCGATTTTTCCGGAGAATATTTAAAAATAAGTCAGGTGTGAGGGGGCTGGCCCGCCTGAAAAACGGTCGGCTGGACAGTTACTCTTCCTCTTCTAGAAGATCTTCCATCTGCGCCAGGCCTTCTTCCAGATAATCGGGAAGAAGCGGGGCCCGCATGAGGTAATCCGCGGTATGATCATTTGAGGCTTCCGCGGCGGCGGCGACGGCCTGTTCCCATTCATCCTTGCCATAGGTGCCGCGCCCAACCCACATCAGCGCAACCAGTTCGTTGCGCTCTTCCTCATTCATGCGTTTAACGGCGCCGACAAAAGCCTGATAAGTGGTATCCTGGGCATGGTCTTCCATCTTGCCTTCATCGGCAATCTGGGCAATGTCATCGGTAGTCAGAAATTCACTGTCATGGGATTCAGCCAGTTCCGCCTCGATGATGTCGGGAGCGTCCTGCTGGACTTCCCGGGCAAGCGACACAATATAGTTGATGGTATCCACATTCAGCGCTGTCATATACTTTCTCCTGAGCGGCGATCATATCATTTAACTCAGAGTGCGCCAAGTATTCTCGCCATTCATTGACTCAGGTCAGTAGGGGAGTGTAAAGCGGTAAATAGCACCGGTGAATCTCCGCTGTGCCACTGCTCGTATTTTGTCATGACGTTCCTGAACAGGGCGCTTTCCAAATGGAAATTAAGCCAGTCCTTCAGCCCATCGTAGGGACGCTGGTCAAACCAGTCCTTATCCACAAAAGCAAACTGCCGAATGAAGGGGAAAACGGCAATGTCTGCAAGGCCCGGCCGGTCACCGGCAAGGAAGCGTTGTTCAGACAGAATGCTGTTCAGCTTCTCAAGGAAGGTTTCACCCTGTGCCCTGTAACTTGATTGCGGCTCTTCGGGATGGCGGCTGGCATATTTATATTTATCCAGGGACTGCTTGAAAGAGCCGTCATTTTCCGCGACCAGCGTTTCGGCATCGTCAAGCCGGGACAGCCAGTTGTCCGGATCATTCCGGGACAGAGCCCATTTGATGATATCGAAACTTTCCTCCAGGACCGTGCCGTCGGGCAATTGCAGGACCGGGACAGTGGCCTTGGGGGACAGGGCAAGCATTTCCGCCGGCTTATCCCGAAGGACAACCTCTCTGAGTTCGCAGGTGATCCCGGCATGGGCAAGGCCCATGCGGGCACGCATTGCGTAGGGACAACGCCGGAAACTATATAAAACGGGATATGTCATGCCACTGATGTAAACAATGTCACGGGGCCGTGCAAGGGTGAGGATAGTGTTAACTTTTTGTTAACCATGCTGGAAACCGGAGCGGAAAAGGGTTAGACTTTTTTGGGTCACCAATGATAGGGGAATAAAATGAGTGAAAAAACGAGTACGGGAATAGAGGAAAACGTCGCCGGCCTCCTGTGTTATCTGCTTGGCTGGATAAGCGGGCTTATTTTTCTTCTGATCGAGAAGGAAAATGAAACTGTGCGCTTTCATGCCATGCAGTCCATTGTTACCTTCGGCGGACTGAATGTTATTTATATTCTTCTCATGATTTCTGTTATCGGCATCCCCTTGATGCCTTTGGTCGGCCTGGTCGGCCTCATTGCCTGGATCATGCTGATGATCAAGGCGTTTCAGGGGGAGAAGTTCAAGTTCCCGATCTCCGGAGATCTGGCGGAAAAATGGGTCAAGGATGTGAAAATCTGACCTGAGACCGAACTTCTGGAAAAAGTGCAAAGGGGCGAATGTTCCCTTGTGGTCCGGGCTATTTCGCCAGCGGCGGCCTGGTCATCCAGAAATGGGGAATATTGGCGTCGAGAAATTCCTCGCCATAGGCTGTAAAACCCAGCTTTTCATAGAATCCGGTCACCCGTGTCTGGGCGGCCAGGAGGATTTCTTTTATGCCGTGCCGATCGGAAATATCTTCAATGATTTTTTCCATGATTTTCTGACCCAGGCCAAGCCCGCGAAATTCCCTGAGTACAGCAACTCTTTCCACCTTGCCCTTGGTGCCGTCCGGATAGCGGACCCGGGCGGTAGCGGCCGGGCGGCCGTCCACATGAACCAGATACTGGTCGGCCCGGTCATCAAGGCCGTCCATTTCCTCTTCTTCCGAGACATGTTGTTCATCGATGAAGACTTTCCGGCGGATCATGAAACAGTCGTCCAGCCCGGTGCCTGGCTCAAGTTTTGATATTTCTATATGTGGTCTGTTCTCAGTCATGGCCGGCATGCTGCCATATGTTTGTCAATTTGCAAATAAAAAAGGGGCCGCAGCCAGGGGGGAAAAGCTGCGACCCTTGAGTATTTTACAACACTAACTCTAGGGAGGAAAAAAATGTTGTGCCCCCTTTATAGCGACTGGCACATGAACCGTTACTGAACCTGATGGTTCATATTGGGTTAATCCGGTTTCGGACAAATTGTTTGCTGATGGCCGAAAACAGGAAACAAGACAGATAAGTTTTTAGCTATTTTTAAGGGATCGGATATTTTTGTTGGCTACAATTTCTGTTCAACTTGAGGGAAAGAAACTTCCCCCAATACGGGAAACAGGCAGAAGGTCGGACTTTTCCCGCTGGAGCAGAAGTGGCGGACTACCGGATTCGGGATGGTTTCAAAATGTCGCTTGTCGGCACCTTCTTCACTCTTTGGAGTGTGGACGCCACGGCGGCTGCGACCCTGAAAGGCAGTGCCAGTCTTTCCTCTGAGGAAATTCTGATCCGCGGGGATAGCCCTTATCAGGGACAATTCGATCTCAGGGGACAGTGGGGCGACAACCCCCAGGTTACCCTGACACGGTTGGTGATTTCGTTTTATTTCAAGGATAATGATCAATGGCAGGTGAAGGAACGAAGGGGTCGGCCTGAGAAAGACGGGCGGCCCCTCCGGACCGTAACCCGAAGCCTTATCGGGACTGAGGAGCCTGCGCTTGAGCAGCGATATACCCAGGATATCTATACTCTTTATTCAAACCCGATCGAGGTTGCCCGGCTGCAGATCGGGGCGGACAGGTTTTTTGCCGCCACCAGCCGCCGCAAGCATGAAAAGCGGCATGACCGGGGACAAAGCAGAAGCTTTATGGGGCTGAAGCCTGATCCGGAAACGGGCGGCGAACTGGCCTCCTATTCGCTGACCAGCCGGACCCTGGTCGAACAATGGGACGGATTTGCCGACAAATTTTCCATCAGCAGTAAATTCCTCAGCCTGGAGGCCCTGCGTGACCTGTCGGAGGATGGTATCCTGCCCTTTACACTGGACGGGGAAGGGGACTATCTACTGATTGGCGCGACCCTGGACTATGAGGGCTATGCTCATCCCGGTTTCGAGATCGTCGAAGAAGAGGAGGAATTCCCCGTTCATGTTCCCCTTGGTCTTCTCGGACTGGTCGGGGGCGGAGGGGTCGTCATCGGCATTCGTCAGAAGGAACAGAAGAAAAAACGCAACCGGGAAGTCGCCCGCCAGCGGTACGGGGAACGCAGGCAGGCGGAACCTGACCCGGAAGATCAGACTTCCGAGATGATCTGATTAAACTGACGCACGGCTTCGCCCGGGCCTTCAGGATGGTTCCAGACCCCGCCTGAAACGGCAATGAAATCGGCCCCGGCTTCGATAAGCTCCCGGCAGTTGTCCACTGTAATGCCGCCGATGGCGACCGAAGGGATCTCGAACAGTTCGGCCCACCAGGTCAGGATTTCCTTGTCGGCGCTGTGGCTGACGTCCTTGGTTTCGGTCGGAAAAAAGGCGCCGAACGCCACATAGTCGGCACCCGCTTCACCGGCTTCCATGGCCAGATGACGGCTGTTGTGGCAGGTGACGCCGACAATGCTGTCGGGACCGACAATCTCCCGCGCGTCAGCGTAAGGCGTGTCGTCCTGGCCGATATGCACCCCGTCTGCCTTCAGGCGAGCGGCGAGCTTCGGGTGGTCGTTGATCAGGAAGGCCACGTCATGCTTGTGACAGATCGGCATCAGCAGCTTTGCCGCCCGCTCGATATCCACATCTGGAATGCCTTTCAGGCGCAACTGGAAACTTGCCACATCGCCACCGTCCAGCGCATCTTTCAGTTGTTCGGCGAACTGCTCCGGGTCTATCGCGGGAGGTGAGATAAGGTAAAGACGTGTTTCTGCCATTTATTCCATCCTGACTGTTTTATCTATTGATATCCCAATCCGCGTCCCGGTCAAATAAAAAGCGGACCTGGTGTGTGGCTATCATGTTGCCTGGGTGTCGTCGTCGGACGGGGGGCTTTGGTCATTCTTCCCGCCGTGTTTTTTGCGCACGTCGCCGCTGGCGCCGTTTTTTCTCAGCTTTTCGATCTGGTCTTTCAGGCTGGCGAGTTCAAATTGCGGCAGTTTGTCGTTGTGCCGGACCAGATACAGCCACAGCGGCGTGAACAGCAGGCTCAGGGTAATGACCGCCACCACATATTTATAACTGTCATTGTCGATGGTCCCGGCGCCTAGGCCCATGGCCGCCAGGATAAAGGAAAATTCACCGACCTGGGCCAGCACCGCGCCGGTCATATAAGCCTCGCTTTTTGCCATGCCGAGCCAGCGCAGGATCATCACATTGGCCACCGTCTTCAGGCACATGGTCAGGAACAGGACGGCAAAGGCCGCGAGCAGGTGGTCCCACAGAAACTGCAGGTCGATCAGCAGGCCGATGGACAGGAAAAACACCATGATCATGACATCGAAAATGGGCCGGGTGTGCTCCTCCAGCTGATGCCGGTTCATGGTATGGCCGAGCACGATCCCGGCAAGGAAGGCGCCGTAGGCGGCCGACAGTCCGAAGAAACCGGCCACGGCCGAGGCGGTGAAGCAGAAGGCCAGCGCGGTGATCGCCGCCTGTCCCTGCATGGCCTCGCCCTTGATCCGTTCGAACCGGACCCAGAGCCTGAGAAAGGCCCGCGGTTTTTTGGTCAGCACATACATGATGCCGCCCATCACCACCACGGCGATGACCAGCCGGGCCATGCCCCAGTAGTTGAACCCCTCCGCCGTGTGCATGGCGCCGATGATCAGGATCATGGGAATGACCGCCAGGTCCTGGGCGATCAGGATGCCAAGGCTGGAATGACCTATAGTCGTGTCCTTCAGGTTCATATCCTCGAGGATTTTCAGGGCCACGGCGGTGGAGCTGAGGGAGATCGCGAAGCCCATCAGCACCGACCGGTTGAACGGCCAGTCCAGCAGCCAGCCGAGCAGGAACATGATGACCAGCCCGAGGGCAATCTGCGCGGCGCAGGTGATCAGGGCGATGCGGGACACCGATTTGAAATTATTGAGGTCGAGCTCCATCCCGGCGACGAACAGCAGCAGCAGGATGCCGAGTTCGGCCAGCAGCGAAACCTCCTCCCGCCCCGCCACCAGGCCGAGGACCGACGGGCCGAGCACCAGCCCGACGATGATATAGCCGATCATCACCGGCTGCTTGAATTTCCGGAACACCGCGCCACCGACAAAGGCAGCCGCCAGGATGCTGGCGAGGTAGGTCAGGGCGTGATAATGTTCTTCCATCTGCGGCTTTTGATCCTGTGGCTTGTTTCCGTGAGACTATCGAAAAACAGCAGGCAGGAACAGCGGTAATTTGAGGGCAGGGGGGTGTCAGCGAGGATTTCCAAAGGAAAAATGTCTGGCTAATCTCTGATCCAGCCGATACTCAATAGATAGCGACTGCCTCTGATTACTCTCGAGACCTTATGCTCGGAAATGTCAGGACGGAACAGTTTTATTCTGTCTGTTTCAAAAATCGGCTCGTTGCAAATAAACTGTCCCCCGATCCGGGACTTTTTTAGGACAATATTGAGACGATAATGTTCGCCGTTATCTACCCGATCCCGATGTAATGGGATTTCACTGCCCTCGGGGAAACGAAGCAGGTACATGTCAAACTTTACCGGCCAATAGGCCCTGCAGAGCAGCATTTTGTCATAGCCGCTTTTCTGCCTGCCCCGTTGCCAGTGAAAGAGATTTTTGAGCATAGACATGAAGAATTAATCCTGCGGCCAGTCGACCAGATCGTCTAGGGCGACATTGAGGATTTCAGAAAATTTCATGAACAAGGGCAGGGTGCCGGGCTTGCGGCGGTTTTCAATGTCGGACAGATAAACACTACTGATCCCGGCCTGTTCCGCCAGCTCCTTGGCCTTCAGGTCGCGGTGCTTGCGCCAGAGCGCCAGCGGATGCTCCTCGCCCCGGGACAATTTTTCCACCATGTCAAAGGGAATGGTTTCCTCTTCCCCACTGTCCAGCCGGGCAAGGATATCGCGGGCGGCAAAATGGATTGACTGGTTATTCATGGTGTTTCTCTTTAACTAGATGCACATTTTCGGACGAATTCTTCTAATGAATTCTCAAATTCTTTGTGTATCGACTTAATAGTCATGTTGTGATCTTTTTCGGCGATCATAGAAGTCCAATAAAAAGAGCTGATAATAACTTTGCTTGCTAAATCATGTGCAAAGAAAATATTTTCGGCA
Source organism: Emcibacter sp. (assembly GCF_963675455.1). Lineage (GTDB taxonomy): Bacteria > Pseudomonadota > Alphaproteobacteria > Sphingomonadales > Emcibacteraceae > Emcibacter. Next base: position 291,219 of record NZ_OY776217.1, on the reverse strand, counting down.
AGTTTAGTATCAATCGGGCTTTTTCTTCCATGAACAAGTTTGGATCTTAGATCATAAAGTTTGCTGATCTTCTTATCGAGTTTCATCGTGTCATCGAAAAGGTATTCTCTTACAGGAGTTACAAGCCCTAATACACGATTGTTGAATTGAGCAGTTGTTTTATTATCGTCTGTAATTACTATTGCTTCTATTGCATTTACGTATTTTACGATTTTGGCGCTTTCCGAAATTTCACTAACGGCATCACCAAACCACCAGATAGAGTTTAGCAATCTTTGATAAATTAATGCTACTTCCTCTCCTGAGAGAAAAAAGCTTAATAGTTGTCCAGACAAATTGGAAATTCGATCCAGATTTTCGTGGAGGATGTTGGATAGTTTGTCATCTGCACTGATGTATTTCGCCGTGCTGGTGATCATAGCATAGGGCTGATCATTTAGAATCTTAAATTCAGCCATATATGGATTTTCTGTGCCACCACAGAGTTTTATACGCTTTCCTGCATGTGGCTCTAAAATGAGTTTAATCACACTTAATGCATAGATTACGGCTTGTTTTGACATCTGTCTGGATTTTTCGATCTCAACTTGTGGAACAAATACTTTGGCGATCCAAGGAAATTGAGAATAATATTCTAATGCTTTCGTGTGCAATTTGTTATTTTCATCAGTTCTAAATTCATGCTCGTAGTTTTCCAAAAACCTGTCTTTCGTATAGAAAGTAACAGGCCCAAAGTTGAATTCATCTGACACTTTATCATCTGTAATTATGCAAGGATAAAAATGAGTTGTTGGGGCTAGTTCTTTGAGAATGTTATTTCTTGATTTATTGATAATGCTGTCCGCTAGAGATTGATTCATAGTTTTTTTGTGGACGGCCATTTCGAGCAGGAATAAATCCACAACTCTCTTACTCAGTGTTGAAAATGCGATTTTATTTCGAATGGGTGGCTTTGATTTGTATAAAGTTCGATCTACTATGCGGCAAAGTGCTAAGTAACCTTTGCGCTGTATATTCAAATTTCCATGTCGTAAGCTATCAAGTATTTTCTTATCGAGTTCCTTATGACGTTCATAGAAACCGTTTGAGGGTGCTATTTGATATCTAAGAATATCCATTCCCATTGATTTCGCTGTATCAAGTGCAGATTCAGGATCTCTACACTTGTTTGCAAAATCATTGATTCCATCAAGCATGATTTTGAAATCTTCTAAGTTCTCAGAAGCAATGGTCATATTTAAGTGCACCTATGGGTATAGTATTATAAACTTTATAGGTGTATTTAATTGATGGCAACCAACAAAAAAACCGGGCCCGCTTGAAGCGGGCCCGGTTCTGTTTCATTCGGTGGCGGTCAGGAAATGTTAGTCCTGGCCTTTGTAGATGGCAATAATCTTGTTCAGCATGTCGATCGCTTCCTCGCGCGGGCGCTGGAAGGTGTTGCGGCCGATGATGGAACCGTTGCCGCCGCCGTCGCGGATGGCGCGGGCGTCGTCATAGATGCTGTTGGCGCCTTTCTTGGCGCCGCCGGAGAAGACCACGATACGGCGGCCGTTGAAGGAGGAGCGCATCACTTCGGCGACGCGGGCGGCCTGGGTGGAAATGTCGATACCGGCTTCTTTAAAGGCTTTCTCGGCTTCCGGCTGTTCCAGATGGTCGCTCGGCAGTTTCACCTTGATGATATGGGCGCCCAGTTCGGCCGCCAGGTGAGCGGCATAGGCGCCCACGTCCATGGCGGTCTCGCCGGCGGAGGTCAGCTTGCCGCCGCGCGGATAGGACCACAGCACCACGGCGAGGCCGGCAGCCTTGGCTTCCTCGGCGATCTCGCGGAATTCTTCCATCAGCTCGAGGGCGAATTCGGACCCCGGATACATGGTGAACCCAACGGCGGAACAACCCAGGCGCAGCGCATCATTGACGCTGGCGTTGATGGACTGGTCCTTGGTCATGGCCCAGCTGTTGGAGCTGTTGATTTTCAGGATCGTCGGGATCTGGCCGGCGAAGGTGTCGGCGCCTGCTTCCAGCATGCCCAGCGTGGAGGCATAGGCATTGAGGCCGGCGTCGATGGCCAGCTGGTAATGGTAATGGGGATCATAGGCCGGGGCGTTGGGGGCAAAGCTGCGGGCCGGGCCGTGTTCGAAACCCTGGTCAACCGGCAGGATGATCATTTTGCCGGTGCCGCCGAGTTTGCCGTTCATCAGGATGCGGGCCAGGTTGGCTTTGGTGCCCGGATTGTCACTTTCATAATAGGAAAGGATCTGCTTTACCTTGCGTGTCATTCTCATGTCATTTACCTCGTTATCTCTATCTGTGTATTTCTGTATATGATCTTGTTTTAAATATAAATCCCGGACCCTTCAGGCCCGGGACATTAACAAAAGCTATACTTCAAGGACTTTTACTCCCGGCAGCTCCTTGCCTTCCATCCATTCGAGGAAGGCGCCGCCGGCGGTGGAAATATGGGTGAACTTGTCGGCCACGCCCGCATGGTTGAGGGCCGCGACCGTATCGCCGCCACCGGCCACGCTGAGCAGGCTGCCGGACTCGGTCAGTACTGCTGCTGCTTTGGCAAGGGCGACTGTGGCCATGTCAAAGGGCTCGATCTCGAAGGCGCCCATGGGACCGTTCCAGATCAGGGTCTTGCAGCCCTTGAGGGCGCCTGCAAGCTCCGCCACGCTGTCCGGGCCCACATCCAGGATCATGTCGTCGGCGGCAACTTCGGAAAGCGCCACGGTACGGTTGGCCGCATTGGCGGCAAATTCCTTCGCCACCACCACATCGGTCGGCAGGTGGATTTTGCAGCCGGCTGCCTCGGCGCGCTTCAGGATATCCCGGGCGGTGTCGGCCAGGTCATGCTCGCACAGCGACTTGCCCACATCTATCCCTTGCGCCGCAAGGAAAGTATTGGCCATGCCGCCGCCAATAATCAGGTGGTCGACTTTTTCCACCAGATGGGTCAGCACGTCGAGCTTGGTGGAGACCTTGGCGCCGCCGACCACGGCCGCGACCGGGTGTTTCGGGGTGCCGAGGGCATTTTCCAGCGCCACAAGTTCTGCTTCCAGCGCCAGACCGGCGGCACTGGGCAGCAGATGGGCAATGCCTTCGGTGGAGGCATGGGCCCGGTGGCAGCAGGAAAAGGCGTCATTCACATAGGCGTCGCCGTTGGCGGCCAGCGCCCTGGCAAAGTCAGGATCGTTCTTTTCCTCACCGGCATGGAAACGCACATTTTCCAGCAGCAGGACGGAGCCCTGTTCCATGGCGTCAATGACTTCCGCCACTTCGTCGCCGATGCATTCATTGATAAAGGAGACCGGCAGCCGGGTGATGTTGGCCAGCGGCTGGCCCAGAACTTCCAGCGACATGTCCGGGACGACCTGGCCCTTGGGCCGGCCGAAATGGGACAGGACGATAACCCGGGCACCCTTGTCGGCCAGCGCCTTGATGGTCGGTGTCACAGACCGGATGCGGGTGTCGTCGGAAACCTGGCCGTCGCTCATGGGCACGTTCAGGTCGGCGCGAACGAGGACGCGCTTGCCGTCAAGCGCGCCCAGGCTTTCAATGTTTTTAAAAGTCGCCATCAGGCTCCCCCGGTTCAGATTAGAGGGAGGCCATGATTTTGGCGGTGTCGGACATACGGTTGGAGAAGCCCCACTCGTTGTCGTACCAGCTCAGCACCCGGACCAGCGTGCCGTCCATAACCTTGGTCTGGCTTGAATCAAAGCTGGAGCTGTGCGGATCATGATTGAAGTCGATGGAAACTGTTGGCTCATCAATGTAAGCCAGAACACCTTTCAGACGGCCGTTGGCGGCTTCCTGGATGGCGGCGTTGATTTCATCGGCCGAGGTGGATTTCTTGGCGACGAATTTCAGGTCGATCATGGACACGTTGGGTGTCGGGACCCGGATCGCTGAACCGTCCAGCTTGCCGGCCAGTTCCGGCAGCACCAGGCCAACGGCTTTCGCTGCACCGGTGGAGGTCGGGATCATGCTCAGGGCGGCAGCGCGGGCGCGGCGCGGGTCACTGTGCAGGGTGTCAAGCACCGGCTGGTCGCCTGTGTAGGCATGCACGGTGGTCATATAGCCTTTTTCGATACCGACCAGATCGTTCAGCACCTGGGCAACAGGGGCCAGACAGTTGGTGGTGCAGGAGGCGTTGGACACGATGGTGTGGCCGGCTTCCAGCTTGTCGCTGTTGACGCCATATACAGTAGTCAGGTCAACTTCGGTGCCCGGTGCGCTGATCAGCACTTTCTTGGCGCCGGCGTCGAGATGGGCCTTGGCCTTGTCGCGGTGTGTGAAGATGCCTGTGCACTCGTAAACAATGTCAACGCCCAGGTCGCCCCAGGGCAGGTCGGCCGGGTTGCGCTCGGCAGTCACCTTGATGTCGTTGCGGCCCAGGTTGATCACGTCACCGTTGACATTGACGTCGAACGGGAAAGGTCCGTGAACGGAGTCACGTTTCAGCAGATAGGCATTCATATCCACAGGACCAAGATCGTTGATGCCGACGACTTCAATGTCGGTCCGGCCGGATTCGTAAATCGCACGCAGGGCGAGACGGCCGATACGACCAAAACCGTTGATAGCTACACGAGTTGTCATGAGGGTAATCTCCGTTAGTTAGACAATTAAATCTTCTTTTTGACGGCGTTGACAATATTGTCGACCGTCAGCCCGAAATAGGTAAACAGTTGATCAGCCGGGGCAGACGCGCCGAAGCTGTCGATCCCGATGACGACACCGTTGCGGCCGACAAAACGTTCCCAGCCCTGGGTGGAGCCGGCCTCGATGGCGACATTGACGGTGGTATGGCCAAGGACCTCGGCCCGGTAGGCGTCATCCTGCTCGGCAAAACGCTCCCAGCTCGGCAGGGAAACCACGCGGGTCGGAATGCCGAGGGCCTGAAGCTGTTCGCGCGCCTGCATGGCCAGTTCCACTTCGGAACCGGTGGCCATCAGGGTGGCGACGGCTTCGCCGTCGGACTCTTTCATCACATAACCGCCTTTGGCGGACAGGTTCTCGTCCGTATGTTCAAGCCGCAGCTGTTCCAGATTCTGGCGGGTCAGCACCAGCACGCTGGGGCGGTCCGCGTCTTCGAGGGCGGCAAGCCAGCATTCGGCGGTTTCCACCACGTCACAGGGCCGGTAGACGGCCACATTGGGCATGGCCCGCAGGGATGCCACATGTTCGATTGGCTGGTGGGTCGGGCCGTCCTCGCCAAGGCCGATGCTGTCGTGGGTCATGACGTAAACCACACGCTGTTTCATCAGGGCGCTAAGGCGGATGGCCGGACGGCAGTAATCGGTAAAGACCAGGAAGGTGCCGCCGTAGGGCATATATTCGCCGTGCAGGGCCAGGCCGTTCATGGCCGCGGCCATGCCGAATTCCCGCACGCCGTAATACATGTAACGGCCGGAGAAATCGTCAGGCGTCACCGGGTGCATGTCGGGAGTCTTGGTATTGTTGGAGCCGGTCAGGTCGGCGGAGCCGCCGATGGTTTCCTGCATGATCGGGTTGATCACGCCCAGCGCCATTTCAGAGGCCTTGCGGGTTGCCACTTTCTTCGGTTCTGCCGCCAGCTGCTTTTTATAGGCGTTGATGGCGTCTTTCAGGCCGGCCGGAAGCTCTTTGTTCAGGCGGCGTTCGAAATCGGCGCGGACATCTGCATCAAGTGCATCCCAGGCGGCTTTCCAGTCGGCGGCAGCCTGTGCGTTGCGCTGTCCGGCATTGCGCCAGGCGCTCATGATATTGTCCGGCACTTCGAACGGGGCATAGGGCCAGCTCAGGAAATCCCGGGCGGCGGCAATTTCGTCAGCGCCCAGCGGTGCGCCGTGGGTGGCCGAGGTGCCCTGCTTGTTGGGGGCGCCGTAGCCGATGGTGGTGCGGCAGGCAATCAGTGACGGTTTGCCGGCCTGCTTTGCTTCCTCGATGGCGGCGGAAATCTCGTCCGGGTCATGGCCGTCGATGGCAACCGTGTGCCAGCCGTGGGCCTGGAAGCGGGCGATCTGGTCGTCGCTGGTGGTGATGTTGGTATTGCCGTCGATGCTGATGCTGTTGTCATCCCACAACACGATCAGTTTGGAGAGGTTCAGGTGCCCGGCCATGGAAATGGCCTCGTGGCTCACGCCCTCCATCAGGCAGCCGTCGCCGGCCAGCACATAGGTATAATGATCGATGATGTCACCGCAGCGGGCGTTGCTCAGCCGTTCGGCCAGCGCCATGCCGACAGAGGTGGCCAGACCCTGGCCCAGCGGACCGGTGGTCATTTCCACGCCCGGCAGTTCGGAAAATTCCGGATGGCCGGCACAGGGGCTGTGCAGCTGGCGGAAATTCTTGATTTCCTCCAGGGTCGGGTTTTCATAACCGGTGAGGTACAGCAGCGAATAGAGCAGCATGGAGCCATGGCCCGCAGACAGCACAAAACGGTCCCGGTTCGGCCAGTCCGGCCATTTGGGATCATATTTCAGATATTTTGTGAAAAGAACCGTGGCCACGTCTGCCATGCCCATGGGCATGCCGGGGTGACCTGAATTTGCCGCCTGTACGGCGTCCATGCTGAGGGCACGGATCGTGTTGGCCATATCGCCATGTGATGCAGTCATATTTCTCTTGCCGGTCTACTGTGTAATTAATGAAGTTAAGCACTCTGTCTTCAGTCGCGGGCACAATGGACAAAACCGGCTCGCCCGTCAACATTCTTCTGCCCCCTGATGGAGATTCTTATCGTTAATTTTACATTTTTTGATGATTTTTTGGCATTTTTAACGAAAAATTGCCCCGAAAATCGTTTTAAGTGGATTTTCGCCTGCAAATGAGTCTAGGCTTGGAAATATAAAATACACGGTCCCCGGACCGTAAAAAGGGGTTGAAAGAATGCCGTTCAAGGAAGATACATCAAACGCGGAAAAGCTGAGGGTCGAGCTTGACGAAGCCCTCATGAGACTGGAGCGCGCGGCCCTTGATATCAGAGCCCGCAGCAAGCGGGAAAGCGGCGAGGCCGGCGGTGAAGCGGAAGACCGGATGAGCCGTCTGGAATCGGAAAACAAACAGCTCAGGCAGGCTGTCGAGAAACTGAAACAGCAGTATGAGATTCTGGAAATGGAAAACCAGGAACTTCAGGAGCGGGCCGAATCGGCGGACCGGGAACTGGACATCACCCTGCGGCAGCTTGACAGCCTGATTGAAGAAGAAACAATCCACTAGACGACGTCTGGTTAGCAGGAGCAGGACATGGCCGAAACCATCGTCACCTTTAACAACAAACAGTATCATCTGGCCTGCCGCAACGGCGAGGAAGAGCGCCTGCGTAATCTGGCTGCCTTTGTCGACGCCAAGGCCGACCAGCTCAAATCCCAGATGGGCGCCATCACCGACAGCCGCCTGATGCTGATGACCGCCATCCTTCTGGCCGACGAGCTCGATGATGTGAAACACGGTTCGCTGGAACTGGACAGCCCGGCAGTGTTTGAAAAGACCCTCGAACAGGCGGTGAAAAAGGTCGAAACCCTCGCCCGGACCCTCGAGGGGGTTTAGTTCAGGGCGTTAGCTTTTTCATATACGTTTGTTCGGTGAAATTCCAAAAATTCTTGGTCCGGTAGGAAGCGGCGGGGTAACAGAATAGGCTGATTTTCGTATTCTTTAAAAAATTGATGGCTCAGTTTTCTCGAGACAATAACTTCATATTTTTCGCCCAGCGTGATCAACCCCTTGTCGAAGGCCTTGTCGTGGAGAGCGTTCAGACAAAGACCATTCATGGGGTTTAATCTGTTCTGATTGTCTTTTGACCAAGGAACAATGTGGCTGGCAACTAAAAGCTCAGTGTTTTTGATTCCAGTGATACAGCATCGCTCATCATAGGATGATAAAATCATCCTTCGGAAAATATTCTGATTTGCTCTCACTGCAACAGTTCTCTCCACGTCTGTGCCATACTGAAATTCAGGGGCTGGAGATTCGCCAAATCCCTGAGAGGGAAGCTCTATAGCATCAGCTCTTGCGACACTTTGGAGGATCATTTCATCCCAATTATGGAAGAATTCATTCCAGACTTCGCGGTCCAGCTTGCTGGTGTTTTTTGCGCCCTCTCTATCAAGGGAGGGGTCAATGCTTGCGAAGTTTGCCAATTTATAACTTATGGAACCCGGGGTTCGTCCAAGTTTTTCCGCCAGTTTCTTGATCTCATTATTGCCTGTGTGAATTTGCCCAAATGGTATCTGGCAATATAAGTTGATGGCTAGGATCAGTTCCTCTCTGGTCCACGGCCGACCTCTACTATTACTCAAAGCATCCCCTTCTTCTTATACACACTGTCTTCGTTCCAGTTATTTTTTGAGACACTCGCAAAGTGATTTAAGAAAATGTCGGCTTGAGTGTTAACTGTCGGTTTTTCTTCTGTTGGCGTAACGGCGGAAATCTCATGCCAAATGTGATCATCATATGTTAGGGGAGTATCCTGTAAATCCGGGAGCCCGACTTCGGAGGGAATGAAAAACTGTCCCTCATGTAAAAAAGGTTCGAGTTGATCCAGTTCCACAATTCCAGTCATAATAACATCATGGAAGTTTTTATAGTTTGCTGCATCCCTATACAGGTAACTGAATTTGGTATTCATTCTCACCTCCTGAGCCTTAAATTAAAGCTAAAAGTGGATTTTATAGGATAGTGATTCAACTGTCCATAAATGAAGCTTCGAGAAATAGGGTTCGTTTTAAGTTTTCTTCTTCAATTTCCCCCATTGCCCTTTTGACTGTTCATGCCTACATATAAGGACGGCGCGGGTACTGCCCTGTGCGTGATTTTCTTTATTCCCTGGGGCTATAATTTCCATCCGGGGAGCTGTCCCTGTGGAGACCGTGGTCTCTTTATACGGCGCCCACCTGTAAACCAGGTTCCGGAGGATTAATCATAAAATCACGGCAGCGACGGTCCCGCGCTCCCTAATTTGTAACCCGAGACAACCCGGATCTGTAACACCCCCATGACCACAAAGAAAAAACTGCGTACCGAACTTGCCGCCCAGCGGCTCGAGCTCAAGGATGAAATCGGGGAAATGGCCGCCCGCCAGGTCGCCTCGCAACTGATCCTGCTGCCGGAACTGGAAGAAGCCGACATTGTCGCCGGCTATCATACGCTGGGCAGCGAACTGGACTGCCTGACCGTGCTGAAGGCGCTGCATGCGGCCCATTTCCGTATTGCCCTGCCGGTGATCGTGGCCAGGGATCATGCGCTCAAGTTCCGGGAATGGGATATGGTTCATCCGCTGGAGGACGGCGGGCACGGCACCAGACAACCCGACGAGAAATGTCACGAGGTCATGCCCGATGTGATGCTGGTGCCGCTGCTGGCCTTTGACGGGGCCGGGCACCGGCTCGGCTACGGCGGCGGCTTTTACGACCGCACCCTGCATGCCTACCGGAGCCGCAACGAGGATCTGCTGACCATCGGCCTTGCCTTCGAGGGCCAGAGGCGGGATGATGTCTTTGCCGATGTGCATGACCAGCCGCTGGACATGATCATCACGGAAGAAAATATATACAGGTTCCAGGACGAAAGAACGAAAGGCAGTTTGTGAAATTTTTATATCTGGGTGATATTGTGGGCCGGTCCGGCCGTAGTCTGGTACTGGAAAAACTGCCGGAGCTTCGCGAAAAACTGAAACTGGACATGGTGGTGGTCAACGGGGAGAATGCCGCTTCCGGTTTTGGTATCACCCGGAAAATCTGCGACCAGCTGCTGGAAGGCGGCGTTGACGCCATCACCACCGGCAACCATGTCTGGGACCAGAAGGAAACCGCCCAGTTCATCAGTCAGGAAAAACGCCTGATCCGGCCGATCAATTTCCCCAAGGGCACGCCCGGCCTCGGCGCCGGACTTTATGAGCTTTCCCGCGGGCGCACGGCCCTGATCATCAATGCCATGGGCCGTATCTTCATGGATCCGCTGGACGATCCCTTTGCCGCTGTCGAGGCGGAGCTCGCCAAACACCGGCTCGGCCATACCGTCAATTTCATTCTTGTCGACATTCATTGCGAGGCGACCTCGGAAAAAATGGCCATGGGTCATTTCTGCGACGGCCGTGTGTCCTTTGTGGTCGGCTCGCACAGCCATGTGCCGACCGCCGATGCCCAGATCCTCGACGGCGGCACCGCCTACCAGACCGATGCCGGCATGTGCGGCGACTATAATTCGGTGATCGGCATGGACAAGGAAGAACCATTGCAGCGCTTTACCCGCAAGATCGCCAGTGGCCGTTTCAGCCCGGCCATGGGCGAAGGGACCGTCTGCGGGGTGTTTGTCGAAACCGACGACCGCACCGGTCTTGCCAAACGGATCGAGCCCGTGAGGCTCGGCGCCCGCCTGAAAGAAACCCTTCCCGAGCTGTAGGCATAAAAAAAGGCGGCCCCCGGAAGTAACATCCAGAGGCCGCCTTCTTTAAAGATATTTATTCGATTTAGCCGCGGCGGCGACGGGCGAGGCCGAAACCGGCGAGGCCAAAGCCAAGCAGGCCGAGGGCGGCGGGTTCGGGAACGTCGGCTGTGACAAAGTCGTCGTCATAGGTGATATAGAGGCTCCAGCCGAGCAGGTCATTGAATTCGCTAAAGGGCTCGTAGGTATCAAGGAAGCTCAGGCTCCAGAGGCCGTTGGCGTTCATGCCATCGAAGGCGCTCAGATTTTGTAAAGGTCTGAAAGTACCGTCAACGGTGCCTGTCTCAGGCAGGATGTTGTTGGATTCATCATCCATAAGGGCATCATAATAGGAGTCACTCACATCTTCCTCTGTCGCCGGGATCAACAGGACGGACGTGCCGTTATGGTTAAGCCACACGCTGATGTCATCGGCATAGTCAGGCGTAACCTGAAAGGAGACGTTTACGTCCAGGATGGTGCCGCTGTCGGCAACATTGCCATTGGCGAAAGTTTCAAAATCAGTGTCGATGTCCTGCAGGCCGGCAAAGTTATACTGTACGGTGACGGCATAGGCGGAAGAGGCAAAAAGCACCGCCGCAAGCGTTGTTAGAATAATACCCAGTTTTTTCATTTTAATTTTCCTCAGATTATTTAAATTATGGGAAACCCAAAGCAAATGGTGTGCCAATCTTATAACCAATTGAAAAATAATGATTTTACTTAATTTAGATCCTTTAAATGTTCTAATTTTGTAAAAAATTCTGACAGTTTTACGGGTTAACTTTACGGTTCTGAAAAACTTTTGATTGTCATGCGATTTTATCGCAGTCCGGTCGGGGAGAGGTCCGGACATCACTTTGTATCGACATTCCCGGGATTTCTGAAATTCCTGTTCACAAAACCGACTCGGTGAAGTACAAGGGGGAAACCCTGTTTTCCGGCGGCCGGTTTCATGCCCGAGGGCCCGCCAGTATGAAAACTGAAAGAAGACCAGAAGACGTAAGAAAGAAGTAGATCCATGGCAGGACATTCCAAGTTCAAAAACATCATGTACCGGAAGGGTGCGCAGGACAAAAAACGGTCCTCCCTGTTCAGTAAACTCTCGAAAGAGATCACCGTTGCCGCCAAAATGGGCGGTGTGGATATCGACGCCAACCCGCGGCTGCGGCTGGCGGTTAAAAGCGCCCAGTCCAACAGTATGCCCAAGGATAATATCCAGCGCGCCATCAACAAATCCCAGGGCGGCGAAGGCGACAATTACGAGGAAGTGCGTTATGAGGGCTATGGCCCCGGCGGCACCGCTATCATTGTCGAGGCCCTGACTGACAACCGTAACCGGGCGGCCAGCGAAATCCGCACGGCCTTTGCCAAAAATGGCGGAAATCTTGGTGAAAGCGGCAGTGTGTCCTTTATGTTCGACAAGGTTGGCGAGATTGTTTTTGATGCCTCTGTCATGGACGCGGACGCCATGTTCGAGGCGGCCCTCGAGGCCGGCGCCGAGGATGTGAACTCTGACGATGAAACCCACGAGATCTATTGCGCCATGGAAGACCTGCATACGGTCACTACGGCGCTTGAGGAGTCTGTGGGCAGCGAGCCGAAATCCTCCCGCCTGATCTGGAAACCGCAAAATACTGTCGGCGTCAGCGAGGAAGATGCAGAGAAGCTGATGAAAATGCTGGATGTGATGGACGATCTGGATGACGTTCAGAATGTTTACGGCAACTATGAAATTTCCGATGAAATTCTGGAGAAGCTGAACGGGTGACAAAAAGGCAACGTCTGATCGGGCTTGATCCCGGATTGCGCAAGACCGGCTGGGGCATCATCGATGTGGAGGGCAGTCGCCTGATCCATGTGGCCAACGGTATTGTGCATTCAGACGCCTCCTGCTCGCTCGCCGAACGGCTGGTACAGCTCTATGACGGCCTGACGTCAGTGATCGCCGACTGGGAACCCCATTCCGCCGCGGTCGAGGAAACCTTCGTCAACAAGAACCCGACATCGACCCTGAAACTGGGCCAGGCCCGGGGTGTGGTGCTTCTGGTGCCGGCCATGTCCGGCATTCCGGTGGCTGAATATACGCCCAACCATATCAAGAAATCCGTGGTCGGATCGGGCCATGCCGCCAAGCAGCAGGTTATGGCCATGCTCGGCGTGCTGCTGCCGGGGGTCGAAATCAATGGCGAGGATGCGGGCGACGCCCTGTCCGTGGCGATCTGCCATGCCCATAACGGCGGCGGGCACAGCTCCCTTCATTCAACCATGAGTAAAAGGAAAAACCCGCTGGAGGAAGCCATGGCCGCGCCTCCCGGCGCGCAGATTATCATACCGGGGAGACGGCAGAGGTGATAGCCAAACTAAGGGGAATACTGGACAGTACGGGGGAAGACTGGTGTGTGATTGATGTGAACGGGGTCGGCTATCTGGTGTTCTGTTCCGGACGCACCCTCAATCACCTGTCAAGCATGGGTGAAAATGTTTCCCTGCTGATCGACACCCATGTGCGCGAGGATCATATTCATCTGTTCGGCTTTGTCAGCGAACTGGAACGGGACTGGTTCCGGCTTCTGCAGACGGTGCAGGGCGTGGGCGCCAAGGTGGCGCTGGCGATCCTGTCGGTGGCCGGACCCGATGAACTGACCCAGTCCATTGCCGCCCAGGACAAGACCACGGTGTCCCGGGCCAGCGGCGTCGGCCCCAAGGTGGCGACCCGCATTGTCAATGAACTGAAGGACAAGGTGGCGAAATTTGCCATGACGCCGGTGCAGGCCGGCCTGAAGGGGGATGGCGCCGCTCCTGTCGCCGTCACCGAGGGCGTGGGCGACATACAGGATGCGGTCTCGGCGCTGGTGCATCTGGGCTATAAACAGGCGGATGCCTGGGTGGCGGTCAACACGGTGGCCCGTGAGCTTGGCGAGGACGCCGATGTAAAAAAACTGATCCGCCTCGGTCTTAAGGAGTTGAGTCAATGAGCGAAGGTGAAGACAGACTTGTCAGCGGCGGGGCCCGCACGGAGGACGAGTTTGACAGCACCATCCGGCCGACCCGGTTGGCGGAATTTATCGGCCAGCGCAAGGCCTGTGACAATCTGGAAATTTTTATTCAGGCGGCCCGCACCCGGGGCGACGCGCTGGATCATGTACTCTTTTACGGCCCGCCGGGGCTTGGCAAGACCACGCTCGCCCAGATCATGGCGCGGGAACTCGGGGTTAATTTCCGGGCCACCTCCGGGCCGGTGATTTCCAAGGCCGGGGATCTGGCGGCGCTGCTGACCAATCTGGAAGAAAACGATATTCTCTTTATTGATGAAATCCACCGGCTTAATCCGGCGGTGGAAGAAATCCTCTATCCGGCGATGGAGGATTATCATCTCGACCTGATCATCGGCGAGGGACCTGCCGCCCGCTCCGTACGCATTGACCTGCCGCCCTTTACGCTGGTGGGGGCGACGACCCGGTCCGGGCTTCTGACTACGCCATTGCGCGATCGTTTCGGTATCCCGACAAGGCTGGAATTTTACGGACCCGAGGATCTGGAAAAGATCGTCAGCCGGGCCGCCCGGGTGCTGGGGGTGGAAATGACAACCAAAGGGGCGCTCGAGGTGGCGAAAAGGGCCCGCGGCACGCCGCGTATTGCCGGACGGCTGCTGCGCCGGGTCCGGGATTTCGCCCTGGTTGCCGGCAGTGGCGTGGTTGACGAAAAAATTGCCGACAAGGCGCTGAACCGGATGGAAGTGGATGCGGCCGGTCTGGACGCCATGGACCATCGGTACCTCAACTGCATCGGGGTCAATTACGGCGGCGGTCCTGTGGGCATCGAAACCCTGGCCGCGGCCCTGTCCGAACCCCGGGACGCCATCGAGGAGATCATCGAACCCTACCTGATTCAGACGGGTTTTGTACAACGAACGCCGCGCGGACGCATGCTGGCGCCGGCCGGATTTGCCCATATCGGCCTGGATCTGCCGAAAGCCAATCCCGCCGCCCAGTTCGATTTTGACGACATTGACAAAGAAAGTGACGATGACTGAATTTTCGCCACATTTTGAAAATAGTCTGGCGGGTGTCCTGGAAGACGGCATCCATATCCTGCCGGTCCGGGTCTATTACGAGGATACCGATGCGGGAGGGATCGTCTATTACGCCAATTACCTCAAATATCTGGAACGGGGACGGTCTGATATGCTCAGGCTCCTCGGTGTGGACCAGATGGGCATGCTGGCCTTCGAACAGGATGATGACGTTCAGTTCGTGGTCCGCCGGGCGGAAGTGGATTACATCAGCCCGGCCCGTCTTGACGAGGTACTGCTGGTGAAGACCGGGATCGAGAAATTCGGTGGAGCAAGCCTGATTATGGCGCAGAAAATCTACCGGGGCGATGTGCTTCTGGTTTCTGCCGTGATCAAGGCAGGCATATTGGGGCAGACGGGCAGGCCGGTAAGAATGCCTGAGAAAATAAAGTGTTTAATGGAAAATATTTAGTTTATTCCGGGGTTAAGGATCATTATGGAACAAAATGCAGTGGAAGCAGTAGAACTGGGCGGAAATATTCCCGACTTTTCCTTGTGGAGCATGTTTGCCCAGGCGGACTGGATCGTGCAGCTGGTCATGATCGTTCTGCTTTTATCTTCTGTCTGGTGCTGGGCCATTATCGTCGACAAGGTGCGCCGCATTCGCCGGATCAGCAGCCAGGCCGACCAGTTTGACGCGGACTTCTGGTCCGGAAATTCGCTGGAAGAGCTTTACGAGCGGGTCCGCCGTAATCCGGATCATCCCATGGCCGCATTGTTCGTCGCGGCGATGAAGGAATGGCAACGTTCTGTTTCCGGCACCGGCAAGATCGCCATGGGGGTGCAGGATCGCCTGTACCGGGTCATGCGGGTCACCGTCAGTCGGGAGATGGAAGGTCTGGAAAGCTACCTGAGTTTTCTTGCCACGGTCGGCGCCACGGCCCCTTTCGTCGGCCTGTTCGGCACGGTCTGGGGGATTATGAACAGCTTCCAGTCCATCGCCATCACCCATAATTCCTCCCTTGCTGTGGTCGCGCCCGGCATTGCCGAGGCCCTGTTTGCCACGGCCATGGGGCTTGTTGCCGCCATCCCTGCGGTGGTCGGTTACAATAAAATTTCCAATGACCTGGGACGTTACGCCAACCGGCTCGACAGCTTTGCCGATGAATTCGGCACCATCCTGTCCCGTCAGATTGACGAGGAACAGCACTGATGGCCGGGCCGATTAACCAGCCACAGCACCATCGCAGCGGCTTTCGTCGCCGCCACAAGGCGATGAGCGAGATCAACGTTACGCCCTTTGTGGATGTGATGCTGGTGCTTCTGGTGGTGTTCATGGTGGCCGCACCCCTGCTGACGGTGGGCGTGCCCATTGATCTGCCCAATAGCCAAGCCAAACCATTGCCTGAAAATACCAAACCACTGTCCATCACCATCGACAAGGCCGGAAAAATATATCTGCAGGACGAGGAAATCCGGCTGTCCGAGCTGGTGCCGCGTCTCAAGGTGATTTTCGAGAACCGCAAGGATGACCGTATCTACGTACATGGCGATCAGGCGGTGGATTACGGCTCGGTGATGAAGGTGATGGGGGTGATGAATGCGGCCGGCTATTCCAGGGTTGCCCTGGTGACCGATACGGCCAACCAGTAACCGGGAGATATCGTGCGCACAGCTTTGATCATATCCGGCCTGTTGCATGTGGCGGTCATTGTAATGGCCGTGGTCGGCCTGCCGGTGCTCAGGGATGATGTGCAGACGGAAATGTCCGTGATCCCGGTAGAGATGGTCAAGATCGCTGACGTGCAGAAGCTGAAGATCAAGCCGCCCAAAGTGGACAAGGTCGAGGAAAAGAAAAAAGAAGAAAAGAAAAAGCCGACCCGCAAGGTGGAAATGCCGCCGGAGCCGCCCAAGATGGCGTCCGACATGCCTCTGCCGGATGTGAAGCAGAAGCCGGCGAAAAAGCCGGAAAAGAAACCGGAGCCTCAGGTGGCAGTGGTAACAACGCCGACGGTGTCGCCCAAGTCAAAACCGCGGCCGCCGAGCCGTTTTCAGGTATCGCGGGTGGCGGCGTTGCTGGATAAAAGGCAGGAAGAGCAGAAATCCATCGGCGAAACGCTGAAGGAAAAAGTCTATGACGAACCGCGTCAGTTGACGGATTTGGAAATTCAGCAACAAACGATGACCGTTATTGATGCTATACGGCTCCAGATGCATGAGAGAAACTGCTGGAGTGTTCCTGCCGGGGCGAAGTATGCAGAAGACTTAAGCGTCATTGTGAAAATATGGCTTACGCCTGAGGGCAAGTTAGCGCGTCCGCCGGAGCTGGTTGATCAAGCCCGGATAAATAGGCCAGGGGAGGAATTTTACCGGACGGCAGCGGAAAGCGCCCTCCGGGCGGTGCGCAAATGTGTGCCTTTTGATCTTCCTCGGGACAAATATGAACTGTGGCGCGAATTTGAGTTGAATTTTAATCCTGCGGAAATGCTGAATGGGTAGATTAAAGAATGGAGAAAGTCGCGTGAAGCTTGCAAAACTGGTTATTCTGTCTGTTGTCAGTCTGTTTCTGGCCATGAGCAGCGCTCATGCGGTGCTCCGGGTGGATATCACACAGGGGAATGCGGATCCGCTGCCCATTGCGATCAAGGATCTGGAAGGCGACGGTCGCCCGCTCAATACCGGCGGTACGGTTGATGATGTCGGGCGCAACATAGCCCGGGTGGTCAGCGCCGACCTCGAACGCTCCGGACTGTTCAGGACCATAGACCGGGCGGCCTTTTTCAAGGAACTTCCGGGCAGTCGGCCGAAATTCGCCAACTGGCGCTCCATCGGCGCCCAGGCGCTGGTCACCGGGCAGCTTACGCTGCAGGAAGATGGCCGGGTCAAGGTGGAATTCCGCCTGTGGGATGTCTTGTCGAGCGGACAGATGATCGGCCTGCGTTATTACACGACGCCGCAGAACTGGCGCCGCATCGCCCATATGATGGCGGATGCGATCTATAAACGCCTGACCGGGGAAAGTGGTTATTTCGATACCCGCATTGTTTATGTGTCGGAAAGCGGCGTGCAGACCAACCGGACCAAGCGTCTGGCGATCATGGATCAGGACGGCCACAATCATAAATTCCTGACTGATGGCAGGCATATGGCGCTGACGCCGCGCTTTTCACCGACGGCTCAGGAAATTACCTATCTGTCCTATTTCAACGACAATCCGCGGGTGTATCTGTATAATATCGATACCGGCAAGCAGGAACTTCTGGGCGATTTTCCGGGCATGACCTTTGCCCCGCGCTTTTCACCGGACGGCAACAAGGTTATTATTTCCCAGGCCCAGAAGGGCAATTCCGATATCTACGTAATGGAACTGCGCACCCGCAAGGTGACCCGCCTGACCAGTCATTCGGCCATCGACACCTCGCCCAGCTATTCGCCGGACGGACGCCAGATTACCTTTAACTCGGATCGCGGCGGCAGCCAGCAGATCTATGTCATGGACGCCAACGGGAAAAATATTCACCGGATCAGCTTTGGCAAGGGCCGTTACGGTACGCCTGTGTGGTCGCCGAGGGGGGATCTGATTGCCTTCACAAAAATCTATCAGGGGCGTTTTTATATCGGAGTGATGCGCCCGGACGGGTCAGGTGAGCGGCTTTTGACGGAAAGTTTCCTGGATGAGGGGCCGACCTGGTCGCCAAATGGCCGTGTTTTGATGTTTTTCAGGCAGCAACCCTATGATAAGAATGGCAAAGGCGGGGAAACTCAGGTATGGTCTGTCGACCTCACGGGGTACAATGAAAGGCAGATTATAACGCCGTTGGATGCGTCTGATCCTGCATGGTCCCCCTTGATTAGATGAGCGGGTCTGCTATAGTTGCCCTGATTTGGCAAAAATACGTATGTTTAAGACAGAAATATGCGTAAAATAAACAAGTGTTAGACTGTGCCAGTTCTTGATATAATTGGGGATCGGCAACAAATTGGTTGGTGAAAATATTTAATAAGCGTGGAAGGACCACTAGATGCTGAAAAAATTAATTGGCGCTAAATACTGGATGATTATTGGTGCAGTACTGCTGGTCAGTGCATGTGCCGGAAAAGAAGAGCCTGTTGAAACTCCGACTGCTCCTGTTGAAGAGGAACAGCCTGTCGTTGAACAAGCTCAGACAGGGGATGTTACGGTTGAACCGGAAGATGTCGGTCCGGTACCGGGATCCCAGGAAGATCTGGATGCTACATCCGGCGCACTGGTTTATTTCGGTTTCGACCGTTATGACCTGACCGCTGACGCACGTTCCACGCTGCAGGCCCAGGCCCGCTGGATGATGGACACAAATGCAGCTGTGACCGTTGAAGGCCATTGTGATGAGCGCGGCACACGCGAGTACAACCTTGCCCTTGGTGATCGTCGTGCCAATGCTGTGAAAAACTATCTGGTGGCTCTTGGTGTAAGTGCTTCCAAAATCCGTACCGTCAGCTACGGCAAGGAACGCCCGGCTGTTAGCGGTTCCGGTGAGTCCGTCTGGGCCCAGAACCGTCGCGGATATACACGCGTAGACTAATAACATTTCTATCATTGGTACCCGCGCGGCCTTGACTGTCTGCGCGGGTATTTTTGTATCACCACCGGCACAGGTCGGCCAGCGGGAGCGAAGAATGATCAGGGAAACAAAAAGAACAGTGGGCATCGGGGTGCTATCGGCTTTCCTGATTGCCGCCATCTCCATCTGTTCTCCGGTGCAGGCCGAAAGCCTGGAGAAAAAAGTCGAAATTCTGGAAAAGCAGCTGCGCGCCGTCCAGCGCAAGGTCTTTACTCCCGGCAGCTATTTTGAACAGGATGGCGCCGCCAGCGGCCAACAGGCCACGGCACCATCTCCCCAAAGCGGCGTGCTTCTGGCGGACATGGAAGCCCGGGTGACGCAGATTGAAACCCAGATGCGGCAACTGACCGGCCAGATTGAGGAATCCAACTACCGCATCACCCAGCTTACCAATCGGCTTGAAACCCTGGTCAAGGATTATGAATTCAGGCTTTCCGAGCTTGAAGGCGGCGGAAAAGGTGCTTCTCCGGCGGCAGTGGCAGCGGCCCCTGTCGACAGCAAGCCGGCGGCGACATCGGCAGGTGGATCGTTGTTGCCAAAGGGCACGGAAAAAGAGCAGTATGATTTCGCCTACGGCCTGGTCACAAAAGGCGATTATACCGGTGCGGAACGGGCGCTCAGCGAATTTCTGAAACAGCATCCGGATCACGCGCTGGCGGGTAATGCCAAATACTGGCTCGGCCAGACCTACTATGTCCGGGGCATGTATACCGATGCGACGCGTACGTTCCTGGAAGGGTATAACGATTATCCGCAACATGCAAAGGCGCCCGGGTTTCTGCTGAAAATCGGCATGTCTCTGAATGCCATGGGCGAAAAGAATGATGCCTGTGAAGCTTACCGCGAACTTTCCGCCCGCTTCCCGGACAGTACGGAAAACAAGAACCGTCGTCAGGCCGAAGAGAAAAAGGCGGGCTGCCAATAGTCTGAAACTCTGGATGCCGGATGGACGAGCCTCTGCACCTTACGTCTGAAAAATTCAACGTCCTGATGCAGGGCGTGCCGGAATGTGACTTTTCCACTGGAAAATTTGCTGTTGCCGTGTCCGGAGGGGCGGACAGTATGGCGCTTGCCCTGTTGCTTCGGGACTGGTGTCATGAGCAACAGGTCGATCTTGTTGCCCTGACAGTCAATCACGGTCTTCGGCCGGAGGCGGAAACAGAATGCCGGCAGGTTCATGCCTGGCTTTCCTCCTGTGGCATTCCCCATGAAATCCTGACCTGGCAGGAAGATGTTCCGAAATCAAGCATTCAGGAAAACGCCCGCAAAATCAGATATCGACTGCTGGGAAAATGGTGTGCAGAACATCAAATAACGCACCTGTTTCTGGCTCATCATCTGAATGACCAGGCGGAAACCTTTATGTTGCGTCTGGCCCGGGGCAGTGGTGTGGACGGCCTTGCCGCCATGCGCAAAAAATCCTCTTTCCCGGTCCCAATCGAGGATATCGAACCCGGGCACCTGCCGGTTGTCTGCCGTCCGCTTCTGGAGTGTGGTAAGGAACAGCTGACGGCCTTCCTCAAGGCGCAGGCGCAGGACTGGATTGAGGATCCCAGCAACCAGGATTTAAAACATAACCGCGTCCAGGTGCGTGAGTTTCTGGCCGGTTCCCGGATCAGCGGTCTGACGGCGGAACGTCTGGCAGGCACAGCAACACGCATGCAGGCGGTACAGGATCTGCTTGATCGACTGACGACGTCTTTATGGCAGGAGGCGGTTAAGGTTGACCCCCTCGGGTCTGCCGGGGTGAATGTGGAAAAATTTCTGGCCGGGGAACGGGAAATTGCCCTCAGGCTGCTGGCGCGCCTTCTGAAGGTGATCGCCGGTGCCGAATTCCCGCCAAGGTTTGAAAAAACACAAAATCTATACGAGCGGCTGGCTGCAGGAGAGGCGGTGGATCAGACGATAGGGGGATGCCGGGTTATTCTGCAGGGACAGGACACTATACTGATGGCCCGCGAGGAAGCGGCAGTCAGTGACGAAAAAGGGGTGTCTGCCGGTGACAGTTTATTATGGGACGGCAGGTTCTGGCTGAAAATACCGGTTGCGGGCAGACTTCAAAAGATCGGTCAGGCCGGATGGCAGTCTCTGGCGCGGGACCGGCCGGAACTGAAGGACTTGCCGGCGGCAAAATATGTGTTCCCGACCCTGCCTGAACTGCTTACAGAGGCGGGAGAGCGGATGTTGCCGGATCTGGTTGAAACAGGGAAGGACAACGGGTTCAGGGCGGTTTTTCACATCCCGGCTGACAATTTTGCTGAAATGATATAAAAAACAGCTTATTCTGATGGAAATACCATAGTCATGACTTGTCTGGGCGATAATCGCCCTTATCTAAGATGATGATAGTTTTTGCAGGCGTTACTTACGCCTTTTTCAACATGAAAGTGATACGTAAAAAATATGGGACGCAATCTGGCATTTTGGGCAATTATCCTGATTTTGCTCATGGTTTTATACAACGCATTCAATCCCGGTACGAACATACAGAGCCGTTCAACCGAGGTCGCGTTTTCTGAATTTCTGGATAGCGTTGAGGCCGGACAGGTCCAGCAGGTTGTCATACAGGGGCGAGGCATTCACGGTACTGATACAAGTGGCGCCAAATTTTACACCTATGCTCCCGATGACCCGAATCTGGTTGAAACATTACGTAAACAGGGCGTTCGGATTATTGCCGAGCCGGAAGAAGGAAGTCCCTTCTGGAGTATCGTTCTGAGCTGGCTGCCGATGATCATTCTGATCGGTGTGTGGATATTCTTCATGCGCCAGATGCAGGGTAACAGCGGCAAGGCTATGGGTTTTGGTAAATCCAAAGCCAAGCTTCTGACTGAACGTCAGGGCCGTGTGACATTTGACGATGTGGCCGGTATTGACGAAGCCAAGGAAGAGCTTGAGGAAATTGTTGAGTTTCTGAAAGATCCGCAGAAGTTCCAGCGTCTTGGTGGTTCCATCCCCAAGGGTGCGCTTCTGGTGGGCCCTCCGGGAACCGGTAAAACATTGCTTGCCCGCGCCATTGCCGGCGAGGCCAATGTGCCGTTCTTCACCATTTCCGGTTCCGATTTTGTTGAAATGTTTGTCGGTGTCGGCGCCAGCCGTGTCCGCGACATGTTCGAACAGGCCAAGAAAAACGCGCCCTGCATCATCTTTATTGACGAGATTGATGCCGTGGGCCGTCATCGTGGCGCCGGTCTCGGCGGTGGTAACGACGAACGGGAGCAGACCCTCAACCAGTTGCTGGTGGAAATGGACGGCTTTGAGGCCAATGAAGGCGTCATTCTTATTGCAGCGACCAACCGCCCTGATGTGCTTGATCCGGCGCTGTTGCGTCCGGGTCGTTTTGACCGCCAGGTGGTGGTGCCGAACCCGGATATTCTGGGCCGTGAGAAAATCCTCAAGGTTCACATGAAGAAAGTGCCGCTGGCGGCAGATGTGGATACCCGGGTGATTGCCCGCGGGACACCCGGTTTTTCCGGCGCCGATCTCGCCAACCTGGTGAACGAGGCTGCGCTTCTTGCCGCCCGCAAAGGCAAGCGCGTGGTGTCTATGGCCGATTTTGAATCCGCCAAGGACAAGGTGATGATGGGGGCGGAACGCCGCTCCATGGTCATGTCCGAGGACGAGAAAAAACTGACGGCCTATCATGAAGGCGGTCACGCCCTGGTAGCATTGCATTGTCCGGCATCCGATCCCATTCACAAGGCAACCATCATTCCCCGCGGCCGTGCCCTGGGCATGGTGATGCGACTGCCGGAACGGGACCAGTTGTCCCTGAGCCGCGAGAAAATGCATGCGGATCTGGCCGTCGCCATGGGTGGCCGTGTGGCCGAGGAACTGATCTTCGGTTATGACAAGGTGACCTCAGGGGCCTCTTCCGATATTTCCCATGCGACCAAAATGGCCCGTGCCATGGTGACCAAATGGGGCATGAGTGATAAGCTCGGACCATTGGAATATGGCGAAAACCAGGAAGAAGTATTTCTTGGTCATTCCGTTGCCCAGACCCAGAATGTATCCAGTGCGACAGCCCAGATCATTGACGAAGAAATCCGCCGGATTGTGGATGAAGCCCACGAGAAAGCCACCAAGATCCTGACTGACAATATCAACGATCTTCACACGCTGGCCAAGGCGCTTCTGGAATATGAAACCCTGTCCGGTGATGAAATCAAGGATCTTCTGGCCGGCAAGGATATTCACCGTGAGGAATATACCGACGAATCCGGGCCAAGTACGCCGTCAACCGGATCTGTCCCCTCCACCGGCAGTGCCGAGAAAAAGGGTGGGGAAGGTCCAATTGATGCCGACCCGGTTCCCGAAAGCTGATCCGGCTTGCGGGGAGCGATATGACAACTGGTAAATATTATTTGCAGCCCCTGGGATTTCTCAGGGGCTCAACTTCTTCTGAAGGCATGGAAGCCGGCATTTCCCGGCCTCTTGCCGGCGGCCCCCTGTCTTTCACAACATATCTTCTGATCGAACGTCAGGGCAGCGAAAGAGTTCGCCAGCAGATGATTCCGGTACAGGACTTCGGACAGCTTCTTGACGAACTGTCCCCCGAGGACCGGCAATTTCTGTCAATTCTGCATGACAATATCACCTCCCCGCGTCCCGTCATACCTCTTTCCGGAGGGAAAAAATTGGATTGGAGCAGGCCGCGGCTGCAGGGCATTCTCAATGTCACACCGGACAGTTTTTCCGACGGCGGCCTGCATAACACTACAGCCCGCGCCCTGGATCACGCCCGGCTGATGAGGGAGCAGGGGGCGGATATCATCGATATCGGCGGGGAGAGCACGCGTCCGGGGGCTGAGGTCGTACCGGTCGAGGAGGAGCTTGCCCGCGTCCTTCCGGTCATCGAAGAACTTTCCCAGTTATCAGCGGTGATATCCGTCGATACCCGCAATGCGGCGGTGATGAGAGAAAGCCTGAAGGCGGGGGCCCATATTATTAATGATGTCAGCGCTCTGACCCATGATCCGGACTCTTTGTCGGTCCTCAGGGAAACTGATGCGCCCGTGATCCTGATGCATGCCCAGGGCACCCCCCAAACCATGCAGCAGAACCCGACATATGACGATGCCCTGCTGGATGTTTATGATTATCTGGAACAGCGCCTGGAATTTTGCCTGCAGAATGGCATCGCCCGGAAACGGCTGATTGTCGATCCAGGTATAGGCTTTGGTAAAAACATGCAACATAATGCGGCCCTGTTACAGGGGCTTGCCCTGTTTCACGGTCTTGGGGTGCCTGTTCTGCTGGGCGCTTCCCGCAAACGGTTCATTACCGCCATGTCCCGTAACGGGCAGACGGATCAACGGCTTGCCGGGTCACTAAGTGCCGCACAACTGGCCTGGGGAAGCGCCATACAGATTGTCCGGATTCATGATGTGCCGGAGACCGCACAATCACTTGATGTATGGTCATATATAAGTAAGATGTAACGTCTAATATTTATTTGTAAAAAATTCTTTGCTTGTTTTGTCTTATTTTAATCTCATTTTTTATGGTTAATAAGGTCCTGTTGAAAATGTATTAACCATTGCATGATAATGCTTTCTTATAAGTGTTTCCAAAGATAGAAGAACTGAAAATGACACGTAAATATTTCGGCACAGACGGCATCCGCGGCAGAGCGAATGAAGGACATATGACGGCAGAGGTGGCAACCCGGGTAGGGATGGCCGCCGGTAAACATTTTACCAGGGGAAATCACAAACACCGTGTGGTGATTGGTAAGGATACCCGTCTTTCCGGTTATATGCTTGAGCCTGCCCTGGCATCCGGCTTTCTGTCCATGGGTATGGATGTGATCATGGTCGGTCCCATGCCGACGCCGGCAGTGGCGATGATGACCAGGTCTTTACGTGCCGATCTCGGCGTGATGATTTCTGCCTCTCATAACCCCTATCAGGATAACGGCCTGAAGCTGTTCGGTCCAGACGGTCACAAGCTGTCTGACGAAATTGAAATGGAAATCGAACGGCGTATGGATAACGGTTATGCCGATCATCTGGTGCCGTCCGAAAAACTCGGCCGGGCCCAGCGCCTGGAAAATGCGGTTGGTCGCTATATCGAATTTGCCAAGAACACGTTCCCGAAAAACCTGCGCCTTGACGGCCTGAAGATTGTTGTCGATTGCGCCAACGGAGCCGCTTACCGGTCTGCGCCCAGCGTGCTCTGGGAACTGGGGGCTGAAGTTGTGGCTGTGGGGGTTAACCCCAACGGCACCAATATCAATGAGAAATGCGGTTCCACGGCGCCCCAGTTGATGTGCGAGCAGGTGGTCACTCATGGCGCCGACATCGGTATTGCCCTGGACGGGGACGCGGATCGCCTGATCGTATGTGACGAACATGGAAATATCGTCGATGGCGACCAGCTTATGGCGACTATCGCCCAGTACTGGCAGGTGGCGGATAAATTGCGCGGCGGTGCCGTTGTCGCCACTATCATGTCCAATCTGGGGCTTGAAAAATATCTCAACCGGATCGGTCTTGAACTGGTCCGCACCAAGGTTGGCGACCGCTATGTGGTGGAGGCCATGAAAAGTCGCGGTCTTAACCTGGGCGGGGAACAGTCCGGTCATATCGTACTCAGCGATTTCAACACCACCGGCGACGGCCTGATTGCGGCCCTGCAGATCCTGGCGGTGCTGGTCAAGAACGGCAAACCGGTCAGCGAGATCTGTAGCCTGTTTACACCCTATCCGCAGTTGTTGAAAAATGCCCGTTACGCTGACGGTTCCAACCCGCTGGACAGCCAGCAGGTTCAGGAAGCGATCCGGGAAGGCGAAGAACGCCTCAACGGCACCGGACGTGTGGTGATCCGCAAATCCGGCACCGAACCCGTGATTCGGGTGATGGCGGAAGGCGAAGACGAAAGTCTTGTGTCCAATGTTGTAGATGATATTGTAGCCACAGTTGAAAGTTTCGGGGAAGAAACTGCGGCCTGATATTGCAAGACACAGCGGAAAATAAAACCATTCACCAGAAGACTATAAAAGGCAAGGTCCTGACCATTGCCGGTTCTGACCCCAGCGGCGGCGCCGGCATTCAGGCTGACATCAAGACCATTTCCGCCATGGGCGCCTATGCCATGGCGGCCATTACCTCCCTGACCGTCCAGAATACCCTGGGTGTTACCCGTGCAGTTCCCGTCGAGGCAGACCTTGTTCGGGACCAGGCCCTGGCCTGCCTTGAGGATATTGGGGCGGACGCCATCAAAAGCGGCATGCTGTTTGATGAACAGATCATCTGTACCGTGTCCGACCTCTTGAAAAACGATGCCCCTGGTATTCCCTATATTCTTGACCCGGTAATGGTGTCCACCAGCGGCCACGCCCTGCTGGCTGAACAGGCCCGGGCGGCGCTGACCAGCGAATTGTTACCGCTGGCCACGCTGGTTACCCCGAATATACCCGAGGCCCTGGCCCTGACCGGCATGGACCGGATCGACACGGTTGATCATATGAAGGTTGCGGCAGAGAAAATTCTGGCCCTCGGAGCGAAGGCCGTTCTGGTGAAAGGCGGACATTTATCTGATGATCGTCTGGTTGACCTGCTTGCTGCTGCCGATGGAACAAGCATCACCTATGAAAGCCGACGTATAGAAACCCGGCATACTCATGGTACCGGCTGTACGCTGGCCTCTGCCATTGCCGCCGGCCTGGCACAAGGCATGGATCTGGCAGCTGCGGTCGAACGGGCACGGGATTATGTTCATCTGGCCATTCAGGAAGCGCCTGGTTTCGGTGGTGGCAACGGACCGCTGAACCATCTTGTTTCCTGGGCCGTAAAAGGGTAGGAATAGAGATAATCGCATAGGAAGGGACAACATCTTCCGCCAATAAAGAAACGTGGGGATTAACGACTAAACGGTGTTTTTTATGATTTCTAGACATTTTCCGGCTCTTCTGGTCCTTGTTTGGGCCTCTCTGACTTCATTCGCTTATGCCCAGACCATGGAACAGCTGCAGGACAGTTTCCGCCAGCTGGATGAATATCTGCCCACCGCCAATATATACAGGACTGCCTCCGGTGCTCCAGGCCATGCCTATTGGCAGCAAAAGGTGGATTATCGGATCCAGGTGGAACTTGATGACAAGAAGCAGAGCCTGAAGGGGCGGGAGAAAATCACTTACAGCAACAATTCGCCTGATACCCTGCGTTACCTGTGGCTGCAACTGGACCAGAACCGTTTTGCCCGTGGATCAATGGACCAGCAGACCCGTACGATTGAGGAACAACAAAAGTCAGATTTCAAGGATTTCCGCAAAGCTCTGCACGAGAAGAATTTTGACGGCGGCCATCAGCTCGAATTTGTCCGGGATGCGTCCGGTTCAGACCTGCCGTTTACCATTGTCGAAACCATGATGCGGGTGGACCTGCCGACCCCTCTGAAGCCTGGCCAGAAATTTGAACTTGATATCGCCTGGTCTTACAAGATTGTTGATGGCACTATCATCAAGGCCCGGGGCGGCTATGAATATTTCAAGGAAGACAAAAACTATATTTACGAAGTTGCCCAGTGGTTTCCACGACTGGCGGCCTACAGCGATTACGGCGGATGGCATAATAAACAATTCATCGGCCGGGGTGAATTTACCCTGGAATTCGGCAACTATGACGTTTCCATCACGGTGCCTGCCGATCACATCGTGACAGCGACCGGTGTCCTGCAGAATCCGCAGGAGGTCCTCAGCGATGCCCAGCGCAAGCGGCTGGAGAAGGCAAAGAAGGCTAAGGAACCGATACATATTGTCACGCCTGACGAAGCCATGATGAACCAGGCTGAAGCTACGGATGACAATAAAACCTGGCATTTCCGGGCCGACAATGTCCGTGATTTTGCCTTTGCCTCCTCCCGCAAGTTTATCTGGGATGCCATGGGTGTTTACCAGAAGGAAAATAAACAGACGGTTCTGGCCATGTCTTTCTATCCGGAGGAAGCCAATCCCCTGTGGGGACTGTATTCCACCCAGGCCGTGGCTCATACCCTGGAAACCTATAACAAATATGCTCTGGTCTATCCTTATCCGGTGGCTATTTCCGTGCATGGGGCGGTGACCGGCGGTATGGAATATCCCATGATCAGCTTCAACGGCTACCGGCCGACCAAACATGAGGATGGTACCAGAACCTACGAGAGACGCACCAAATACGGCCTGATCAGCGTCGTGATTCACGAAGTCGGACATAATTATTTCCCGATGATTGTTAACTCCGATGAACGGCAATGGACCTGGATGGATGAAGGCATCAACACATTCCTGCAGTTCCTGTCAGAACAGGAATGGGAAGAGGATTATCCGTCCCGCCGCGGGGAGCCCTACAAGATTGTCGATTATATGAAGGGCGATAAACAGGTGCCGATCATGACCAATGCGGAATCGCTTCTGCAGATTGGCAACAATGCCTATGCTAAACCGGCGACGGCGCTGAATATCCTCAGGGAATCCATCCTCGGCCGGGATCTGTTTGATTTTGCCTTCCGGGAATATTCCCGGCGCTGGCAATTCAAGAGACCGACACCGGCGGACCTGTTCCGGACCCTTGAGGATGCATCCGGTGTGGACCTGGACTGGTTCTGGCGCGGCTGGTTCTATACCACCGGTCATGTGGATATTTCCCTGGATAATGTGCGTCATCTGCACCTGGATACCAAAAATCCAGAGGTGGAACAGACCTGGCTGAAGAAAAAGGATGAGGAACGTCCTGAAACCCTGAGCGAACAGCGTAACAAGGACCTGCCGAAACGCATTGATCGTTTCAAGGATCTGAAGGATTTCTATAACGAGAACGATGAATTTACCGTAACCAACGCCCAGCGTAATGCCTATCAGGGCCTGCTTAAGGAACTGGAAGATCATGAACGGGAACTTCTCGAGGACAAATCCCATATTTACATGCTCGACCTGAGCAACAAGGGCGGGCTTGTCATGCCGGTTTACGTGGAAGTGACTTATGCTGACGGCAAAAAGGAAGAGTTCCGCTGGGCTGCGGAAATCTGGAAGAAGGACAGCAAGCATATCAGCAAAATGCTCCTCAGTGACAAACCTATCGTTGCGGTACAGCTGGATCCCCATCTTGAGACTGCCGATGTGGATACCGATAACAATCACTTCCCGCGCAAAATCAATGAAGAGAGCCGTTTCGACCTGTTCAAGACCAAGAAGAAACGCGACATGATGAAAGAAATGCGTGAGCCCATCGACGGTGCCGGGAAAGAGAAAAAATAGTGCGGAAAACTCTGGCTGCTCTGCTTTTGTTTTGTCTGTTTGGCTTCGGAAGTACAGCTCTGGCTCATCGTTTTGCCGCATCCTTTACGGTCGTGGAGTTTCGTGAAGACAAGCGGGCGGTCCAAGTGACACACCGGCTGTTTACCCATGATGTGGAAGACCTGATCCGGGCCCGGATCAACACGACGGACGAACTTTCCGATGAACAGATAGAAGCCTTCCTGAAGGAGTATATCGCTGATCGTTTCGCCCTTTATACCCCGCAGGGAGAGCAGATAAAACTGGCTTGGGTGGGATATGAATATGCCGTTGAGGATATCCATATTTACCGGGAAGCGGCGCTGCCGACAGATCTGTCCCGACTGGGTATTATCAATCGCATTCTGACGGAAACTTTTCCGGATCAGGTAAATCGTGTAAATATTGAAAAAGGCGGCAAGGTGCAAACCCTGGTTTTCCAGAAGGGCGACGGCCTTAAATTCGCCGGGTTTGACGGCAAAAAAGAATAATTGTCATCGGTCGGAAAGAAGCAGGCCGGGACATTAAACTCTATGCAAGGAAACGAATGTGGGCGTGGGTGACGTAATCCTCCGGGTTTTGATCGTGATCGGGTTTGTCTCTGTCTGTGAGGCGGCGCCGGCACCCCGGGACAAGCCGGTTGTTTTCGAAACATCGAGCCTGCCTGAACTGGCCGGTTCCTTCGATCAGTTTTTCCGGCAGGAACTGGCGAAGGCTAATGTGCCCGGCGGCGCCTATGCCATTGTCCAGGGAGACCGGATCATCAGTATCCACGGTTACGGGGTGCGGGAGCAGGGCGGTACAGAACCCGTGGATGAACATACGGTGTTCCGGCTGGCGTCAGTCTCCAAAACCTTTGCTGCCGGCCTGAGCGCCAAACTGGTAGAAGAGCATAAATTCTCTCTTGATGACCGGCTGGTCAGCTATGTGCCTGAATTTCGTTTCAAGACCGATCACAAGGCCGACCGGCTCCAGTTGGGACATCTGCTCAGCCACAGCGCCGGTGTGATGCCCAATGCCTATGATAATATGCTGGAGGCCAATGTCCCCCTGCCCAGGATCATCACCAGTTTCAAGAAGGTTGACCCCCTGTGCGATCCGGGGGAATGTTACGGTTATCAGAATGTGCTCTATGCCATGATCGGCCCGGTCATGGAGCAAACCACGCTCAGGACCTATGAGAACCTGATCAGTGACATGATTTTCAAACCGCTTGAGATGAGCAACGCTTCGGTCGGATATCAGGCTTTTCTGCATAGTGAGAACAGGGCTGCGCCTCATGTGAGAACCCGCAAGGGATGGCTCAAAACCAAAGTAAAACCGGCCTATTACGAGGTGCTGCCGGCGGCGGGTGTCAACGCCAGTGTCTCCGACATGGCTCAATGGCTGATTGCCCAGATGGGGCACCGGCCGGAGGTGATGTCGGCCGGGGTTCTGGACAGCCTGACCGAAAAGAAAATCCGCACCAAAAAGGAACTTCGCCGTCGGGACTGGCGCAATTATCTGAAAGACGCCTATTACGGACTTGGCTGGCGGATCTATCAGTTCGGCAAGGAGCAGCTGATCTATCACGGTGGCTGGGTCGCCGGCTTCCGGGCCGATGTGGCCTATTCGAAGTCGAGGGATGTGGGCATCGTGATTCTGCTCAATGCGGAATCCAATGTGATCAACCGGCTCAGTACCCGTTTCTGGGCCGAGATAATGAAGAGCGCGATCTAACTCTCTCTCTCTCTCTCTCTCGGTTTTCGAGTCTCTTTATAAATAGAGGGCAAAAGTCCGAAAAATTACTGTGGAATGATTCCGGGATATTTTTTTCTCACAACAGGCTGGCGCTTCTGGATGACAGTATTCAGCCATTTCCCGCCGGAGGAGTAAATTTTCTTCGGCCTGTTGTGGCTATTTCGCAAATTCTTCACTTGACGATGAATTTTCCATCTCTATATTCCGCTGTGGGCTAACCCTCCCCAACGAGGGTCAGCTATTCTGGAAGGAATAGGAGACATATTATGAAACCGGAAGTGAAACCAGCGAACCCGCTGTTTTCGTCAGGCCCTTGCGCAAAACGCCCGGGCTGGACGTTGGAAGACCTCAAAGACGCCCCTCTGGGACGTTCTCATCGCGCCAAAATTGGCAAATCAAGACTCAAAGAAGCTATCGACCGTACCGCGGAACTCCTTGGTGTGCCTGAAGGCTATCGCGTTGGTATCGTGCCCGGTTCTGATACCGGTGCCGTGGAAATGGCGCTCTGGTCCATGCTTGGCGCCCGCGGCGTTGATATGCTGGCCTGGGAAAGTTTCGGTTCCGGCTGGATCACTGATGTGACCAAACAGCTGAAGCTGGACGATGTCCGAATTCTTGAAGCAGGATACGGTGAACTGCCGGACCTGAGCAAGGTTGACCCTGCCCGTGACGTGGTCTTTACCTGGAACGGAACGACTTCCGGTGTCAAAGTGCCGAACGGCGACTGGATTTCCGACGACCGTGCCGGCCTGACCATCTGTGATGCGACCTCTGCTGCGTTCGCCATGGACCTGCCGTTTGACAAGCTGGATGTGGTGACCTTCAGCTGGCAGAAGGTTCTCGGTGGTGAAGGCGCCCACGGGGTGATTATCCTGTCACCGCGGGCTGTGGAACGTCTGGAAAGCTTTACCCCGAACCGGCCGCTGCCGAAAATCTTCCGCCTGACCAAGGGCGGCAAGCTGATCGAAGATATTTTCACCGGTGCGACCATCAACACACCTTCCATGCTTTGTGTCGAAGATTATCTGGACGCCCTGAAATGGGCGGAAAGCATCGGCGGACTCCAGGGCATGATTAAACGCTCTGAAGCCAATCTCGCGGTTCTGAAGAACTGGGTCGATAGCTCTGACAATGTGGCCTTCCTGGCGAAGGATCCGGCTACTGTGTCCAATACCTCTGTCTGTCTGAACATCACTGCGCCCTGGTTTGCGGCGCTGTCGGAAGACGATCAGGCTGCGGCTGCCAAAAAGGTCGTTGCCCTGCTGGACGCGGAAGGTGCCGCTTATGACATCGGCGCCTACCGGGATGCCCCGGCAGGCCTGCGCATCTGGGCAGGCTCCACCATCGAAACAGCTGACCTCGAGAAGCTGGTTCCCTGGGTTGAGTGGGCGCTTGAAGAAGTGAAAGCTTCCTACGTCTGACCTACAGAAGAAGCGGATGCCGCGCGCCAGCGGGATCCGCTCACATTCTCCGAACAGATATATTGATTGAAAGGTATTTATGATGGTTAAGGTCCTGATTTCAGACAAACTGAGCCCCCTTGCCAAGGAAATTTTCGAAAAACGCGGAATCCAGGCTGACCAGATTGTCGGCATGACTCCCGAAGAACTGATTGCCAAAATCCCGGAATATGATGGTCTCGCCATTCGTTCCGCGACCAAGGTGACACCGGAAGTTCTGGCTGCTGCCAAAAACCTCAAAGTGGTTGGCCGCGCCGGTATCGGTGTTGACAATGTGGATGTAAAAGCTGCCACCGGCAACGGTGTGGTAGTCATGAACACGCCGTTTGGAAACAGCATAACCACGGCGGAACATGCCATTGCCATGATGTTTGCCGTGGCACGTGAAATTCCGCAGGCCAATGAATCCACTCACGCCGGTAAATGGGAAAAATCCAAATTCATGGGGGTTGAACTGACCTCCAAGACCCTCGGTGTTATCGGCTGCGGCAACATCGGCGCCATCGCTGCCGACCGGGCCCTCGGCCTGAAAATGAAAGTGGTGGCTTTTGATCCCTTCCTGTCCGTGGAGCGGGCTGAGGAAATCGGTGTGGAGAAAGTCGAACTGGATGAACTTCTCAACCGCGCCGATTTCATTACCCTGCATACACCGCTGACCGACAGCACCCGCGGTATTCTGGGGAAAGAGGCCTTTGCCAAGATGAAGGAC
The DNA here is from genome assembly GCF_963675455.1 of Emcibacter sp. Classification (GTDB taxonomy): domain Bacteria; phylum Pseudomonadota; class Alphaproteobacteria; order Sphingomonadales; family Emcibacteraceae; genus Emcibacter. The sequence goes on along the minus strand of NZ_OY776217.1, from coordinate 258,032 downwards.
GGCGTGCGGATCATTAACTGTGCCCGTGGCGGCCTGATTGACGAAGCTGCGCTCAAAGATGCACTGGACAGTGGCAAGGTGGCCGGTGCCGCACTTGACGTATTTGCCGAAGAACCGGCGAAGGAAAACCCGCTGTTCGGTAATGACAAGGTTGTGGCAACGCCGCATCTTGGCGCCTCCACCACGGAAGCCCAGGTTAACGTGGCCGTTCAGGTCGCCGAACAGATGGCCGACTATCTGCTTGACGGGGCCGTGACCAACGCGCTGAACATGCCGTCTGTGACCGCCGAGGAAGCCGTTCGCCTCAATCCTTATATGAAACTGGCTGGCGAGCTTGGCAGTTTTGCCGGACAGTTGACGGAAAATGCCCTGCAGAAAATCCATATCGAATATCAGGGCGATGTGACCCAGCTGAATATTCGTCCCCTGACCGCCATTGTGGTCGAGGGTCTGCTGCAGCCGCTTATGGACAGTGTCAACATGGTCAATGCCATGGCCATTGCCAAGGAACGCGACATCGAGATCATCGAGAGCAAAAACGAGGGCGAGGGTGACTATCACACCATGATCCGGGTCAGCGTGACCACCGACAAACAGACCCGCTCTGTTGCTGGCACGCTGTTTGCAGATCGTCGCCCGCGTATTGTCGAGGTCAAAGACATCCGTCTGGAAGCTGAACTGTCCAAGGAAATGCTTTATGTGACCAATGAGGATATGCCTGGTTTCATCGGGGCGCTGGGAACAGTGCTTGGCGATGCCGGCCTCAATATTGCGACCTTCAGTCTCGGCCGTAAAGCCGAAGGCGGCGAAGCTATTGCCCTTGTCTCAATTGACCAGCAGGCCACTGACGAGGTTCTGGAGAAGGTGCAGGGGCTGCCGCATGTGCGTCAGGTCAAGGCTCTGAGCTTTTAAGGATTTACAACACGGGTTAATTTAACCTGTATCCATAAACTGAGGAGGTCATAATCTGGCCTCCTTTTTTTGTTTATTGCTCTTTTTATACATTTCCGGTGGGCGGGATCTTTTTGAGGAAGTAAAATCAGGCTTCTTTTTTTGTCGGCCGTCAAAATTTAAATGAAGTTTTTGATATGTTTACGTCCGTTCGATCTTATGGTTTTAGAATTTTGGCGGCCTTCGGTTTTATGGCGGCGTTATGCCTGCCGGCAATCGGCAAGCCGGAAGACGCTGCCCGCAAGCCGGTTATGGTTGTTCTGGATATATTTCCATTCAGTTGGCGGGAAGATGGCCAGGACAAAGGATTATTTGTCGACATTGCCAGGCAGGTCCGTCAGAGGTCAGGTGTGGACTACGATATTATCTTCCAGCCTTTTGGCCGTAATATCCAGTCTCTGGCCACCGGGAAGGCGGATTATTCCATCTTTCATTCCTATCCGGATAACGATTTTGGTTATGAAACTGTCGGCATTGTAAGTTGTGCCCGCCTGATTGTTGTGCCCATGGCAAACCGGGGGATAACCACCATTGACGACCTGAACGGCAAGTCTGTCATTTTCCCCCCCGGTGGATATTTTGATCGGCATTTCGCACGCCACATGGATATAAAGGCTGTTCCCGTTGCTGCGGGGGAGTCGATCCTCGAACTGGCCTCACGGGGGCGTGCTGATGCCTTTACGGCGACGGATCAACTGATAGAGTCCTATCAATTAAAGATCTCCGACAGATATAGCATGCCGGAAGAGTTCTGGCCAAAACTCGGTAAACCGGTCGAACTCGTTGAAGCCAATCTCGCCTTTGTCGTTTCCGACAAATCCCCCTTCCGGGGGGAAACCGGAAAGATTGCTGCGGCCATTAGTGAAATGCAGCGGTCCGGGGAACTGTTGCGGTTGGCGAAAAAATACAGCAGTACTGTTCAAACCGGCTGCTATTCCGTGACCGCAAAATAAAATATTTTTCCGGGTTTCGTAAAAACAGACCTTTGGCGCTCCTTGTTCCCGGCAGTTTTGGATGCAGCGGATGTAAGTTTTATCTCATAAGCGCTTGGAACCACTTTTTCTATGGTCTAATCTTGGTCTGGTTTTTTACAGGAGTGTCGGATCAGGTGTCCTGATAAATTATCAAAGACCATAGCCGGATCAGCTTGTTTTTTGCCAGGCTGATTCCAAAGGACTTCCTGTAGATGACAGGCGTTGAAAAGATAATATTCTGTGATAAAATGAAAACAAAGGTTGTGGTAATTGGGGGGAGTGACGGTCGTTTAATTTCTCCAGGCAGGAAAGAATTTAGGCAGGGAACCAGGGATGCTGACTTCAAGGAGCGTTGCGGATGAGACCGTTGCCGTCAAAAAGTCTGTCATTCAGGTTGGCCAAGATCGGCGTTTTTCTGGCCTTTCTGGTGGGCATCCTTCTGTCGGGTATTCAGGTCTATCTGGATTATCTGGACGAAGATAAGTATCTCGAAAAGCGTATGGGGGATATTTTGCAGGTTGCTGAAAAACCGGCAGCCCGGGCCGTCTATATCATTGATCAGGCGCTTGCAGGCCATCTTCTTGAAGGTCTGTTTGCTTATGAATTTGTGCAGGAAGCAACAATTACCGACGATCTGGGCCAGATTCTGGCAACCAGGTCCCGACCAATCGGCAGCAGTTCCACCCAGTGGCTGACCCGCAGGATCTCGGATGTTTATCAGGTCTATTCCAAGGATCTGAAAGTTGCCGGTGACGTAACGGTCGGATCAGGCCGCATCGTTATACGCATTAACCGGGATGTTGCCCTGGCCGGTTTTTATGACCGGGCTGTGATGGTCTTTTTCACCGGCATTGTCAGGAATATGCTTCTCGTGTTCCTGCTGTATCTGGCTTATTATTTCGTCATCACGAAACCACTGAATATTTTTGTCCGCAAGATTTCCTCTATCGATCCGGAAAATCCGGGGGAAAACCCGGTGGAGATTCCAAAATCCCACGAGAATGACGAACTGGGCTGGCTGGCGCGGACCTTTAACGGCTTTTCCAATTCCATTGTCAGTCAGTTTCGCAGACTGAAGAAAACCCAGGACGAATTGTCTTTTGCCCGGGATGAACTGATCAAGGAGCTGGAGGCCCACAAGGAAACAGCTGAGCATCTGATGGAAATGAGGCTGCAGGCGGATAATGCCAACCGGGCGAAATCCGCCTTTCTGGCCAACATGAGCCATGAACTGCGCACGCCGCTAAATGCCATAATCGGTTTTGCCTCACTGATGTCGAGCGAAGCCAAGGGACCGATCGGCAACAAGGATTATCTTGGGTATCTTCATGATATCGAGGAAGCAGGCACCAAATTGACCGACCTGCTGGGCCAGCTGCTTGATTTGTCCCGGATCGAATCCGGCGAGATGGAACTGAAGGAAAGCATCTTCCCGCTGAATGAGCTGATCGAAAGCAGCCTGTTGATATTCCAGTCAGATTTCGAAGACAGGAAACTGATCCTGACAAAGGAAATTGACGCAAATCTGGGGGAGATCAATGCCGACCGGCGCCGGCTCCGTCAGGTTCTGATGAACCTGATTTCCAATGCCATCAAATTTTCCCATGAAGGCGGCGAAATTATACTGTCTGCAAAAATAGACAAGGATGGTTCTGCGCTGATTTCTCTCAGGGATTTTGGCATTGGCATTTCGGAAGAAATCATTCCCCAGATGCTTGAACCTTTCGTCCAGGCGGAAATCAAATATAACAAGTCATTCCAGGGTGCCGGGCTCGGCCTGTCCCTGTCCAGTCTGCTGGTCAAGCTGCATGGCGGCAAGGTGTGGATTGAGAGTGAAGAGGGGAACGGCACATCCGTTTATGTGCGCCTGCCGGAAAAAAGGCTTGCCGGACTGTCGGAAATGAGCTGAGAAGCGGCCGAAAATAACCCGAAGATTCGGCATTCGCCATGGATTTTCCTCTTTAGATTCCAAAAACAGGGTGATATAAGCACGGCGGTGCCCCGGGATATCTGTTTCATATCCCGACAGAAAATTCATGGATTGCGCGTATGCTTGAACCAAATGACAAAGCCCTGCTGCCGGAGGGCTTGCACGATACCCTCGCCAATGATGCGGAATATGAAGCGGAAACCGTGAACCGGTTGCTGTCCAGCTTTACAGCCCAGGGCTATGCCCGGGTTGAACCGCCGCTTGTGGAGTTCGAGGAAAGCCTGCTGTCAGGTCCCGGCGCCGCCCAGTCCCGCCATATGTTCAGGGTCATGGACCCCGCGTCCCAGCATATGATGGGGGTGCGTACCGACATTACCGGCCAGGTCGCCCGGATTGCCCGCACCCGCCTTAAGAATGCGCCCAGACCCCTGCGTCTGTCCTATGCGGGACAGGTTCTGCGGGTCAAGGGCACCATGCTGCGGCCGGAACGGCAGTTCGTGCAGACCGGTGTGGAACTGATCGGCTCCGACAGTTTCCAGGCCTATGTGGAGGTCATCCTGCTGGCCCACGAGGCCCTGAGTGCGGTTGGGGTAGAAGGCCTGAGCCTCGACCTGAGCCTGCCGCTGCTGGTGCCGGCCATCTGTCAGGGGCTGTCCATTGAGGAAAACACGGCCAGTATCGTACGCGAGGCGCTCAACGCCCGGGATGTGGGCCAACTGGAAACCATTGACGGAAAAATCGGCGATATCGCCCGCAGCCTGCTGTCCGCCGCCGGACGCGCGGACAAGGCGCTGGAAATTCTGGAGGGGCTCGACCTGCCGGCCAGGGCCCGCCGCATGTGTGACGAACTGGCCCAGGTGGTGACCATTCTTGCCGACGTGGCGCCCGGTCTGCATGTGACCGTGGACCCCGGCGAATATCAGGGTTTTGAGTTCCAGACCGGCATCGGCTTTACCTTCTTTGCCAAAGGGGTGCGCGGTGAATTGGGCCGTGGCGGCCGCTATGAAGTCAATGCGGAAGTGGCCGAGGGCGAAGCCGCCACCGGTTTCTCGCTTTATCTGGACAGCCTGATGCGGGCCCTGCCGGAGGCGCCGGAACCGGAAACCATTTATGTGCCGTTCGGCACGGACCTGTCCGAACTTCCCGCCCTCAGGGCGGAAGGATACCGGACCGTGCAGGGGCTTGAACCGGCCGGGGATGCCGTGGCGGAGGCCCGGCGTCTGGGCTGTCGCCATCTGTGGCAGAACGGTGCCGTCAAAGCGCTGGTATAAGATTTAATCTGAAGCCTGAAAATCTGAAGACTGTGAAAGGGTAAAACGTGGCGAATGTTGTAGTGATCGGGTCCCAGTGGGGCGATGAGGGCAAAGGCAAGATTGTCGACTGGCTGAGCGAGAGGGCCGATGTGGTCGTCCGTTTCCAGGGCGGTCATAATGCCGGTCATACCCTTGTGGTTGACGGCGAGGTCTATAAACTGAGCCTGCTGCCGTCCGGTATCGTCCGCGGCGGCAAACAGTCCGTGATCGGCAACGGCGTCGTGGTTGATCCCTGGGCTCTTGTTTCCGAAATGGACCGGCTCCGCGCCCAGGGCGTGGATGTTGGCCCCCACAATCTTATTCTGGCGGAAAACGCCCCGCTGATCCTGCCGCTGCACGGGGAACTTGACGCCATCCGCGAGGACGCCACCAACGCCTCCACCAAGGGCGGTCCCAAGATCGGCACCACCCGCCGCGGCATCGGCCCGGCCTATGAGGACAAGGTCGCCCGCCGGGCCCTGCGCGCCTGTGATCTGAAATCCGACGCCGCCATTGAAATGCGCGTCGATGTGCTGCTGTCGCACCATAACCCGCTGCGTCGCGGTCTTGGCGTGGCCGAGGTCGACAGGGAAGAGCTGATCAAACAGATCAGGGAAATCGCGCCAAAGATCATCCCGTTCGTGCAGGCCAGCTGGCGGGTGCTGGACGAAGCCCGGCACAGCCGCAAGCGCATCCTGTTCGAGGGCGCCCAGGGCACCATGCTGGACATCGACCACGGCACCTATCCCTTTGTGACCTCCTCCAACACCATCGCCGGTCAGGCGGCGGGCGGCAGCGGCACCGGACCGGGCACCCTCAACTATGTTCTCGGCATCACCAAGGCCTATACCACCCGGGTGGGCGAGGGACCGTTCCCCACCGAACTGACCGATGAAGTCGGCCAGGGCCTGGGCAAGCGCGGCCATGAATTCGGCACCGTCACCGGGCGCAGCCGCCGCTGCGGCTGGTTCGATGCGGTGATGGTCCGCCAGGCCGCCAAGATCGGCGGCATTACCGGTATCGCCCTGACCAAGCTTGATGTGCTGGACGGCATGGACGAACTCAAGCTCTGTGTCGGCTATGAACTCAACGGCGAACGCCTTGACTATTTCCCGGCCTCCACCGAGGACCAGGCGAAAGTCACCCCGGTCTATGAAAGCCTTGAAGGCTGGTCCGACAGCACCTTCGGGGCCAGAAGCTGGAAGGATCTGCCGGCCACGGCGATCAAATATATCCGCCGCATCGAGGAACTGATCGAGACTCCGGTGGCGCTGCTCAGCACCAGCCCCGAGCGCGACGACACGATTCTGGTCACAGATCCCTTCGAGGGATAAGCTGGACAGCCCATTCAAAAAGCGCCCTCTGGTCCTGCAGATGGCGCTTTTTTTCACTTTTTTGATACCCTCACGGCACCCCGAATTATTTTATTGACATGGGGAGTCTTTGGCCCTAGATATCTTCGCTCTTGCCGAATCGGGCCTTCGCAACGTCGGCAGCTTTTTGTTCATATTTGCATGTGGATGATACTGTTGTGGAGGTCTTATGAATGGACTATTATCATAGTGTGAACGGGGTTCTGGCTGACCTTGAGCCAGTCGAACCCGTCTTTTGCCACCGCCCTTTTGCCGCACGTCGTGCAGCGAAATGGTTCCTTGATCATTTCCAGGGCGATGTGCTCTATGCGGTGAAGTCAAATCCTTCGCCGGTGATCCTTGACGCGCTCTATGAAGCCGGGATTCGTCATTTCGATGTCGCCTCTCCGGCCGAGCTCGAAAGAGTGGCCGCCTTCAAGGATGCCCGCTTCTACAACATGAATCCGGTCAAACATCCCCGCCATATTGCGATTTCCTATTTCGACTATGGTGTGCGGGATTTCTCCGTCGATTGCATGGCAGAGCTCGACAAAGTGCTGCAGGCGACAGGCTATGCCAAGGACCTGAATATCTTCGTGCGCCTGGCCGTCAACAACGCCAGCAGCATGCTGCCGCTGGACCGCAAATACGGTGTGCCGTTGCTCGACAGCGCCGAACTCCTGATGGCCGCCCGCCTGAACTCCGAAAAGCTCGGCGTCTGCTTCCATGTGGGAAGCCAGTGCATGGACCCTGAAGCCTACCGCCAGGCCATTACCCTCGCCAACCAGGCGATTGTGCGGGCCGGCGTGCTGGTCGATACCCTGGATGTGGGCGGTGGTTTTCCGTCCGCCTATCCGGGCGTACAGCCGCTTGACATGAGCCAGTATACCAATGTGATTCACGAGGCCTTTGCGGACTCTCTGGCGTCCGAGAACAGCCGCCTGATCTGCGAGCCGGGCCGGGCGCTTTCTGCCGAAACCGGATCGCTGATCACCCAGGTCACCCTGCGCAAGGATAACTATCTGTATCTGACCGAAGGCGCATACGGCGCCCTGTTCGATGCCGCCCACCTGAAGTTCCGCTATCCGGTCAAAATGATCCGCCCCGGCGATAATGGCGAGCAGGCCAGACTGACAGGTTTCAGCTTCTACGGCCCGACCTGCGACAGCATCGACTATATGCCCGGCCCCTTCATGCTGCCGGAAGACATCGGCATCGGCGACTATGTCGAGGTCGGCATGCTCGGTGCCTACGGCCAGAGCCTGCGCACCTCCTTTAACGGCTTCCATCAGGGCCCGGAAGTGATCGTCGGCGATGAACCCATGCTCAGCATGTACCGCAATGAGGTGGCAGAAGAAGCGGCTGCCGAGGCCGCCGGCCAGTATTTTGCCAATGACGACGTCGTCCCCCTGCAGGCGCAGCTGGGCGAATAGGCGACCGGGCCGGCAGCAAAGCGAAAATACAAAAGGGAGGGCATCGGGGCCCTCCCTTTTTTTGTCAGATTTTCAGCCGCGGGTCAGTGGTATCAATGAACTTGCCCGCGAGGGCCGACACGGCGGCGATGTCATCGCCGCGAAACTGGCCTACAAGATTCTCAACTACGCGCTGGGGAAATAAACTGTATTATCCGATATTCGAGAAAGATATTAGGGTTTGTTTTGCTTAATAAAACCCATATCTTTTTCATAAGGTATTGGGCAGGTTTTTATATGTGCAATAAGTCTATCATGCCATGAAGTATCACCTGCGATCAAATTCATCATGTGTTTCATTACACAAATTTGACCTTGGAGTTTATTTTCTCTGACAATGCCAAGGTTTGGCCCTTTACGCGGTATTTTTACGGAGGGAAATGTTCTATTCCATGTTCTGGAATGATGAGCACAGGTGTTTCTTAGAACTGTTAAGCTATGAAGCCAATTCTCAAGAACATCACATGAAACTGAAAAGTGATTGGCGATATCTTTTTTTTCTTCATTTTTTAGGAATTTAAAAAGGCGAGATAATGTGCCAATGCTGAGTTCTTCCATTACCATCCATGTTGGTGGAAGTTGAGGTTCCTTATATTTTTTATAATAATGTCGTATGGCTTCGCTGCTTTGCCTGCCACCGTTATTATGCCCTACATCTCTTGCAAACTTAACAATAATTTGTGCATGGTCTAGGGGGCTATTAAACAAAGAAGAGTTTTCAAACCAGTGGGTTCCATGATTCAGGGATAAACAGTTTGTTATTTGCGTTCTGACAGCAACTTCTATTCTTTCTAGAGCATCATATAAAATTAGTCTAAGCTGTCTATCAAATATATATAAATCAAGTATGTTTTGAAATGTAATATCTTCCTTAAATTGATGCTCTATGTCTACAGGTTCTGTTTTTCGGAAAGGGATAAAATAAGCTGAAAGTCTATAATAGCCAATATTATGTAAATAATATTTTGCCTTCTCCTTATCGTCGATTTTTAGATCTCGATTTTGAAGAAGTGCAATATGCTGATCTGGACTAAACGGTGGCTTCTCAAATTTCATATTGAGTTCCAATAAAAAAACCCCCCAAGAGGCGCATCGTGGAGAGGCGTGGGAGGTGTTGTTACCTATTCTTTATACTATATTCACTAAAAAATCAAGGTTTTTATGGAAAATATGTAAAAAATATTCTTTGTGTGTCCAGAAAAATAGAACTCCGAGATACTTTTTGTAGTATAGCCTGTTTGTTCAAAGATATCTTCTAATATTTAATGTTATAGAGTTTTATTAATCAGAATATCTTAGATACCTCATCCACACTTCCCCAATAATGCCCGCTGTCACGAGAGTGGTGAAGAAAATAATAGTCAAAAAACGCTATAAGTGGCGCTATTAAAGATTGAATGTCTTTTGGGTTGAAGGGTATAATTTTTATACCTTCATTAATTGCAAGAAAGAAATAAGTAAAATTGTCATCTTACAAGAAATTCGTAAATTCAATGAGGAAAATTCATGGAGAACTTGTCAGGGCTCTAGAAGGTTTCTCCCTCGTATTCTGCACAGAAAATAAAGAGAAAAAACTTGCACATGCTAAGGCTGTTCTTGAAGTTCTGAAAAACTTGAGAGGGGTATTTGCAGTGCCTGACTTGCCAGCTTGGTATGGGCCCGTTGAAAATGCATTCAGAAATTATGTGCAACATGGGCAGGCAGAGAAACATGCAGTAACTATATTTAATTTACTGGCAAAGCATCTGGCCGAGATTAGGGCGACCGATTGGATTGAAGTTGCTTTAAGAACTGGCAACAATGAAAACTTTGATAAGATTTTTGAGCGTTCGTGGCATGATAGCAATCTTGACGAATTGTTTGTTCGGTTAACAAGGTCAATTGAAAAAATCATAGAAACAGATGAAGTTGATAGCAGGAAAATTCTAAAAGAATTGGAGAGGCTTTTAAATATTGTGAGGGGAATGAACCAAGGATCTTACTTCTCGGTAATATGTACGTCACAATTTATAAATGCTTTCTTAAAGAATTTTGCATTTGAAGAATTGGATAAAGTGCCTGTTCTTGGTAGCGCATCAAAAGCGTTTAAAAAGACCTTGGAGGAAATTTCGACGAAATCTCAAATGTTACAGGATTCTGTGGGACAGGAACTTAAGGAAGAATATTTGATTCCAGGACCGACTGACAAAGATATTAAATCTGTCACCTTTGAGAAAAGAAAAGCGCTTCCAGCTCCTGAAAAGCAAGAAAACCAAAGCTGAAGGTTCTTTTTTTGGAAGAGAACTATGGTACTTCTTACCAAATATAAGTCTAAATCGTAATTGGTTGATCTGTGAATGTAGAACACCCCTCTCCACACTTCCCCCTTGTCCCTTTGCCACCCTGTCCGCTACACTCGTCCGGTAATAATCCAGGGACCCGAGCATGAATGACAACAGCATCCCTTTTACCGCCCCGTTCCAGGTGGCCTGGCGCGATCTGGACTATAACCGCCATATGGCCAATATCGCCTATTTCTCCTATGCGGCCCAGACCCGGCAGCTCTATTTCGCCGCCCGCGGCTTCGGGCTCGAGGAATTCGAGGCCTCCGGCGTCGGTCCCGCCACCCTGGATGAAACCATCCATTATCACCGGGAAATGAAATTCCTGGAGCACTTCACCGTCGATTATCTCTGCGGCGGCATGAATAGCAAAAAAACCCGCTATGTGATTGTCAATCGTTTCCGGGGCGAGGACGGCGAGATCAGGGCCGACATCAGCAGCCATTTCGTCTGGATGGACCTCAAGACCCGCCGGGCCGTCGCCCCGCCGTCCGCCATCGGCGACCTGATGGACGGACTGGTCAGGACCGATGATTTCAGGGAACTTTAGGGAGCTTAAAGCTATTTATCCCGCCCGAAGGTGATCTCGAAACCCTCCCCGTCGGGGCCGCGCACATCCGCCCTTAAGGCGCCGTCAATAAGCCGGTAATGGATTCTGGTCGGAAAATCATGATCCGGGTTTTCAAAGACGGCTTCCTTTTCCCCGCAGGCGGTCAGGCGGAAAGACACCGGTTCTTCATTCTGGGAGGCCATGACGATATAGAAAATGCCGTCCGGTTGTTGCCGCAGCAGGATATTTTCCTGAAAGCTGATCTGCCCTGTCGCGAGGTCCGTGGTCCGGCCGAGGCCGGTAAAGCTGTCGGGGCCTGATCGTTGCCAGCGTTCAATGGTCCGGCTTTTTCCATCGCCCAGCGACCAGTTGCCGAGGAACCAGTCGAGGTCCTCAAGGCTGCAGGGGGAAGGGGCCGCCCGGGCAAAAGTCGCAGGGAGGGCGGGCAGGAGACACATGACAAGCAGGAACAGGCGGAAATTTTTCAACATCAAGATTATCCCCTTTTTCAGGGTTTTATCATGACATATTTTTGTTCGAATGTCCTTATCAGTATGAAATATCTAAAACTTTAGCGGGTTTTCAAAAAACTGATACAATGGCCTTCTATGGTCTCCCGGTCATGAAACGGGGGACGCAGCACATGAGCGCGATTATGAATATCCGGGAAACCGAAACCGCCGACCTGCCGGTCATTATGGACATTCACCGCCGGGCCTTCGGCGGTGAGGCCGAGGCGGAGCTTGTCCGCGACCTGCTGGCCGATCCCACGGCCCGGCCGCTGCTGTCGCTGCTGGCGGAGGGGGACGCGGGGCCGCTCGGCCATGTCCTGTTTACCTCGGTCCGGCTGGCCGAGACCGTGCGCGGGGAGGAGCCTGTAGCCTCATTGTCGATCCTCTGTCCGCTGGCGGTAGTGCCGGAGGCCCAGGGACAGGGTGTGGGCGGCGATCTGGTCCGCTGCGGGCTCGAGGTGCTGGCCGATGTCGGCGCCGGCCTGGTTTTTGTGCTCGGCCATCCCGGCTATTACCCCCGCTTCGGCTTTACGCCTGCCGGCCGGCAGGGATTCGCGACTCCTTACCCGATCGCCGAAGAGAATGCCGACGCCTGGATGGTGCTGGCCTTGCAGCCCGGGCTGACCGGTAAATTACAGGGCCGGGTGATCGGCGCCGATAGCCTGATGAAGCCGGAATATTGGGTGGAATAGTCTAAAAAGAACCCCCAAAAAAACCACAAAAAAAGCCCCGGTGTTTCCACCGGGGCGATGCTGTAGGGATGTGCAGGATCAGTGTGTGAGGGCGGCGGGCTGCTGGGCCTTGGCCGCATCCATCATCGCTTTCTGAAGTTTTTCGAACGCCCGGACCTCGATCTGGCGGACCCGCTCGCGGCTGATGTTGTAAACCTGGCTGAGTTCCTCCAGGGTTGACGGGCTGTCCTTCAGGCGCCGTTCGGTCAGGATATGCTGTTCGCGCTCGTTGAGGCCCTTCATGGCCTCGGCCATCAGGTCACGGCGGTAATCCATTTCCTCGTTTTCCGCATAGGCGGTTTCCTGGTCGACAGTATCCTCATCGACCAGCCAGTCCATCCATTCGCCTTCCGCATCGGCGCGCATGGGGGCATTGAGGCTGTGGTCGGCGCCGGCAAGGCGGCGGTTCATCTGCACCACGTCATTTTCCGACACGTCAAGCTTGGTGGCGATTTCGGTGACATGATCGGGATGCAGGTCGCCTTCCTCGATGGCCTCGATCTGGCCCTTGAGGCGGCGCAGGTTGAAAAACAGTTTTTTCTGGGCGGCGGTGGTGCCGATTTTGACCAGCGACCAGGAGCGCAGGATATATTCCTGAATGCTGGCCCGGATCCACCACATGGCATAGGTGGCAAGCCGGAAGCCGCGATCCGGGTCGAATCGCTTGACCGCCTGCATCATGCCGACATTGCCTTCGGAAATCAGTTCACCGATGGGCAGGCCGTAACCGCGATAGCCCATGGCGATTTTGGCCACCAGACGCAGGTGAGAGGTGACAAGCTGGTGGGCGGCCTCGGTATCGCCATGCTCACGCCAGGACTTGGCCAGCATGAACTCTTCTTCAGGTTTCAGCATCGGAAACTTGCGGATTTCCTGCAGATACCTGGTCAGGCTGCCTTCCGGCGTTAATACGGGTAAATCTTTGCTGGCCATTTGCTTTTCTCCACCTTGCAGCGCGGGGCTGCTTTGTACTCCATGATACTTTTTATACGGCACCAGAGTCAAAACGGATCTGTCAAACCGGATGCCGGTGCCTCTGTTACTGCCTGCTATTGTTATAACATATCGTGATGAACTCAATATGAACTTATCAGGATACCTTGCCTATCAGGATTCAAGGGCAGTAATAAGGCGTTTCATGTCATTTGGGAGTTCGCTTTCGAATTTCAAGTGTTCGCCGGTCACAGGATGCTTGAATCCGATCACATAAGCGTGAAGGGCCTGGCGCTTGAAGCCGAGCACGGCGGCGCGGGCCTTTTCCGAGAAATTCCTGATCGGCGGGTTTTGCCGGCCATAGAGCGGATCACCGATCAGTGGATGACCGGCGGCCGCCATATGAACGCGCACCTGGTGGGTGCGGCCGGTTTCCAGTTCGCACTGCACCAGAGAAATACTGGGCGGCAGGGCCGCGGCCCTGATTTTCTTGCCGCCACCGGTTTTCTGCACCTGGCGCGGCGGTTCCAGCCGGCGGATGACCCGGTAATTGGTCAGGGCGTATTTGCCGCCGGTCTCAACCACGCCCATGCGCAGGCGGTTTTTCGGGTCGCGGCCGATATTGGCCTCGATCATGCCGTCGGCCGGGTTGGGCACGCCCCAGACCACGGCGAGGTAAGCCCGCTCCATGCTGTGGTTGGCGAATTGTTTGGCCAGTTTCTTGTGCGCCTTGTCGGACTTGGCCACCACCATCAGGCCGCTGGTGTCCTTGTCGATGCGGTGGACGATGCCGGGGCGCTTGACCCCGTTGATGCCGGACAGGCTGTCGCCGCAGTGATGGATCAGGGCGTTGACCAGGGTGCCGGCGCGGCTGCCCGGGGCCGGGTGAACCACCATGCCGGCCTGTTTGTTGAGCACGATCAGGTCGTCGTCTTCATAGACGATATCGAGCGGGATATCCTCGCCTTCCGGGTCGGGCTCGGTCAGGTCGGGAATTTTGACCTGGAATCGCTCATCCGGTTTGACCCGGTGGGACGGGTCGTCTATTGTCTGCTGATTATTTTCCGGGCCGATGAGAACCTGGCTTTCGGTAATCAGCTGCTTCAGGCGTGAACGGCTGATCTCCGGCAGATGGGTGGCCAGAAATTTATCCAGACGCAGGCCCTTGTCCTCGTCTTCAACCGTCAATTCATATGTTTCAGGATCATTGTTTGTCATGTCAGAACCACAGATGCCAGTTAATCAGCGTGTACTCAAGTGGATTGTGATCATTTTGGGGATTTTAATTGTCCTCGGCCTGATTGTGATCGTTTATACGGTGGCCAGCCGCCTGTCGGAACGGGCCGAACGCAAGGCCGCTGAACTGAAGCAGAAGGAACTGAGGCAGGAACAGATGCCGGTGGAGCCGTCCTGGGCGCTGACCGGGGGGATGCTGTTCCCGGAAGAAGTTACCGTGCCGCTGGAAGCCGGTGAAAATGTGGCCTCCGCCAGCATGGTGCCGCAGGGGATTCTGTTGACCCTTCAGCGGGGCGGGGAGACCACCGGTCTTCTGCTCATCAGCCCGGACGGGACCGTGCGTAGCCGCTTTGTGATCCAGCGTCCGGAATAAGTCATGACCCTGCGCCTTCCCCAACGCTGTCTTGACCGGATGAAGGCTGCGGGGGCGGCGGCGTATCCCCATGAAGCCTGTGGGCTTCTGGTTGGTGAGGGGGAGGAAGTTCTGGAAGTGGTGCCGGCGGACAATGTGGCGGATCAGCCGGGTAAGGCCTTTGAGATTGATCCGGAAGTTCTTTTGCACTGGCAGAAAAAACTGCGCGGCAGTGCCCAAAGGATTCTCGGCCATTATCACAGTCATCCCGACCATCCGGCAGATCCGTCAAAGCGGGACCGGGCCCGGATCTATGAAGACGGGCTGGTCTGGGCGATCCTGTCGGTGACAGAGGACGGCGCCGGGGAAATCAATTTTTACAGGGCCGGGCAGGGGGACTTCACCCCTCTCGAGGTTTCAGTCTTCTGATTTTTCAGTCTTCTGATTTTTCAGTCTTCTGATTTTTCTCTGGCCGGGAAGCTCACACCTTCGACAGGCTTGGAGAATTTCACCAGACCCTTCATTTTTTCCGGATCGATCGGCTCGCCGCGGCGCAGGATGCTGATGCGGCCCTGTCGTGCCAGATGTTTGGCCTGCTGCTTGACCGCCAGTAGATATTTGCGCCAATAATCATGCGGCGCTTCCTTGGGCCCCCGGTCCTTTGAAATCATGATGGCCACATCGCGGGGCGAGGCGGTCTTGCCGCCCTCTATGGCTTCCATGATATAGCTGATGACATAGTCCTCGGCTTTTTCCATTTCTTCCGCTGACGGGTCGTGCTCTGTGTTCATCTCTGTATCCTTTTCTCTCCGCGCTCTAACATGAATTTTTCCTGACCGCTATATTTCTTTTCGGTGAAATGGGACAAAAAACAAACTTCGGGGTGTTCAGGGCCGGATAAGGGGCTATATATAGGCAAAATCAGGAACCGGACCAGTATATGTCGCCAGTTTATCTTTTATGGGGAATCCTCATCGGTATCATTGTCGCCGCGCCCATGGGCCCGGTCAATATCCTTTGTATCCGGCGAACCCTCACTCACGGCCCCATGAACGGATTTGTTATCGGCATGGGGGCCGCTCTGGCCGACACCATCTTTGGCGCCATTGCCGCCTTTGGCCTTGCCGGGGTGACCCATCTTCTCAACAGCTACAGCCTGTGGGTGGAACTGATCGGCGGCGTGATCCTGCTGGCGGTGGGGCTCAGGATCTGGAACAGCCATCCGCACCTGACCGATGCGAAGGATGATACCGGCGACCGCATCAAGGCCTCGGTCGGGGCCTTTCTGCTGACCATTACCAATCCCATGACCATCCTGGGGTTTGTCGCCATCTTCGCCGGTCTCGGTCTTGGCAATATGGCCAAGACCCCGATCAATGGCCTGTTTCTGGTGGCCGGCGTTCTGCTGGGCTCGGCCCTCTGGTGGTTCGTGCTCACCGAGGGCGTCGCCCATATGAAAAAGAAGCTGACCGACGATCACCTTTTATGGATCAACCGGGGCTGCGGGATCATTGTGCTTGGTTTTGGCCTGTGGGCTCTGGGTAAGAATATTCCCCTGATTTTATAGTTCCACCTTGCCGTTGGCGATGAACGGGCCGTTGCGGAAGTCAACCTTGCCATAGAGGAACGGGGAGCCGTCCGGATTGACCACATCGCCGCCGGCCGCCCGCAGCACCGCATGACCGGCGCCGGTATCCCATTCCATGGTCGGGCCGAAACGGGGGTAGATATCCGCCTCGGCGCTGGCCACAAGGCAGAATTTCAGCGAACTGCCGATGGATTTGGTATCCGTGATGCCGTATCTGTCGAGAAAATCGTTGGTCGCGTCGTCCCGGTGGGACTTGCTGGCGACACCGACAATACCGTCCTCGGGCACATCGCGCACGGTGATCGGGGTTGCATTTGACGTCACGCCGTCATCGCTCACATCCATGATCAGGGCTTCGCCTGCCGATTTGGCCAGATAGAGCTTGCCCAGTGCCGGGGCATAGACAATGCCGAACACCGGCAGGCGGTTTTCCACCAGGGCGATGTTGACCGTAAAGTCCGATCCCTTTTTGATAAATTCCTTGGTGCCGTCCAGCGGATCGACCAGCCAGAACCGATTGTCGACATCGGGAATGTTTCCGGCGGCGGCACTTTCCTCAGCGACCACAGGGATTTCCGGGGTGAGGGGAGCCAGATCCGCCAGAATGATTTTTTCCGCTGCTTCATCGGCGACCGTGACCGGTGACGTATCGTCCTTGAAAACCACTTCGAAATCCTGGGCGTAAATCTCCATGATTTTTTGCCCGGCCCGGATGGCGGTGGGCACAAGCACATCTGCAAGTTTTTGAAAATCAACAGGCTGGTCGGTCATAAATTGAAACTTTCTTCTTTACTGCGATTGTTGAATATCGTTAATTTAGGTCCCATTATATGGTCGTAATTTCGGCTGTCACCTATCTTGAGAGAAAACCGTACACATGAAAGACATCGAATTCGCCGCCCTGCTTTGTTCAAGACTTTGCCATGACCTGATCAGCCCGGTGGGCGCCATTGCCAACGGCATTGAAATACTGGCGGATGAAGATGACGAGATGATGCGGACCGAAGTTCTCAAGCTTCTGGACCAGAGTGCCTCCCAGACCTCCAACCGCCTGCAGTTTTTCAGGCTTGCCTTTGGCGCGGCCGGCGGATTTGGCGAGAAAGTGCCTCTGGATGAGGCGAAAAAGGCCGCCCGGGCTTTGTTTGCGGCGTCAAAAGTTGAGGTCGACTGGAAGTCCCAGGTGGGTGTCATGAACAAGGACGCCATCAAACTGATGCTGAATATGGTGCTGCTGGCCGGGGAGAGTCTGATCCGCGGCGGCCAGATGACGGTCGAAATCGAGGATCTGACCGAAAGCATTCTGATCAACATTACAGTGACCGGTGACAAGGTGATTTTCCAGGACAAGATCAATGATGCGCTACTGGAAGATGTTGATGATCAGGACATCGAACCAAAAACCGCGCCGGCCTTTCTGGCGAGGAATGTGGCGAAAAAAATCGGGGCAAATATCAGCAAAACCTCACATAATGAACAGAGTTTTTCTCTTTCTGCCTCATATCCGGTGAACCGCTAGGCGCGGTCACCCCGCAGTTATCCTTCATTAATTCAGTAAAAGATCAAATACTTCCATAAAAGCCAGAAGACTTTACAGCTTTTTAACCAATTTCTCTCATCTTAGTGGAAACTAAAAGTATCTTTATCCCCAAGGAAGAAGGTTGAGAGTATGGATGATCTGTTAAACGAGTTTCTGACGGAAACAGCAGAAAGCATTGATGTTGTGGATGTCGAACTGGTCACCCTCGAGCAGGACCCCAACAATAAATCGGTTCTGGATAATATTTTCCGGCTTGTGCACACTATTAAAGGTACCTGTGGTTTTCTGGGCCTGCCGCGGCTTGAATCGGTTGCCCATGCAGCCGAGAATGTGCTTGGAAAATTCAGGGACGGCGAACTGGTGGTGACACCGGATGCGGTGACCCTCATTCTGGCGTCTCTCGACCGGATCAAGGAAATCCTCGCCGGGCTTGAAGCGACGGAAGAGGAACCTTCAGGGGACGATAGCGAGATCATCGGAAAACTGAACGCAATGGCCTCCGGTGAGGCGGCACCTGCTGCGCCGGCTCCTGTTGTCAAGGCCGAACCGGAACCCGAACCCGAGTTTGTGGAGCGTGAAATCGTTTCCAGCGTCGGCAAGGTGCCGGGTGAAGTTTCGCTGGAAGAACTGGAAGCTGCCTTCAATGCGGCGCCCGGACCGGACGATATCGAGCCGGAAGAAGAGCCCCAGGCTGAGGAGCCGGTATCGGCTGAAGCAGAAGCTGATGTTCCGGAACAGGAAGAAGTCAAGGAAGTGGCGGCTGCCAAAGGCAAGACCGGCAACGAACCCAGTGTTGCGAACCAGAGCATTCGTGTAAACGTCCAGCTGCTTGAAGACCTGATGAATATGGTCAGCGAGCTGGTATTGACCCGTAACCAGCTGATGCAGATCCTGCGTCGCTACGGGGATTCAGAATTTTCCATTCCGCTGCAGCGTCTGAGCCAGTGTACTACCGAACTGCAGGAAGGGGTTATGAAAACCCGCATGCAGCCGATCGGGAACGCCTGGGCCAAATTGCCGCGCATCATTCGCGACCTGCAGGTGGAACTTGGCAAGAAAATCGACCTGCAGATGCTCGGGGCCGACACTGAACTGGACCGTCAGGTTCTTGAGCTGATCAAGGATCCGCTGACCCATATGGTCAGAAACTCTGCCGACCATGGTATCGAAATGCCTGCCGACCGTAAGGCAAAAGGCAAGAAGCAAACCGGTACAATTCGCCTGAACGCTTTCCATGAAGGCGGCCATATCATCATCGACATCACTGATGACGGCGCTGGCCTGCCTGTTGAAAAACTGAAGGCAAAGGCCCTGAAGAACGAGCTGGCAACAGAAGCCGAACTGGCGGAAATGTCCGATCAGCAGATTCAGAAGTTTATTTTCCACGCCGGTTTCTCAACAGCTGAAAAAGTGACCAGCGTTTCCGGACGTGGCGTCGGTATGGATGTAGTACGCAGCAATATCGAGAAAATCGGCGGCACCATCGACCTGAAATCCATCGAGGGCAAGGGCACCAGCTTCTCCATCAAGATTCCGCTGACCCTGGCTATCGTATCCGCCCTGATTGTCAAATCCCGCGAAGAGCGTTTTGCCATTCCGCAGATCAGTGTTCTGGAACTTGTCCGCACCTCTGACGATTCCGAGCATCGAATTGAATATATTAACGAAACACCTGTTCTGCGACTGCGTGACCGTCTTCTGCCGCTTGTTTATCTTGAGAAAATCCTCGGCTTTGGCGGACAGGACGGCGAAGAAGAAGTTGAAAGAAAAGAAGACTTTATTGTCATCACCCAGGTTGGCGCCTTTACCTTTGGTATTGTCGTTGACCAGGTCTTCGACACGGAAGAAATCGTGGTGAAACCGGTGGCGCCAATTCTGCGTGATCTGAATATTTACTCAGGAAACACCATTCTGGGCGACGGTAGTGTGATCATGATCCTTGATCCGAACGGCATTGCTTCTGAAACAGGTGACGCACTTTCCGACCTGTCTGACAGTGAAGTTGCCGAGGATGAAAACATGGCAATTGCCAACGTCTTTAACGAAAAAGAAGCCATCCTTCTGTTCCGGGCCGGTGACAAGGCTCAGCGCGCAGTACCGCTGTCGCTGGTCGCCCGCCTTGAAGAGGTTGACGCCGAGAATATTGAAACCTCTGACGGCAAGCCGGTTGTGCAGTATCGCGGTCAGCTTATGCCGCTGATCAAGCCGTCTGAAAATGTTCAGATCCGCGAAAGCGGTCGCCAGCCGGTTCTGGTTTTTGCCGACGGTGACCGGACCATGGGTCTGATGGTGGACGAGATTGTCGATATTCTGGAAGATCGCATTGAGGTGGAACTGTCCTCCAAGGTGGAAGGCCAGATCGGCACAGCCGTGATCAATGGCAAGGCGACAGAAGTTATCGATGTGGCCCATTATATTGAAAAGGCCTTCGGTAAGGTCCATGGAACCGGGAATGCCGACAAGACAAAAGATCGTCAGCACATCCTGCTCGTGGACGACAGCCCGTTCTTTCTCAACATGATCCGTCCGCTGCTCAGCGCAGCCGGTTACAACATCACTGCGGTCAGCACAGCTGCCGAGGCCCTCGCCCTGCGCGACAAGGGACGCCAGTATGATGTGATCATCAGCGACATCGAAATGCCTGAGATCGACGGTTTCTCCTTTGCCGAGAAAGTCCGCAAGGACGGTGCATGGCAGGATATTCCGCTGGTGGCGTTGTCCTCCCGCTCGACACCTCAGGATTTTGAGCGTGGACGTGAGGTCGGTTTCAACGACTATGTGACAAAACTGGACCGTGACATGCTGCTGGAAACCATTACCCAGCAGATCGGTAACAAGATGACAGCAGCCTAGGAGTATTAGTCATGACCAGCAGTGTAAATAACAATGATTTTGTAACCATTCGTCTTGCCGGACAATTGTGCGGCATTCCGGTTCTCACCGTTCATGATGTATTGTCTTCCCAGAAGATCACCAGGATTCCCCTGGCACCAAGTTCTGTGGCCGGTGTGCTGAACCTGCGGGGACGGATTGTAACGGCAATTAACCTGCGCAAACGCCTGGGACTGCCGGAAGTCGGCGATGATTGCCAGAAAATGAGTGTCGTTGTTGAATATGTAGGCGAACCATACAGCCTTCTGATCGACAATATCGGGGATGTGCTTTCACTGCCGGAAGAATCCTATGAACGCAATCCGGTGACACTGGATGCCTGTTGGCAGGAAGTATCCGGCGGGATTTACCGCCTGGAGAAAGAACTTCTCGTTATTCTGGATGTAGAAAAATTATTAAATTATGGGGCCGATCAAGCTGTCGCAGCATAATGGCAGCAGATCAAATATTTAAAAGAGTCTGGAGAATAAAAAAATGAAATCCTGTCTTGTAGTCGATGATTCAAAAGTCATCAGAAAAGTCGCAAGGAGAATTCTGGAAGAACTCAGCTTTGAAGTGGTCGAAGCCGTAGATGGACAGGACGCGCTTGACGCTTGCAAACGATCCATGCCGGATGTGGTTCTGCTGGACTGGAATATGCCGGTCATGAATGGTCTTGATTATCTGAAGGCTCTCAGAAGTACCGATGGTGGTGACGGACCTGTTGTCGTTTTCTGTACGACCGAGAATGATATGAGTCACATCAGCGCCGCAATTTCCGCCGGCGCCGACGAATATATTATGAAACCCTTTGACCGTGAAATTATTGAATCAAAATTTTCCCAGGTAGGTTTAATTTAATAGGAAGTCCATACAGTGAGTTCACCTGTCTTAAGTAAAGATGTCCAAAGGGGTAATATTGGCAGAACCGGTCCATATCGCGTGATGGTGGTTGATGATTCTGCTGTAGTCAGGGGACTTATCGCCAAGTGGCTCGGGGATGACCCGGCCGTCGAGGTAGTGGCCACAGCCAGCAACGGGGAGATGGCTCTGAAAAATCTGGCCGCCGCCGATCCTGAAATCGTGGTCCTGGATATCGAGATGCCTGTCATGGATGGATTGACAGCCTTGCCGAAAATCCTTGAGCACAGTTCTGAAATACAGGTTCTGATGTCCTCAACTCTTACAAAACGCAATGCAGAGATAAGTATGCGCGCCCTGTCCATGGGAGCCGCTGACTATGTTTCAAAACCGGAAAGCACCCGCGAAGTTACCACATCCCTGAGTTTCCAGCAGGAACTGGTCGGAAAAGTGGTTAATCTGGCTGCGGCCCGCCGGCTGCAAAAAGGCGGCAAGGTATACAAGGCGGGAAAATCAAGCAGCCTGAACGAAGATATATTACCGCAGGTGTCCAGTCGGGGCGCAATCGCAAAACGCAAAATGTCCTCCACGCTGCCCAGAATCATTGGTGTCGGAAGCTCGACAGGAGGGCCCCAGGCGCTTCTGAAATTCCTGAATTCCGTGAAGGATGAGCTCAGGCTGCCGATTCTGATTACCCAGCATATGCCGCCAGCATTTACCAATATTCTGGCGGAGCATCTGGCACGGGCCTCCGGTCTGCCCTGCAAACAGGCGGAAGACGGAGATGTCATTCATACCGGGCATGTTTATGTCGCGCCCGGTGACTATCATATGATTGTCGTCAATGAAGGCGGGAAAAAGATCATCAGACTGAACCAGGACCCGCCGGTAAATTTCTGTCGACCTGCTGTCGATCCTTTGTTCGCCAGCCTGGCCGGAACTTTCGGCTCGGCGGTCCTTGGCGTTATCCTGACCGGCATGGGCCATGACGGTCTTAAAGGCTCTCAGGATATTGTGGATGCCGGAGGAACTATTATCGCACAGGATGAAGCAACCAGCATCGTCTGGGGAATGCCGGGGGCGGTTAGCCAGGCAGGTCTTTGCAGCGCAGTGTTGCCGCTGGATGACATTGGGGCGAAAGTTATCGATATTACCACGGGAGAAGCACTATGAGACCAGAAGATTTTCAGCTCATAAGCGGTATCCTTAAGGAAAGATCCGGCCTGGTCCTTACAGAAGACAAGGTGTATCTTCTGGAAAGCCGCCTGACGCCGATTGCCCGCCAGAAAGGCATGGAGACCCTGGACGATCTGATCAATGAAATCAGACTGCGTCGCAAAGAAGATCTGTTGAACGAGATCACGGAAGCCATGACTACAAATGAGTCATTCTTTTTCCGTGATAATACGCCTTTTGATCATCTGCGGGACAAGGTTATGCCTGAATTGCTGGAGAAACGGGCAAATGTACGGCGTCTCCGGATCTGGTGTGCGGCGGCCTCGACCGGGCAGGAGCCCTATTCCATTGCTATGATCCTGAAGGAGATGGAATCAAAGCTTCAGGGCTGGAATATTGAGATTGTCGGTACCGATCTTTCCAATCAGGTTCTGGACAAGGCGAAAGCCGGACTTTATTCCCAGTTTGAGGTGCAAAGAGGGTTGCCGATTAAATTGTTGATCAAATATTTTTCCCAGGTGGGAGAAATGTGGCAGTTGAGCGATGATCTGAGAAAAATGGTCTCATACAGGCCGTTTAACCTGCTGGAAAGTTTTTCCCTGCTGGGGAGTTTTGATATTATTTTCTGCCGCAACGTGTTGATCTATTTTGATCAGTCCACCAAGACGGAAGTCCTTGATCGCATGCGTAACCAGATTGCCGACGACGGTACCCTGTTCCTCGGTGCGGCCGAGACAGTTCTGGGTGTGACGGACAAATTCAAACCGGTCGCGGGGCACCGGGGAATGTATGTCACTTCCGAAAGTGGCGCCATACGGGCGGTCGGCTGACCTTGTCCGGGTGAATTATTGATTTCATAAAGAAAGGGCCGGCTTCTTCTGGAAGCTGGCCCTTCAGTTTTGGTAAACGTGTTAAATTTACCGGAGATCTCGTGGAATAATCTTAACTCGCCTCGGCGATGCTCTGATCGCTCTCGTTCGGGTCGCGCAGGACATAGCCGCGTCCCCAGACTGTTTCGATATAGTTTTCACCGCTGATGGCAGCCAGTTTCTTGCGCAGTTTGCAGATGAAAACGTCAATAATTTTCAGTTCCGGCTCGTCCATGCCACCATACAGGTGGTTAAGGAACATTTCCTTGGTCAGGGTTGTACCTTTGCGCAGGGAAAGCAGCTCAAGCATGGCATATTCCTTGCCGGTCAGATGAACGCGCTGGCCTTCAACTTCAACAGTTTTGGTATCCAGGTTCACAGCCAGTTTACCGGTCCGGATAATGGATTCCGCATGGCCTTTCGACCGGCGGATAATGGCCTGAATGCGGGCCACCAGCTCTTCCTTGTAGAAGGGTTTTGTCAGATAGTCGTCAGCGCCGAAGCCCAGGCCCTTGACCTTGTTTTCCAGTTCGGCCATGCCGGACAGGATCAGGATAGGGGTGTTGACTTTGGAAAGGCGCAGTTTCTTCAGAACGTCATAGCCGTGCATGTCGGGCAGGTTGAGGTCAAGCAGGATGATATCATAATCATATAGCTTGCCGAGGTCGATACCTTCCTCGCCCAAATCTGTACTGTAAATATTAAAGCCTTCTGCTGAGAGCATCAGTTCGATGCTTTTGGATGTTGATGGATCATCTTCTATGAGTAGCACCCGCATTTTTTTCAAACCCTTTGTCTGTTACAATTTCCCGGCTAACCATTAATTTTTTTTACTGTTAACCTCTTCACATTAACTATTCTTAACAGAATTGGTTAACAAATCGTAACCAAAACAGATTTTTCCGAGTTATTCGTAAGGAGATATTAATCAAGATTAATTATTCAGAGGAAAAAATATTACCTAACATATTGAAAAATATATTATATTCTGATAGTTGTATATATTGGTAATGATCCGGAAAATTTGCGTTAATTTTTTTCTATTATTAAGAATGTCCTGTGTTCCGTCGCAAAAATCGCTTATAATCCGGTGAAATCTCTTAAATAGGTAAGTGCAGCGCGTGTATACATTAAAGACGGAAATTGACCGCATTCAGCCCTGGAAGTTTTACGGCAGGGTTGTGGGCATTCAGGGGCTCCTGGTGGAAGTTGCCGGGGCGCAACGGTCGCTCAGCATCGGATCCCGGGTCAATATCCTGTCCCGTCAGAACAAGGTCATTCCAAGTGAGGTTGTGGGTTTCAGGTCCGACCGGGCTCTGCTGATGCCATATCAGATGCTCGAAGGCGTTGGCGTCGGTTGTCAGTCTTTTGTCGAAGGCGAGGTTGCCCTCGTGCATCCAAGTGAGGCCTGGCTCGGCCGGGTGGTTAACGCCATGGGAGAACCGATTGACGGCAAGGGGCCGCTGCAGGCCGGTGCCGAGGCCTATCCTCTCAGGGCCCAGCCGCTGGCGGCGCATCTCAGAAAGAGGGTCGGCGACAAGATTGATCTCGGGGTACGCTCCCTGAATACCTTTGTGACCTGCTGCAAGGGGCAAAGGATGGGGATATTTGCCGGCTCGGGTGTGGGAAAATCCGTTCTGCTGTCCATGTTCGCCAGATATGCCGCTTCCAATGTTTCCGTGATCGGCCTGATCGGGGAAAGGGGGCGTGAAGTCCAGGAATTCCTGGAGGATGATCTCGGCGAAGAAGGATTGAAACGCAGTGTGGTCGTGGTGGCCACCTCCGATGAAACGGCCCTGATGCGGCGACAGGCCGCTTATCTGACCATGACTATCAGTGAATATTTCCGTGATCGCGGACAGGACGTACTGACCCTGATGGATAGTGTAACCCGTTTTGCCATGGCCCAGCGGGAGATTGGTCTCGCCGGGGGAGAGCCGCCGGCCAGCAAAGGTTATACACCGACGGTATTTTCCGAACTGCCGCGGCTTCTGGAACGCGCCGGTCCCGGTGAAGAAGGCCGGGGCGGCACCATAACCGGGCTGTTTACCGTTCTGGTTGAAGGGGATGACCATAACGAACCGGTGTCGGATGCGGTGCGCGGCATTCTGGACGGCCATATCGTGCTGGACCGGTCCATCGCCGAGCGGGGCAGGTTCCCGGCGGTGAATGTGCTTCGCTCTGTTTCCCGGACCCTGCCGGGCTGCAATTCCCAGGAGGAAAATGATCTCCTGCGGCTGGCCCGTAAATATCTGGCCGACTATAATGATATGGAAGAGATGATCCGGCTCGGCGCCTATCGTCCGGGCGCCAATGCGGAAGTGGATCAGGCGATTTTCTATCATCCTGCCCTGGAAGAATTTATGTCCCAGATAAAATCCGAGCAGAGTACGCTTGAGCAGGGGTATGCCAGACTGGCGGAAATCCTCAATACTCCGGCTTCGGTCTCGTCCGGCGGGGAAGGATAAGGCCGGTCGGAAGTATTCGTCGGCAACCTGTTGCGTTCTGCAAAAATAACCATATACCCCTGAATCTATTCTTTTGGTTACCCTCCGTAAATACTTTGCGGGTTATACTGAGTCTCGTAAGTGATTCAACGAAAATACCCGGATATTCAACCGGGATGAATCGGAAAATATAAGTGGAACGGGAAGAAGTCCTGTTGCATAATCGGACAGCCGGCGAATTCTTATTTTGCCAGGTTCAGGGCATAAACCTCCAGGGTCAGAAAGACCGGTCCTGAGAAAATAAAATATCAGGTTTGTGATCCGTTTACAGAGGTGGATATGACGAAGGGCATCGACGGCATGATCAGGCTGCATAAGTGGCAGCTTGACGAAAAAAGAAGGCAACTGACCGAATTGGAAACAATGCGGGATGACCTTCTGGCGCGCAAGGAACAGCTGGCTCAGCAACTTGTCTCCGAGCAGGAGAAAGTGTCAAATTCCCAAATCATAGATATATCTTACGCCAATTTCGCGACGGCTATCGCCCAGCGTCAGGAAAAGCTGATGGAAAGCATGGCGGAAATTGAGGCGTCCATCGAGGATATGAAGGATCAGGTTTCTGAATCCTTCAAGGAACTCAAAAAATACGAAGTCGTTGAGCAGCGTGAGCGGGAACGCCAGGTCGCCAAGGAAAATCGCCGGCAGCAGGCCGATCTGGACGAATTGTCCATTCAGATGCACCGGCGCAACAATATGCGGGCCGGCTAGGGCCGGGGTCCGCTTGAAACCCTCAGTAGCAGCGGGAAATCAGCGCATCATTGGTCCAGTTGGGCTGACGGTCCTCAAGATAGATATTAGCCTGTAATCCGCTGTTCTCATTCATGTAAAAGATGTGAACCCTGATCCATTTGGGGACAAGAAGATCCATGCAGTCTTCAATGATATTGGCGGCAAGTCCTTCCGGTGTGTTCCATTCCAGCACCTGGCACTGATCCAGATAATCTTCGAATGTATCATGGACCAGCACCAGCTTGTCGGCGACATATTTCAGGGTGATCGAAAAGGTTTCCTGATCAAACTCCAGACATTTATGCAGTTCGATCACATAATCGCGCTGTCTGTCCGGATTTTGCAATGTTTTCAATGTTTCCGTCACGAGGCATCCTTTTCAGTCGCTGCAGTTTTCCACGGTGTCAGGCTTTTTGCGGAGTTCTGTCAGAAAAATGTATTTTGGTTTCAATGAGTTTTTTTACCGAAAAATCCGGTTTTCGGCCATCCTGAAAAACGAGATCACCTTCGAAACCGCTATTTCGGAGGGAATTGTCAAACAGGCCTGTGAGCCGCTGCTGGAGTTTCCCCGACAGGAATTTTTCCGTCTTCAGGATAATGTCCAGCCGCAATTCACGCAGCATTCCATCCAGTATCAGGTTTCCGGTTCCCTTGAGGTCAAGTTCGAGAATAAATCTTGTCGCCTTGGCCTTGTCGGCAGGAGTGTCTTCTTTCCCGCCCTGATCCTGTTTTTTATTTTCATCTCCCAGGTGACGGACCAGCATGGGAATGGCGGTGATCTCCGGCCCGGTCTGCAGGGGCAGCAGAACCGGTCGCCAGTCCCCCGGCGGGCTGTCGGCCCGTAATGAAGCGATCCGGCGCATGTCTGTATCCAGTTGTTGAACCAGTTTTTCCTGTCCCGCCCGCTGCAGCTGCTGGACAATATCCTGTCCCAGCCAGGCCTGTGCCGGATTTGGTGAGCCCATTGCCGCCATGAAAAAAATAATTCCCGTGGTCATTTGCTGCGGGGCCTGCAGGTTGGGAAGTCGCCCCCCCATTGCCGCGTTGATGGTAACGCCCTGCTGAGCAGCCAGTGCAGACAGGGCAAGGCTCAGGGATTCCCAATTGTCCAGCATCTCCATGAGCGGCTGGGGAGCAAGGGGGAGGTCCGTCGCCAGGGGAATAAAACCACTTTCCGGTGCCGGGGCCGCGGATGTGGCCGGCTGTGCCGGCGTCGGACCGGTGCCGGGGGAAGGCGATTGCATGCCGGGGGTATAATCATGTTTAGGTTGGCCGGCAGGGTGTTGTGCGGCGGCAGCCGTGTCCTGTTCTGCGGGGCGGGCCACCGAAAAAGTCACAATGGTTCCGGGGGGCAATTCAACGGCGCTTTCAAATTTCACCACCGACACCGGTGTCGCCAGATAATGGGTTTTCAGGTCGGACGGTGCCGCAGGTGGGCCGTTGTAAGCTGACGCTTTTGATAAAGGCTGCTTTTGCAGTTGGGCTGGATTCTCCGAGGCCTGTGTTGCGTGAAGGTTCTTTTGCGGATCGACAATGATACCGGAAATGGCCTGGGCCGGCGGCGTGGCCGTCGGCAAGGCTGCGGACTGTTCCACAGTTACGGTGGATGTCGAGGCTGGTTGTCCCGGGGAGCTTGCTGGTGCAGTTGCCGCGGCGGCGACGGCTGATCCCGGCTGCGACTGAATTTGCGGTCCGGTAATGGGTGCAGCAGCTGCGCCCTCGGGCGCCGGTGCATTATCCTGTCGCGGAACGTCAATATCTTCATTGGGAATGGCAACGGACAATACAGACAGGGAAAAACCTTTGCCGCGGGGGATGTCGTCAAGTGGGGTGTCCAGGGCGATTTCCTTCTGAACGAAGGCGGGCAGGGGGATATCCGGTTTAGGATAGGTCTTTATCACCGTGGCAAATACAGGTTTGTGCAGAAGATTTTCCAGCCCTGCTTTCTGAAGCTTGTCGGGCTGTACCGGTGTCCTGACAGCACCGGTTTCCTGGGCAATAACCGGTGTGGAAATAATCGTGCTGGATAATGGGGCCCTGGTGTGGCCAGCGAGAGTGTTTTTATCAATCCTGCCCGCTGCGGCATTCTGACCGGTTTCAAAGAAAGTATAGCTCTGTGTCACTGTGGGCAGCGGCAGTGTTTCCAGCGGTCCGGAGATATTTCTGGCAATCTGCTCGGCCTTGTAAAGATTGCTGGCCTGGTAGTGGAAGCCGGGATTTGCAGAGGCTGCCACTGTAGCTGTTCCAGGCGTTCCCGGCAAAATGTTGGAAGCGACATTGACAAGGGTCAGGATCACCTCGCTCGGCTGAAAGGTTTTTTCTTCCAGTCCGGTGTGCTTTTCGGTGCGGATCGGGGTGATCGTGGCGACAATCTCCTTGTCCACGGCCGAGATCTGTATCAAGGCCCGAGACTCGGGCGGCAGTTTTGCCAGTGCGGCCTCATTTTCCGGAGGGGCCTGAACCACATAGGTGCCCTTCTCAGTGCTGATAACGGGACGTCCTTCGCCGTCGCGCCCTTCAACTTTTGCAATGAAGCTGCTGCCGGCCTGGAGATGAAGCAGGGAGGCGGAAAGAGTTACGGCAGGATCATGATGCTGGACTTCTTTATGCCCGTCCGCCGTTTTTTCGGTTTTGGCGGATTGCCCCTTTGGTGATTGCTGCTGTGCGCCCTGATCGGATGTTGTTGATGTCGGCGTAACCCTGGTCGGGTTGTCCTGCTGACTGAAGTCCGGTTTCTGTGGGCCGCCTATTTCGCTCATGCATACTTTCCAATGACATGGATGGAAAAAATAAAATGCCGTCCATGGATTGGGGAAATTTTACACCTTTTTGCCAGCAAACTATAGTTTTTTGGCAATTTCCTCCACATCGTTGCCTGCCGGGCAGGTGGGATGGCGGGAAAGAAGCGGTTGCTGATGACGGATGGCCGACACCACATGCTCGTCCTGACGGACCGATCCAAGAAAACCCGGTGTAAACTTGAGAAAGTTCTCGCAGGCTTTTTTGAGGGTCTCGTAAATCCGTTTGCCGGCATGCCGGTCCTTGACCATGTTAACGACAATGGAAATGCGGCTGTCCGGGTTTCGCATCTTTGTTATTTTGATAAAGGCATAGGCATCGGTCAGGGAGGTCGGGTCCCCGGTCACCACAACAATGATATGTTCCGAAATGGAGGAAAAAGCGGTGACGGAGGTTTCAACACCGGCGCCAAGATCCAGCAGGGTATAGTCATATGATTTTTCCAGCCGGAGGATTTCCCGGCCCAGCTTTTGCAGCATCTCCGGTTTGATTGAGGCCAGCGCCCCGGAGCCGGACTGGCCGGAAATCACATCGAAGGAAATTTTGCTGTTGCCGTCGTCGTTATAGCTTGTAACCGCCTCATCAAGGGTGATCCGCCCGGCAAATACCATGGACAGGTCTTTTTGCGGTGTCAGGCCAAGCTGGATGTCAATATTGGCAAGTCCCAGATCACCGTCAAACAACAGCACATGTTTCCCCTTGCGCGCCAGGGTATGGGCAAGGGTGGCCGACAACCATGTCTTGCCAACACCGCCCTTGCCGGAAGCGATGGTAATCAATTTGTGGTCTGAAGGCGCACTGGTTGTCATTTCTGATCGCTTTCTTCGGGAATTTCTGACGTTTCTTCTTCCGCCAACGGCCGCAACAGTTCCCTGATGTCGGAAGGTGTCTCCGCGGCTTCCGGAGCGGGTTTCAGCCTGTCTAGTTTTTGCCGTTCGGGAATTTTGCTGAGCAGTCTGGCCAGATGCAGGGCGTCCAGCGGCTGGATGCCGTCGGCCAGATAAGGCGTAATGCCGACACCGGCAAAACTCAGGCCGCCACTGTCCGCAGTCACCATCAGGCTGGCATATCTGCGGGACACATCCAGCCGGGTGGTAATGAAGCGTCGGACACCAAGGGCAGCGTATGTTTCAGCAAGCTCCCGCGCCTCAACCGGATCGGCACCGGCTGAAACAACAAGGACCGGCTCAACATCGTCCGCCGTAATATACTGGTGCAACTGGTCGAGTTCCTCGGCGGAAAAGGGATTATAGCCGCCGGTGTCGACAAGGATCAGCTCCTGCTGACCTTTCACCGGTTTTAACGCCAGGGTCAGCTGTTCCGGCGAGGTGACCTCGGTGACCGGGATTTTAAGCCGTTCGGCATAACCTTCCAGCTGCGCTAACCCTCCGGTTCTGAGGATATCCGTGCTGACAAGCCGGACCGGTATCCTGTTCAGGATGGCCTGACTGGCAAGTTTGGCCGCTGTGACGGTTTTGCCGACGCCCGGTGGTCCGACCAGAAGGATGGGTTTTTTCTGCGGACCCGTCAGGGGCTCGAACTTGAACTGGCTGTCCAGGGCGCTGGCCAGCGACAATAACTTGCTTTCCCGTTCCATGGAATTGGCGAGATCGAGAAGGCGCAGCTTGAGGCTGTCCGGCAGGCCGTGATGGCTGAGGAAATGATCGAGATCGAAGTCCTCTATCCGTTGTTCGTCATCCAGTTCCTTAAGTGACTTCCTGACTGGCGACGGGGCCGGGGCTGGCGGGGCCGTTCTTTTCGGGTTGACCCGGGCTGCCGGCGCCTCGATGGCGGCCGTTACCTTGACCATGCCGCCTTCTTCTTCAGTGTCCAGAATGACGGCATTATCGCCCAGTTTTTCCCGGATCTGGGAAAGGGCTTCCTGCATGTTTCTGGCGCTGAATATTTTTAGTCGCATGGGTCCTGATCAGAAAGTTGAGGCATTTTCGGGCAGATGATAAATCACCTTTGCAGCGTGGTTAACTTAAATTTATCCCTAAATTTGTCCTAGGGTCCTGATTTTAACTTTCGGATGAACTTCATTCTGCGACATCACCACTGTTGCTGGCCGGAAGCGTTCGACGATCGAGCGCACATAGGGCCTGGTCATGGGGCTGGTCAGAAGTACCGGCAACTCACCGGCATGGGCCTGGTCCTCAAAGGTCATCCGCACAAGGCCGATGAATTCCTGAAGCTTGCTCGGGGCCATGGCGAGCTGTTTTTCCTCGCCGCCGCCGATCAGCGAATCCATAAACGCCTGTTCCCACTGCGGCGACAGGTTGATCAGCGGGATCACGTTATCCCCGTCGGCGTTGTCATGGCTGATCTGGCGGGCCAGCCGGGTGCGCACATGTTCGGTAATCATGACCACATTCTGAGTGTAGCCGCTGGCTTCCGCGATTCCTTCCAGAATGGTCGGCAGGTCACGAATGGACACCCGCTCATTGAGCAGGTTCTGCAGGATGCGCTGGACACCGCTCTGGGAAATCAGGGTGGGGACAAGGTCAGCAACCAGTTTCTGATGCTCCTTGGGCAGATCATCAAGAAGTTTCTGAACCTCCGCATAGGACATCAGTTCTGACATATTGTCCTTGATGATTTCGGTGATATGGGTCGTGATCACCGTGGCGGCATCAACTACGGTATAGCCGCGGAAAGAGGCTTCTTCCTTCATGCTTTTTTCAACCCAGACGGCGGGCAGGCCAAAGGCCGGTTCCCGGGTTTCTTCACCGGGCAGGGCCACAGTTTCCCCTCTCGGGTCCATGACCATCAACATGTTTGGCCGGATATCACCCCGGCCGACCTCGGCTTCCTTGAGGCGCAGGACATAGTTGTTGGCTGGAAGCTGCATGTTGTCAAGGATGCGCACAGACGGCATGACAAAGCCCATCTCGGCGGCAAGCTGCCGGCGCAATGCCTTGATCTGGTCGGTCAGGCGAATGCCGCTTTCGTCATTGATCAGAGGCAGCAGGCCGTAGCCAAGCTCAAGCCGGACCGGATCAATGGCGAGGGCGGTGGTGATCGGTTCCTCCATCGGCTGGATCTTTTCGGCTTCTTTTTTCTCCTCGATCAACAGCTTTTCAACTTCTGTTTTTTCCTCCTGGGCTTTTATCAGGGACCAGGCGGTAAGACCAAGGATGGTGGCAATGGAGGCAAAGGGAAGAAACGGAATACCGGGCAGAAGGGACAGGCTGAACAGCAGGAAACTTGTCACGCCAATGGCCCTGGGATAGGTGCTGAACTGGCTGAAAAGGGCCTTGTCGGTTTTGCCGGCCAGACCTGACTTGGTGACCAGAAGACCGGCAGCGGTGGAGACAATCAGGGCCGGGATCTGGCTGACCAGTCCATCACCCACTGTCAGCAGGGTATATGTATTAGCGGCATCGCCAAAGCTCATGCCTTTCTGGGCCACACCGATGATCATGCCGGCGATGATATTGATAAAGGTAATCAGCAGGCCGGCAACGGCATCACCGCGTACATATTTGGCGGCCCCGTCCATAGAACCAAAGAAGGTGCTCTCGTCTTCCAGTTCCCTACGGCGAAGCCGTGCCTGGTCTTCATTGATCAGGCCGGAGGAGAGGTCGGCGTCAATAGCCATCTGTTTGCCTGGCATGGCATCCAGGCTGAAGCGGGCGGCCACTTCGGCGATCCTGCCGGAGCCTTTTGTGATCACCATGAAGTTCACGATCAGGAGAACGGCAAAGACAATAATGCCGATGACGAAATTACCACCCATGACAAAGGATCCGAAGGCTTCAATCACATGACCAGCGGCCGACGGGCCGGTATGGCCCTCACTGAGAATCAGTCGGGTCGAGGCCACATTCAGCGCCAGTCTCAACATGGTGGCGATCAGCAGAACTGTCGGGAAAGCATTGAAATCCAGGGGACGTTCGATAAACAGGCCGGTCATCAGGATCATCACGGAAAAAGTGATGGAGATGGTCAGACAAAGATCGAGAAGCCACGGCGGCATCGGCAGGAAAAGCACAACAAGAATAGCCATAACCACAAGCGCCATGACAATGTCGCTGCGGCGTGACAACTGGCCCATAAGGCCCGTCTGTGTCGTTTCCGTGCTGGTTTCACTCATAATGTTGTTTCCGGGTCCTCAGGGGATCAGGGGGCATGCTGGCCGGTTTCACCCGGACTGGGGACATTTCGTCCTTCCGCCATATACTGGTTCAACTTGTTACGCAACGTGCGAATGGAAATACCAAGAACATTGGCGGCATGGGTTCTGTTGCCCAAGCAATGTTTCAGGGTGTCGATAATCAGGTCACGTTCCACATCGGAGACTGTACGACCGATCTGGGAACCAGCGGCAAACGGGGCTTCATCATCGTCAGCCTCAGGGGAAGCGGTGCCGGCGCGGCTCTGGATTGCCACATGGGGTTTTCCGTCAGGCAGGACGATGGCCTGTTTGCCGATTTTGTCGCCACCCGCCAGAAGAACCGCCCGGTGCATGGTGTTTTCCAGTTCGCGCACGTTGCCGGGCCAGTCATGGTTGATCAGGACTTCCATGGCTTCTGCAGAAATGGGTTTCGGGTCCAGGGCATTGAATTCGGCATATTTCTGGGCAAAATGTTTGCACAGGGCCCGGGTATCTTCCGGCCGGTCCCTGAGCGGAGGGATGTTCAGGTTGACCACATTCAGCCGAAACAGAAGGTCTTCGCGGAAGGTGCCTTTTTTGACCTCTTCCTGAAGGTCGCGGTTGGATGTGGCAATGATACGGATATCCACCTTGACCGGTCCGCCGCTGCCGCCGACCCGGTCGATTTCCCGCTCCTGGATGGCGCGCAGCAATTTTGACTGCAGCCGGATGTCCATTTCCGTAATCTCGTCCAGCAGCAGGGTGCCGCCGTTGGCTTCCTCGAATTTGCCGACCCTGCGGGCGACAGCACCTGTGAACGCGCCCTTTTCATGGCCGAAAAGTTCTGATTCCAGAAGATTTTCAGGGATGGCGGCGCAGTTGACGCTGACATAGGGCTTGTTGGCCCGGCGGCTTTTGCCATGGACATAGCGGGCCATGACTTCTTTACCGGTACCGGATTCGCCGGTGATCATGATGCTGGCTTCACTTCTGGCAACCTGGTCGGCCAGATTCACCACCTGCATCATGTTGCGATCACGGTAAATAAATTCATGATCATCATTGGCGACGGCGGTGAGGACCGCGGCAATCAGGTCGGGATCGGGGGGCAGGGGGATATATTCCTTGGCCCCGGCCCGGATGGCGCGTACAGCTGCATCGGAATCATTGCCGATCCCGCAGGCCACGGCCGGTGTGGAAATCCGTTCCGATTGCAGTTGTTCCAGCAGGCCCTTGATGTCCAGTTTGACGTCGATCATCAAAAGGTCGGCACCCTTGGAACGGATAAGATTCAAAGCGGCATTTTCATCGTCCACATGCAGAACCTGGGCACCTTGCTTCATGGCTATCTGTGACGCAGCGCTCAACTGACCCTGTAATGAACCAACTATGATTAACCGCATTTTCTTTCAGAACTCCGGGTATTTATTCAAAATAACTGATGCGATGGGATTGGGGCAGCATGGCATTGAGCTGCATTTCCAGCCGTCGCGGGTTTTCTTCCCGGCCGATGGACAGAGCCCCGGCCAGATAAAGGGAATTGAGGATGGATTCATTATGGGAATTCCGCTCGGCCTTGGTGGCCAGAGGCATCAGCACCATATGGGCCAGGATCGCTCCGTAAAAGGTTGTCAGCAGGGCCACGGACATGGCCGGACCGATGGTGCTCGGGTCACTCAGGTTGCCAAGCATCTGGACAAGTCCTACCAAGGTGCCGATCAGGCCCATGGCCGGTGCCACTTCCGCGGCCCGCCGTAACAGATCCACACTTTTGGACTGGATATTGGCGGTATAATAGATTTCCTTCTGCAATATCTGTTCAATTTCGTTTACGTCTGCGCCGTCGACCGTCAGGTTCAGTGCTTTCTGCAGGAACGGTTCGTCATTCAGGGTCGGGGTGATTTTCTCCAGCGAAATAAGTCCCTGTTTACGGGCCCGTTCGGAAATCTGGATCATGGTGATACCGACATCTCTTGGGTCATGGGGCGTATAGGACATCAGCCGCCACAAGGCGCTGGGGATTTGTCCCAAGTCCTTCAGGGAGAAGCTGACAATGGTGATGGCAATTGTTCCGCCAAGTACGATCAGGATCGACGGCAGATCAATAAATGCCGTTGGGGACCCCCCGATGATCATGGCAGAAACGATCAGGGCGAAGCCGACTATAATTCCAATAAGCGTAATCACTGTTTAACCTCCAGGATTATCGTTACTCTTCGCCTTTGATGATTTCCGTCATGGTTATACCGAGTTTTTCATCAACCAGAACGACTTCTCCGCGGGCGACAAGGCGGTTGTTTACATAAATATCGATGGCCTCGCCAACTTTGCGGTCAAGTTCAACAACTGCGCCCGGACCGAGCCTAAGGAGTTTGCTGACCGCAAGGTTGGTTTTACCCAGAACAGCGGAAACCTTTACGGGGACATCAAAAACAGCTTCCAGATCCCCGGTGTTGACATTTTCAGCATCTATGTCAGCCCCGGCGCCACCGTCATCTGCCGAGGTGCCTTCGAGTTCCTGCCAATCCATATTTTCAGTATCAGACATTACCTTATCGTCCTTAATAATTTCTTTTCAAACGGCTTTCAAATCGTTGTTTTACCGTTTTAACCGGTTGTGATTCCAGTAATTTTACTTTTCCTGTCCTTTTGATACAGGTTATTCCTCCGGAAGTCCCGCAACTTCCACCGTCATGTCATCGCCGGAAAGATGCCCCGGGGCCGGTGCTTCGATAAACAACTGGACAGTCCGGTCAATGGTGGCTTTCAGGGCGTCAAAATCACGATCGGCGCCACCGTCTGCCCATTCCACCCTGCAATCGCTGATGTGGCGCATGGGCTCGGCCAGTAATACAATCTGTCCTGCATAGCCGCTGCTTTCCTTGAGGCGGTCTATTTCTTTTTCCAGGCGCGGCAGGATATTCTCGTCCACACGGACAACAATACGCGGTTCCAAGGGGCTGTTTTTCAGACATTGTGAAACCAGCGCCTCAATTTCCTGCAGCGGCGTATTGGCCACCAGGGCAGGTGCGAGTTTGCTGACAATACTATGTGCCAGTATCGCAGCTTCCTTGTGCATCATGGCCAGTTGTTCTTCATGCCTGCCGTCAAGGATCTGGATCGCGGCGAGTATATTCTGCAGAAGGAACTGGGTGTGTTGTTCTATTCCGTCGAGAATTTCCTGTTTGCCTTCGGCAAGACCTCTCTGATAAGCGGCATTTTCCAGCTCCTCGATTTTAGCCTTGGAGCGTGGGCCGTATTCATCTTCGAAGTTGTTGTCAAAGGTAAATTTGACTGCGGTCATTTTTGTGCCTTGTTCAAACAGAGTTTCATTACTTAATAAACCAGCTCATCTTCGCCCTTGGTGTCGGCCAGGACGATTTCGCCGGCATCGGCAAGATCTTTGGCCACATTGACGATTTCCATCTGGGCTTCATCTACATCCTTCAGGCGCACAGGCCCCATGGCGTCCATATCTTCTTTGAGGATCTTGGCCGCGCGCTCCGACATATTGCTGAAGAACATATCGCGGATTTTGTCCGAGGAACCCTTCAGCGCCAGGCCCAGGCGGTCCTTGTCGATGCCGCGCAGCAGGGTCTGGGTACCGGTGGCGTCCAGTTTCTGCAGATCTTCGAAGGTGAACATCAGGGCCCTGATCCGTTCGGCGCTTTCCCGGTTCCGGTCTTCCAGGGTTGTCAGGAAGCGGGTCTCAGAACTCCTGTCCAGATAGTTGAAAATCTCAGCAATGGTTTCGTGGCTGTCCTTGCGGCTGGTGCGGGCCAGGTTGTTCATAAATTCGATGCGCAGGGTCTGTTCCACCCGGTCAAGAATTTCTTTCTGAACCGGCTCCATCCGCAGCATTCGCATAACCACTTCCATGGCGAAATCATCGGGCAACACACTCAGTACGGAGGCCGCATGTTCCGGTTTGATTTTTGACATGACCACGGCAACAGTCTGGGGATATTCATTCTTCAGATAGGTGGCGAGAACAACCTCGTTCACATTACCCAGCTTGTCCCACATGGTGCGTCCTGCAGGGCCGCGGATTTCATCCATGATCTGGTTGACGCGGTCCCCGGGCAGCATTTTCTGCAGAAGTCGTTCCGTGTTGTCAAAGTTACCGGTCATGGAACCGACGGAGCTTACACCGTTGGCGAATTCGAGAAACAGCTCCTCAATGACCTCGGAAGTCACCGTCCCCAGAGACGAGATTGCCAGAGAAAGTTCCTTGACCTCTTCGTCATCAAGAAGATTCCAGACCAGTCTGCCATATTCCTCGCCCAAAGCAAGCATCAATGCTGCTGCTTTGTCGCTCGCACTTAAATCGCTGATACGGGCCGTTGCCATTTTTATTCACCTGATATTTTTTTATTAGCCATAAAGCCAGTTTCTAATTACCGCAGCCGATTCTTCCGGATATTTTTCAACAAGCTCGCCGACCTTTTTAATAGCAGTCGCCTCAATCTTGCCTTCTACCGCGGCAATATCAATTGCTGACTCAATTCCCTGTTTCTGTGCCACTTCCCGGGCGGTCATTTTTTTTCCGGTTTCATCCACCGGGATCACTACACTCTTGCCTTCCCCGGTCTGAACAACCTTTCCTTCCGGCTGGGGCGGGGCAAGCGCGGCCTGTTGCTCCGGTGAATATCCGGGCGGCAACTGAGCCTGTTCGCCACCCTCCATGACATAACGGAGAACGCCACCTTCTCCTTCTGTCATGATATATTTGATAAGCGGGCGAAGTCCGAAAAATGTAACGGCCAGGAAACCGATCAGCAGGACACCAAGTTCGATCAGCCAGAGAATATCTTTTTTACCGAAACTGAAGAGACCTTCTTCCGGCAGGGTCTCGCCATAGTCCACTTCGGCAAACTGCAGATTTACAATACTGACATTGTCGCCGCGTTCCTCGTCATAACCGATGGCCGATTTAACCAGGTTTTCCAGCTGGGTCAGCTCTTCCGGGCTGCGCGGCTGGTAGACGGCAGGGACATCCTCTCCCTGGTTCGCATAAGTGCCGTCAACAAGAACAGCGACAGAAATGCGCTTGATCGTGCCGGCTTCATGGATCTGGGTCCGGATGGTTTTGGAAATCTTGTAATTGACGGTTTCCTCGGAGGTGCTGCCGGAGGACTGGTTTTTGATAACGGCTTCGCCTTCCCCGTCTGCCCCCTGATCAGGCAGGTTGTTGGCCACCGAAACCTGGGTCTCGTCCGCATTTTCCTGATCTGTGGATGTGGTTTCCCGCGTCTGAGAGGAGAGAACGACCTGACCGTCTGGATCATAAATTTCCGAATTACTCGTGATCCTGTTCAGGTCAAGTTCTGCATTTACTTCCGCCCGAACCTTGCCGATGCCTAAGGTTTTTTCCAGCAGATCTTCAATCTGGCTGCGCAGCCGGCTTTCCATCGAGACTTTCTTTTCTTCCAGGGAAGACGCGAGAAGAGAGGCGGCATCATCGGAACTGCCCCTGGCCAGCAGGGATCCTTTCTGGTCGACAATGGAAATTCTCTCCGGACTCAGGTCCGGCACTGCCGCGGCGACAAGGTTCTGTATGGACATAACCTGGGCCCGGGACAGCCGTTCATTAGCGGTTTTGACAAAAATTGATGCTGTGGCTTCACGGCTTTCGTTACTGAAAAGTCGCCGTTCCGGCATAACAAGATGTACGCGGGCGCTGTTGACCTTTTCCAGTGACTGAATGGTCCGCGCAAGCTCCCCTTCCAGGGCCCGCAGGTGATTGATATTCTGTACAAAACTGGTCGTGCCCAGTGAATCCTGGCGATCAAAAATATCGTACCCTACGCTGCCGCCGCTGTTCAGACCCTGGCCTGCGACCATCATCCGCAACCGGTGCACCTGATCTTCCGGCACAAGAATAGTGCCGCCGTCACCGGCGATCTGATAGGGAACGGCCTGTCCTTCGAGCTGCTGGACAATATTATTGGCATCCGTCAGGTCGAGACCGCTGTAAAGCAAACCCATGGTCGGTGTGGAAAGCCGCATGGTCAGGTATATAAAGAAGCCTATGATAATAGCCGCAACGGTCCCCATCGCTGCCAGGCGGGCAGGGCCGAGAGTTCTGAAAAATACGGATAAACTATTCACGATGGTACTTCCTGCTTACGAGCCCTTTTGAGTTTCAAACAGATCTTGTTATGTAAATGTTTGTTTCGATTTGAAACACAGTTTACATATTCTTAAGTAAATAAGAAGTTAATGCTAGGCAAAAATTGCCTAGTTGTTTGTCTTTCTTATCAGCGGGCGCTGATATTGCAGGGTTTCTCAGGTTTTCCCATTTATTGTATGACCAAAAAAAAATACCACAAGATGTGGTATTTTTTTAGAACGACATAATGTGGACCATATTTCCAGAATCAAATTAACCATGAGATGCGAATCTCATGGTTAATTATTGAATGTCGATTATTTTAACTATTGGCAACGGAAGAATTACTGGAACGATAATCCTGCACGCGAGTTACTCTAAGTCCCATGAGTCCGTCATTATCAATAGCTCTCTGCCAGGAAAGAAATTCTTCGACTGACAGGGTATATTTTTTACAGGCTTCCTCGAGGGACAGCAACCCACCCCTCACTGCGGCAACCACCTCCGCCTTACGCCGAACGACCCATCGTTTGGTGTTTGAGGGGGGAAGATCGTCCAGTGTTAGAGGTTCACCTGTCGGCCCCATTATGGACGCCGGTTGGATTTTTTCTCTAGTACTCATTATAACACGAATCTCCGGTAACGTTATTCACAGTCCGGAGGATACGAAAAGCTCTTTAAAAAATGCCTAATGAACTCG
This sequence comes from Emcibacter sp., assembly GCF_963675455.1. GTDB lineage: Bacteria > Pseudomonadota > Alphaproteobacteria > Sphingomonadales > Emcibacteraceae > Emcibacter. The sequence goes on along the minus strand of NZ_OY776217.1, from coordinate 217,581 downwards.
GTTAATTTGTCAAAAATATTAGATAAATTTTTACGGAGTTTGTCGAGGCAGGTATAAAAAAAGCCGCCCCGGAACCGGAGCGGCTTAAGTTAACTATATGATGTTTAACGTTTAATGTTATTCAGTTCACTCAGCATCTCATCGGCGGTTGTGATGATCTTGGTGCTGGCAGAAAAGGCCCTTTGTGTTGTAATCAGCTGCGTAAACTCGTTTGACAGGTCCACAGTGGAGGCTTCCAGAGTGGAGGGAGCGACAAATCCGGCGCCACCGGAACCGGCAATCTGCAGAGCAAAGTTACCGGACTGGTCGGAAACCGTATAGCTGTTGCCTTGTCTGCGGGTCAGGCCATCCGGGTTCTGGAAGACGGCAACCGGCAACTGGGCGACCTGACGGGTCAGGCCGTTGTCGAACAGGGCTGTCACAATACCGTCTTCACCAATGGCGACACCGGTTACGTTACCGAAAACAGCACCGTCGACGGAAGATGAGATCAGGGTGGACAAGCTGTCGAACTGGGTAAAGCCATCACCTAAACCGTCGGTTCCGAAATCAAAGGTCAGGGTGCTGGGTTCGGCCAGGGCGGCAGAGGTGCCGGTGGTCGTCCAGGTCACACCGATCGGGTTGGTCAAGGCGGCACTTGTGTTGGTCAGGTCGATCGTGCCGTCAGTGTTAAAGGCCAGTGTTCCTGTGGCGATCTGGCCTGAATGCAGTGGACCCACGGTTGACACCTCGGCGGCCGGATCAACAAACATTTCAACATGCCATTCGTTGGCCGTGGAACTTTTCAGTGCAGCAATCGTAATCGTATGGGCTGTCCCCTGGGAATCGTAGACTGTGACATCCCGCTGGAAATCGGAGCCAACCGAACCGTCCGCCATGGAGAAACCGGCCAGAGCGGTATAGGTGGCTTCAAGGGCACTGATTTCCTGGGTCGATTGCAGGTTTGCCCGGAGGGTTACGGCAGTGGACGCCTCCGCTGTGCCGGTCAGGCCGGAAACGTTAATGGGTTGCAGGGCGCTGACCTGACGGTTGGGATCGATGCTGCCGTCGGAAGCAATCGGGAAGCCCAGAAGATAAAGACCGGCGGTGTTTTTCAGGTAACCGTCTTCATCCGGTGTAAAGGATCCGGCCCGGGTAAAGCTGATGGCGCCATTCTCCGACACTGCACTCGGTGATGACCCAACGACAAAGAAACCGGCCCCGTCAATACTCAGGTCCGTGGCAGATGCTGAAGACTGCAGCAGGCCCTGGCGGCTGATCAGGCTTTGCGGGATGGATTGCACACCACCGGGTGAATAGGACGTTGTTGATCTGGATTCAGTCACCAGTGTTGTGAAACTGGCCCGGGTTTCCTTGTAACCGACGGTGTTCACATTCACGATGTTGTCGGAAATCATGCCCAGGGCGCTACTGTATGCGGTCAGGCCGGAAACTCCGGAATAGAGTGAAGCGTAAAGACTCATGCCATTACTCCTGTTTATGGGCTGCTAGGGGCAGCGGGTTAATTTTTTGAGTGATGCGTTTCACGCGTTTCATCCTGATGTGTTCTTCACCGGATTTTGGTGTTAGTTGGTATCTGTTGTTGTTTGGGTGTCCCCACTATTGTCCGCGACCGCGACCTGCTTGACGGCAAGTACATTCTCCGGTGCCAGAATAATACCGTTGGCGGCAAGATACGGCATTCCATTGATGGTCTCGATACTGGTCACTTTGCCGACGGAATAGATGTTGGTTGGAATCTTGGTATCGTCTGTGACCGAGGCTGTAACCGACAGGGTATAAATGCCCTCGGTTGCGTCCTCGGGGACATCCCAGGAAAATTCATGCAGCCCGGCGTCTGTTTCTCCATAGCCGGTGTAGACTACGTCACCGGTTTCATCGTCCGTGACTGTGATCTTTGTGGTGTTGGCTTTGCTGTCGAGGGTATATTCCCATTTGACCTTGCCGTCATAGATACCAGCCTTGTCTGTTTCCACCGTAATTTCCTTACCCAGATAGCCGACCGCGTTACTGGCGCTTTGGCTCGTCATCTGACTGATCAGGGTTTCCAGGTTTTTGTTTCCGGCAATCTGCTGTTCAACACCGGTAAAGGAAACAAGTTGCTGGGTGAATTCATTGGAATCCAGTGGGTCCAGCGGGTCCTGATATTGTAGCTGGGTGGTCAGCAGGGCGAGAAAATCGTCAAAGTCCGATGCCAGTTTCTGGCCCGATGCCTGCGCTGCCGAGGCTGTTGCTGCTGTTGCAGAAGATACTTCTGACATTTATCGTTTCCTTGTCATACGCTGATATCCAGACCGCTGTCGGTCACATTAACGGATAGAATTTCTGCCGGAACCTGTTCATCTTCAGACTGTAAATCGCCATCTGATGAATAACTGCCGTCCGGTCTGCCAAAGCCGGTATCGTTCCCGGCCTGCTGTCGAAGACTGAAATTCAGGTTGCCCTGGTTCATATCAAAGCCGGCATTCTCCAGCATTTTACCCAGGCTGCCCTGGTCTCTCTGCAACAGGTGAAGGGTTCTTTCATTGTCGACAGTAAGGGTTGTCATCATTTTGCCGTCAGAGGCAAACTCCATTTTCACGTCCACCTGGCCGAGCTCAGCCGGATTTAATTGTATCCTGAAAGTGCTTTTTCCGGCATTCATGTGGCGACTGACGGCAGCCACGATCTGTTCACTTGCGGCTTGCGAGGCAAGGGCGGTATTCTGCGGGGCGCTTCCGGTGTGCTGAAGGCCGGATGCAGTCGTTTCCTGAATGGCCAGACCATGGGCGCCGACAACTAATTGGTGCCCCATATTAAGATTTAGAGTGTATGAGGCGGTTCGGGAGTTCAGGCCGTCCAGGGGCAGCTTCTGAAGGGCGAAAAACTGTTCTCCGGCCGGTTTGGCTGTGGATTGTTCAGCTTGTCCACCAGCACTGGCCTGTTCTTTTGCGCTGCTTTTTGTTGCGGCTTCCTTTTCACCGGTTCCAGAGGCGGCCATGTTTCTGCCGTCGCCTGCTTCATTCTTTTGCGACCTGTCGTCTTTCTGACCGTTTCCATCCCGGCCGTTTCCATCCTGCCCGTTTTTGGCTGGCGTCCCGTTAGCTGCCACTTGCTGCGGTGTGTCAGCCTGATTGTCTGCCTGACTGCCGGCTGATTTGTCGCCAGAGGTTGGCACCTTGGCATTGTCGCCAGCGGGGATGTCGCGGGCAGCTGCGGCTGTTTCCGATGTCTCCCGGGAAACTTCAGTTTGCGAAGAGACAGCGGCTAAGGTTGTATCTTCTGCCGTCTTGTTGGCAGCGGAGGAAGCGGTGGAGGCATGGTCGGTGTCGGATTGATCTGCGGTTTCAGCAGTGCCTTTATGTTTGACCGTTTTCCCGGCATCAGATGTTGCATGGTCTGCATTTGAAGAGCTTCCATTTTCAATGGCCACTTCTTTTGAAACTCTGATTTCAGCATGTTGCCCATTTTTGCCGTTGCCGTTTTCCGGGGTGTTGCTATTTTCCGGGGCAGGGGCGATAGACTGCTGTCCCTGATCGGTTTTCCCGTCTTTGCCCGCAGGGGTATTCTCTGTTTCATTCCCGACTGCTGCAGACTGACTGGCGGCCGCTTTTTCCGGAATAGGATCAGCCTCCGGAAGAGCCGGCTTATCTGATGTCCCTGTTTTTTCAGGGGAACTGCTCGCGAAGGATTCTGCTTTTTCGGAAACAGCGTCTCCGGTCTTTGCCAGATCAACATCTTCCACTTCCTGTGGCGAGGCCAGAGGGTTGTTTCCGGATTTATCCAGCAGAGCCGGATCCTTGGTGCGACCTTGCATAATGGTTGCAGTAGCAGAATCTCCGGCTGACGCCAGATTATCGGAAGACTGTTCCGCTTCCTTCTGACCAACCGTTGTGTCTTCGCTCGCCTTATCTGCAGGTGAGCCATCGGCAGAAGTTTCCTTCGCCGGTACTGACTGAGCTTGATTGTCAGTTACGGAAGATGCCTTTGTCTCCCCTTTATTTTGTTCAGGGGGTGTTTGTGAAGTGCCGGCGGTTTCATTTTTCTTTTGAGCCGGTGCGTCACTCTTTTGGGATTCTTCCGACAGATACTGACCGAACAGGCCTTTCGTGTCCTGATCTTCCCCGTTCTTGCGGGATGCACCGGTCGCCGCTGCGGCGGTGGTTCCGGCCGTCGGCGTCTGCAATGCATTATATATGTCTGTACCAGAGGTCATTTTTTACCTGTTAAAATTGTCCGTCCTGTATCAAAGCAAGAAGCGGGCCAAACTCATAAAAAATATAACTCATTGAAAAATAAGACTAATAAATTTCATTTCGACTTGGGCTTGAGGGGGGGAGGGCAAAAGATTCCGTGATCCTGACATATTTTCCTTCCTTTTCTGCCTACCGTATCATTCTTGCCTCCCTGCTGGATTGAGCGGGTGGTCTTGTGGCCATAACAGGCAGGCTTTGTCAAATTGGCCCCGTCCTTGCATATAATGAGTTGGAGAAAAAATGCCTCCAGGTGCTCAAGTGAATGGCCTGGTGTTTATTCTGAAGGTAAAGGTTATATTTTTCAAAGAGTTGTCAGGATTTTATTGCGAATGAAAAAACAGTATCCGGAAAATATCTTGAATAAATGCAGGGCAAAAAACTCCCTCACAGGGCAAGCTTTTCCCATTCGCTGCGGCAATCTCTCTGCTATGGAGGTGCTGAATGTCGATCAATAACATCATCAGTACAGCCTTGACGGGCCTGTATGTAAACCAGTCGGCTTTGTCGGTGACCTCCAACAATGTGGCCAATGTTAACACTCCCGGATATTCACGTCAGGTTGTGCATCAGGAAGCATTTGTCACCGGCACGAAATCCGGCGGCGTGAAAATTGCCGGAATTGAGCGGGTCGTCGACCAGTTCCTGGTTGCCGCGACCTATGACGCCAATTCCCAGTTCGGCCGGTATGAAGTGGAAAACGCCTTTCACGAGCGGATACAGGCCTTCCTCGGGCGTCCTGATGAAAATGCATCCCTGTCGGGCGAACTGGATGAAATTTTCTCGTCTTTGTCGGAACTGGCCCTCAATCCACTATCAACGGTTCTGAAAGAAGATACACTTTCGGCAATCGACCAGTTCGGTAACGATCTGGATACGCTGGCGAAAAATGTTCAGGGCCTGCGGCAGGATGCCAGTGACCAGATTGGCCAGACTGTTGCCGAGATCAATTCACTCCTGGACCGTATTGATAGCCTGAACCCGCTGATCATTCGGGAAACCGTAACCGGCGGAAATGCCGGTTCCCTTCTGGAGCAGCGGGCCCAGGCTCTCACGAAGCTTTCCGAACTGGTGGATATCAGTATTCGGGATACAGGGAATGGCGGTATTGCCGTGACGACCTCTACCGGGGTCAGCCTTGTCGGGCAAACAGGGTACAGACTGAAATATAATCCACCTGGTACCGTGACGTCCTCGACGCCGTTTTCACCAATTACAGTTCACAAGGTGGATCGGACAACGGGTCAGCTTTCAACAAACGGAGTGGAACTGGATGGTAGCGTTCAGGGCGGCAACCTGAAGGGACTTCTGGTCCTGCGTGATCAGGATCTGCCTGAAATTGCCGAACAGCTTGGAAATCTGGGGGCGGAGTTTGTTGATGAGATCAACAGGATTCATAGTGAAAGCTCGGCGGTTCCGGCACCGGAAAGCCTGACCGGCAGAAACGTGGCACTGATTGGAACCGATCCCCATAATTTTACCGGTGAAGCTGTATTCTCGGTTACTGATGCCAACGGCAACCTGCAGAGCAGCGTGACCATTGATTTCGGGGCCATTGGAGGAACGGTAAATGATGTGATCACGGCAGTGAATGTCGGCCTTGGCGGTGATGCCACACTTGCCCTGAATAATGGCGTGATGAGCTTTACCTCGAATATAGCGGGACAAGGTGTTTCCATTTCCCAGGCTGATGGCAATCCCAGTGACCGGGCAGGGCGAGGGTTCTCCCATTTCTTCGGGTTGAATGATCTGGTGGAATCCAGTGTGCCGGCACATTTCGAGACAGGAATTGCCGGAACTGATGATCATGAATTTGCCGCAGGCGGTACGGTGTTCTTCGAACTGAATGACGAAAGCGGACTGTTGTTGGCGGATTACACGCTGACCATAGGCGGAACCAGCTTTGATGATATACTTACCGATCTGAACGCAAGTCCGCTGGCGACCTATGTCACTTTTTCCTTTTCCGCCAACGGCGAGTTGCTGATGACGGAGAATGCCGCCTCCCGAGATTTGTCTATTCACGTCAAGAGTGACAGTACAAGCCGTGGTGTCACTGGTGTTCCCCTCTCCACATTTTTTGGAATTGGTGAAGAATATGTCTCTGATGCGGCGCTCGGGCTTAAGGTCAAGGATCATATTTCAGAAAATGCATCACTGTTTGCCACGGCCCGTCTCGATCAGACGGCGGTCATCGGGCAAAATGCGCTGAGTATTGGCGACCAGGACGGGGTGCAGGCGCTCCTGGATCTGGAAGATACTATTTTCAGCTTTCGTCAGGCAGGCGGCCTTAGCGGCATGGACGTCAGCCTGTCACAATATGCAACCTCCATTCTGGCGGATCTCGGCCTCAGGGCAAATATGGCTGAAGGATTTGCTGCCGATAACGAGGCTCTGACCACCCAGCTTGAACAAAAATCGATGGATGTTTCCGGGGTCAACCTCGATGAAGAACTGAGCAATATGATTATCTATCAGAATGCCTACAGTGCGGCGGCCCGGGTGCTGCAGTCCGCGCAGGATATTTATGATTCCCTGCTGGCGGCGTTCCGTTAGGGGTATGAGATGAAGAAGGACGGGAAAAGAACATGACACGCGTTTCCAGTTTTGGCCATCAGCAGGTGATGCTTTCCGGACTGTTGAAAAACCAGGAAAAGGTCTTCAACGGCCAGTTAACGATTACGACCGGCAAAAAGGAGCTTGAATATAAGGGGTTCGCCACCGAACTGAATACTCTTCTGGGCTCCAAAAACGCCTTGTCCCGGACCCAGGGTTTTATCAGTTCCGCAGAATATGTTCAGCGCCAGCTGGACACCAATGATGTGCAACTCAATGCTCTGGTGGATAATGCCAACAATGTGCGTGAGACCGTACTCAACGCCATTGCCATGGATCAAACATTCGCCCTTGCCGAAACACTGGGGGAGGCATTTTCCTCCATGGTCAGTGCCCTGAATACCAATATCGGTGGCGTTCATGTCTTCAGTGGCGCCCGGACAGATGTGCCGCCGGTAAACGGTTCTGACCTGGCCGACCTGGTGGCAGCCGCGTCGGCTTCCGACCTGTTTGAAAATGATAACCGGATTCCGACGGCCAAGATTGGTCAGAATACCGATGTCCAATATGGCATCCTGGCAGAAGATGTGGCCGGTGACATCTTCGCGGCGCTCAAGAATATTGCCGATTTTGATGCCGGCGGCCTCGGCCCCATTGACGGTAAACTTACACCGGCCCAGAGAACATTCCTGGAAGGGGAACTTTCCACCCTGGATGCCGCCATCGACACCCTGCAGCTGTTTGTGGCGCGTAACGGCAACCGGCAGGCAACGGTGGAGGATATGCTGGTTCAGCACAAGGACGAGGAAGCTTTCCTGGAGACCTTTATCTCCGATATCGAGGACGCGGATCTGGCCGAAGCCATCACCCAACTGGAAAATGACCAGGTGGCGTTGCAGGCTTCCTATGAAATCACGTCCCAGCTTTCCCAGCTCAGCCTGCTGAATTTCATCTGATCAAAGACGGAAATCCGCTTGTAATTCCCGTCTGAATGGCGGTTTCCCCTTGAAGTTGGGCAGGGGATACTATATCTGCCACTTATGAGCACATTGCCTGAAACATATCTTCCCGGGGCTGAAGCCCTGTGTGAGGCGCCGGTGAATTCCTCCATTAACTCTTTGGGGGTGGCCAAACCCGTGTCCGGGACCCGGGTGGTGGTGGCCATGTCCGGCGGCGTCGACAGCTCCGTCGTGGCGGCCCTTCTGAAAGAAGAAGGTTATGACGTTGTGGGCATCACCCTGCAGCTTTATGATCACGGGGTGGCGGTGCAGAAAAAAGGCGCCTGTTGCGCGGGCCAGGATATTCATGATGCCCGGCGGGTGGCGGAGGCCATTGATATTCCCCATTATGTGCTGGATTACGAAAGCCGTTTCAAAGACAGTGTGATGGAGGAATTCGCCGACAGCTATATCCGCGGCGAAACCCCGATCCCCTGTGTGCGTTGTAACCAGGAAGTGAAATTCAAAGACCTGCTCGATACCGCCCGGGACCTGGGGGCCGATGTGATGGCGACCGGCCATTATGTGCGCCAGTCGGTGCAGGAAAGTCAGATAACGCTGGAGCGGGCGGTGGATAAAAACCGCGACCAGAGCTATTTCCTGTTTGCCACGACCCGGGAACAGCTTGATTTTATCCGTTTCCCCCTGGGCGGCATGGAAAAGGACGAGGTGCGCAAACTGGCGGCCCGTTACGGCCTTGAGGTGGCGGCCAAGCCGGACAGCCAGGACATCTGTTTTGTGCCGGACGGCAGCTATGTCAGTGTCATTGAACGCCTCCGGCCCGGTGCCTCCGAGCCAGGCGAAATCGTTCATCTGGACGGCCGTGTTCTGGGCGAACACAAAGGCATCATTCATTATACCATCGGTCAGCGCCGGGGCATCGGTATTGGTGGCGGTGATCCGCTTTATGTGGTGAAACTTGATCCCGACAACGCCCGGGTCATTGTCGGGCCGCAGGAAGCACTGGAAATCACCCGGCTTGAACTTCGCGAGGTCAACTGGCTCGGGGCCGGCGACATCCCGGAACAGGGCGTTGAGGTGCAGGCCAAGGTGCGTTCAACCCGTCCGCCGGTGGCGGCACGGCTCTATCCGGTAAAGGACGGTATGGCCCGGGTTGATCTGATCGAACCGGAAAAGGGTGTCTCGGCCGGCCAGGCCTGTGTCTTTTATGACGGCGAACAGGTGCTCGGCGGTGGCTGGATTATGCGCAGTCTTGCCGGTTGGGAGCAAGAGGCGGCCTGAAGATATGCGGATCAGGCACAGCGGGCAAAAAATAGGCTTTTCCGGCAAAAAGACGATTGACTAAGGCCGGGTCAGGCGATATACCGCTCCCTGTTCGGGCTCTTGTCAAAGGGCCGGGGTGGTCCTTTTCTTTTCGGGGGCGGAGTAGCTCAGTCGGTTAGAGCAGCGGAATCATAATCCGCGTGTCGGGGGTTCAAGTCCCTCCTCCGCTACCAATTGAACCCCCAATTTGTTGTCATAACGAAAGTCTGACCCATTTTGGTGTGGTTCTTTGCCTTCCGCAAAATTGAGAATTGACGCTAAATCCCCTTTAATACTTATGTTTATTGTCGCTTTGTCTTCCGGAGTGAGTTCAATTCTGGTTACAAGACTGCGGATAACTTCTGTCGTTTCATAGCGAACTGATTCATCGTTTAGTGTCTCATATAGAGCTTCCAGTTTATTCCTATATTCAATGGCTAGGTTAGGGGGCAGGACGGGCTTGGGCTTTTTGATAGATTTAATTTCCTCTATCAGTTCTGCCTTGCGATTCTCCAGTTCAATAATCTGGTCCTTAATCGACAAGGCGGGTACACCATCTTTTATAGCCTGTATAAGCCGTTCCAAATCCTTTTCAATTGTCGACAGGTCTTTCTTCTTTTCTGCTGTGAGTAATTTTTCCCGATTGTAAGATTCGTTCAGAGTTTGGGTGTATTCCTCACAAAATTCCGCATAAGCCTCGGGTGTCATCAGCTGGTTCTTGATCGAAGACAATATTACTTTTTCAAGTGGTCGCCGTTCAATTCTTATCCTGTTGGAGCAGGTTCCTTTGTTAGAAACGGTAGCGCAGGAAATCTGTTTTTTATTCTTTACAGTATAACCTCCGCCGCAGTAGCCGCATTTCAACAATCCTGAGAACAGGTACTTGGGGCGTTTATAACTTGCGAGTGGATTGCCTGACTGGACGCTCCTCTCGGGGTGCATTCGTGACTTTTGTCTCGCTTTAGCTTTGTCCCATGTTTTTTGATCAACAATTCTGAGCTCAGGGAGTTGGTCGATGATCCATTCACATTCCGGATTTATTCGGGTAACCCGTTTTCCCGTGATCGGGTTTTTGAGAAATTTCTGACGGTTCCATATACGCCGTCCTATATAGAGTTCGTTATTTAGAATTCCGGACCCTCTGGCGGGATTGCCGTTGATCGTACTTTGGCCCCATTCCTGACCACGGGGAGAGGGAATGCCGTCCTTGTTTAAATCGCGGGCAATGGTTCTGGGGGCTTTTCCGGCTACATATTCTTTGAAAATCCGCTTTATGACATCTGCTTCAAATGCGTTGATTTCCAGATCGCCGGTAATTCTTTCACCACGTTCATCATATTTCTTGATGACGTTGTATCCATAGCCAAGTCCTCCACCAGATTTACCGGTCTCAACACGGCCTCTCATGCCTCTGTGGATCTTCGCTTTGAGGTCTTTGAGGAACAATGCGTTCATTGTTCCTTTTAGCCCTATGTGAATAGTATCTACTTCGCCTTCAGAAAGGGTGTAGAGCTTCACACCTAGAAAATTCATTTCACGGTAAATCGTGGCGATATCGGCTTGGTCTCTTGACAGTCTGTCCAGGGCCTCTGAAACGATTACATCGAATTGCCCCTCTCTCGCATCATTGAGAAGTTGTTGGATACCCGGACGAGATAGGCTGGCCCCGGAAATACCTTTGTCAAAATAGCGTTCGTGCAGGGACCATCCATGTTTCTCCACAAACTCTTCACAAATTCGTATCTGGTCATTGATTGAGGCCTCCCGCTGGAGGTCCGTGGAGTAGCGTGCATATATAACGGCTTTGGGCTTCATTTGTCTCTACTCTGATTGCTCTGGGTAGGGTTCTTGTGTGCTTTCATTGTCGTTCGCAACATCCGGTGAAGATGCCAGATAATTTAGAGCGGATTGCCGGGCAATGATGTGGATAAGGGCCTTCAGGCGAGGGTCCAGCGGGGAGGAGGTTGCAATGCTGTTCTCATTGGCATGCAAGCCATTTTGAAAGGTGAATGGTGAGTGTTTTTTGCCCATAACATGGAAAGTAGACGCCGCAACCAAGGTCCCGTCAAGGGGCGTGGGCGGGGCCTGTTGTTCACCATTGTATCTGCAAAGCATCTTAAATACCTCTTGAGAAACCCAAAGATATCTCCCGATATCCAACGACCTAAAAATCTACCCCCTAAAAAACATCAAAAAAATTACAGGATTCTGCATCCCCAATCACAGAAAAGACGGGACAACCCTGTCAACCTGTATAGCCATACAGGGTCGTTCCCGCCGAGTCTCCGGTCCCAAGATCCGATGAGCAGTGCTTGCAGGGGCAGGGGATCAGCCCTTCCTGTATGGCTCTATAGATGGCCCCATGTGTGGTTTTACTGTTCAGCGCCTTGCGGGCGGCGGCGAGGTGCTGGTTAATGGTGTGCACACTCCGCTCTGTCGTGTGGGCGATTTGCTGTATGGTCAGGTCTTCCTGAGCAATCCGGCTGATATCCATCAGCGGCTGCAGCTGAAGCTTTATCTCCTTCCTCTCGCCTCCCGCCCGGAAATGTTCCGGGAATTTACGCTGTCCGAAGCTCACACAAATCTCGGCCACTAGCTGGATGGCTTCTGGATGTTTACGTAGCTTCTTGAGAAAGTCCGGCGCGATATCCTCCGAGGTGAGGCTGAACAGGTATCGTTCCCGCCCCACCACGATGGGGATCAGGTAGAACTCATAAAAGCCGTGGCTCTTATAGAAGATGGATAAATCCTGGTTCCGGACCATCTCCCGGGTTTGCACAGGAGCGGCGGACATATAATCCTCGATCCTGGACCTGAGGATGGGGTGCGGTGAGCCATTGGCGTATGAGATGGCATAATCCACCCGCTCAAAGTTCCCCTGCTCATAGGCGTTCTGAAGGGCTCCAGGAAGATTGTGAATGATCAGACGGGGATGAGGGAATAATGCCATTAAAGAGAAGGTCGGAAATCCCAGCTTCTCCAGAATACTGGCCAGCTGGTCGCGGAACTGTTCCGGCGACGTGGTGGGATAGAGGCTCTTGTAGCAGGCGGCTTCGAAGCTTTTAAATTCGCGGGTGGAATATGCCGGTGGTTCTTTGGGTGCGCGAGGGAGATTGTTTCTAGAAGACGGAGCACCCGTCAACTCTCGCAGAGCGGACATGGTGTCGATGTCAAAAGGATCTGAATTCAACATGGTTGAGCCTCCTTATGGAGGCGCCAGAGGGCATCCCTGGCGCCGGGGGCTTCAAACCACTCCAAAGAAGTGTGGGCTGTATTTCTCCGAAGAGTATTTTATTCCAGCACCACCCCCGACATGAGGGAATCTCATATCCGGACAGCAGTCACCATAGGGGGGTCTATAGCGACTTCCCTGGATTAATTCCACTCATAATCGGGAGTGGGCCGACTTTGGAAGGCGGTTTGAAACGCCATCACCTTTCGGTGACTCCTCTAAGGTAGCAGAAAGAATCATATATTCAATCAATAATATTATAGGGCTGAACGGTGGGGTCAGTTGGCATTTAAGCCAAGACTCCGGGAGAGAAGTTTTTCTTTCCACCTATTTTCAGTGACTATGATTTCGTCATTGGTGGCAGAAGAGGAGCACACTTCTAGAATACTCAGCTGGAAATTTCTGGAACCGAGTTTTTTTAACTCCCTGTTTCCTCCATGGCCATCGCGAATATAATTTTCCCATCTTCCCCAAATACCGTTTTGGCCGCTGGCTGATCCAACATACAACTGCTTTGTATCCAGGTGCACCATCAGGTAAACTCCATTGACAGATCGCAAGACCTGCTTCCAGGATTCTGGGATGGTATTCAAGCGGTCTAAAGAGCATGAGAATAGTTGGAAGCCGGGAAAGCTAGGCTCGTGAAATTCTCGTAATATTTCCAGAATTTTCTTAGGTCGTCTGTTTGCCCATTGCACCCAAGCTCGCTCGCCGCCGCCCCAATCAATGATGAGGCGTCCTTTGTACTCAGCCAACTCATCAACGGGAGAGAGATTATAGAAATAATTTTTCTTAAACTCCCGGGAAGGCTCGAGGCTCACAGGACACACAAAATCATCTGGCGGATGTGAAAAACCATCAAGTTTATATAGACCGGTAAAAAGAGTGCTGTTGTCTGGAGACACCACGAAGGAGGCAATGAATTCTGCTAAATCAAATTTCTTCGGTTGTTGGTTGGCATTGTAGAGGTGATATTTTTCAGGCTCGGTGTAAAACAAGCTATAGGGGGTAATCTTGAATCTAGTGTCCTTGTGGCGGACTAGCTTTACCGCTTCCGGGTTTATATCGACTTCTCTAAGCGCGGAATTAAAGGTAAGCATTTTGAAAGTCCCAAAGTAATTGAAGCATTATCATGTGTGTTTTAATCTCACTCCGGAGGCACCTGCTAGGTTCAACTGCTATAGCCTTTACGTGACCAATCCAACATGAATGCAAAAATCCAAATCACGATAATATATTCTCTGTACAAATAGCAATCTATGCTATCATAGAGCCGTAGCTTAAACAGCTGCCGGGTCTCCACTTTAAGTTCGATCCCCCCAAGCGAATAATTGTGGAGGCCCACATTCATCTCAGTTTTTAAGTAGCCATTTGGTTTGGCTAAAACAACCGTCATAGCGTGTAAAACCCCTGGAGAGGTCACGCCTCTTAAAAAAGCCTAAAATATCCCTCACGCCCCGTAAAAAATCCTTATAGATTAAGATGATATCACTACCGGGCTATAGCTACTTTTATCTTGCTTCAGCGCCCCTCTCTCCACGCCCCCTACCTTTCAATAATCCCAGGAAATCTGGGCCTTCCTCACGCCCCGCGCCATGACACCCCATGCCCCGCAACCAGATTACATGAAAGCCCTTTTGTTGGTTGCGGGTGATTTGGTCACTAACAGCTGTGTCGCTTCTCACAGTGCGCCTGGCGGAGCTGCTCACTTGCCCAAATTTTTATTCTGCCGTATTTTCGGAAAGTTATTTTAAGGGGGCTCAGTGAAAAACAATCTTGAAATTATCGAAGAGCATTTGTGCCATGCTGCATTTAATCATGCAGTTGAGCCGAAACAGTCATGCAGTCCAGAAGAGGCGAGTATCAACCTGTCGCCTTCATTTCAGTATGCCTTGACTGAATGGACCTTTCCTTCCGGCGATATCAGGTCGTTTCAAACTGGGGAGGATATCGTCCGAACATTTATAGGTCGGGCAGGAATTGAGTTTGGAAAAACAACCGCCGACTGGGATGATCTAAGAAGTCGCAAGTTCGGAAGCGTTCTGTACGAGAAAAACAATCTACCGACCTGGTTGTTCGTTTGTCTTTATGGCCCCGGTGAAAGGCAGTTGAGAGACACTCTTTCCAAGGTAATGAGCTTGTTCGAATTCACAGCTCCTTTTGGTATTCTCCCGCTGGTCAGCCTTCATGTTCTTTTTCCGAATGGGGCCGAGGTTGATCTGGAAAGTAGGGTTTTGGATCATGTGAACGAAATCACGGAGGAAAATGCATTTCTTTCCAGGATGGGGATTTTCACACCGGTGGTTCAATCGGGTATGTGCAAAGTACCTGACGACGGGAAATCAAGAAGAAACTGGATTACTAATGATGTCCTGAAACACTATCAGACGGTCAGTGTGCTATGGGATATCCGCCATAGGCTTTCAGCAAGAAGCCCCGCGGAACGCGGGGCGGAGTAATTTCGACTGATCTCTCTCTACGAAGGCTGCTCTGCGGTGGCCTCCGGCTGCAACTGGTGCAGATAATCGACAGCTTTTTGGGCTTCCTTTGCGGCTCTGAAAACGGCCTTCTTGTCGTTTCTGAGGGCTTTCAACCAAGACTGAATGTAGGCGACATGATCCAGCCTTGGCTGATGTGTGACAGATAGTCTGCTGCACAGGAAAGCTGCCCCCAGCTCTGCAATAAGTTCTTCAAACGCATATTTCTGATCTCCGAACTTCTCTCCCTTGTCCCGGTTCAGGCGATGCTCTGCGCCGCTCCAATGGGTGAGCTCATGCAGGATTGTGCTGTAATATCCTTCCGTGGCGCTGCTGTATTCCGTTTCTGTAAAGAGGTCTCGAGATGGAACAAAGATCCGATCCAGGGTAGGGGAGTAATAGGCTCTGTTTCCGCCATGAGAAATATGCGCTCCTGTGCCGGCAATGAACTGCTCAACTCCCTCCATGTCAGTCACCGGGCAGGGCGTATTTTCTTCTTCCGGATATTGTTTGCTTTCCGCTCCGTCCCAGTCCTCCACCTGGTCGGCATTAAAGACCCGACTGGCCCGGGCAAAATGCCGGGTGACAAGTTCCGTCTCCCCGGAAACGGCTTCCCCGTTGATCATTTTGTCTTCTTCCCGTTCAAAGGCTTTATAGAAAATTACAAAGGAAGATTTGCTGCCTTTCTTGATCTTGGCGCCCTGTTGTTTCCATTGCTTGAAGGTGCCCCAGCAGGGAGAACTGAAACCCCTCAGATAGGCTTCGGCCCATAGGTTGAGAATATTGATCCCCTGATAGTAGTTTCCGGTATGGGCATTCACGGGCAGGGACAGGCCGCTGTTCCAGGGCAAACTGCAGCTGATGCTGCCTTGTTCCAAGGCTTCCACAATTCTGTCGGTGACGGTCTGATAGATATCAATGTTGGTCATGGTCTTCACTCCTGAAAGAACACAATCCCCAATGGACTGCGCTTTACCTTTCGAGGGGCGAAGGGGGACCATTGAAGATGGTGGGGAAACAGTCCTGGTGGCTGTTTCCCCAGATCCCCGCCGGGTTCAGGAGGAGATCAAGGGTGTGGTGCGGACAGTGAGGGGACCGAACAACCCGGTCCCTTGAGGGACGATGGGTTCCGGCATAAGCTCGAAAGACTAGGAAAAGCGATTATTGAATTAACAGCACATACACACCACAAATATGCGCTGCATTTCATCATGAAAGCTTTTAATTTCCAGCTGTATTGTTTTGTAATAGGAGGAATGCTCTCGTTATTCGGTGAGCATCGTGTAATGCGGAACAGCTTTAACTAGATATTATCTGGTGGGGCCTGGATATACAGTGGCGAATGAAATTTACAGGTTAGGTTTAGCACTTATTTGTTTAACGTATACGAGAACATTCCAGTAGATGTTATCTCTTTTCATGTGATCATATTCCTCAAAGCTTTTCACGAAATGCAAGTTTGCGGCTAGTGCGCATCTGCTTGTCTCTTCTATGGTGGCTTCATAAAACTGATCGCAGTCTGAGGAGATTTTATTTCGGTAACTTAAGAATAAGTATCCACCTTCTTTCAACATGCCACTCATAGAAAGCATTGCCTCTCCACGTTGATCGGGCCGTATATATGTCCACACAGCGCTCAACAATACTGCGTCGTTTGATGTGTTTTTGAGGCTATTCGGTATATTAGGCAACGCACCGTGCAGCCATTTAATATTTGGACTCTGATGGCGAGATTTGGCTTGCTCTAACAGTTTATGAGAAGGCTCTATAGCAATAACGTTAAATCCCATTTCTGCTAAGCCAGCCGCATCTCTTCCAGATCCTGACCCAATGTCGACTATCGTGCCTGATAGTTGTGCTAAATAAGGGAGAATTGATGAATGCACATCTTCAAAATTGAGTTTTTCATATTCTTCGAACCGCTTTTCAAACATCTATCGGTCCTGGAGAATAATTATTTTTTTATCATGGTTATTATCTTTGTTAGTGTGTTCAAAAGTTAACATTCCGATAGCAACTAGCGAGCTAATGGCGGCAAGAGACATGAGAACCGAAAAAGTTTTCGCCACGGTCTTGGAGCTTGTGCAGAATGTATTTCCATTTGCAGTTACAAACCCTTCGGGATGGAAGTTTTTGAGAGCGACTAAGTATTTTTCAATAACGAAACGTATTCGATAGATGATCGCAATCAGTCCAAAATTTCCAGCTGAAGCCAGCAACAGCAGTATGATTTGTATGGAAATATTTTCCTTTAAATTTGCTACTGCGTACCAAGCTCCCCCAGTTAGTGTCATCGCAATTATTGGCACCTGCCACATAATATTATTCAAGTTTCTGAATTGGGCATAATTCTGTTCGTAACAGATTTTATCCTTTTCAAATTTTTCATCGAGCATTCTTCGCTCCTACTTATGGCACGCTAGACAAGCTTTCTGCTGTCCATATAAATCATCAATATCTATGGGGCTTGTCTCAGGTCTGAGAGGGTCAATAACTTGCCGCGCTTTTGCTCGTTCCAGTCTTGATTGATGGTCAACCTTAATTTCTTCAACTCGATCTGGTCTAGACAGTTCTTCCAAGGATTCTCCTGCACTCCATGTAAAAGGGGAGCCGTGTTCGAGGGCGTCTTTCTCTAATGCCTTGGCTGCCTCAAAGGCTTCCGGATGTCGTTCCATCAATCCAACCCACTCAATCTTCCTTTGAAAGAAGCAGAAGGTACATCCGCTACGTGAGCGCCACTCATAGTAGGCCGGCAGTCCGAGCCCAGAGTTTTCGAGGATTTCGAGAACACCTGGTTTGTCGATACCTGCCTCTCTGAACGGGAGTTTTACGATTAGATTGTCATTTTTTGATGAGTATCCTTCCCGATACTCTTCATCGGCTCGAATGGCAACGTAGCTATAGACAGTGTAGCCCTTATCTAAGAACTCGGTTTTTACCCAACTTTCAAAGGGTTTGAGTTTTAGCATTTTTGTGCACCAGCGTGTTTGGGCGGAGGGCAAAAAATTTTTATATTGAGTCAGCCAGAATTTGAAATCCCTGTTTGGGTTTAGGTTGGTGATTTGTTTGCCGAGGAACCCTTCGAGCATATTGAGGTATGAATAGACCTCTTCAAGTTCCTCTCCGGTATCGGTAAAGAAGTATTCAATATCCAGTTCTGGAAAGTTTTGGCTCATAAAAATCGCCAATGCTGCACTGTCCTTGCCGCCTGAGATTCCCAAAACGTGTTTAATTTTTTCTTCAGGCACGATTTTGCTCCTGGTTTTCTTCTTCCGTACCATTTTCATTTATGATCATGGCGCTAGCGGTTGCAAGTGCAGCCAGCAATAGATTTGAATCCGCTTGCTGTGCGCGTGTTTCGAGTAGATTTTTTATATCCTTTGCTAGAGCGGTTACAGCTGAGCGATCCCCCTCTAGAATATCAAATTCACGCAGCAATGGTTTCGGCCGGCCGTCCATTCCAACAACGATAGCCATGGCGTCTCGCTTGTCTTTACGCCCCTTCACTCGTGCAACAGTTTCATGTTTATTGAAATCTTGAGCGAGCTGCATAAGTTCAACGGCGGCTCTGTCTAGATCACTATCAATCCAGTTTTTGGATGGTTTATTGATGGCTAGGCCTGCCAGACTTTCCATTTGATCCAGACTGTCGTCAAGCATCGTTAGACGATTGACAAAAGCTTCTAAGCGTAAGTTGCCAGAAATGCCTTTGATGTTTTCCGCTCTTTCATTGAGGTCTTTGTAAGCCTGAGGTGACCGACTATGGACCTGAAGTTCAGCCAGAACTTGCGTGCGCAAACCTGAAAGCATAACCTCGTATGCCGCTAAGATTTCCTCTAGGCCTTCTTTGATTTGTTCCGATACGAACTCAATGCCTTCAACGGTTGAAACATCAGTTTGTTCAGCATAAAGCCCTGGGATATCATCAAAGATAAATTTGTTGGGGTCATTCGAACGCTTAAACAGATTACGGATGGCCACGGCGTTTTTGGATAGTCGCGATGTTCTCTTTACCCAAGGTGCCGCATTTTCATAGGCTTGTATCAGTGCTCGTCCAACATCAAGGGGCTCTAGATTGAGAACTGGTTCGCCGGTGAGCTCTGCAGCTGTATTAGCCATATTGGCGAGCAATGTTCTGGCCATGTCACTCATATCCATCCAACGGATTTGAATGACATCTGGGGCTTTCAGCAGATAATCGATATCCACATCAGTAATTTGGGAGAGGAAGATTTTTTCTCGATAATAAGCCAGGCTTGAGTGTTCTGTTATCATGAATAGTACCGCTAGCAGTGGCAAGATGCCGTCTTTCACACCGAACGGGGCATTTCTCCAGAGATTATACAATTCCTCGAGGTTGACACTCTTGTGGCTGTTTTCAGCCATAAACTGGCGAGTGGCTTCCCAAAGTGGAAATAGATTAGCTTTGTCGTTTTTGGATGGTGGCACCAGACGCCAATCATTATCAACGAACTGGTAAAGGTTGTTGTGCTCAATGAGGGATACAAAGAGGCCTTTATGAGCCGGGTATTTTTCAATGCCCAGGCCTTCTTTACCCTCGTCCAAAATCATATGATGAAGGAGGGCCTTAAGTGCGCCGTTAGCTGTACCGGAAGGTTTTATCCGATTGAGCAATTCATTATGCAGTTTTGGAGATTTGTGAAATCTCTTGTCAGCTAGCTCTGAAGTAAGACTATTTAAAGCCGTCCAGGTCAGCTGTCTTTTCTTTTGGCCACCGATGTGCCATTCGGCATCGTTGAAAAGCTTCCATACCTCTTGTTCAATTTGACCTGAAATGGCCTCCAAGCGGTCACGAACTTCTCTTCGGGCAATTTTGTCTCTCTGGATAGCTCTATCATTTTTCATGATGTGTGATAGGGCAGTTCTGTCTTTAGCAAGGGCAAGCAAGTTCTTGATGTCTTGTGGTACTGCAGCAACTAAGTCAAAGCTCTTAGCCGCTTTGTTTGCGGTGCTAAGTGCTTTCGAGATATCCAAGCTGTTTTCGTTTTCTGTTGGAAGAGCAAGAACAAACAATCCGAAGGCCGCACTTTTCTTCATAAATGATTTCGTTGTTTGTTCGAGTTGGTTTACGGGGACGACCTTCAACTCGCACCAGCGCAATGCACCAGTTTCATGATAGTGCCGTTTTGCGCTTAGAGAGGAGATTGCCAAGGCTTCGGTTACTGAAGATAAGTCAACAGCAGAAACTTCGTGATATGCCCGATTTAGAGCATCTTCAATATCGAAGTCACTTCCTTCGAATAAGGCATAAACATCTCTAAATTTCTTAAAGATGACAATTGACTGTTGCTCTAAGGATTCGAGGGCTTCTTTAATGGATTTTAGTGAGGCATGCGGCAAACAAAATTGCAGTACCTCAAGGTCGGCACCTAGTCCGGTCTGTTGTTGAGATAGCTCCAGTAGGGCAATTGTTTTGATGATTTCACTTTCTAAAGGATTGCCGTTAGTTTTTTGACACCGGAAGATAGCATCTTTTGCTGCGGAAAAATGGTGGCTATCAGGCGAGACGGCTATCGAAGACTCTAGGTTGAAAATTAAGTAATCCCAAAGATTGCTGGGCGTAAAAGTTTTGTTCTCTTCTGCGTCCGTTTGTCTCAAGAAGTCCTGAAAGCCAAGGCCCTCAGACGAGCCAAGAAAGCTAAAAATGCTTCTTTGGTTCTGTCCATAACTCCTTCGGGAGATTGGGCCTAGTAGTGTTGTCGTGATTGGGTTAAGAGGCCAAGAATTGGACAATGTTTTGCCCATGGATTGGCCAAATGCCGGTCTATTCTTACGGATGTATTCTGCAACTTTTTCGCAAAGTCCTTTAAAGTTTTTCGGATTTTCCGTGCACTCAATAGCTCGACTAATAAGTTCTATCTGCTCTTCGCCAGATATATTGACCGGCAAGTCAACATATCTACCCTGTATTTTTGACCATTCATCGCGGGCTTCCCGCGCCAGGCGGTTTGCGTATTCTTGAAAAGCTTGATGTAAAATTCCAACAACAATAAGCCGCCCATTACTTCGTGAGGCAGCTTCTGCAAGAAGTTGGAAAAAATAGACGTCACCATTTGAAAGCGCCGCGCTTTCCAGAAATTTGCCCATTTCGTCAATGATCAAAACCAGTCCGCCTGAACTCTTAGGTGATGATTGAGCTATAGTGAGCAAGTTTTGCACGACGCTTGATGCGTCCACCTCTTGTTCACTCTCCAGCAGACTGTGTTCCTTGAGTGATTGGGCTACCACTTGATGAGGTTCGCCTCTTTGGCCAATAAGCGACACACATTGCCATCCCTTAGATTGGGGAGGTAATTGTTTCCAAAACTTTTCAGCGAATTCTGGACCAATTAGCTCTGCAGCTTTTTTTCTTTGTTTATTTGTGCCGCTAAGGAGAGAAGTTAAAGCCAAGGCCAAACTTGATTTGCCGCTTCCATAAGGTCCTGTCCAAGTGTAGGCCCCTTGTCCTGTTTCACCTTGTTGTTCCGCCATGCCGAGCAGTAATTCTTGGAGGGATTGGGGGAACACATAGCTTTCAAGAGAAGAGGTGTTGTTATCTTGGTCGACCCTAACAGACCTTAAGAAACGCCCTGCAATTGAGACTTTCTTGTTTAATTTCATGTTATGCCGCCTCTATACAGTTTGATTTTTCCGGATAATCTAGAGCTAAAAACTGCGCTTTTAGAGAATCTGAGAAGGGTTCTTTTCTGATAAGTTGCTTTAGGCCCGCTGTCTCTGACCACGATACAATGCCACTAGTGGCTTCCTCGATGTCCATGAGACGTACTGCGAGATCATTTTCGTCCATTAAGAATACTCTTCCCGGGGATCCCGGCTCGAGTAGGATAGCTTGGAAATTCAGCGTATTTGCCCCAGAGTAACTTTGCCAAAAATCACAAAGTGAATATAAGAATGTCCCCATGCCGAGGCTTGGCTTTACTCCCCAGCCAAGATGTACACGGTTACCGCCGCTGCTTCTCAATAGACCAAGCTCCGCTAGGGGGGAGCCAAGATTGTCTTCTTTGTTTCCCTTTTTGGCAGTTACATCGAGAGAGTATGTGTTCAGCAATACTAACAAGTCGCTGTTTAATGTTTTTTCGTTGGGACTTTTCCAGGAAAATCTGTTGGCTGCTTCGCGAATGCTTTTTGCCAGTGTGTCTTTTTCAAAGGCGCTTTCATTAAAGTAGTTAAACGTCCAATGGATCGATGTGTTTTTAGGTTCGGATGCAAGGTGCCAATGCAATAACCATAGGGAGGAGGGGTTCTCTAAGTAAGGGTCAAAACCGGTTTCGTCAAAAATCAATCGACCTGTATCGGAAACGGTAGTCTCGTTATCTATTGTTTGGATTACGTTACAGGCGTGTGCCCAAAAACGTATGGCGGAGACCATGTTTCGCCCCACACCGAACGTGGCTATAGCACTGTCTTCTGTAAAAACTTTACGTGCTTCATCACCGGCTTTTTGAACTTCATCAAATGCTTTCTTTAACCAGCCATACCGGAGGGCGAAGGTCTCATGGCCTGCGAATTGGGGTTTGTATTTTTCATCAGTTAGTTTTATTTTCATTTTGATGCCTGATTAGACTGGTGATAAGAACCAGGCCATTGTAAGATGATTAAAACTGGTGATCAACCCCAGTTTCAACAAAACAAATCAAGAACATTGAATTTGGAAATGGCTGTTGCAGATTTTGTATATTTAGACTTTCAGGCAAGTACCCCGGTTTGTGAGGAAGCATGGGAAGCTATGCAGCCTTATTTTCAACGTGAATTTTCAAATCCGCATTCAACTCAGCATTTGGGCGGTATTAGCTCCTCTCAAGCTATCGAAAACGCTCGCTCGCAGGTGGCTAAGCTTATTAACGCTGATACATCTGAAATGGTTTTTACCTCCGGAGCAACAGAGGCAAATAATCTTGTTTTTCTTGGGTTGCTAGATGAGCTTCGAGGTAAACGTATTTTGGTTTCCGCTATTGAGCATAAAAGCGTCCTTGCCCCGGCTGAGCACCTTGGTCGCTATGGAATTGAAGTCGAGCTAATTCCGGTGACAGGCGATGGCATGGTTGATGTTGAGACTCTCGAAACAATGATGGGTGACGATGTCGGTTTGGTCTCTATTATGATGGCTAATAATGAGGTCGGAAGCGTAAACCCCATAAAGGATTGTGTGGAAATAGTCAGAAAATACGGTGCTTATTTCCATACCGATGCGGCACAGGCGCCTTTAACTGGAGAAGTGGATGTACTTTCTCTGGATGTTGATTTCTTAAGTTTGTCCTCTCACAAAATTTATGGGCCGAAGGGAGTGGGAGCTCTGTATGTTTCAAATTTTGTGCAAGACAAATTGCAGCCTATTCTATTCGGTGGTGGACAGGAGCGCGGCTGGCGGCCTGGGACTCTTCCGACAGCCTTGTGTGTAGGATTTGGTGCGGCGGCACAAACCCTCCAAAATAACAAGCGGGATATATGGGGCGAAATAAGAGGTTTTCGAGATTATTTCTGGGAAAAGCTAAGAGACAGCTCTGTTGATACAGTACTAATTGGTCCCGATTTTAATACAAGGCATGTCGGTAACCTAAATGTCTGTTTTATAGGGATGGATGCAGAGGAATTATTACTGGTGCTTCAGCAAGATGTTGCGGCTTCAACCGGATCGGCTTGTAATTCGGGTTTAGTAGCCTCTTCTCATGTGTTGTCTGCGTTGCACTTGAATGATGCTTTTGCAAAAGGGTGTATTAGATTCAGTTTTGGGCTCGGCTTAACCTACGAAGATCTGGATGTTGCCGTATTGAAGGTAATGCGGTCAGTAATGCTTTTATCCTGACTGGACTTGTCTTAAAAAAGTGGACAGGATCGTGCTCTTTAGGCGGCTAATTTCTCATTGGCCATTGGCCTGATTTTACCAAGGGTCGAATGTAGTCCTTTCCGATTGTAGAAATTCATAATGAACTCATTGATGCTCTTTTCTACCTGTTCAGGGTATTCGAGTTTCACGCGCCATTACAATTAGTTGTGCAATTTCAGAGATTTCTTCCTCAGATGCAAAGGGAACTTGAGCCAAAATAATTTTTCCTTCTCCCGACAGTTTTGCAGCCAGATGGCCACGACCAAGTAATCTCTCGGCACCGGGCTCGTCCAAAACCAGCATAGAGTTCTTCTTGTCTGCAACTTTTAGAACTAGTCTGTTTGTTAAATTGGCGCGGAGTTGCATTGGCAAGGCGTCCTTGTCCGGTCGTTGTGTAATCAAAACGAGGTTGATTCCTGCAGCCCTTGCTTTAACGCCCAAACGGCTGGCATTCAAATCAACGGCGTCCCTGTACTCGTTAATCATCATCCAGTCGGCCAATTCATCATGGAATAGCCAAATCCTTGGGAGTTGATCGGATGGCGGAACCTTGCGGTTATAGTTGTCGAGCTTGGTAACGCCGGCTTCTGCAAGCAGACGGTTTCTTCTCTCCATTTCGGCCACCAACTCTTCGAGGGCATGTATGGCTTCGTCTTGCTCAGTAATGAGGTCTCCATCGAGATGAGGCATTTTGCGCAGCCAGGGAAAATCAATTCCGGCTTTGGGGTCAATCATGCGAATGCGCGCTTTCTCAGGAGAGTTCGTCGCGCAAATATCCAGAAGCAGCGTCTGGACTAGAACACCCTTACCACTCCCTGTTTCACCAGCAATCAAGGTGTGAGGTCCGTGTGGTTGTTGCCCCCCGAATTCGTTGCCAACATTTAGATATAGAATTTCACCATCAGATTCTTTCGCACCTAGCAGCAAGCTGGTGTTGGACTCCGGTGCTGTCGCAGGGAGTTGCCGTCTTCGCCATAGATCCTGCAATCGCAAAATTGCCCGATGGGGTCGTTTGACCATGATGATAATTTCCATCGGAGCAGCAAGTACATTGATGACATCAACAGCATGAGAGGTCAGCAGTTCTTGGCGCTTCTTCTCAACTTTAGGAACGGTTAGATCATCTGATCCCCTGAAGCGGACAAGGGCAGCATTTGGTGTGAGTCTTGCTCCTATCAGCTCAGCGGTCATTTCATAGCCTCTCAATGCTCTTTGTAAGGCTTTGACCGTATTATCTAACCACGCTTTGGTGTTTTCGTCCTCCTCCTCTGAAGCTGAACCGTTATTGACCCATTCGGCGAGCTGCCGTGACGGCCACCTATCAAGCAATTCATCTGGAATTGCAGGTTTGGTGTCTTCTGTTCCTGAGCTTGGTTGAGTTGATGTGTTATGTGCCTTTGGAGCAGGGGAAACTGCCGTATCGAGTTCTATGTGGGCTACTGGCCCATTTGCAATGCTAGGTTCTGCTGGTTCTAATCCAGGGGATTGAGATTGAGTGTCCGCAACAGCGCCCTTAACCGTGGCTTCCTCTTGAGTCTCTGAAACCGTTCCCGTGGAAACGAGCGCTTCACTCCATGTGCTGCCTTCGGCTTTTGGTTGCTCTTCAGACTCTTTGCCTTTTTGGGCGAATGCGCGGAATGCACCGGCAACTTTTGCTTTGTCAAATACCTGTTGTGCACAGTGCGGCATGCCTTTTAAGGGTGTCGCATCACCACTATCTACATACTCGTCATTGTCGTGAACGAAGACATGCGAAAAGCCCGCAAGCTGTATCGGTATTTTGTCCTGTCTGACTTCGTCTGACCATTTATGTAGATCCCAACCGTTCATTAGAGCAGAATCAAACGGCTCCATGCCTTCAATCATGAAGTCGCCTATACGATTAAGCCAGATATCACGATCAATCCGCCTGTGATTGGGGTCAATGGCTCTCCCTAAGCGCGCTATGGTTTCTTCGAGTTGCTTGGCTGACTTCTTCGCTTGTGTCCTGTGCCCACGAGAACTAACAAATTTTGCCTCTGAAATCGCCACTTTGAGAACCGGCTTACCATCGACAACACGAGGTGCGATGGCCATAATATCGGCAATTTGCTCTTCACGTTGTCCAAACCATGATGCAAAATCATCCAGAAAATACCAGCCAATGGGTAGGCTTGAGTCGCCAAGTCCATTTCGAATTTCCTCCATGGATAGAACAATACCAAGCAACTCATTTGCATAATGACCATATCGTGCGGCCCGCATAACTACTTGACCAGACAGCCTGTTGGCTTGGTCAATTAGTTGGTCAATGACTGATTGATCATCTGAGGTGATTGCCGGATCGAGTCTGTCCAATCGTTCTTTGAGAAGCACACGCAAGAGCTTGGGCTTAGATGTAGTTGATACAACGATATTCCGATCTACTTGCCGGTCTCGAATATGGCGAATTACACGAACGCCATTGTTGCTCAGGAGGCGACGGTCAACCAATTCATCGAAGTTTACAACCCACTCACCGATTTTGTGTGTTTGAGTGAACACGTTGCCGATATCGCTATCGCGGAAATTAACCTCGCGGGCGGGGATAACATTTCCTGGCGGCGCATTATCTCCCTTCAAAAAAACGTGAATGAGGTTGAGATAACTCTGACCAGAATGTGGCTGCATGGGACAGGCCAAATACACGGTTGTAGCCGTATCTGCTATGCCAATGGGGCGACGACGTGACCAGCGTGCGGGAACATGAGTGAGTAGGTCAGAATGTCTATCACTGGGCGCATTTTTCCATACCAACTGAGCGTTCCTAGCCACAACGTCTTGAAGAGCAACCAAATCGGCAACACGGTCATTGTCGTTGTCAGGAATTTTAGCCGCGTCAAGAAATCCTACGCGGAGCCGGGAAAGGAAATTTCTGGCCGCTTCACTGGCCATGACTGAACCCGATTCTTCATTAACGGTGGCATTCTGTTGTTCGTAAATCCTTCTAATGCGTTTTGGTTCTGAATGTGTAAGCAAGAGATCACATTGCAGTTGATTTTCTTGTTCAACTTTACTGGAAAGCTCTGATGCTAAAGCGCTAGGTAACGCTTTGGATTCCGCATTATAAAGTACGACCGAGAAGTTACTGCGCTCGTGAGGCAGAAGTTTCAAATACTGCTCCCCGACATTGCCAAAGGCTTTCGCAGCAATATCTGGCTCAATATCAAGTGTGTCGTCCCCTCCTTGTCGGTCTCTCCTTAGGGGCGGCTCGGCGAGAGTATAATCATAAGAAGTGCCTGCTGCTGCAAGGAGTATCGGTTGATCCCGATCAAAGCCGATACAGACTTCTGGATAATAGTTCGCTAGGAGCTCGAACTGAACCTGAGAAAACAACAGGTCTGCGCGGAAAATATCATTTTCTTCCGCATCGAGAACGTTGTGAATAATTTGTGCGGCTTGGCTAGCTTTTATGTGGATTTCAGCAAGACGCAATGGATGCCATGGCGTGACGATGGCGGCAGGACTCCCAACACCTACAATTGCCACACCAAATCTCAGAATTTCCTGCCAAAGCGTTTCACGAGCAATGTCGTTGCTTGCCTGTGCCATCAAGGCAACGAGCAAGTCATCATATGCTGTTACCTGGCGCAAAAACGCATCCGAACTTATTCCCTGTCCTTCAGGTGAAACCCAGTCACGAATAGCTGCTGAATAGGAGCTCCGGAAAGCCTCGAACCGTTCACTTATTATTTGAGTTGCTTCTACCCCTAATACGCCTGAAAGATCCGTCAACTTGCTCAGGAAAGCATCGCTTCGATCACCGATTGCCTTGTTCGGGGCAACAAGTTTTCCATCATTTGTATTTGCAACATCGCGGATTGTGTTGACATCATCTAATGCGATACGCTGAATAATTCCTTTAGCGCTAACGGATTGTCGAGCAATGTCTGCCGTGGGTAATAACGCGTACAATTCTCCGTGATTGGCCACATTCAATAAGTCATCGGGCATTGCTGTGGCAATTGCATCAACGGGCATTTCCCAGTGAAAAATGAGTTTGGTCTTAGCTCCATTAGGATCCAGAACGGCCTCGAATTTGATAGATCGTGCTTCTTTAGAGTTAGATGTCGTTTTGGCGAGATCGTCATCGACTTGCGGAAAGTAATATTCCATAAGTTTTCCGAAATCTAATTCGACATCGTCTCCCAGGACGGTTTGCAGTCCCCGGTATCGAAACGCGAAGTACCGCGCAACTTTCGGGTTCTTTCCGCGCCAAAAGCTTTTTTCTCGGGCGTTGGGTATGCGAATAGTCAATTTCTTTTCTATTAAGTCATCATCACTACCTCTGCGGCGTAAGCTGTCCAGTGTATCCAGCAATCCTACGAGAAAATTCTGATAGGTCTGAGGATTGCGATAAATGTAGCGCTCCCATTTCCCAGATAATTTCTTGTCGCGCGCCAAATGTTCTCTATGCGTTTCAAAGAAGTCTTGCAAATCGTTTGATGGCTCTTTAGGAAAATCGCTCGCAAGAAGTTCCCGCTCTTCCTCTTCAAGTAAATCATCAAATTCATCATCAAAGAATTTTATTGTTTCTTGGCCCAAGGGAGTCGACGATGTTTTTGTAATCCCTTCGAAGAGATCAGAGACGGAGCGCCAATCTAATTCAACCAGTCTTTTTTGTGCATCGGACCAATCATCAATGCGCAAATCAGCAGCTAAAAAATCCTCAATTGCCAGATATTCAGCTTCGTCTAGTCGGTCGGAAATATCATCGAGATTAGCACGCAGATGTTCGCGCGGTATCGGTTCCCCTTTTTCGGTCTCTAGAACTAGAAGAGGGCGGACTTTGCTGTGCAGCCCTTTGAATATTTTATCCCATTCCTTGGTTGCATTGCGTTTCGTTTCCGGTATGCGGTCAAAATAACCTGAATATCGTGGAAGCTTTAAGCTCGGAAGGGCATTGTCAATCGCTTTTTGGAGAGGGAGGCCTTTGGTAGTAATGCCTTCTGCAATAGAAAGTACAAAATCTGCAAATGTCTCAATGGTTCGAGCAGCATGAGTATTGTTTGCCGACTGAAGGGCTGTGAGTAAATGTCTACGCTTTGTTTCATCAAGATATACCGAGGTCAAACCAACTTGGTCAATCCAAGCATCATAGTGGGCTCTAAGTGTGTCTGTTTCAATTTTGGTTATTTTCTCGACGCTCTTATCATTCCGCTGAAGTTCTTCTTGAGATGCGGCAAATAGCACAGCGCGTATGTTTTCCGGCAGTCGGCAATGGCGCCAATGTGTGATGGATTGATCGCTTCTTGCCTCAGAAGGAAGAGCGCCTTCTGGATCAAACAAACTCGGAATCCTCACTGCAATATCAGATGACGTTTCTGAAACAGCCAATACAGCTTCTGCAATAGAACGCACGAGTGACGCTTCCAGGCCAAGCATGCAAAAGCGCATGGAGCCATCCGGTTCTTGATCCAAGTGACCCTTTATGAAATCGAGAGCGACTGCTGCGATGAGTTCGTTTCGTGTCATCTATTACTCCTGAACGGGTTCTCAACGTAGGCACAATCATCTGAAAGACGGCGAAGTAGCCCAAGTGTCCTTAAACGCTGTTCTAAGCGCTGTGTATTTTGCGTAAAGGCGTTTTGATCGGTCGGTAGAATGCCAAACGCTTTTTCTGCTTCGTTCGCTCCGATTACCAAATGAAATCGGTCATAGAGCTTTGCCAGAAAACGGTGATATTCCTCTCTGCCTTCATCTACAACACACATGACTAGGGCTTTGAGCAAAGTATCATCAGGCGAGTACCATGTTCCCGCGCCTCGCCGTGAAACGGCTAATCCAATTTGCCTTGCCCATTCCATATGCACCTTTGCTACGTGCTGTTGGTGACGCTTCTCTGCATAGATTCTAAGAGCATCAAATATCGTATCCGGATCACCGGACGGTGGGCCATCATCTGGCTGCCATGCATAGCGCTCAGTAAGATATTCTCGTGCTGCTTCTGCAGGCGATCTCGCTTGCAATGCGTTGCTCCAGCGGTCGTCTGCTTTAGCAGATTCAATATAGGCGCGAACAGCACGTGTAGATAACATTCGGTTCGCCCCGAAGTTTTCTTTTGAGAGTTCGAACAGTGTTGTTCGGTGAGGTGAGGCAATTTCCAATACAAACTTTGGTTCGCTGCTGTCGCCCACTTCTTCATTAGCTCTTTTGAGCATATATATAAGCATGTGCAACGCAGATAAGCGCATCAAAGGATCTAGTAATGCTTCGCCAGATAAATCCAGATTAAGTAGACGTTTCCAGGTTTCGGCAAGGTTTTCGTATTCTGGCCGTTCGGCAAAAGGTAGATATCCGATTGTGCTCGAGACTAGGTTCGAGTCGATCCTATACCCATCAGGTAACAGTGCTCGAACGACGCGATTCCAGGTTTCGTCTTGACGCAACAATTTCTCAGAAATCATTTCTGCCAGCTTTTTACCTTTACCGCTGCGGTTCAACATCAGGTAAAGTAGTTCGCCACTTCTTGCAAAGAAGCGTCTGTCCGGGCTTCCATTTGCATTGGCCGGCAAATCCGCATATAGGCAGTTTGGGCCGTAGGGAAATAGAAAGCGAGAAGTCCATCGACGTTGGCGGTGTGGTTCAATCGCGGTGGTTTGAAAAAATTCAACTATGCGGGAAAGACGGGAAAATGAGCCAAATCTCTCTTGTAGATATCCGAACTCATCGTCGGAAGAGAATGTTTTCAACCATGCCTGCCATCTCTCAGGATCGGACTGGTGGTTCTCCTCAACATATCGGATGTGAGGATTGTTAAAAACCAGTTGCCGCAGGGGAATAAGGCGAGGAATGTAATACGTAAAGGCCTCGTGCGTACCAGCATTTCGGGTTTCATTCAGCGCTTTTCCTTCTGCATTCCTCGACTGAAATATTGCAAGGAACTCCAAAAATACAAGCCATGGCGTCTGGTCGTTGTATAGACGGTGACCCCAAATGGCTTCATCAACCCAAACATTGACATCGCTTCTGTATTTAGCAGGAGCTTCGAGACGTGCACTCATAAACCCACCCTTATTCGTACATTTTCGGGATGAGCGCGACCACGTTCATCCACCGTAAGTGCTTGATAGTTTATTTCATCGTCGCACGGTTCTCCACCGATTAGGTAATCAAGTCGTTTGATTAGCCTTAATTTGAAATCCAGGAAATCCTCATTGCATTGACGGGAAAAGCTCGCTGGTAAGCTGCCTTTTGCGACACGAACAAGATACTCAAAATGAGTAAGCTGAAGAGTCAGACTGTCAACAATACCATCACCGACTGCAGCAGGGTCGACGATCTGCATACAGGGTGTGGCGTCGTCGGCTCCTAGCGCGAAGTTAAGGTAGGGAGCTCTTCTATGGCGGGTAGTTGGTAAGTCATAATTCAGAATTGAGGCAATCCGGCCTCTACCATCACCACCAGAAGACGCAAGGTAAAGTTCCGTTCCATCATCTATCATCATACCGCAGAACGTTCTATTCAGTCCTCGAACGAGAAGTTCCTTTGTCCTGGATGTATCGCCACCGTTCTTTAGCCGACTTACAAATTCCAGAAACTGCCCTGATGCCTGGTATACAGTTAAGTGCCAAGGATCAAGACTGCTATCGTTAGGCAAAGAAAAGAAAAGCCTTTGCCGTTGTCTCGAAAGCGCCTGCATGAATGCCTCAATGTTCTCTCGGGCGCCCTCAAGGTAGTCTCGCAAATATGGTTCATATGCGGCCGAACCGTAAAAAGCATCTTTGGATATCAAATCAGTGTAGAGTGTTGAATCGCTGTATGAGCCGTAGATTAGCAAATTATCAAATTTGTTATCTGTTTCACGTCCAATGCCGAATGCTTCGAGGATGTTAAAAACTTGATACTGTTGACGTTGCCGGTCGGAAAGGTTCGTTCCGAAAACGTTGGCATAGGGGTTTGTGAATCGGTAGTTTTCTTTCTCTGCGCGATTCTTTGCCGTACGACAGGTTAATAAAACCCGTCCGGTTCGTTGGTCGCCCAAAAGTATATTTACGCTGAGAAGAAGTAAGTCCCGGATGGGGATGTGCATACGGTTGGCCCGTGCAAGCTTCATCAGCTCTCCCAATCGCATGCGAAATACCGATCCATTGCTTCCACTGCGAAGGCGCTCTCGGTTGATACGAATAGGACAGGTTGTTGACCCATCGCTTTGCAACATGTCACAGCCATCACATTGGGACCACTGAGGGTGCTCAACGACTTGCTCAATGAGTTCTTGGAAATGTTTAGAAGCATCAAGGCGGCTGAGATTGTAGAGGTTTAGATTAAGAGTATCATCACTTACACGTTCCTCAACAAGCATGTCCTCTACGATTTTGAATATCTTATGTTCTTCTTCTCCATGGTTTTCTGACCAATCACGCCAACTTGCAAGGAGCTGACCGTCATTGGCTGCTACAAGGTACACTTTGTCAGATACTTTGCCTACAACGGACGCGGCTAGGTTCGCTAGAATTTTGTTCTTTTCGTCTTGTGTCAGCTCGCTTAGGTCTTTGACAATGGATAATGTCTTGCCCGATGCTGGAAGTTTTAGGGAGACAATCTTTTCTCCGGCATTCCAATGTTCGAGGTCGCCGCCGAAAGTAGTCCAGATTTGGCGGCAGTGAAAGGTCTTGCCGTCGCCAGCCGTCCCCGTCAGTATGATATTGCGGGGCTCTGCTGCTCCGAAGTTCTTTTGAACTTCTTCCAATCTTGCTGGAGTGATGTGAATGACGGGATCAATATCATGGCGCTCGATTTCGGTCTGAATCAATTCGTCATACATATTATCTCCGGCAGGGATTGGTCCGTAGTGACGAAGAAAGGAGATTAAACCGTTTAGTTGGCTCATTTACATGTTCCCCCTAGGTTACAGAATTGCAGTGTAGAGCGGGAGGGTATTGATAATGCGCTGAGTGGCGAGGAGCTACATTGAATAAACCTATTGTCTCTTACATTAGGCGTCGTGATCACTTAATTCTCCTTTTCCCCTTTATCGTCAGGTATTTCCTTCAGCTAGCATAGCGGAAGATCGCTTTCTATATCCGGTGTCCGGTGTCGAAAAATACACTCGGAAGCCATCCGCGAGATCCCTAGAAGGCATACGAGTCCAAGGATGTTGAAAGCTTGCTCAATTCCGGGGATTTGCCTACATTGAGAGTGACTGACAGCCTGACACTATTCGTTTGTCCTGTAAATCGTTTCAAAGAAATGCTCCCCCTTGGTGGTAGTGCACCAATTTTTCACCATTTTAGCATGAATTTTATACCATAGTGGTGGTGCTAGTAAAAGTCCAGAATCCTGTAGGGTTATTCTGCCATAAGCTATTGAATTTACGCTAAATATGACGTTGAGTCGCTTTGTTTTGATTGGCTATTGGAAGCGGCCTCCTGGTTGTTGGCTTTGGCCTGTTTAAGTCCAGGTCTTCGATTGTCTCGATGTGAATTTCGTTACAGATTTCACCTTATCTACCTTGATCTGCCAGAAGCAGGCCTGGATTTCTTTTTCAGGGATCAGTTTCCAGTCTTCATGATCAAGAGCTTGCAGGTCGAAGATCACTTCCCAGCTTTTTTCTTTTTCCCGCTGCAAGATTTCCAGCTTCGCGCGATCCTTACGATGATAGGCGTGGTCCAAGGCTTGGCTAAAGCGCTCATCTTCCTGCTCTTGAAGGGCCAGATGCCAGTCGTTCAAGGGAAAATGCCAGGCTCCGAAGTCAGAGAGCAAGACTTCATGAACTGGCAACTCGCATTCCAGCATTACATAAGGACCGGGCGGTGACCAGTTATGCCGGACGCTGCGCAGGTCTGGCCTTTTCTGTCTCTCATTATTCCATTGATACCAGCCCCATAGAGGTTCGGTATTCTCCAGTGGTGGCGGTCCGATCCGCCGGGTGAGCTGCGCCTTCATCCAGTCATAGGCCTGAGGCCAGCTGTCCGAACAGTGGTGGCGCTTTGCCATGAGCTCACCGTGGCGTTCAAGATATTCCCAGGCTTCCCTGCTTTGTATGGACCAGATACGCATGTAGTTTACTTTGATCTATTTTCTATCGATAACCGGGATCACAAATATCATCATTGAAATAGGTTTTACAGTTTTCCCAATCGAGCCATTCTTCCACAAAAGGAATTTTCAGCCAGTCGGGGTCGCTTTCACTTTCGCCCGCAAAATGCCGGTTATTGTCACGCAGGACTTGCGCCCATTTCTGCATTTCGAAGTAAATTTCCCAGACAAGTTTCTTTCGCGAGATGATAGCATCCACAAAAACGTCGAGGGGGTCGCCGGGTTTTGCGTCATTTTCCGGGATCGGGTCATAAATTAGAAGATGACAGCGTAGCTCATCGATTTTTGTGACCTTGAGAGTATCAATGGCGCCCTCACGGTCCACTTCCATTTCGGCAACGGGTTTTCCCTCGGCCACTTCCTGGAGCCATTTTTCCAGACGACCGATATCCCACATGGTGTCGCTGGTTTCCACAATACGTCCCTGGGTTCCGACCACAAAGACCATGTCGAAATACAGGGTTTTATAGCCGGGAGGCGCGATGCGTACTTCAACAAGTTGGGGATTCGTATGGTGCATTTTGTGGCTTCATCCAAACTTCTATGACGAGCCCACATTATAACGGGCCAATAACGGAGTTAGGAAGTCTTTTGGTCGCAACTCATCCTTCTATAAGAAAGAAAGTCTCACTATATAAGCCGATCTCATATCCGGTTACTATTTTGCCTGAGCCGAATAGGTTGATTATTCGGCTCATAAATTAACTATATTTGAGCCGAATATGTGTTATAATTGGCTCAGAATGAATTGACTGAAAGATTGAAAGATAGGCATGGCGTACATTTGGCAACAGACAGAATGGCCGAATTTTACTTGGGACAATGATGCTGTTGACCAGAATGCCTACATTTATGCGCTGGAAGCAAGCTCGCTTGTGGGAGAGGTAAAGCATCTTTCCGAAGACCAAAAGACGGATGCTCTTGTGGACTTGATGGTGTCGGAAGCTGTGAAAACATCGCAGATTGAAGGGGAAAACTTCGACCGGGAAGATGTGCGCTCTTCCATCCGCAACCAGCTTGGCCTGAATGCCACGCCGGATACGGTTCGCGATCCGAGGGCTCATGGTGTGGCGGCGTTGATGATCTCCGTCCGGGACCATTTTGCCGCGCCGCTATGTGCGGAGATGTTGTGTGCCTGGCAGGATCAGATCATTGTGAACCGTTATCAGCGGGGCAGGCTGGATGTCGGAAAATGGCGAACGAGTGCCGAACCGATGCAGATTGTCTCCGGTGCAATTGGTCACGAGAAAGTTCACTATGAAGCGCCACCTTCGGAACAGGTGCCAAGCGAAATGGCGCGGTTTATTGAATGGTTTAATGGAAGTCATGATCTCAAGGCGGCGGTGCGCGCCGGTGTAGCGCATTTGTATTTTGAATGTATCCACCCGTTTTCAGATGGGAATGGCCGTGTTGGCCGTGCGATATCAGAGGTCGCTCTATCGCAGGAGCTTGGGCATCCTGCTCTTTTGAGTCTTTCGACC
The DNA here is from genome assembly GCF_963675455.1 of Emcibacter sp. Lineage (GTDB taxonomy): Bacteria > Pseudomonadota > Alphaproteobacteria > Sphingomonadales > Emcibacteraceae > Emcibacter. The sequence goes on along the minus strand of NZ_OY776217.1, from coordinate 182,438 downwards.
ACAATCGAAGGGCGGCGAAACGAATATTATGATGCTTTGTCCCGTGCCAGCCAAGGCGGTCTGGACATTACTGAGTGGCTGGTCTGGTTTACCGGGCTAGTGCGGGATTCTCAGAGACAGGCAAAAGGGCAAATCGGTTATGTGTTATCAAAAGCACGTTTCTGGGACATACATGCGGACAAACTCAATGAGCGCCAAACCAAAGTTCTGGCCCGTATGTTCCGCGAAGGACCAGAGGGTTTTAAGGGCGGCATGAGCGCCCAGAAATATACCAAAATTACGCACTGTTCAAAGGCCACGGCGACCCGCGATCTGGCCGAGCTTATGAAAATGGGCGTGTTTCGCAAGTTAGAGGGTGGCGGGCGCAGCACACGGTATGATGTCCAGTTGCCGGGAGCTGGATAGGAAGCTCTTATGAGAGTAGGTCTATATACGCCAAGTATTGCAGTGAGTTGATCGGCCTCTGATCCGACATCGACTGTTTAAAGTCTTTGAAGTCTCAAGTGGGTACGGGATTTGAAGGTGCTAATCAAGCCGGGGGTTCCATTGGAAGCGCACCTCCGCTACCAATCTTTTCTTTCATGTCATTCAAGTAGAGGCTCAGCGCCTCAGGGTCATAGCCATACCGGCTGGGCAGTTGTTGATAGTTGCTAAACGGCAAACCAGATGGCTTCAGGGTTATTCTGATGCCGGAGAGCGGGTGGGGCGTCAACCGTTCAAAAGAAGCAATGTCCGACCAGGGGATTTGATGTGGTTTGCGGAACAGCCGGGAGATAGCCAGGCCATTGCGGTCGATGCGGCAGGAGCGTGTGAAAAAAGCAGTGCCGCCGATAAAAAAACCGGGGGTAACGACGGCGTATCCCCAGATGGGGGCGCCCTGAAAAAGCAGAAACTCGCCAAACAGCACAATTGAAAGACCTAAAAGGAATCTTTTGGACATTGTCCAGTAACGTTCTTCCAGTTCGAGGGGCAACTCTGCTTCATAAAGCCGGTCTATGGGTCGTATGCCGAAATGTTCAGGCCACAGTCTGGCAGAGAGCCTGCCGGACCAGATATAAAGGCAGAGAAGCAGGCAGCAGACCTGAGCCGTGCCGGGAGCGGCGAGAAATCTATCCAGCTTATGAAAACCAGAGAGAAAGCCGGCCCGTTCCAGTTCATCGTCTATCAAGTACATCGGCACCCCAAAGCCAGCCAGGGTGATGATGGTGACAAAAACAATTATGTTCAGTTCATAAAAATGGTTCTCGCTGTATATGGAAATACCTGCGATAAAGGTACCGAGATATAACCACAGCACGGTTTTCATCCGACCGTTGAGGGTCTTGATCAGCAGTGCCCAGGGCAGGCCGTACAGCAGCCAGAAAAGCAGGTAGCGGAATTCCGGCAGGATGGCAAGGCTGTATAGAATTTCCTGGAGATAGGCTGGCATGTTCCCCCTGCTTATATGTCTTCCGTGGGCAATCTAGCATCCCAAGGGGAAGGGCTCAAGCCATCTCATCTCTGCGTCTTCGGGGAATTGTCCCTTCTCCGCTACCAATTTTTTCTTTTTTAGTCGAGGTCATTACCGAAGTTAATAATCTGGTGGGGGACGTTATGCGGCAGGTGAGTTTTACCTTTCGGAAAGAACAGTTCATCGCAATTCCTTTGTCGAATGCCGTGTGATTTTGCACACTTACAGAATGAAAATATAATATCGTCTATGGGGAATTATAAAATGAAGAAGCGTTTTTCAGCGTTTATTATTCCGTTGCTCACTTTTTTGGCTGTGAGTGGCGCAAGTCATGCCCGGGATGAATTACCGGTCCTCGACGGCCCTTATCTCGGGCAGGAACCTCCCGGTTTGACACCTGAAGCATTTGCGCCCGGTATTGTTTCGACAGAACATTGGGAATACAGCGGCGCTTTCACGCCCGACATGAATGAGTTCTACCTCCTGAGGAACGGCGGCAAATACGAAGACGCTACGTTCGTTGTTTTTCAATATAAGGATAATCGGTGGCGCGAGTCTGTTGTCTCAGGCTGGGCCGGTCAGCCATTCGTCTCTCCCGATGGCAGGACCATGCATCTGGGCCGGCGCTATATGGAGCGTACCGGGACCGGATGGTCGGAAGTGAAAAATCTTGAAGCTCCCTTTAAAGATCAACTTATCATGCGGCTTTCGGCGTCGGCCAACGGCGCCTATTATTTTGATACCTACGATAAAGAGAAACCGGACTTTCCCCTTCGTTATTCACGATTGGTCGATGGAAAATATGAACAACCAAAAATGTTGGGCAAGGAAATCAATACAGGCACAAATCTGAACCATCCCTTCATTGCGCCCGATGAATCCTATTTGATCTGGGATGCTGTCCGGGAAGGCGGGCACGGTTCTTCAGACCTTTATATCAGTTTTCGACAGCAGGATGGCACCTGGGGCGCGGCCATTAATCTGGGCGACAAGGTAAACACAAGCGCCTGGGAAGCGTCTGCGAGTGTGACGCCGGATGGTAAATATCTTTTCTTCAACCGGAATATGGGCTCGGATAAATACGAAAATGTAGATATTTTCTGGGTCGACGCCCGGGTTATTGAGGAGCTCCGGCCCAAAGATTAAGCCTGATTAGAAATCACAGTCGCGACATTATTTTTATGACCTTTTCTTGTCTTGAAACCGGATATGAAGTGAAATCCACAATAATTCTTGCGAGCCCCGCTCCGCAACCATGTGTGGACGGCCCTTTAAATGCAAGGGTAAATTTGTTGGATGTTGCGATGTCGTCAGGTGCTTTCATGTGTCCGGCCTGTTGATGCGGTTGATATCCGCTGGCCCTGATGATATCCGCTGGCCCTGATGATTTCCGCAGACCCGGTCTCTAATCAACTTAACGCTCAATTATGAGCCTGGTTGCGGTCGAGGTGTCCGAGCCCTTGATTCCTGCTTTTCGTGATCATCACATCAAATGTCCTTGCAAATAGGTGTTGTGTTCAGTTGTGCGGTTTAAGCGTGTCTTTCTCTTGGGGTGTAGGGTTCTTTCCGGGTCATGATCGCCCAGGCGATCGGTACAAAGCGCATGGTTGGCCGGGTGACCGCTTCACAGATGGCTTCCGCATCGGCTGCGTCATTTTTGCCCCGTTTGACGTAGGGTTTGACATATTGAGGCGGCATCAGCCGGACCTGGTAGCCCAGTTTCTGAAGTTCTCTCGCCCAATGATGAGCACTGGCGCAGGCTTCCATGCCAACCAGACAGGGAGGAAGGTTGACGAAGAAAGGCAGCAGCATATGTCGGCGCACTTGTTTTCGGATGAACACCTTGCCGGTGTCATCAATGCCGTGGATCTGAAAAACCCTCTTTGCGAGGTCAAGGCCGATTGTGGTAATGTTCATGGTGGATGGTCCTCCTGTAATGAAGTTCGAAACAACTCTCACTATGGCACATCAGATGCCACTAACGAGGGCCGTCCACATCATCAATCTAGAGGGTTGGCCCCATTAAGGGGAAGAACGGGCTTTGGGCAAGAATCCGCTACAGTGTGATCAGTTTCTATGCGCTGTTTATGATCTGGTTCTATTATTACTGGAACCTTCTGGGCATAAATTACTATAGCTGACGACAAAGGGTCCGGTAGCGGCCCCTTTATTTTTGCCCGTTTTTCAGAAATGCCTCGAATTCCTGCCGTGATTGCAGCAACTGCTCCTGGAACCATTTTTTGAATTTGCGGTGCGTATTGTTGTCACCGGTATTCTCCAGGCTGATCAGGCGATACCACAAGCCGGACTTCACCGGGCTGCCGGCGCATATTTTCAGATCCCCTCGTTCCAGGTAGTCGAGAATGATTGAAGCTCGCCCCATGGCGATTCCCTGACCTTGCAGGGAGGCCTTGAGGGAAAGTTGGGCCAGGTTGAAGTAAATTTCCTGGCCCGTGACATTGTGCTCCAGGTTTTGATGTTGCAGCCACACTGACCACTCATAGCTATTCGGGGCGCCGTCCCAGGCTTCCGCATCATGGAGCAGCGGAGCATTCCACAAGTTGTGCGATCCGGGCGGGCCAACTGGAACGATTAGTTCTTCAATAACATTCTCACAGATCATTCCAGCATGATAAATCAACGGTTCGTAGCGCAGGGCGATATCAATCTGGTTGCGCAGAAAAAAGTCGCGGGAAGGGGTATTGAACTCAGCCGATATCCTCAGCTTAATCTCCGGATGTTTTGTATAGAAGTCATCCAATCTGGGGATCAGCCAGTCCATCGCCAGGGAAGGCGGGCAACTGATCACCAACTCGTTCCTGGGTTTTCCATCAATCAGTTCGCATACGGTGTTGCAGATTGCGGAAAATCCGTCCTTGCAGCCAGTGTAAAGCATTTCGCCTGCCCTTGTCAGGGCAACTCCCCGGGCCTGGCGATAGAATAACTGTACGCTGAGTTGTTCTTCCAACTGTCGCATGCGCTGGCTGACGGCGGCCTGGGAAACATTAAGCTCCTCTGCAGCATGACTGAAGGAGAGATGGCGACAAACCACATCAAAAAAGAAAAGGTTGCCTATAAGATAGGGGGATATTTTGCCGTTAGGTATAAGCATATCTAATATATCTTATAATATTCTATCGTTTGCAAGTGTAATCCGCCGCCGGTATTGTTTCCGGTGTTCGGATGCACACTGTACCGGATTAATAAATATAATAAAATGTAGATGTCAGGACCTCCTCTGGATGCGGATAAAACTGTCCGCATCCAGAGGGTTTGGCCTCGGGGAAATAAACGAATGAATATCGTCGAGCAGGTGAAAAGATATAAAGAATTCTTTTGGGTTAATCCGCGCCGGGGTTCCGCTGCACCTACCGAAGCGTCTTCCGCTGTTACCCAAGAGGATTTTACAGCGGCTTTTATTCGTTTCAGGGCGATGGCGCCGCTTTTGGAAAAATTATTTCCGGAGCTGAATGTGACAAAAGGTGAAGTCAGGTCAAAGCTCTATCCGGCTGCCAGTCTTCTGGGGGAGCTGATCGACGCAGGTGATGATATGACACGTCTGTTTATCAAGGCGGATCACGACCTGCCTGTCGCAGGTTCCATCAAGGCGCGGGGCGGTATTTTCGAGGTGGTCTCGCATGCCTGGGATCTGGCGCTGCAAGAAGGTTACCTTTTCGAGGGCGATCCGGTGGAAAAGCTGGCCGGTTCCGAAATCAGGGAAAAGTTTGCTTCTCGAGTGATTGCGGTCGGAAGTACCGGAAATCTAGGTCTGAGTGTCGGGATCGTCGGACGTGCGCTTGGCTTCCAGGTGGAAGTCCATATGTCCAGGGACGCCAAGGCCTGGAAAAAACAACGTCTGAGAGAGCATGGTGCGCAGGTCATAGAATATGACAGTGATTTCACCACGGCCGTACACAACGCTGCGGCCCGTGCCGAAAGCCAGTCTCATATATATTTCGTGAACGATGAATATTCGAGGCTCCTTTTTCTCGGTTATAGCGTGGCAGCCTTCGAACTACAGGAACAGCTCCTGTCCCACGGCATCCTCATAGGACCTGACTGTCCGCTCTTTCTTTACCTGCCCTGCGGCATAGGCGGTGCCCCCGGAGGAATCGCCTTTGGGGCCGGTCAATTGTTCGGGGATCATGTGCATCCCTTCTTTGCCGAGCCGGTGGCGGCACCCTCCATGCTTTTGGAAATGCTGAAGGAGCACGACGGCCCTGTTTCTGTTTATGATTATGGTCTGGATAACCGTACTGAGGCGGATGGCCTGGCGGTAGGGACCGCGTCAAAACTGGTGTCCGATCTGATGCGTTCCCGGGTATCCGGAATCTACACGGTTAATGATGAAAATTTAATGCAGGGGCTGTTTCTTCTAAAAAAAACGGAAGACCTGCGGGTGGAACCATCGGCGGCTGCCGGCGTATTTGGACCGGAAAGGCTGTATCATACGGAGGCCGGACGGGAATATCTGAAGCAAAATAATATTGCAAATGCCGTGCATGTCATCTGGACGACTGGTGGTTGCTTCCTGCCGGATAAAGAGTATGAGAGTTTTTATTGTCGCGGTGAAAGGGCATACGCAACGAAGTAAATTGGTGCACAGTCGCAGCACCGCAACAACAAGGGCACCAAAAAGGGGAAATTATATGCGGTTCAGACAGCGAAGCAGGGTCATGGTGTGTCTCGTGGCTATGACGTTTGTGGGAATGGGGCAAGCAAGTGCCGGGCCTGAAAGTTATCCACAAGAGACTTTGGTTGAAGCATTTGCTGATGCCGTAAGATTTGAACAGGCAGCCAAAAAAATACCGCACTTGTCTGCGGTGTTGGTTCGCGGCGGTAGGGTTATCTGGCGGGGTAGTATATCGTCCGGGCCCGACGGGCAGCGCGAAACCGCAGGGCAGGAAGTTTTTCTCCTTGGGACAGCCGGTGACTTGTTGGCAGAGGTTTTGTTTCTCCAAATGGTCGGGCAGGAGGAACGGGATCTGGCCGCCTCGGTAGCGCACTATTTCCCGGAAATAAAGGACTCTAACCTCAACCAACTGCCTGTTACCCTACGGCTTCTTCCGAAGCACCTGGCAGGAGATGCTGTCGGGAAACCGATCCCACCCGCAGTAGCTCCTGTTCTGGGTAGCATACACGAGAGGGTGACTGGTCAATCTCTTGAGGAACTTGTGCATGAAAGGCTGTTCAAATGCCTTGGTATGTCCGGGAGCGGCAGAGTGACCGGGCAACTTCCGGACAGGTTTGTGGAAGGGCACTATACTTCCTACGAAAATGAGGACGTTGTGGTGTCTCGCAAGATGGCTGCTGAGAAGGCATCCCGGACTTTCTATAGTTCCGCCCGGGATCTCGGAGTATTGCTTCAGGCGCTTGCGTCGGAAGACAGGAATTGCCATTTTCCTGATGCGGGAGATCTGCCGGGCCCTGTTTCCTATTCCGGATCCCTCGCGGGCCATTCAGTGGATATCTATCTGAATGCGCCAGCAGGCAACGGAGTGGCTGTTCTGGCCAATCTGCACAAGACGCCGGTGAGTCAGCGTCTCGCAAAATATGCAGAGAGGTTGTTGGCGGCTGCCGAGGAGGGGAAACCGCTACCGCGATACCTTCGAACGGAAGAGATCGCCGCAAAAACCCTGTCCCGTGTTGCGGGCTATTACCAAAACGGGGGAAACAGCCTTATACTACGCTCTCTTTGGGGGAAATTGTTTCTTGAGACGGCTTCAGTGACTTCTGAAGTGCGGCAAAAAGTCGGGAACTGGTATCTGGATGATGCTCGCAATTTTTCAGCGGATGTAGCTATTGATCCAAAAGGTAATTGGGTACGTTTGGGCGAGGTGAGTTATCAACGTTCGGAATGGAAGAAACCAGAACCGGTCTCTTGCGTCTTGGCCGGGCTTGTCGGTGAATATGGAAGCCCGGAGGACTATATCCGGATCTATGAATGGGATGGCAAGCCATATGCGCGTCTGGATTGGGTTCGCTATTTGCCGCTAAAACAACTGGATGAAACGACACTGCGCGTCGGTGAGGGACGTTATTATTCTGGCGAAAAAATGTCTTTTGAGCGGAATGAAACCGGTCGGGTTATTGGAATCTTCTTCCAAGGTAAAACCTACGAGCGCCGCGACTTTGGGGCGGAAATTGAAGCTGATATTCATGCTGGTATCAGGGTAAGCGATAACCTGAAAAAAGGTGCGCTTGCAGCACGACCTCCTCGGGAGGAGAGAAAATTCAGGGCGTCAGAACTCGTTGAGCTCTCCTCGCTTGACCCGCGCCTGAAATTGGACATCAGGTATGCGGGAAGCAATAATTTTCTTGGTGTTCCGGTTTATGATGAAGCGCGCGCTTTTCTCCAGCGTCCGGGGGCTATGGCTCTGAAAAAAGCCCATGACTGGCTCAGAGAGAGAGGGTATGGCCTGTTGATTCATGACGGCTATCGGCCCTGGTTTGCGACAAAGATGTTTTGGGATGCGACGCCGGAAGAGTCTCACATCTATGTGGCTAATCCAGCACATGGCTCCCGCCATAACCGGGGATCGGCTATAGATTTGACGTTATTTGAGTTGAAAACCGGTAAGGTAGTGACCATGCCGGGCCGCTATGATGAATTTTGGGTACGGTCCACGCCAAAATATATTGGTGGTACAGATTTGGAACGTTGGCATAAGGATTTGTTGCGCCAGGCCATGGAGAGCAATGATTTTGAAATTTACCCCTGGGAATGGTGGCATTTTGACCATGTGGAATGGAAAAAGTATTCTATTCAGAACAAAAAGTTCTCAGATATTTCCAGAAATTGACCGGAAAGTCTGAAGTCATTCAATGTGGATTATCACTATTGTAAACTTCTGGTCATATTGTGAATATCCGTTTTATTTCTGAGCCTGTTATGCTAGGTAGGGAGTGCCTGAACTGCAAACGGATTCAATCAGATATGGAAAAGAAAAAGCTGAAGCTTGGAGAAAAAATTCGCAAGTTCCGCCAAGACAGAAATATGAACCTGACCAGGCTCAGCGAATTGACTTCAATCGCCCAGTCTACTCTTTCCAAAATTGAAAACGACGTGATCTCCCCGGGGTTTGATAAAGTTGTCAGTATCTGCAGGGGGCTGGAAATTGATATCAGCGATCTCCTGAGTGAAAAGGAAGGGGCGACGAGCAGCCAACCAATGGCGCGCATGACCGTTACCCGAAAGGGAGACGGCGAGACGGTTTCCTCTGATACCTACACCAGCCGTTATCTTTGCAACATGATTTCAAAGAAAGGCATGATCCCCATGATCGTGGACGTTAACATCCGCGACGGGGAAGAAACAGAAAGCCAGATGATCCGTCATGCCGGCGAAGATTATATTTATGTGCTTGAAGGGACGGTCAAGGTTTTGCTGGAGCATTATGCGCCGGTGGTCCTGGATACGGGCGACAGCATGTATTTTGACAGTGCCATGGGACATCTGCTGGTCGCTGTCGGCAAGAAACCCGCCAGGGTGCTTGGGGTTACGCTGTCAGCGGAGTAGGTTTTGCACATTGTGCAAAACCTACTGATTTTTATTATTCTTTTTATTTTTCTGATGCTTGGGCGATTGCTTCAATCTCTACCAGGGCGCCCGGAACCATAAGTTCGGAGCAAACGGTGGACCTGACCGGTGGATGGGCGCCGAAGGCCTCGGCATAGATGGCGTTAAAGCGCGGAAAATCCTCCTTGCGGACCAGCCAGATCGTTGTCTTGAAGACGTTCTCCAGGGAAGCGCCGGCACTTTCCAGTACCTGCTTTATGTTCGCGATACACTGGCGGGTCTGGGCCTCAATATCATCTTCCGAGAATCCCCCTTCCGGCCGCATGGGTAACACGCCGGAAAGATAGATATAGTCTCCCACACGAACAGCAGGGGACAGGGGGACTTTGGTTCCGTCCGTCAGGACAGGCGGATTCCCCAGGCGTTCAATCGTCATTTTTAATCTTCTCCAATTGTTGAGTTACAGGAAAGTCGTTTTCCGAAAACAGAAAAATCTTGTAAGCGCCGACCGTCATGATCGGAACTATATAGGCGGCCAGAAAACCCCAGGTCAGAAGGCCATAACCTTGTGCAATCAGATCGATTATACCTACCTTTGCGGCCAGGAAGACCGCTGCGCCACTGACTGCAAGAGCGATAACCGGACGCAGGTTTTGGGGCATTTTTTTGTTCTGCTCTTGCAGTGTGTGATCGATGCGCTCATTCAGCATGTGAATGAGGGCGGTACCGGTTTGGATGAAGGTGCCAAAAATAACGATCTGAAAGACCAGGCTGAACCAGGGGACATCAAGTTTGCCCAGAATGTGGGTCAGTGGAACGGCGGTGGAGTTGATATCCGGATAAAAAGCCACCATAACGATAAACAGAAACACGGCCGGGAGTATGGCCAGTGGTCCACCGAGGAGCCCGGCTCCGAACGCCTGTTTCCGGTTTTCCAGATGTCCCAGCGCAAATAAAACGGCGGGAATGGCGGCGATGTTGTAGGTGGCATATTTAAAACCGTTTTCAAACCAGTTTCCCGGTGGCGGTGCAGCGCTGAAGTTGGCGAAGATCTCCTCGTGAAAGGCGGTGGCACCCCAGATGATCAGGACGCTATAGGCAATGTAAAGCACGAAGGCCCAACCGGCCATAAGCTTCTCGATAATGGTACTTTTCTGGAACGAGAGCCAGGCGATTGCCGCCATTAGCCCGACAATCCCGAACAGTTCCGGGAGGCCGAGGCTTTGAGACACGATATTACCGGCAGCTGATCCCAGCACCGACAGGATCAGAAAGGCCAGCAGGAAAAAGGGGATTTCATACAGGAACCAGAAACGACCGAGAAGGTGACGAAAAAAGGCCCGATAGTCCAGAGCTCCGGTCATTCGTGCCAGTTCGAATGTGAGTAGAAGGATTAGGCTCCACAAGACAGTTGTTACCACAAGGCCGAGTAAGCCACCGAGGGGACCGTTGGTCAGGAAAAACTCCACCAGTTCCCGACCTGTGGCGTAGCCGCCGCCGATCACAACCGACTGGAAGACCAGCCCGGGCAGCATAAATTGATAGAAGATCTGGCGCATTATATAATTTTCCTTCTGTTTTTGTGCCGGTCGGGGGAGTAGGGGGAAAGATCGATCTCTGTTTCCCGGCCAGTGATCATGTCCGACAGCAGCCGGGCGCTTCCGGCAGCCATAGTCCATCCCAATGGGCCGTGGCCTGCATTGATGTAGACATTTTCCATGGACCCGAGCTTTCCGATCAGGGGTAGGCCATCTGCAGACATTGGCCGGAAGCCGCACCAGGCTTCTCCCTTATCACGATGTACGCGGTCGTCGAGGTGGGGATAAACAGTGGCTAAAATGTCTCTTAAATTCTCGATCCTCGCGTTGGACAGCGTTTGATCAAATCCGGCGAATTCTGCGGTGCCGGCAACGCGAATCCTGTCGCCCAGGGGGGTAATCGCAGCGTGCAGGCCGTCATCTACAACCGGCAGCTTCGGAACGATGTTCTTGCCTTCGACGGGCAGAGTCAGGGAATACCCTTTAACCGGTTGTATGGGGAGCCTGGTTCCAAGCTGTCGGGCGAGCTGTCCACCAAAGGTTCCGGTAGCCAGGATGACGCCGTCCGGAGTGTGGTCTTCCTTGTTTGTTATCACTTTCAGGAGTTGGTGGTTTGACGTCACCAGAGAGTTAACCGTGCAGTTGAAGATATATTTGACGCCCAGACGCCGGGTTTCCTCCATCAGCGCCTGGCAGAACATGAAGGCATCGCCACTTTCATCGTCGGGAAAGAAAAATCCACCGGCCAGTCTGCCTGCACCGATTGCCAGCGCCGGTTCCCGGCTGATGACTTGCTCTCTGGACAGCTTTTGGAAACGAAGTCCCCGCTCTGAAACCTGTTCCAGAAGCACGCTCTTTCTTGTCATGAGCTCGGGGTCCGAGTAGAGCTTGAGAGTCCCTCGGGTGGAAGAATCATATTGGATACCCGTCTCTGCTCTGATCGAGTGCATTATTTGAACGGAGTATTGGGCCAGAATGAAGTTATTGAACGTAGTGTTCAGATAAGTTTTCGGATTGGAGTTGGCCAGAAACTTCATCCCCCAGCCGATCATGCCGGGCAGGGCCTTCGGGCGGATCAACAGGGGGCTATCCTCCTGTCCGATGGTCGTTAGCATTTCTTTCCAACAGCCCGGTGCATTCCAGGGATCGGACATGCTGGGCGTCAAAATTCCCCCGTTCGCGAAGCTGGTTTCCTGCCCAGACGTTTCCCGACGTTCGAGCACTGTGACATCATGTCCGGCTTTGGACAGAAAATATGCGGTGGTCACGCCTTGTAAACCGGCGCCAATTATGACGACTTTCATTTTGGGCCTATCCAGAAGTGTCTTGCAAATATTAATTTAGGGATATATATATTCAAAACGTAAAAAATATTATTATAAGAATATATTTCCGAATTAAACATGCGTCAAGTACATTTCAATCCACGAGGAAGTTCGTTGCAGGGTATATTGCGCCTGCGCGATCCTGAGGCTGTTATGAATGGGCGGAAAGGACCTTTACAATGAAACGAATTTACCACTTAGTTTTATATGCTGTTCTCCTGGTGGGGGGTAACACGCTTTCCGCGACGGCGGGGCAGGAGTACGACATTGCCATTATTGGCGGCCGGGTAGTTGATCCTGCCTCCGGGCTGGATGCAGTCCGGAACGTGGGCATCAGGGGGAACCGGATCGTCGCGGTTACCAAAAAGAAGATTAACGCCAAAAAGGTGATCGACGCCAGCGAGCGGGTGGTCAGTCCTGGCTTCATCGACTTTCACGCTCATGGCCAGAGCATACTCGCGGGTCGAATCCAGGCGCTGGACGGAGTTACGACTGCCCTTGAGCTGGAAAAGGGGGTTCTGCCGGTTGGCGCTTTTTATGATCAACTGGCCAAGGAAGGCCGGCCCATCAACTATGGCGCCTCTGTCAACTGGGCAGCTGCGCGCATGGCGGTTCTGTTGAACCTCACGCCGCAGGCTGACCAGAATTGGGTTACAGAGAGTTTTTCCAAACCCAACTGGCAATCCCATCTGGCTACGAAAGAGGAACTTGAAAAAATTTCACAGCTGATCCGGCGAGGCATGGATGAAGGCGGTATCGGTATTGGCTTCCTTACCGGATATGCACCCAAAAGCGGTTTCAAGGAATATTATATCGTCACCGAACTGGCGGCAGAATATAACCTGCCTACCTTTACCCATGCCCGTTATCTCTCCATGATCGAACCGCAGAGCTCCTTTGAAGGTATGGCAGAAATCATATCTGCGGCCGCCGGTACAGGTGCGCATACCCACATTGTTCACCTTAATTCCATCAGCTTGCGTGACATTGATGATATTGGTGCCATGATCAGGGGGGCACAGGAGAAGGGTCTCAACATCACAACCGAAGCCTATCCCTACGGAGCAGGTTCCACATTGATCGGCGCCGCTATGTTTAGAGGAGAGCATTGGCATGAGCGTACTGGCGGCCTGGCTGCACATAACTTTGATGTCAACGGCGAGAGGTTAAGCGAGGAAGAATTCGCCCGGCTGCAGAAGCAAGAGCCACTCACCCCGACAGTCATCCATTTCCTTGAGGAAAGTGACCCTGTGCAGCGGGCGTTTCTGGATAAATCTGTTTTGTTTCCCGGAGGTGTCATAGCGTCTGATGCGGTAGCTTGGTACCTGGATGGCAAGGAATTGCCGCAGGATACATGGCCGCTACCGGAGAATGCCTGGAGTCATCCGCGTAGTGCCGGAACCTATTCAAGGTTCCTGCGACAGTATCTGCGGGAGAAAAAAGCCGTGACATTGCTTGAGGCGATTGAACGGGTCAGTTACGGACCGGCGAGAATACTGGAGGACGAGATCCCCCAGATGAAGAAAAAGGGCCGCCTGCAGCCGGGAGCCGATGCGGATGTCGTGATCTTCGATCCCGAAACGGTTACCGACAACGCCACCTATAAGCATCCGGCCCGGCCATCAACCGGTTTCGATTATGTAATCGTGAATGGTGTCGTTCTTGTAGAGCAGGGCAAACTGGATACCTCAGTTCTGCCAGGTCAACCTGTCCGCAACACTCCATAAATATAATATGAAGTAGTGAAAAAAATCAGGGACGGCAATTCGTTGCCGTCTCAGATTTTAAGATCTTGGGAATAAAACTGTTCCTGGGAAAAGATGCTGTTCAGGATCCGGTCCTCTGTCTGGGTCAGAATATCATGCATCATCTGGCGGGTGCGGCCCGGCTCGTCATTTTTCATGATCGAAATGGTCATTTCCATCTGTTCCTGAGAATAGAAAAAAGACTTGTTGATCTTGATATAAAGCCAGTAGATGCGCATGGCGGTATCCTCGAGCTGTTCTATCCAGTCACTCATCAGGGGATACCCGGTCTTTTCCACAGCCAGAAGATTGAGCCGTTTGTTGGCTTTAAGCACCTTGAGAGCGATTTCATCATCCTCGATCGGGAGCATTTCTTCGATATCCTCGGCAAGACGGGAAAGGGCGTTAAAATCGACTTTTGGGGCGGCCAGGGCAAAGGCCTCGGGCAGCAGGATTTTACGCAGCATGAAATTTTGCTTGATTTCCATGAGGGTCAGGGGTGCCACTTGGGTAACTCGGGGGGAGACGGAAATCAGGAAATGTTTTGCCGTCAGTTGCTCAATAAGGTTGCGGGAGATCGATCGGCTGATACCGAATAGGTCTGCAAAGATATTTTCTGAAACTTTCTGACTTGGTGCCAGTTTCTGGGTGACTATGGCGTCCATAATCTGGTGATAGGCTTCATGGGAATCATCCCATCCTTCCGCATTCCTGCTGAGATCCTTGTTCATAATTTCCCTTTTTTCTCTCACCGATTTCTACTGAATTATTAACTGTTTAACGGCCTTTTATCAAGCCTTTATGGCTGCGTTATGTAAATTATAAAGCGGATATATATAAAAATAAGGTTTACAAAAAAAATAAAAAATAATAATAAGGCAGTCTTAATAATTTATATATCGAAATAAAGCGGTTAAAATAAATTTCAATAAAAGTGGAGGTATCAGTGATGCGATATTTTAATAAAACAACAATACTGGCCGGTGTTGCGTCCGTATTGACGTTGCCGGTTCTGGCAGAGGCCCAGGGGGCTGAAACTGCCGATGACGGTATGGTGTTTGAAGAAATTATTGTTACGGCAAGTCGTCGTGCACAGACCTTGCAGGATGTGCCGGCAGCGGTTTCAGCCGTCACACCCGATGATTTCAAATTCAAAGGCCTGAAGCAGATTTCCGATGTGCTGGAATATACACCCGGTGTCAGCTTTGCCCAGACAACAGGGCGTGTAGGCTATGGTTCCATTTCCGCACGTGGTATTCCGCAGTCCTCAGCTACGCCGGTATTCGGGATCTATGTCGATGATACGCCGCTGTCTTCCAACACAAACTTTGCCTCTGGTGGCACTATTTTGTTTGATGGCCTGCTGCTCGATATTGAACGGCTTGAGATAATCAAAGGGCCGCAGGGGACTTTGTACGGCGCCACATCAGTGGGCGGCATGATGCGTTATATCTCCCGCGATCCCGCCCTGGAAGAGCTGCGGGTATCTGCCGGTGCAGACATTTCGGCCGTAAGGCACGGCGAAGTCGGGCAGACTTATAACGGACGTGTCAGTGTTCCGCTGATCAAGGACAAGCTGGGTATTACCCTGTCCGGCTTTTATCAGGACGTGCCGGGTTATGTGGATTTTGTAAACCCTGCGACCGGTGACGTGATCGAAGAAGATGTTGATGGCGGTGAAGTCAAAGGATATGCGGCGGATGTTCTGTTTGTTCCCAGTGACCGGTTCAAGCTGCGCATGAAGTACATCAAACAGATGGGTGATTTCCATGCGGGAAGCGGCGTTCTCCTGGCCAATCTGGAATCTGATGCAGGTGCTTTCGGGGACTATGCGAATATCAATCTGCCTGGCGACCAGTCGTTTGATTATGAAATTGTTTCCGGCAGCCTTGAATATGATCTGGGCTGGGCGACCCTGACCTCTACCAGCAGCTATGTTGAATATGATCTGATGGACATTACAGATCAGACCGCCGCTTATGGTCCTGTCATTGATTTCCTGACAGGCCAGGCGCCAGGCACAACAACAGACGTGAAAGTAAATATTGCCTTCGGTTCGGAAAAATTTGTTCAGGAGGTTCGCCTGACTTCAGAACGGATGGGTGATTTTGAATGGATCGCCGGCCTTTATTATGCTGAAGAGGATACTACCAGCATCCAGCTTGCAACTTCGAATCCGCCTTTCGATCTGCTGTATGCGAACTTCCCGTCCAGTTACAAGGAATATGCGGCGTTTGCTGACGTGACCTATTACTTCAGTGACAAGTTCGATGTGACGGCCGGTGGCCGCATCAGCAAAAACGATATCTTCCTGAACTTTGAAACTTCGGGTTTGTTCATCGGTACGGCAAGCACCACGACTCCAACAGTGAAGGATACGGTGGATACCTATTTGTTCTCTGCACGCTATCGTCCGTCAGATAACCTGTCCCTTTATAGCAGGATTGCCAGCGGGTACCGCCCGGCACAAAGCAATATCCCGGTCGTGGGGGCAAATACACCGGAAGTATTGGCGGCAGACAATGCCTGGAGTTATGAGATCGGCGCCAAGGGCAAGTCATCAGACGGTACGCTGAAATATGATTTTGCGCTCTGGATGATTGACTGGTCGAACTTTCAGGCTCCTCTCATTGTTGATGGTGTGAAAACCGCGGGAAATGCCACGGATGGCATTAGTGCGCACGGTTTTGAGCTGTCCGCCTCGGTTACTCCGATTGATGAGTTCAGTCTGACGGCCAACCTCGCTTATTCCAGAAGCAAGCTCAACTCCGATGAGCCCGGTTTTGGCGGTGTAAAGGGTGAGCAAATCCCCAAACTGCCGAAATGGTCCGGCTCCGTTCAGTGGGCGTACCACTTTGATCTGGCTCAGGATTGGTTTGCAAGCCTTGGCGGTGGCGTACGCTATACCGGCAGTTTCATGTCGTCCTACACCAACTCCATTGGGGTAGCGCCGGTGAAAGTCGACAGTAGGGTCATCACTGATTTGAATTTGACCGCCGGAAACGAGGAAGTGACCTTGAACTTCTACGTCACCAACCTGTTCGACAAACGCGCCTTGGTGGCCCGCGGTGACAATATTATTTCCGGTACTGTTATCCCCGGCGGAATCTTTGAGCGCCCCCGGACCGTTGGTGTGAGCGCCAAGGTGGACTTTTAGGCTCCCCATACGGTTCCCCGGAATGAAAAGTTCATGTTCTTCCGGGGAACCGTCATTTCTTCGAAAAAATAAGTTCGCGTCACAAAAATGCAGCCAGGTAAGAACATGCAGAAGTTGAAACAAATAGAAATCAGACCCCCCTATCTTGTGTTTGTAGGGGAGGAAGCCAATCCGGTGATGGCTAAAACCGGACGTGGTC
The DNA here is from genome assembly GCF_963675455.1 of Emcibacter sp. Classification (GTDB taxonomy): domain Bacteria; phylum Pseudomonadota; class Alphaproteobacteria; order Sphingomonadales; family Emcibacteraceae; genus Emcibacter. The sequence continues at coordinate 165,505 of NZ_OY776217.1, read as the reverse complement.
TTATTGAATGGCGGCCAGAACTTTGCCGAGGCCAATTGCGTCTGTGCAAGAATGCTGTCGACCTAGGGTTACCGGATATGACACCCGCTGAAGCGGCGAAGGCCGGCATAAAATCCCTTGTGATTGGTACGGCTGCAGTCGGCGGAGCCATTCCCAAGGAATGGCATCTTACACTTCTTGAAGCTGTTCGACTTGGAATGGATATTGTGGCCGGGGTCCATACCAGGCTTGCCGATTTCGACTTCCTGAGGGAGGCGGCCGAAAAATCCGGTTCCCGGCTTGTTGACGTCCGGACCCCGCCAGCTTCCGTTCCCGTCGGCACCGGACGGAAAAGAAGCGGTCTCAGGCTTCTCACGGTCGGTACGGATTGCAGCATTGGCAAGAAATTTACTGCTTTGGCGTTGGAACGGGCTCTGCGCGAGCAGGGCATGAGTGTAGATTTCCGGGCCAGCGGCCAGACCGGAATTATGATCGCAGGGCAGGGAATTCCCATCGATTCAGTGGTGGCTGATTTCCTTTCCGGTGCCGCTGAACTCCTGTCTCCTGACAACCAATCCGGCCACTGGGATGTGATCGAAGGTCAGGGCGGAATTTTCCATCCGGGATACGCTGCAGTGACACATGGTCTTTTGCTCGGCTCCCAGCCTGACGCTTTTGTTGTGTGCCACGAACCGGGTCGGGAAACCATTACCGGCTGGCCGGACTATCAAACTCCTTCAGTGGAGGAAGTCATCGAGCGGACAATCGCAATAGGTTCACTTACCAATCCGGCCATACGCTGTGTCGGCGTCAGCCTGTTTTGCAGCAAATTATCCGGTGAACAAAGAAAGGTCGTGCGCGAAGAGACAACAGCCCGGACTGGTCTGCCTTGTGTGGACCCACACATGGACGGAGTTGCTCCGATTATTGAACGTCTCTTGGCTGAATTTCCTGCCATTGAAAACAACAACTAGACAAGAGTTACGTAATGAAACTGAATTTTGAAAAAACTACTTTTCCCCTTAAAGAGCCTTTTGCCATCACAGGGTATGTGTTTACGGGGATCGATACTGTCCAGGTCAGGCTGGAGCAAGACGGTGTTGTCGGCCGCGGGGAAGGGGTTGGTATCTATTATACAGGCGATACGGCGGACGGCATGCTGTCCCAGCTTGAGTCAGTTATGGCGGAGGTGGAAGCTGGTGTGAGCCGGGAGCGCATCCATAACCTGTTGCCTCCCGGCGGTGCGCGCAATGCCCTGGATTGTGCCATGTGGGACCTGGCCGCCAAAAATAGTGGCAAAAGCATATGGCAGTTGCTGGCCATGACACCGCGGACCCTGACCACCGTATGTACCCTTGGCATCGACACGCCGGAAAGAATGGGGGAGGCCGCCAAAAAACTGTCAGCTTACCCCAACCTCAAAATCAAGTTGAGCGGCGACGATCCTATCGCGCGGCTTGAGGTAATCCGGGCAGCGCGTCCCGATGCGGCCCTGATTGTTGATGTGAATCAGGGGTGGAGCTTTGAAGAGCTCAAGGAATACACGCCATATGCAAAGCGGCTGGGTATCGACATGATTGAGCAGCCGCTCCCGCGCGGTGGGGATGATGAACTTGAAGGATATGTCTCCGAAGTTCCTCTCGGAGCTGATGAAGCCTGTCTGTCGTTCAAGGAATATGAGACGGTCAAAAACCGCTATGACGTCATTAACATCAAACTGGATAAATGCGGCGGCTTGACTGAAGGGCTTGAAATCGCATGGCAGGCTTTGAAGGACAGCAAAGGACTGATGGTCGGAAATATGGTGGGCAGTTCCCTGTCCATGGCGCCGGCATATGTGATCGGCCAGTTCTGCAGGTTTGTTGACATCGATGGTCCGCTCTTCCTGGAAAAGGATATTCAGGAGGGGCTGCACTATAACAAGGGCGGGCGTGTGGATATTCCATCCGCGGCGCTCTGGGGCTAGGCCGGGGCAATTACAAAGCTCTCTTGCGGGGTAATGAAAAAGGTCTGCGAAAATCAAATAGGGGTTTAGGGGTTTCAGGACCGAGAATGAACGACTGAAATGAACAAGGATGATGTTATGAAAATGAATACACCTGTTAAACGACGTTCCTTTTTGCGTACGACGGTATCTGCAGCTATAGCCTTTCCCATGATCAATATGGGAGCCTATCGGGTATTTGCTGCCAGTGAAACAAAGTACAGCGCCCGGGCGATTGATCTGGTCAACCAGAACCAGGTCTTCGACATGCTGTCCATTATGGCGCCGTTCAGCAAGATGATGTCTGTGACTTATGTTAAAAACCCCAAAAAGGAAGATGGTTTTGAAGTCCCCAAGGAACATATTGAAACTCTTCTGGCGTCCGGGGTTGATGTCTTTCACCCGGCGGTCGGCCTGGCCGCTGATCATGCTGCCGCTTTTGTCGGCCGCTTAAACGCCCTGGTTGCCGAATATCCCGATGTCCTGCGCAGGGTGGATTCCCTGTCCGACCTGAAGGATCTGAAGAAGGGGGAACGGATCGGTTTCATCGTTGGTATCCAGAATTCAGATCATTTCCGTGAACCGGATGACGTGAATCTTTTCTATACCCTGGGACAACGGATCAGCCAGTTGACATATAACAGCCGCAACCTGATCGGCACCGGGTCCACTGACCGCAGCGACGGCGGTCTGAGTGACTTTGGCGTAAGCATCGTTGAGCGAATGAATGAAGTGGGCATGGCTGTCGATGTGTCCCATTGCGGTGACAGGACAACACTTGACGCCTTTGAACTTTCGAAAAAGCCGGTCCTGGTCACTCACTCCAATGTGCGAGAGCTGGCGGGTGGGCATATACGGTGCAAAACCGACGAGGCAATCAAGGCGATGGCCAGGTCCGGAAGTGTGATGGGCATTACCGGAGTACGAAATTTTGTCAGTACCAAGGAGCCTACAACCGTCGAAAATATCATCGATCACATCGATTATGTGGCGAAGCTTACCGGGATCGAACATGTGGGGGTCGGTTCCGATATGGATATGGACGGTTACGACGACATTCCGGAACCCGCCTACAGTGCGCTCAAGGGCCAGTATAAGGCAAGTTATGCCTTCAGGGACAAAATGGATACGGATGGTTTTGATCACCCGAAACGGATTTTTGACCTTACCGAGGGACTGATCCGGCGCGGGTACAGCGATGAGCATATCAGCCTGGTGTTGGGTAACAACTTTAAACGTGCTCTTGGCGATATCTGGAAGTCATAAGGCATTGGTATTAATGCCAAATAAAGGGAAAAATCATGAATAATATCTTTAAACGAGCAGGGGCAGCCTGGCAGGCTTTTCTTATCTTGATAACCTGGCTGGCTGGATCTGTCGCCCTTCAGGCCGCTGAAGGATTGGATGTAACAGATCCCCAGGTTGTCGAGGCCTTCTCCGACGGGGTGATCATTCCCACAATGGAAACCAACCATTCACCGTCCGGTGTGGTTGCTGTCATGAAGGACGGGAAAGTAATCTTTGCCAAGGGCTACGGTTATATCGATGTGGAAAAACGTATCCCCGTTGACCCGGAAACCAGTATGTTCCGGCCCGGCTCCATATCCAAGCTTTTCACTTGGGTTTCCGTCATGCAGCTTGTGGAGCAGGGTAAAATCGACCTGGATGTCGATGTGAATACCTACCTGAAAACATTCAAGGTCAAGGACAGCTGGCCCGGTCAGCCGGTGACCATGCGTCATATCATGACCCATACGGCCGGCTTTGAGGACGGTTTCCTGGGATATCTGATCATCAATGATCCGGAACGCATTCTCCCGATTGCTGAATCCCTCGCAAAATACCAGCCGGAGCGTGTGTACCCTCCGGGCAAACACCTGGCTTATTCAAACTGGGCCACTGTGCTTGCCGGTCTGATTGTTCAGAATGTTTCCGGCCAGCCTTTCAATGACTATGTCCAGGAGCATATTTTCGATGTGCTGGGCATGACCCGTACTACCTTTGTGGAGCCTCTGCCGGAAAAATATATGCCGTATGAAGCCAAGGGTTATGATTATAACCCCAAGGAAGACCGTTATGTGGAACAGGCATCTGAAATTCTTGCCAGTTATGGCCCCGCCGGCGGTTCATCAACCACGGCCCTGGATATGACCAAATTTGCCCGGGCCTTGCTGGGGGGCGGGTCTTATAACGGCGGCCGTATTCTGAAGGAAGAAACCCTGAAGCAGATCCTTGACGAAGGTTTCACCCATGATGAGCGTGTCCGCGGTATCGGGCTAGGATTCCTGAAACGCCAATATGGTTCCGAGGACGTGAAAAACTACGGTCATGATGGCGGCACCACTTTTTTCATTTCCCATTTCGGATTGTCCCAGAAGGAAAACCTCATGCTGTTTTCTTCCTTCAGCGGTCCGGGTGCGCTTGCGACCCACAGGGCATATGTGAAAAAATTCTATGACGAGTTTTACCCCCGTGAGGTCCCCTTTATCGAACCGCCAAAGGACTTTTTTGAACGCGGTCAGAAATATGCCGGCACTTATAACAGCTCTCGCAGTTCTTTTACCAAACCGGAAGCGCTGCTGCGTGGTTTGAACAGCGTCAAGGTCCAGGTCCTGCCGGATAATACCCTGATGATCGGCCCTGATCGTTATGTGGAAATGGAAAAGAACCTGTTTCGTATGGTGGATGACTATAGCCGTGTTGCCTTCCAGGAAGATGAGGAGGGCAATATCACCCACTTTGTCTATGATGGGCTCGCGGTGAAGCACATGTACCGTGCTGGATTTTATGAAACGAGGTCTTTCATTAATCTGGCAGTTGGTGCGTCTTTGATCGTATTCCTGGGGGTTTTTGTGCGGCTGGCCTATCAGTGGTCCGGATACAGGGCGATGAAGGCGCCTGAACGGCGGGCCATGGAGGCGTCTTTCTTGGTGGCCGGACTGAACATCATGTTTTTGGCATGTGTCGCCTGGGCATTCAGGAACGGAGTCAATCCGGTAATGTGGAAAATTCCATTCAGCCTGGAACTGGCGAACTTTCTTGCCAATATTGCCATCCTTGCGGCCTTTTATCATCTGTACCGGGCAGTCACCGTCTGGCGTGCCGGTCTGTTCAAGAGCTGGTGGGCCAGAAGCCGATACAGTGTGATTACATTTTTTGCCCTGCTGATGGCCTGGTTCTATTATTACTGGAACTTTTTCGGCTTCAACTACTTCACCTAGAGCACTACGGGGGTCGGTGTCGCGGTGCCGATCCCAGTTTTTTCAATTTAAATCATAAAGGTACACGATCCTATTAAAGGGGACACTTATGTCTATCAAGGGTTTCTTCGGGCTTATTCTCATCATGCTTTTTACTGCCATTGGGGTAACGGGCGCTTACGCGGATGATAACCAGTCCTATGATATTGTCATCAGGAACGGCTTTGTGCTTGACGGCGCCGGTAATCCCTGGGTGAAAGCGGATGTGGCCATCAAGGACGGCCGCTTTGTCAAAGTCGGACGAGTGACAGGCCGGGGGGAGCAGGAAATTGATGCCAGCGGTCTTTATGTTTCCCCGGGCTGGATCGATATGATGGACCAGTCCGGCAGGGTTCTACTGGAAAATGGTCTGGCGGAAAACAAGTTGCTGATGGGCGTGACGACGGTCATTTCCGGTGAAGGCGGAACGCCGGTGCCGGCAGAGCAGATCGGCAAATATTTTGACCAGCTTGAAGAACAGGGCATTTCCCTGAACTTCGGCACCTATTACCAGGCCGCCCAGGCCCGCATGGCCGTTATGGGCGATGCGGAAGGAAAGCCCACGGACGAGCAGGTGGAACAAATGAAAGCTCATGTGGGTACGGCCATGGAGCAGGGGGTCTTTGGAATTACAACTGCCCTGGTTTATCCGCCTTCCAGTTTCCACACCACAGAAGAACTGATTGAAATGTCCAAGGTCGTGGCGCAATACGGCGGAATCTACGCCAGCCATATCCGGGGTGAGGGGCGCGACCTTCTTAAGTCTGTGGACGAGGCCATCACCATCGGCCGGGATGGTGGTGTTTCTGTGGAAATCTTTCATCTCAAAGCGGCCTACCAGCCCGGCTGGGGCAAATATATGCGTCAGGTCGGCAACATGATCAATGCTGCCCGGGCGGAAGGAATTGATGTGGCGGCAGATCTGTATCCCTATCCTGCCGGGGGGACCGGTCTGGATATTTCCGTACCGGCATGGGTGTTCAAGGACGGAACCGAGAAAGGCATGGAACGCCTTAGGGATTCTGCCCTCAGGCCGCGCCTGAAAGAGGAATTCCGGTCCAAAGACCCCGGGGACTGGTCCAATATGGTTCAGGAGGCCGGAGGTTGGGGCAATGTGGTGCTGGCCAACTCTTATAACCATAAATATGAAAAATATCATTTCATGACCATCAAGGACATTGCAAGAGACCTTGGCAAGGATCCCGAAGATGTCGCCTGGGACATCATGCTCGAGGCCTTGCCCAACCGCGCGCTTGCCCTCTATTTCATGATGAATGAAGAAGATATCCAGTATGCGCTGTCAAACTTTCCCTGGCTCAGCATCGGCAGCGATGCCGCCGCCACTGCCGAGGCGGGCGGGGTCGATGATCTTGGACTGCCGCATCCTCGCAGCTATGGCACTTTTCCCCGTATTATATCTGAATATGTGAAAAAGAAGAATGTGATTTCCCTGCCGGATGCGATCAGGAAAATGACGTCCTGGCCCGCGTCCCGAATGGGCATTCATGACCGGGGTGTGATCCGGGAAGGCCTCTGGGCTGATGTTGTAATTTTTGACCTGAAAACTATTGAAGATACAGCCAACTGGAAAAATCCCACTCTTTATCCGGAAGGCATCGAATATGTCTTCGTTAATGGCGTGACTGTTGTCGACAAGGGCGAACATACAGGGACGCGCCCGGGCAAAGCCTTGAAAGGAAAGGGGTATAACCCCGCCGGTGCCGAATAACAGGCATAGATACTACTCCCGTATGGCCCCACTTGGCCGCCGCTCCTGAACTCACAGAACAGGAGCGGCGGTTTTTTTACTTCGGCAATTTCCTGAAGTCTTCCAGGCGTTTCCGGGCGTGTTCGGAGTTCGGATAATTTTTCACATTCAGTTGAAGTAAATCCCAGACCTTTTGAGCCGGATAGTTATAGGCCTCCGGTCCGATTTTTGCCATCCAGTCGATCAAAGCTTCCGGCGGTAGGAATTCGGCCCTGTTTGTGGCAGAAAAGCTTTTGAAATGCCTCGTCAATGCTTCAGCTTCGCCGTCATTCAATAGTTCCGGTGAAACTTTATATCCTTCAAAGGCATGCAGAAGGCCGTAATAGAGGCCCAGGAGCGGCAAGGAGTTATGATCCTGTTCCGGAATGACCCGGAATGAAGTTACAAAATTTACGGAGGAGTTTTTCTGCAGGGATTGTGCAAAAAATTTGTTGCCGGCCGTCATGAAAACAAAGGGAGACCTTCCAAGAGGGAGGGAAGAATGATCCCCGGTGGAGATAAAAACCCGCGCCCGGGTCTTGGGGTTTTCAGGTATAAAGTTCGCCACTTTTTTCAGCAGGTATTGATCGTTCCACCAGAGGCTGGAATCTATGGCAATATAATAGTGAAATAATCCTTCCCGGCTGAGCAGGCTGTGCAATACAGTCAGACCGCCCAGTGAATGACCCGCAATAGCCCTCACGGGCCGGGTGCGGTATTTTTGATCGATTTCGGGGATGAGTTCCTTTTCCAGAAATTCAAGGAACTGTTCCCCGCCACCACTTGATGAATATGCCGGGGTCTCTTCGCCTTTGTGGTTGATGAGCGATCTGGTAGGCGTCAGGTTCCTCATTCTGTCCGTTGTATTCGGGACACCCACTATAATCATTTCCGGAATTTGCATGTTTGTGTTGTTTTGCGGATTGCTCATGTGATTAAGAAGACCAACCGTCGTCAGGAAATGAACCTCTGCATCCAGCACATACAGCACCGGATAACGCCGGGCGGCATAGGTTGTATCGTTATAGGACTGCGGCAAGCTGATCAGGTAAGGGCGTTCCTCACCCAGGATGTCGGATTTCAGAACCAGGCGTTCTCCCATGATAATTGTTTCACCGGCCCGTGCCGGCAGGCTGAAAAAGATCATACCGAACAAGACCGGTATAAATTTCGTAATTTGCATGTTGTTCCCTTTGTATAAAAAACCGGACCCTTTTGGGGGTCCGGTGGAGCAGGGTTAATATTTCCAGATTTGTAAGCCGATAAATCCATATTGGCTGAAATAAATTACCGTCAGCAGCATGGCCAGAGACACCAGCAGCGAGTGTAGCCAAGCCAGTCGCCCGGTTTGCGGGGTTATTGTTCGGTTCATGCCCACATAAACGGTGGAAACCAGGGACATGCCGGCAAAGACCAGGCTGCCGATCCAGTAGCTGAAGGCGGCCTTTGTCGGTAAATGAAATGTGGTGGTGTCCGACATGGCCGCTACCAGTGAAAACAGGCCAAAAGGGATCAACAGACTGGTCAAAAAGGGCAGGGCACGTACCAGAACTTCCCGTTTCGAGTCGTAGCGCCTGCGCAGCATTTTAACACCCCAGAAGAGGGCGTAAATCCAGCAAATGAAGATGACCAGGAGCACTGCAACAGCACTTCCCCAATGCAGGAGGATATTGACAAGGGAAGTTTTTTGATAGGTGGCTGTCAGGGTCTGAAGATATTGCCTGTCATCTATTATGTGGACCATCATTGATGGCAGGCTGTCGTCTTTCAGGCGAAATTTATTATTGCCGACATGGATCCAGTTTTGGGGTTCCGGTTGAAGCAGGGAGGATGTGGCAATGCCTTTTGCCGTCACATCCAGGCTGATCGTGTTAAAAAACAGATCCAGAGCACCCATGATTTTCCAGCGCGGGGCGACAGGTTTGTAATAACCAGTCAGATGCTGTAATTCTGACGGGTTCAGGGGGGAAGACTCCTGCTTTTTACCCGCGACAAGATCTTTGGTCAGGAACTTGTGAAATGCGCTTTCGATCTCTTCAAAGGCTTTTGCCTTGCCGGCGTTCATGGAAAAGAAATAACCAATGTTATGTGACGGCAGATAAGCATAAGATGCTAAAAAACCATCTACGCCACCGGTATGGCCATGATAGACAAATCCGTCCTTCTGGATCAGGAAACTGGCTAACCCGTATCCGGCCTTTATGCCATTCCCTGCGTTGAGGGTGCTGGTGGGCGTCTCCATGCGGGTGATCAGGTCAGCCGGGAGAAAATTTTCCCCTCCCGTGACGCTCCGGTTGAGAAACATGCGAACAAACGCGGCCATGTCACTGGTTGTCAGTGATGCTGCGCCGGAGGGTTTTAGCCCGATATGGACATACGGGTAGTCGTTTCCGTCTGGCCCGTAACTTTTGGATACGGCAGAATCGTAAAAAAAGGTGGCGCTGTTCATACCCAGGACGTCAAATACTTCCTTTTGCACATAGTCTTCAAACTTGACACCGGTGACTTTCTCCAGGGCCAGGGCGGCAATACCGGGGCCCATGTTGGAATAGGCCATTCGTGTGCCCGGTTGCCAGCGTGCTTCCCGTGATCCGTTATTGGAGCTGATGGCTTCCTGCAAAGTGAGATCGGGGTCACTTAGGGAAAAATCCCGGGGATGGATGCCGTCAAGGCCGGCGGTATGTTCGATGACATGTTTAAGCCGGATGGGGTTCTTTTTTGACCATCGGTTGGTCAGACCCGCTTCCGGCAAATTTTGTTCAAGGTTCATTTCCAGGTCGATTTTTCCGTCCTGAACGGCTCTGAGAATTGCCAGCGCTGTAATGGATTTGGTAATGGAGCCGACCCTGAATAATGTGGACGGGGTTACCGGTTGCCGGCTGTTTTTGTCCTTAACACCAAGATGACCCTCCCAGATCATCCGGTCATTGTTTACGATCACGCCCTGGAGGCCCGGGACATTATTCTCTTTCATGATCTCCAGAAGCCGTTTTTCCAGAGACTGAGTATCGGCTCTGTGCCCGGCTTCTTGAGCGCCTGAGGTTTTGGCCGAACTCATAAACGACAGAAATAAAACGCCCAGGATGAGACAGGGGAGATGAAAGATATGTTGAAATTTTTTCATTTACCGCACCATTGGAATAGAGGTTTTCGAAAAAGGGTCAGCCGCCACTTTTCAAAAAGCAGGTGGCGGCTGACGGTCCGGAATTAGAAACTGGCGCGAACGCCGGCATAGAAATAGCGGCCGATGACGTCGTACAGGATCGGGTTTGTGGCCCAGGTGCTGACGAACTCAGATGGCGCGATGGAGGGGTCTTTGTCGAAGAGATTGTTGATGCCGCCGTAAAGCTGGACCATGCTCTCCCCCTGTTCAACAATGGTATATCTCGCAGAAAGGTTCACGTAGGTGGAGCTGGGTACCTTATAGTCGATAACTTCGATCGTATTGTCGGGATAGAGATCCCCGCCATCCACATAGCGAATCTGGACGGTTGCTCCCCAGGTGTCCTTGTTATAATCGAGGGTGGCATTGGCTCGCCATTTTGGCAAAGAGGAACCATAGTCTCTGCCGACTACCCCGGCATCCTGAACTGTTGTGACCCCGTCGAAGGAATTGGAGCTTTCGATAATATATGTGGCGAGAGCTCTGATGCCCAGTTCACCGCCCCACAGGTTGTCAAGGATATACTGGGCTTCGATATCAATGCCTTCCACGGCTCTTTCAGCGATGTTGAGGAAAGTAAACTGGACTTCCTGAACATCGCCGTTGGGGGCAATGGTAACGTTTTCGCAGCCGATATTATCCAGTACGCAATTGTCCACAAGCGTCTGGGCAGGAACCCTGCCGATAGCGTCCTCAATATGGATCCGGTACCAGTCCACTGACAGATTGAACCTGCGATCTTCAAACGGTTGTATGACAGCGCCAAGGGTATAGGTTCTGGAGGTTTCCGGGGTCAGTTCCGGATTGCCGCCGCGGGTAATCCTTGTCAGGGTACTGTTACCCGTATCCGGGTTCACCACATTACCGAAACCGGTCATTTGCGGTGAAAATAGTTCGCCAATATTGGGCGCCCTCAGGTCGCTGGAAATGCTTCCCCTGAATTTCAACCCGGAGACGGGACTGAAGACGGAATTGACAGACCAGGTTGTTGCTCCTCCACTTGAACTATAATCGGCGTATCGGAGTGCGCCCCCGATATCCAGGGTTACACCGCCCGCCGTGTCAAGGATCGGGGCGCCCAGTTCAATAAATCCTTCAGTGACGTTGAAACCGCCGTGAAGGCCTTCTGCATTTGAAAGGAAGGCGCTGCCGGTTTCAAACAACTCGTTTGAACTCACGTCGGAACCTTCGTCGCGATATTCCATGCCAAAAGCCATTCCGACCGGTCCGGCCGGCAGGTCAAGAAGGGTGCCGTTGACGGTGGCGGCGACCACTTTCTGAGTGATCTTGTAATCGGTCTGTCCGACACCGTGGATATAATCCAGAGCTTCCTGGCTTGGTGCGCCGTCCCCAAACAGGTTCAGGGGGACACAGCCAGGCGCTCCGTTCGCCCCGCCCAGATTGGCACGGCAGACGATTTCGCCGGTTCCCGGGTCAAGGACGGCATCAATGGCAAAGTTCCGGTTTACCTTGTTGATGCTGTTTGTCTGAATATACCGCCTTTTTGTCTGCCCGAAGGTCCCGTACAGATCCCAGTCCCAGGTACTGCCGAACATTTCCTGGTTGCCTTTCAGACCGGCGACAAAACGCATGGTTTTGGCAGTCGGCTCACCATGAATGAAACCATGGTCGTCGTTGGTTCTCGCCATGATCAGTGCTGGTATGGAATTGGCTGCCATGATGGCCTGCAGGTCAGCCGGAATGAAGGGGTTGTCGGCAAGGATCACATCCGGTCCGCCGCCGATGAAACTCCAGGGTTGTACAATGTCTGTAGTAGAATGAGAACGGCCATAGGAGGCATCCACATAAGCAGTAACATTGGATGAAATATCATAATCCAGTGTGGCCATCACACTCTTGCGGTTAAGGGGAGAGGCAAGGGAGGTCGTCCGGGCGAGCGAACCGCCGTCACCGCCGATCTGGAACGGCAGCAGGGCAAAGGCCGCAGGAATTGGGATGTCTCCGACGTCATAAGGTAGTAGTTCGCCGTTCGGTCCGAAATGAATCTGGGAGACGGCGGGGTGGTTGCCCAAGGCAAGGGGCAGGTATCCCCCGGGGGTGCCCAAGCCTAACAACACATTTTCGGAAGCCATTTTGCCTGGAATGCCGTCATTCGGCCCTGTATCCAGCGGGTTTGTTACGACACCCCACTGCCGGCGTCCCCAGTCACGATCGTTTTGATGCAGAATACCTTTATTGTCCTGATATTCGGCGGCAATTACAAAATGCCCGCGATCGTCGTCAAAGGCTGTGCCAAAAGCAATGGATCCAAATATTTCCTCGTAATCATTTCTTTCAGAGATGCCATACCTGCTATCGATCTTGATGCCTTCCAGGGTTCGGTTTAGCTTCATATTGACTACCCCGGAAACTGCGTCTGATCCCCACTGGGCCGATGCGCCGCCGGTGACGACCTCTACCTGTTCAATAAGCATCTGGGGAATTAGGTTTACATCGACCGACCCCGCCTGGTCTGCGGCTACAAAGCGCCGCCTGTCAACCAGTGTCAGGGTGCGACCGGGGCCAAGTCCCCTGAGGTTCAGGGCGTTCTGGCCGACGCTTGCCGTGCTCAGGGCATTGGCCGCAGGTGTTGAGGTGGCGGAGAAGGACGGAATTTCATTCAGGTAATCTGCCACGTTTGACACACCCCGGTTGTCCATGGCTTCCCTATTTACAGTGGTGACCGGCTTTGCTGTTTCAAATCCTGATGTCAAGCGGCTTGCTGCCGTTGCAACAATCTCTTCAATTTCCAGGGTATCATAATTGTCGGTCCGCTCGTCGGCACCGTAAACCTGGAGATCCTTTTCAAAATCACCGGTGTCGGAATAGGAAATTTTCTCCGCTCCCGGTTTGTGTCCGGTGTCTTTTTTGCGCACCACAATCGTGTCATTGTTGAGTATGTCATAATCAAGGTCGTGGCCGGACAGCAGGATTTCCATGACCTGGTGGGTTGTGTAGTTGCCTTTAAGGGACCGTGCATTCTTTCCATCAACAAGGTCCGGTGAAACGGATATGACGATATTAGATTGTTTTGAATACTCCATCAATGCGGCGGACAGGCTTGCTTCATTGATGTCATAAAAATGAGCTGTCGATGAAAGTTGCGCCCAGGCGCCTTGTGACAACGAGAGGGATAAGGCCAGCGCCGAAATGGCCACTAGGCTTTTTGCTTTTCTCATTTTTTTTACAGACTGCATAAATACTCTCCCTTTTGCCGAAGCTGGTTTTATGGCTTTCGGTGTTTCATAGCCACCAGCCCATGCCGGCGTTTGTGGCCATGAGACGGCGCAGGGAAAGAAAGGAGACATTTTTTTATTTTTTTATGTTTAATTCCCTTTCGATTATCGATTTTTTAGCATTTTTTTGGGAATATTATTATCCTTTGGTGCGAAGAACCACCCGGCCGTCAGAATTATATTCCGCCTCTAGGGGGAGAATATGGGTCAGGGTTTCCACCATCTGGTCAATCTGTTTCACACTGAAGGAGGTGGTAACTTTCAGATCTTCAAGACCGGCGCCATCAAGTATAATCTGCCCCCGGTAGTAACGATTGGCGTCACTGATGATCTCACCCAGGGGTGCAGCTTCATAAATAAATTGGCCTGCGCGCCATTCCCCCGGCTCCTGGGCAGGTTTGGTTTTCTTTACCAGATTATCGGAAACTGTCAGCAATTCACCGGCGGCAATGTCTTGGGTTTCGTGCCGGGCAAGCCCATTATTCGGGGTAACAGAAACCAGTCCTTCCAGAACTGAAATCTGCTTCCGTTGCTTTCCCAGGTGAACATCGAACTTGGTGCCGACGACTTTCACAATGGATTTGGCTGCCATGACATAAAAGGGCCGGTCCGGATCTTTTTCAACCGCGAAAAAGGCGCGCCCTTTCACCAAGGTGACTGATCTTTTCTTGGTAGAATAATCGACGTTTATTTCCGATTTGGCCCCCAGTGTAATGTGGCTGCCATCGTCCAGCAGGATTTCCCGGATTTCGGCAACTTCAGTATTGTATGTCCGGCCCGGGTTAAACCAGGCAAACTGGACCATGATGTATAAAAGCAAGGCTGCAGCAACGGCGGAGCCAATTGAAAGCGGCTTTGCATGGTCACCAATCCAGTTACGAATATGGGAGAACCAGCCGAAGGTGATTTTGTGATCTGCAGTGTCCTGGATCAGCATCGCTTCGGGCATATCCTTGAGGGCGCGCAAATCTCCCATGACCTGGCAGGCTTGCTCAAAAGCCTGCACATGTTCCATGCTTTGAGCCAGCCATTCTTCGAAAGCAATCTGGTCGGCCTCCGAAAGCTCTTCAAAACCGCTTTTCAGTGCCCAGTGCGCTGCGGCATCATTAATGTTTTCTCTTTTGATTTCGTATCCCATGTTACGCCTCGTCTACAGCGTCCAGCTCGTTCAGGCATTTCGCCAATGCCCGATGAATTTGTTTTTGCACGGCCTTGGCCTGCATATTTTCCCGTTTCCCGATTTCCTGACAGGTCAGGCCTTGAAACCTGTTCAAAAGGACCAAACGCTGTTGTTTTTTCGGCAGCTTGTTCAGGGTATTGATCAGTGTTTCCAGTCTTTCCCTGCTTATTAAGACTTGTTCGGCAGTGGAAGGAGACAATTTTTCCGTCCTGTCGTTATCCTGTCGGAGGGACTTTGCATAATTTTCTGCCCTGAGGGAACGCTTGTGATAATCAATGATGTAATGGCGCGCGACAGTATATAAATAGGCCCGCGGGTTGGTAATCTTTGCCAGTCCGGACATGCTGGCCAGTTTGGAGAAACTACCCTGCACAACATCCTCGGGTTCGGGCGGGCCGGAACCGAATTTTGACTGTATATATCTGGTTAGTTCATCCCGGTACCGGTCATATAATTCTGACAATATTCGTGAATGACGGGCCAGCCCGTCTTTCTCCGCCCGGGATTTTTTGCCTGAAGTAGGGTTGTCATCTATCGAGATTGCTGGTTGGTCCCGGTCTTTTTCCAGGATTCCCGTAGAGCAAAGATCATTGTTGTCTTTTCTGTTTTGCACAGTTCAGCCAATCGATGACATTTTAGGGTTAAAGGATAAGTGTACGTGATGCCCGGCTTTATGACAAGCGGACAAATTCTGCCCTGACAGCTCGGGATTTTCAGAAGTTTCATTGTCCGTAATTCCCGGTATAATATTCAGACGATTATAGTAATGGCTCGGTGTGGATAAATGCAACAAAGGTCGGGTTCCCTTCCTTTCCGGTTGACTATTGTATGGAGTCTGCTGCTCATAACTGTGTTGGGCGGTGGTCAGCTTTTTGCTGGTCAGGAAAACTGGACAGAAAAAAAACTCGGGCAGGTAATGGTCAGGGCTGACAAGGCGGCAAGGCAGAAAAACTGGTCGCAAGCCATTAAATACGGGGAACGTATGCGTGAGGGAGGTATCGCCCTTTACGGACCGGAATCGGCTTATACGGTGACCCACCTGAAAACACTGAATCGCTATTATGACTGGGCAGGGCGGCTGGAGGAGATTCCGGACCGCATCAAAAAGGCCTATTTCCTGTCCCGTCGGTTGTTTGACCAAACCCACAATACTGTCAGGGTCAGCCGGCTGCTTTACTATAAGCTTCTGATTTCCCAAAAAAGATATGAGGAAGCGGTGCCGGTGGTGCGGGAAAAAATATCCGTATTTGGTGAACAGGAGGATGACCTGTTCAGAAAGCTGCATTACCTTAAACAGCTTCATGGCCTTTATGGGATTCTTGATCGACAGCCGGAGCGGGAAGGGGTACTGCTGGAAATGCTGGCGTTGAACCAGCGGCTGATCGGTACCGGACTGGACAATAATAAGGGCATTATCATGAATCTTGGCCGGACCTATTGCCTGCAGGGAAAATATACTGAATTTGACAAACTGATGAAACAGTACGGCCTGCAATATACCTGTTGACCCTTCAACCCGTCCCGACGTGGGTGCGGGGGTCAGGGAGCAACGGTTATTTTTCGAGCGCTTCCTGAAGTAATCTGATCAGTTCTTCTGCCATTGAAACATTCCTGCTTTTAAGCTTGAAAAGACCTGCAAGGCGACCGCCTGCATAAAAGGGGTTGGCCCCACAACGGGATCGAGCCTTTATACATGGCGACTTTCATTCTTGTGCCTCATGCCATGGCCCGGGCTTTGTGGAATTTGTATAACAGGAAGAGACCAGGCGCCCCAATGATGATTTCGACTGCCGTTGCCGCGATGAGAGACTGGTCGGGAACTCCGTCCATAACTATGCTGAGGATCCTGGATATTCCGTATGACAGGTAGACCAGGCTGGACAGCACAAGGGATGTGTGCACCATTTTTGCTCTGAAGGATCCGGTCAGGATAATGATTCCGGCCGCGAATAAGAAACCGCCGGGCGCCCTGGTTTCGCTTAACAGATTGATGTTGTCGCCAAGTGCGATGCCCACCGACGCTTGAAACGCGACCGGAATGAACATCAGGGCGCCCCCAATGCCAATTAAGATGATACCCGATATTGCTAAAAATACCTTGGTAGTGACTGGAGTATTCATGATCAAATCCTTTCAGTAAAGCGAAAATATGTAGCGAGCGGTCGGCTCGGAGAGTTTTGGCCGGGAGGTTCACCCATGACAAAATTGCGTTTTTATGTGTCATGGGGTTGCTCTATTAAATTGACCATGGTCAATATTTGGCACAAAAAACGACCATGGTCAATTATAAATTTGACCGCGGTCAAATTATTTGTCATACAGGGCTATGATCAGATCGGTACAGAAAAGAACTCTTGAAACACGGGCCAAGCTGATTGCAGCAGCTCAGGAGATCATCGACGAAAGCGGTTACGCCGCTTTGCGCGTGGAAGAGGTTGTCTTGCGCGCAGGCATGGCAAAAGGCACTTTTTTTGCACATTTTAAGGACAAGGATGCCTTGATGGACCTGATTATAGGGTCTGAAATTGATAGGCACCTTGATGCCTTGGAAGCAAGTCCGGCGCCGCAGACTGTCGAGCAAATGGCTGATGCACTCATGCCGCTGTGCAATTACATGACATGCGAGCGTTATGTTTTTGATGTGATCCTCAGATTCTCCGGTGCAGCTGCGATTGAGGAGATTGGTTTGATCGCCAGAACCTTCGGCAGACAGATCGAGGTTTTTGAAGCATGGCTGGCTGATGCCCCATTTCGTCGGGACATTGCGGTTGAGTTGAGGGCCGAAGGCATACATGCCTTCATGATTCAGGCCATGTCGGCACAATTCTGTGCCTTGCACAATGCAGAGTCTATTCAGGACAGGTTGCTGCTCTATTTGAGGGCGTGGCTTCTTCCCGGCGGCTAAAGTAAAAGACATGATGCGGTTCGGACTTGCCCCCGAAATCGGCAAAGAAACCATCTCGTCTCAAATGGCAGGGCTTTGATGGTGTTTACCCGGGGGAGGGACACGGGTGGAGATCTGGACAGTATCAACGATTAAGTGACAAACTAATCCTGCCCTGGATTTGAACCTCCCCATCACATTGGGGCTTCCATTGGTAGCGCACCTCCGCTACCAATCTTTTCTTTCATGTCATTCAGGAATGTGCTTCAAGCGCCGTCAGGCGTCTTTGGCCCGTTTTCTAACGCTCGCGAACTGCTTTCCACTCTTTTCCCAGTTGCTCGCGAAACCCGGGCGCCGCGATGGCAATCAGCGCATTCGCACGCTCGTCTATCGATTTATGTGCAAGGTCGGCGAGGCCATATTCTGTGACAACATATTGCATGTCTGTTCTGCAGACGGTCACCGCGCCTGACAGGCTTGGCACGATGTTGGAGCGCTGACCATTGCGACTGGTTGACTGCAAACAGATTATGGCGCGGCCATTTCTGGACAAGCGGGCGCCGCGCACAAAATCGACGAGACCGCCACTGCCGCTGATCTGGCCGCCATCAACCATTTCAGCATTCGCCTGGCCAGAAAGGTCTATTTCCAGTGCGGAATTTATGGCAACCAGATTGTCGAGCCGGGCAAGTGTGTCAGGGTTGTGGGTGTGTCGAACCGACCTGAAGGAAAAATCCGGGCGGGAGGAGATCCAGTCATAGAAGTCCCGGTCTCCCGCGGCTACTCCGGTCACATGCTTGCCTGTGTCGATTGTTTTGCGTACCCCCGTCATGACTCCCTTGTCGATCAGGGGGCGCACGGCCGGTGTGATCAACCCGCTGTGCAGGCCAAGGTCGTTATACTCGCTCAGACCGCTGACGACACATTGGGGAACCCGGCCAATACCGTATTGAACCGTATCCCCGTCGTGCACAAGAGGCAAAACATTCGCCGCGATCCGGTCCAAAACAGCATTGGAGTCAGGGGAGGGGATTTGGGGTAATGGATAGTCAGTTTCAACCACATAATCAAACGTGCCCAACGGGATCTTTGGTCCGTCTGCCACAGGCGGCATTGAGTGATTGATTTCGGCGATGACAGACCGGCAATAGGGAAGTATTTCAGAGACAAAATCTTCTGATATTCCGGTGCTGCAATATCCCTGTGCGTCAGGGGCGCTCACCTGAATCAAGCCGATGTCGATTGTGACCTGCTGTTCAAGAAATGGGATGATCCCGCTGTAATGAGCAGGGACAAATTCGATTGGCCCCGCCTGATAGGTTTGCCGTAAACCGGAATAGTCAAAGAATGTGGTCAGGCGGCTGGGCGCAATGCCTGGCAATATGGAAAACCGGTTTATTCCCGGCGCCAGCGGGGAGATGAAATGAAGTCCACCAAGTGAAGCAGAGGCCTCCTCCAGGGCTTTCATAAGCGTGGGCGGCTGGCCGATACTTCCCTGAACGAAAACCGTCATGCCCGGCCTGAGCAGCGTAGCTACTTCACCGGCTGTGATATGTGTGATCATTGCGGACACGAAACTAGAGACTGTAGCCGCCGTCCAGCGTGAGGGTCTGGCCGGTGACAAAGCTTGCGCGGTGGGAGGCAAAGAACAACACGGCCTCGGCGACTTCTTCCGCCGTACCAAGACGTTTCAATGCGGAATTCCGCTTCGCCGCTTCAATATATTTTTCATCATAGGCGGTGCCGATCAGCTTTCGAAACAATCCCGCGTCGATCAGGCCCAGCGCAACCGTATTGGCGCGGATTCCATTACGGCCTTCTTCGCGGGCGATGCCGGTCATGATCGCATCATTCGCGGCCTTGGGGATGACGGAAAGCGCGTCTTTGTTGGGCCAGCGCAACAGGCCCGTTGTGCTGATGGCAACAAAGCTGCCGCCTTTTTCGCGCATATGGCCGAGAATGGCATGGACGACGTTAAAAAAGCCGTTGGTGTCCGCGTTCATCACCCTGCTGAATTCGTCCCGGTCAATATCACCGATAAATTTCATATCGATGTGCGAGCCGGAGGCATTCACAACGGTATGAATACGGCCAAATCTAGCGATAATTTCCTCGCAAATTTCAGCGACCTCGGTGCCGTTCTCCAGGGCCATGGGATATGCCGAAGCCTTGCGCCCGTATTTGGCCACCGTAGAGATAACTTTATCTGCAGCCTCTTTGTTGGTGCGATAGGTGAAGACGATGTCGGTTCCGCCTTGCGCCAGTTTTTCACAGATTGCCTGACCAATGCCGCCGCTGCCACCAATGACCAGGGCGATGCCGTCCTGGTCGGGAAAGTCCGGAGAGTGCGAAGCATTTTGCAGGTTATCGTCGGATGTGGAAACCATGGTTAAAAACTCCTGGAAATAATTTCTTTCATGATCTCGTTGGTGCCGCCATAGATCATCTGTGCGCGGGCATCGGTCCAGGCGCGCGCAATGGGATATTCGAGCATGTAGCCGTAGCCACCATGCAACTGGACACATTCGTCGAGCACGCGGTTCTGGAGTTCGGTGCACCACCATTTGGCCATGGCGGAGGCTTCGGCGTTCAGGCCCTCCCCGGTGGCAAGTTCGATGCATTTGTCGATATAGACACGGGCGATCTGGGTTTTGGTTTTACACTCAGCGAGTTTGAACTTTGTATTCTGGAATTCCAGCAAACTTTTTCCAAACGCATTTCGCGTCTTGGTGTAGTCGACCGTATTTTCCAGGGCGATTTCACAGCCCGCAACAGCACGTATGGCGATCATCAATCGCTCCCAGGCCAGTTCCTGCATCAGATGGTTTAATCCCTTGCCGAGTTGTCCAAGGAGATTTTCTTTCGGTATGCGTACATCGTCGAAGAAGAGCTCAACCGCATCCTGTGACTTCTGACCAACTTTGTCGAGTGGAAGGCTCTTGGTGACGCCCTCCCGGTCCGCTTCAACCAGAAACAGGGACAAGCCGCTGGTTCCGTCGGGTTGATCGGTCCTGGCGGCCACGATAATGAGATCGCAAATATAGCCGTTGGTGATAAAGGTCTTGTTTCCGTTAATTACATACTCGTTGCCGATCGGGTTGGCCCGGGTAGCGATGGAACGCAGATCCGATCCGCCACGCGGTTCGGTCATGGCAAGCGCGCCGATAACCTCGCCGAGGGCCATTTTAGGCAACCAGTTTTGCTTCTGCTCTTCTGTGCCATAGCGTTCAATATAGCCGGCAACGATTTCTGAATGCATCACAAACCCGGGGCCTGCAGCGTTGGCTCGTTGCTGTTCCTCGATAAGCACGGCGCTGTATTTTCTGTCGGCCCCGGCACCACCATATTCAGGCGGCGTGGTAACGCACAAGAGGCCATGTTTTCCGGCTTTCAGCCAGACCTCGCGGTCGGGATGGTTTTGCTTGTTCCACTTGTCAAGGTTCGGAATGACTTCATCGTGCATGAAGCGGCGAACAGTGTTACGGAACATATCATGTTCGCTCGTAAATATCGTGCGCTCGATGGGGAGGAAATTTGCGTCACTCACTTAAGTCTCTCCTAACTCAGAATTATTCGGCCATATCCGGTGAAGCCTTACATTGTGAAGATTTACAGGGCGATCCGGTTCAGCTTAAACTCGTTTTAAGGGCCGGCTGCGGGGTTAAGACCGGTAGAAAAGTTTCCACGAAAGCACGAGGCAGGGATCGTCGTCACCGACGATGTGAACGGCAACACCCAGATCAATCATTGTTCCCCCCTTTTTTTCGGTAACTTTATCGATACGTGTCCTGCAATGGATTTGCGACCCGGCCAACACCGGTTTAATAAAGCGCAAATGCTCTATCCCATAGTTCAGGGCACTACTGTGGCCGACAATGTTGTAGCCGTCCGACCTGCAAAGCGCCGTAATAAAGGAAAGGACGAAGAAGCCATGAGCGATCGTGGTGCCAAACGGACTATCTGTTTCTGCGCGTTTTGCATCAACATGTATCCACTGCATGTCTTCGGTTAATTGTCCAAATGCCGAAATGCCTTCCTGTGAAATCAGGCATTGTTTGCCCCACGGTCCATATTCATCGGAAACGAGCGAGTTTAACTTGTCAATGTCGTCAAATCTGATGGAGTTCATGTGTTCCAATATTCCAGTTTCAGGCTTGTGAATTATGTGAAATAGGAAACTGACTGGACGGGATTGTCGGCCGTTTTTTAATTTCTTGTTTTCACGTTTGACGGGATTAGAACACTGGAGACCTTTCAACAAAAACTCGCTTTCGCCTGCCAAACACGAGTTTGAACTGAACCCGGTCAGGTCATATTTTTAGGACAGCCAAAACCAGAATGTAATTCGATGGTTACCGCGCAGTCTCAGTGCGATCGAAGCTGTTGACACTAACTAAACATTTGTTCGGACCAAACCATGCCGTTTTCTATGCACGACAAGAATATTGTGGACGATGTTGCCGAAGACCTGACCTATGATGTGATCATTGTTGGTTCAGGAGCCGCGGCGCTGATGTCGGCTTGTCGCTGCAGGGATCTGGGCGCAACTGTCCTGGTGCTGGAGAAAACGGACCGGATTGGCGGCACTTCCGCGACCTCCGGCGGGGGCATCTGGGTGCCGAATAATGCGCAGATGGCCGTTGCGGGCGTAGCGGATTGCGAAAAAGATGCTTTCGATTATCTCCGAAATGTCATTCCGGCAGACCAGATCAGTGATGCAACCATCCGGACTTACATCTCCTGGTCCTCGAAAATGATTGAATACCTTGGACAGATCGGTGTGCCCTACAGCCCGGTTAAAAAATATCCGGATTATTATCCTTCCCTGCCTGGCTGGAAGGAAGGGGGGCGGACAATGGATTGCGAGCCATTTGACGGGCGCAAGTTGGGTGACGACCTTTATCTCTTGCGCGAAATGCCCGGGGCGTCCAAGGCTTTTGGCAGGATCAATCTTTCTATAACCGAGGCCTCCAAAATTCAGGCCGTGGCAAAGGGCTGGCAAAAGATCGCGATGAAGGCCCTTATGCGTTATCTGACAGATGTCAAAGGCAGGCTGAAAGGGCGCCGGGATCGACGTCTCTGCATGGGCGAGGCGCTTGTCGGCAGACTGCTGCTTGCCGTTCGTAAACGTGAAATAGACTTTTTGCTGAACAGTCCGGTTACCGGGTTGATCAGGGAAGGAAGCAGGGTATGCGGCGTCGAAGTTGAGCGCCAAGACGGACAAATACAGCGTATCAAGTCACGCCGAGGCGTTATTGTCGCGGCCGGCGGGTTCGAGCACAGTGCGGGGATGCGCAAACAGTATCTTGCCAATCCCACACAGCCTGACTGGTCAGCAGGCAGCCCTGGCAACACCGGCGATCTGATCAACGCCGGACGCAAAATCGGTGCGGCAATCGGTCGTATGAATGAGGCTTGGTGGGCTCCGGTCGTCCGCTGGGGCGAGAAGACAATTGTCCTGTTTTTCGAAAAGTCCAAGCCGGGCCTGATTATCGTTGACCGTATGGGCCGGCGATTCATGAACGAGTCAATTACTTATAATTCATACGGCAAATGTATTTACGGTGAGGACTACACTCTGTCCCAACATGTTCCGGCCTATGTGATCTTCGATGGGCATTATCGTAAAAGATATATGTTTGCAGGTCTGTTGCAAGCCAGCATGTCGCCTGACTGGATGAACCGTAAAGCCTTTGGACCCGACGGCTTACTGCAAAAGGCGTCCACTTTGCGGGAACTCGCCACCAGGCTGGAAATTGATGTCGATGGTCTGGAAGCGACCGCCGTGGAAGTGGCGAGTTATGCCAAAACGGGAATCGACGAGAAATTCGGGCGCGGCAGTGACGAGCACGACCGAATGTATGGGGACGAACGCGTAAAGCCAAACCCCTGTCTCGGATCGATGGCGAAAGGACCGTTTTACGGCGCCAGACTATACCCGGGCGATATCGGTACAAAAGGCGGTCTCGTCATCAACGATCATGCGCAGGTGCTGGATGAAGGCGAGCAACCGATCGAAGGTCTCTATGCCGCCGGTAACAGCACTGCATCAATCATGGGGGACAAATACCCGGGGGCAGGCTGCACATTAGGGCCGGCGCTTACCATGGTCTTTCGCGCAAGCAACTCAATCATGCAATTCGACGCCGGTTAAAGGCAGTAAAAAAGGAATAATTATGGCAAAAACGAGCGAATATAAACTGGGTGAATTTGACTTTCCGCGCGGCTGGTTCATGGTCTGCGAGGCGTCGGAATTAGATGAGGGGCCCGTACCGCTGCGCTTTTTCGGAAAAGACTTTGCCCTGTTTCGCGGGGAGAGCGGACGGCTGATCTGCCTTGATGCGCATTGCAAGCATATGGGAGCGCATCTCGCGTCCTCATCGAGCGCGTCCATAGCCTCTCATGGAGAACAGATTGAAGGTGATGCGATCCGTTGCCCCTATCATGGATGGCGCTACAACCACAACGGTGAACTCGATGATATACCGGATTATGACGGCCCCTGTCCCAAGGCGGCGAACCTAAATACCTACCTTGTCAAAGATGTTATGGGATCAATCATGATGTGGCATGACCCCGAGGGCGGAGAGCCGGATTATGATCCCCCGCATTTACCCGAGTGGGATATGCCGAACTGGGTGAACGGTACTTATGACCACCTGGGCACTCTCAACACACATCCCCAGGAAATTCTTGACAATATGGCGGACTCCAACCATCTCGGGCCGACCCACGGCTCTCCCTGCGAATATTTCGAGAACGAGTTTAAGGGGCATGTCTATCGTCAGCTGCAGGGTGGCTTCCGGCGTGAATATGATGCCAGTCTGAGAACCGACACCTGGTACACCGGCCCGGGCCTTTTGATATCCCGACAGTCGATAGGAGACATTAACGGCATTGAGTTCATCTTCCACACGCCGGTCGAGGATGGGGTGACGCGGGTGTGGCACAACAATCTGTATAAAACAGCAACAGATACGCCGAGCGCAGAAGATGTCGCGGCAGCCAGGAAAATGCAGGACGAAGTTCTGGCAGCCTTTAGTCAGGATTTTGATATCTGGGCCAATAAAGTGCCAGCACTTCAAATCATGAGTCTGCCTATCGAGACGAACTTTCAGCGGGGCCGGGTTTGGTACCGGCAGTTTTACAACCCGCGAAGCCAGGCGGAAGAGTTCCATAAAAAGAACACGGGTCAGCACGTTCCAAAACACAAAGAGAAACCCAACCAGGCCGCTCGTGAAGTTGGAAGATGAGCACGTTGGCAGCTTAGTAACATCTGGGAGAATATCATGCATACCACTATTTCTGAAAAGACAAGCTTTCCTCGCGACAATGATTTCGATGTTGATCCCATTCTGGATCTGATCGAAAAGAACGGTCCGCTCGGACGCAAGGAGCGCAAGGTTCCTGTGGAATCTGTAGAAGCCCTTCGTGAGTCAGGATTTTTCCGGGCTTACCTTCCGAAGGAACTGGGCGGAACAGGCGCCACACCGCAGACGTGGCTGCGGTCGCTGATTAAACTGGCCGAACGCGACATGAGTACAGCCTGGATCAGCGGCGTTATCTCGGTACACGGTTTCCAGATTGCGTTGATGGATGCCCGCGCTCAAAATGAAGTTTATGGATCCAACCCTGATGTCCGGGTCAGCAGTTCATACAACCCCGTGGGCGCTAAGACCCAGGTCACTGATGACGGCGTACTGCTGAGTGGCCGCTGGGGCTGGAGTTCGGGCGGGGATCACTGCGAATGGGCGCTTCTTGGCACCATCGTCGAGGGCCGGCCACTGTTACAGACCATGCTTGTGCCGCGAACAGACTATATTGTCGAGGACACATGGCATGTAATGGGGTTGCAGGGAACCGGGTCCAACGACATTGTTATCGAGGAGCCGGTTCTTGTTCCAGAGTATCGCATTCATGCGCAGATGGATGGGTATAACTGCCTCAACGATCAAGCCGATCCTCTCTACTCAATGCCATGGGCGCAGATTTTTGCTGCGACCGTTGCGGCCCCATCAATCGGCGCTGCGCGCCACGCGCTTAATCTGTTTACCTCGAAGGCGGCCTCCAGCAGTACCGACCCCACCAAGCTGATGGGGGACCCCGATGTCCTGCGGCGTGTTGCCGAGGCAAAGTCACTGATTGAAAGAACCGAGAGTAATCTGCTGTCTAACTTCGATGCCATGATGAGCGCCATCAATGAAGGGCGGGAAATCCCGCTCGTCGACCGGGCGCGTTACCGCTATGAAACGGGATCGATTGCCACTCGGATGATGCAGGCGGTGGATATTCTCTTTGAAGTTGCTGGCGGCCGCAGCGTATTCAATGGCGCTGAAATCCAGGAAATCTGGCATGATATCCATATTACACGTGCTCATGTGGCGAACAATCCGGTGCCACTGGCACGGAACTACGGCAATCTGGTGCTCGGCGGTCAAAACCAGGATTATTTTCTCTGAGGTGAGCTTATGACACAAGATTTACTGCCACGGGGCAAAACCGTCGCTGTGGGGGGGCATCAACTCCACTATCTCAGTTATGGGGAAGGGGATGCTGTAGTGCTGCTGCACGGCAGCGGTCCCGGAGCGAGTGGTTATAGTAATTTCAAACAGAATATTGACGCCATTGTTGAAACTGGTCGTCGAGCGATAATTTTCGACATGGTCGGCTTCGGCTATTCAAGCAAGCCGACTGGTCTGGATTATACCACAGAACTGTTTGCCAGCACGATCACCGGAGCGCTGGCCGCGATCGGCGTGGAGCGCTGCGTGCTGGTCGGAAATTCACTGGGGGGGGCCGTAAGCATTCGCATCGCAATCGATACCCCGGACCTGGTTGACGGGTTGGTCTTGATGGCACCGGGAGGAATCGAGACTTCCGAAGTCTATTATAACATGCCGGGGATCAAGAGCATGATTGCGGGGTTCGTCGGCGGAACGCTGGACTTCGATGGCCTTCGGGGGCTACTTGAAATGCTTGTTCAGGACACGGCCTTTATTGATGATCAACTGGTGACTGAACGACTTGCTATCCTTAAGACGCAGCCTGTTGAGGTTCTTTCCCGGCTGGTGGTCGCCAATATGGAACATGAGCTTGACAAGCTGCAATGTCCGATTGCCGGTTTCTGGGGCCAGAATGATCGCTTTACGCCAGTCTCGGGTTTCAACAAGTTCATAACTGCCAGCCCGAATTGTGTGTTTACGATTATTTCTAACTGCGGCCATTGGGTGATGGTTGAACGTGCGGCTATGTTTAACAATCATCTCCAGCAATTTCTCAATTCGCTCCCGCAAAGATAACGGGATAAGCACGCCCTCAAGCCATAAAAAATGAAAGTCATATCATGATGAAAATCTCAAACCTCGGCTATTTGGTCATCTCCTCGCAAGACCCTGAAAGCTGGCGCACATTCGGACTGGATGTGATCGGAGCGATGGAAGCAACAGTTCCTGGTGCGGAAGTTGCCCTGAAAATTGATGAACACCCGTATCGTTTCATAATCGAAAGCGGCGATGTCGACCAGCTGACCGCAATCGGCTGGGAAATGGCGACCCGTACTGATTTCGAGGCACTTCGGGAACATCTCCAATCAAAGGGCTTGAGGATTCGCAACGGGGCTGCCGAAGAGGCTGAGAAGCGGTTCGTGACAGATTTTTTTGCGACCGAAGACCCGAGCGGAAATCCGCTTGAATTCTATTATGGTCGAACCGGATGCGGGGAGCCTTTTGTCTCACCTATCGGTGTGCCCGGATTTGTGACCGGTGAGATGGGACTGGGGCATCTGGTTGTCCCTGCCTCTGGTGGCCTGGATGAAACACACTCATTCTACACGTCCGTATTAGGGTTTGGGGACAGCGATAACCTGACAATTTCTTTCCCTCCCGAAGATATGCCTGATGTTCTTGTCCGCTTTATGCATGTGGAAAACCCGCGACATCACAGCCTCGCACTGACCACCCTGCCGTCGCCCACCGGCATTGTGCATGTCATGCTGGAGATGGAAGACCTGGATAATGTCGGTCATTGCCTGGACCGGGTCATGGCAAACGGTATGAGCTTGATGGCTTCCCTGGGCCGTCACTGCAATGACAATATGCTGTCCTTTTATGTCAACGGTCCCGCAAATATTCCTGTTGAAATTGGTTGTGACGGCTTGCAGCTGGACTGGCGGACCTTCGAGCCGACCACCAGTACAGTACCGGATATCTGGGGACACGCTTATAATTTAGGCTAAGCCGATGTAGTTGCAATATAAGTTAGCTACTGGGCTTTAGGGCCGGATGCATGACGTGCGCCTTAAAATGACGATGGAATTTATTGCAATATAGTTAGCAGGAGATACCATAGTGCAATGACTTACGAGGATGCTAAACAATAGAGAGAGGTGACCTGTTGCGACGTAAAAAACCTGTACAAAACCGTTCCAGGTTCACCTCCGATGTTATTTTGGAGGCCGCTCAGATCATCCTTCTTACGGAAGGCTATGAAAGAGCGACTACCAACTATATTGCGGAGAAAGCAGGTGTGAGTATTGGTACTCTGTACCAATATTTCGCCAACAAGGATTCCATTATATCGGCGTTGATTGAACAGACGGTTTCAAAAGTTTCGAATGGTGTGAAAGAAGTGTTGCGGGAGTCGATGGGATTGCCGCTAAAAGTTGCCAGTAAAAATGTGTATACATTCTTGCTACATAACCTGCGGGAAAACAAAGAACTTTTCTATACGTTTCCAAAGCTTTCTCCCGACCTGATTGAACTGACTAAAAACCTCTCCATTGAAAAATTCACGCATCTCACAAATAAGGCTCTGCTGGAACAGAATGAAAGCGAAATTACCACCGGTGATATCGAAAAGTCTCTGATTGTTCTTGAGGTCGCGATTCTTGCAAATTTAAGACGCTATATCATGGAAAATCCAGCCGGCATGACGGATGACGAATTCATTGAATCAATGTCGCGGTTATCTACTTCCTACCTGAAATATGAAATGTAATGCGCTCGGTTCCCGCAGAAGCTCCCCGGCCCGCAGGTCGCCGAAATTAGTAATTTTCCTTAGCTGAAAAATGACGCTACCCCGCCCTGGTTGGCGGGGTTCCGTTTATGCATAATATGCTGACGTCCCGGCTCTCCGGGCCGAAACGAGTTTTATGTGAGCGCTCCAGTTTGTAGGTCTTGAGGGAAGCGCATCTGCTGATGTCGCAACGGTTCACATCATGTTGAGGCACCCCTCCAGGCTGTCCTCCACAAGAGCTGACAAACAAGAAACCTGTGGAGTAACGAATGTCGGAAATAGGTATTACTTCTATCGCGGCTTATCTTCCCAGATTGCGGCTGGCGCGCAAAGCAATCGCCGACGCAAACAAATGGGCAAACCCTGCGCTAGTCTCTCAGGGTAAAGGGCACCGCACTTCCTGCACACCTGATGAAGACAGCCTGACGATGGCAGTAGAAGCCAGCCGTACCTGTCTTTCCGGAGCCAAAGGCTTTGAGGCAACAACAGTTCATTTTGCCAGCACGACCTCTCCTTTCAAAGATCGCGCGAATTCGGTGCTTTTGAGCGAAGCAGTTGCCATGCCCTCAGATATTCGCTGCGCGGATTTTTCCGGTTTTCTTGGTGCGGGGGTCACGGCCCTGATCGACGCTCTGTGTAATGACCGTCCAACATTGATCGCTGCGGCCGACAAGCGGGCGGCAAAGCCGGGCTCGCCTTTGGAAATGGCGTTGGGCCATGGTGCCGCGGCTGTTACAACTGGCAGCGAAAACATAATTGCCCGCTTGATAGCGGATCACACCACGGTAGAAGATTTTGTCGACCATTATCGATCTTCCGGAGCTGATTTTGATTACATTCAGGAAGAACGGTGGGTGCGGGATGAAGGACAGGTGAAGATCGCTTTGCCTGCGATCAGCAAGCTATTGGCCAAAGCCGGTTATGACGGTTGCGACGTGCATCGGTTCGCCATTGCCGGTGTGAAGCCCGCTATAGCGCGCCAGATCGCCACGGCCTGCGGAATTCCAGAGGACCGGCTAACCGATACACTTGATTCCGATTGCGGCAACATCGGCACCGCCCATGCACTTCTGCTGCTGAGCCATGCGATCGAGCAGGCTGGCCCGAATGAACGAATACTCCTGGTTAATGTCGCACAGGGCGCACAGTGTATACTTTTTGAAACGACCGACGCAATTACACAGTGGACGCCCCCCAAACCGATCAGTGCCCAACTGGAAAACGGTTCCGTGGATCACAATTACAATCGTTTTCTATCATTTAACGATCAGCTTGATATGGATTGGGGCGTTCGGGCAGAGCGCGACAATCGCACCTCCCTGTCAGCCTTTAACCGCCACCGTAAAACCGTCACGAGTTTCATCGGCGGGGAATGTACAGAATGCGGAACAAGGCAGTTTCCCAAGGGGCAGGCCTGCGTCAATCCTGAATGCCGGAGCTTCGACACCCTGGTCGAGCATCCGTTCCAAAATAAAACAGGAAAGGTCAAGTCGTTCACTGAAGACTGGCTTGCCATCTCTGCCAATCCTCCTTTGATGTATGGCAATGTCGCCTTCGAAGACGGCGGCGTCATCATGATGGAGTTCACCGACTTCGAACCAGGGGAATTAAAGGTCGGTCAACCTGTTCGCTTTGTCTTCCGTATCAAGGACAAAGACCCAAAGCGCAATTTCTGCCGCTATTTCTGGAAAGCGGCCCCGACAAATATTGTAAAGGCGTGACACATGGCTGAAGGTATCAAAGACAAAGTTGTTATTTTGGGTATGGGGTGTTCGCGTTTTGGCGAACGGTGGGATTGCAGCGCCGAAGATCTGCTCGCGGAAGCATTTAAGGAAGCGATCGCTGACGCCGGCATCGATCGGGATCAGGTTGAGGCCAGCTGGTTCGGGGTTGCAATGGAAGAGCAGAACCTCGGTAAATCTGGTCTGTCGCTTTCGCAAACACTGCGCTTGCCAAACATTCCAGTGACAAGGGTGGAAAATCTTTGTGCGACCGGGTCGGAAGCCCTGCGCGGAGCGGTTTACGCCGTTGCATCGGGCGCGGTCGATATAGCGATGGCGATTGGCGTCGAAAAACTGAAGGACACTGGATATGCCGGCCTGCCAGAACGCAGCAAGGGCACCTTCAATGAATTGTGGCAACCAAGCGCAACGGCACCGGGATCATTCGCCCAGTTCGCCAGCGCCTACACAGAACGCCACAATGTCGATATCGATACACTAAAGGAAGCAATGGCCCATGTCTCGTGGAAGAGCCACGAGAATGGTTCAAAAAACCCGAAGGCCCATTTGCGCCGTCGCCTGTCTAAGGAAGCAATCCTCAATGCGCCTATGGTGGCCTATCCCCTGGGCCTCTTTGATTGCTGCGGTGTGAGTGACGGGTCGGCCTGCGCCATCGTTACGTCACCGGAAATGGCCCGGAAGCTTGGACGGACCGGCGATCTTGTTAGTGTTAAATCGGTACAGGTAGCTGTCAGCAACGGGGCTGAAATGTCTCATAATTCATGGGACGGCAGCTACGCACTTACCACGCGTGTCGCCTCCCAAAGAGCTTACAAAGAAGCTGGTATAAAGGACCCTCTGACCGAGCTTGACCTTGTCGAGGTGCATGATTGTTTCTCGATCACGGAGCTGGTGACCATGGAAGATCTGGGTTTATCAAAGCCGGGCGAAGGATATCGCGACGTTCTGGCCGGCAAATTCGATGCCGGCGGGGAAGTCTCCAGCAACATCGATGGCGGATTGAAGTGTTTCGGTCATCCGATCGGCGCCTCAGGACTTCGCATGGTTTACGAGTGCTACAATCAGTTGCTGAATCGCGCCGGAGACCGTCAGCTAAACCGCCCCGGTAAAGCACTTACCCATAACCTGGGTGGTTTTCCAAATTTCAATGTGTGCAGCATTTCAGTGTTTGGTCTGTTCGGCAGCTGAACGTTTTATTCCTTCACAAAACAAAAAGAGTTCCATCATGAAAAATCCAGCATCGCTTGAAAACAAGGTCGTCATCGTTACCGGGGCTGCCCAGGGAATTGGCAAGGCACTGGCCGATCAGGCAATCCTGATGGGGGCACGCCTCGCTGCAGTCGATGTTAACGAAGCGGCCCTTGAAACTAGTTTTGGCGAATATGCCCCTGATTTGGTCAAGGTATTCCCAGGTGACATTACAGACCAGAGTTTTGTTTCCAGCGTTGTCGAGGGAACAGTAAACTCTTTTGGAGATGTTAACGGGTTGGTGAACAACGCAGGAATTGTTCGCGCTGAAATGATCATGGATATGAGCATTGAACAATGGCAAGCGGTAATTGACGTAAACCTGACAGGAGCTTTTCTCTGTATGCAAGCTGTTGGGCGCCATATGGTCGAGATGGCAAAGAAAGGCAGTGCCAATCCTGGTTCTATCGTAAATATTTCATCTGTTGCCGGACGGCGCGGAACCATTGGGCAGATCAACTACGGCGCCGCAAAAGCCGGTGTTCTGGGCTTGACGATGAGCGCCGCGCGAGAGTGGGGGCGCTACAATATCAATGTAAACAGCGCCTGTTATGGTTTGGTTGAAACAGTCATGACGGAGACGATCCGGCAGGAAAAATACCGCGATAAATATCTCCAGTCGATCCCGCTAAATCGATTTTCCACCCCTGAGGATATCGCGCCCGCCACATGTTTTCTGCTGTCCGATGCGGCTTCCTACATTACTGGTCAGCATATCGGCATTGATGGAGGGTTCCATATTTCATCCTAGTAAGCAGGATTGAGGCCGGGTGAAGGACCTCCTTGAGTCAATGAGGAAAAAATGACGGACTTCTCTATGGAAAACAAAAAAGAACCTGTCACGGGTCTCGAACTGGGCGTATCGGACAATGTGCTGACCGTCAGACTTGATCGTGAAAAGAAACGCAACTCAATAACTTACGACATGTATGATGCGATCACCGAAGCGCTCAGGATGGCGGAAGCTGAAGATGAGATACGCGCTGTACTCTTTACAGCCAGTGGATCTATATTTACTGCCGGTCACGATGTCGGCGGGTTTTCCAGGGGGCTTGATCTGGCTTATGATGAAAAACCTTCATACAGCTTCATGCAGACGCTCTCACGCTTTCCAAAGCCGGTAGTGGCTGCAGTCAATGGTGATGCTGTAGG
Source organism: Emcibacter sp. (assembly GCF_963675455.1). GTDB lineage: Bacteria > Pseudomonadota > Alphaproteobacteria > Sphingomonadales > Emcibacteraceae > Emcibacter. Next base: position 132,938 of record NZ_OY776217.1, on the reverse strand, counting down.
TATCGGGGCAACACTGCTGCTGCATTGTGACCTCGTCTATGCGGTCCCTGACTGCAGGATTATCTTTCCATTTATCAAAATGGGCCTGGTTCCTGAATTCGCATCCACCTATTTCCTGCCCCGTCTCCTTGGGTACAAAAAGGCGATGTCGCTTTTTCTCCGTGAGGGCGGGTGCAGTGCGGAGCAGGCACTGGAATGGGGGATATTTAACGAACTCGTGCCTTCCGCCCGGCTACAGGATTATGTTGCGGATGTATTAAAGGGGCTTGTGAAGCTTTCTCCTGATGCCGTCATGCAGACAAAGCAACTGGCAAAAATGACGACACAGGAACCGGTTCAGGCGACCATTGCTGAAGAGGCCCGGGTTTTTCATGAACTCCTTGGATCCGATTTCGTACTCGGTCGACTTGAAACGATACAACAAAAGATATCAGGCAAATAGACCGGTTACGAAACACACTATTTGGTGAGATAATTGACCGCCATTCGTGTCAGTTCGTTCACCAGTTGCTCTTCGGTCATATCGGTCGTGCTTTCAGTCAAAAAACATTCGATATTATGGACTGTGGAACGCACAATGAGGAGAAGAGCGGTCGGATAGTCGGTGACGGTTATTTCATCCTGATGCTGTTCGAGAAAAGCCAGGTTGGTTGAGTAGGTGTATATATCCAGTTTGATATTCTTGGTGAAGTCCTTCATCTCCGGCACATATTCGATGATCTGGATAAGAATAAACGCGTTCTCCTTATAAATCTGGAAAAGCAGTGCAATGATCTGATGCAACGCCGACTCCAGTGGCACTTCCATCAGATCACGCAATTGATTGCGTATCTGAGCGGCCGCGTCGTTCACGGTCTCTTGTATCAACGTTTTGATGATCGCCTGCTTGTTCGGGAAATACTGGTAGAGAGAGCCCACACTGACACCGGCAGCTTTGGCAATTCGGTTCGTTGTGGCATTCTCGTATCCCTCTTTGATGATGAGCTGTTGCGTCGCTTGAGTAATTGCTTCGGCCGTGGCAAGTGCACGCTCCTGCTTGGGCATCTTCCGGCGGGAAAACTCGCTCTCGTCATTTTCTATCATCACTTGCCTCCCATCTGTGGCTGTTTGTTATTTTGCTTTCGTCCGGATTTTTCAGCAAAGGTCCGGGCCATGTTTCCTGTATTCGCCATTTATCGCTCTGATGTCAGGAGAGATCAAGGGCCATAGGCGAGTTCATAGTGAGCATACCACCTGATAATCAGTATATTAAAAAGAAAGGGTGAGACATGTCAGCATATATAATCGGATCATTGATAGTAAAAGACTGGGACTGGTACCGCGAATACAGAAATGTTACCGAACCGTTAGTCGCTAAACATGGAGGGCGTTATCTCGTTAAAGGTGGAAACCCGGAAACTGTAGAAGGTTCTGCTCCTACGGCCCACGCGGTGGTGATGATCGAGTTTCCGGACAGACAGTCCGTTCTGAACTGGTATAACGACCCTGATTATGCTCCCATGATCGAACTGCGCCAAAAGAGTAAAGTTGTCACTGAGCTCATGCTTGTCGACGGTCTTGAATAAGTCGATTAAGCAGGACCGGGATCACTTCTTCAGTTTCAGCATGTTGCAGATGTTATTCTTCTGGATTGCGGAAGATCCACCCAGGATCGGCATGGCCAGGATATCCCGGACGTGACGTTCCATGTTGAACTCCTTTATATATCCATAAGCGCCCAACACCTGTTGACAGGACAGCACAATTTCTTTTGCGGTCTCGCAGACAAAAAGTTTGGTCATCGAGGTTTCAAGTGATGCCGCTTCGCCGCGGTCGAGCATCTCTGCAGCGTCATATGTCACAGCGCGGCAGGCATGAAGTTTGGCTTTCGCATCCGCCAACATATGACGGATGGACTGAAACGTGGAAATCGGCTTGCCAAATTGCTCTCGTTCCTCTGCATAGGTCCAGGCTTCGTCCACGGCTGCAGAAGCGATGCCCAATGCCATTGCGGCAACCTCGATTTTTTCAATATCCAGCCCTGGCCCCAACAACATGCTCCAGGCATTGTTCCAGCCGGCTTCTTCTCCCATGATGTGGTTCTGTGGTACCGTAACATCAGCGAAAGTTACGTCGTAGGTGCCGGTCCCCTTCAGGCCAAGCGCATCCTGCTCCTCAAATGTTATACCTTCTGCTGTAGTCGGCACGAGTATAAGGGAGAGATTCCTGTACTTATCCTCCTTTGGTCCGGTGCGGGCCAGTGTGTATATATATTCTGAAATTTTTGCTCCTGAGCAAAAACGCTTGGCACCATTGATGATGAGTTGGTCTCCCTCGCGCCTGGCCGTGGTGCGTACTGCGGCGATGTCGGCGCCCACGTCAGGCTCGCTGATGCCGTAGGCGAAGATCATGCCGTCCTCAACGACGCGCGGCAGAAGTTCCTTTTTCTGACGTTCACTGGCGACTTCGACAAGATTAAGGCCCGCGTAGCAGGTGGATTGAATAAAAGGTCCGCCTACGGCCATGCTGCGCCCGCAAAGCATTTCTATGGCCATGATTGTCGCGCGTATATCCCTGCCGGATCCGCCGTATTCTTCCGGGACTGTCAGGCCCATCAGGCCCAGATCGGCCAGTTTACGGTGCACCTCTGCCGGAAAGTGGTTGTCTTTGTCCCAGCGACGAACGAGGTCGCTGGGCATTTCTTTGTCGATAAAACGCTGCAGCGTTTCACGAAGCATCAGGATATGTTCATTCTCTGAGGAGTTGTTCATTATTTTGTCCTGTGAATATGGGGCACGCGGGGCAATTAAATTTCTGTAGATTTCCCCGTGCGAGCTCGGGTTTGCTCTGACCCTACAAACCGGCAGGTTCAATTGTAACTCGCATCCTTTTCATCGTGAATTTGGTGTCGCCCTTCTATCGCACAGCGAATTGAAAACGAGTTTAAGCTGAGCATGGTGCGGCATTAGGGTGAGGCAATACTTATATTGCGGTCGAGTATGCACACAAAACCATATTCATCCGCATGTCGACGAGAAGTGCAGAATGAACAAGAGTGTCCCACAACCATCCGAATGCTTTACCCCGATGGGAGAATGCCAGGAGCATTGCGTTGACTTGACTGTTGGTGACGCGATCGCCCGGGCCGGTCAAAAGTGGGGTGATCGTGATGCGGTTGTTTACAGGCACCAACCTTTGATCGACGATGTAGTGTGGACCTATAAAGATCTTGATGCGACTGCAGAGCGACTTGCTGCGGTTCTTCTGGAACTTGGATATAAGCCTGGAGAGAAGGTCGCTGTCTGGAGTCCGAACCATCCGGACTGGATCCTGCTGGAATATGCCATCGCAAAAGCCGGTCTGGTCATCGTGGCTCTGAACCCGTTGTACCGCCCCCGGGAGTTAAAATTCGCGCTGCAGGATTCCGGTGCTGCCGGTATATTCTATGCCGACAGGATCGGCGCCCATGCGCCGGCTGAGGCGATCGCCAAAGTACGCGAGGAAGCCCCCTCGCTGCGTTATGCTCATTCTTTTTCGAGTATCCGGGCCGATCTACTTAAGCGTGAAGTAGGCGGGATGCCGAAGATTTCTATCGACCCTGGCCAGACATTCATGATTCAATATACATCTGGCACGACCGGTGTGCCCAAAGCGGTGCGCTTGTCCCATAAGGCGATCACGATCACGGCCAGGAACTCTTATTCTCAGTGGCGGCTGAATGAAAATAGCCGGGTGTGCTTTGGCTTTCCGCTCTTTCATGTCGGCGGATCCGGAAATTCCGTGCCCGGCGCCTGCCTCAACGGGGCAACGGCTCTGCCGCTCTATATCTTCAAGCCAGCTGTTACGCTCGACATCCTTGAGCACGAGCACTGCACGGCCTTTATCGGTGTGCCCACAATGCTGCTGACCATGCTCGATGATCCAACGATCGCCGGTCGCGATTTTTCCGCGATGAAGAGCATTATTGTCGGTGGTGCGCCGGTCTCGCACGACCTTCTTCATCGCTGTCAGGATATTTTCAACGCGGAAGTCATAAATTGCTATGGCCAAACCGAAACCTGCGGGGTGACCACCACAACTCTTTACAGCGACAGGGAAGAGAAGAAGGTTGAGACCAGTGGACGGCCTCTGGTCGGGGTAGGGGTGTCAATCCGGGATGAGGAGGGACAGGTCGTGCCGCGTGGCGAACTTGGTCAACTTTTTTACAGGGGGCCGGGCCGGATGACAGGCTATGGCAGCGCGGACACCCCGGTGGCGGAGGGCGATGCCTGGATTGCCTCGGGCGATCTTGCACGGATGGATGAAGACGACTTTGTCTCCATCACAGGGCGTAAAAAGGAAATGATCATTCGCGGCGGCGAGAATCTCTCACCGGTGGAGATCGAGCATTACATGAAAGAGCACGCAGCGATTGCTGATGTCGCCGTTATCGGTGTGCCCGACGAGAAATATGGCGAGGTGGCCTGTGCCGTCGTGCGGCTGAGACCTGAAGCGGAACTTTCCAGCGAAGATATCCTGCAATGGTGTGCCGAACGCATTTCACGCTGGAAAGTGCCCGAGTATGTCGAGTTTGTTGACGAGTTTCCAATGACTCCATCGGGCAAAATTCAAAAGTTCATTCTCCAGAAAATAATGTCTGAACGCCTCGGGGTTGCAGACCGCCAGCGCCAGGAAAGCCAGAGACAAAACAAGGGAAACAAATCATGAATTACGATAGTTACAAGGAACTTGCCATCGAGCAGGAAGGTCGCATACTGACCATCACCATAAACCGCCCGGAAGCAAAAAATGCGATTAACAAGGGATTGCATGAAGAGTTTTCGAGAATTTTCTATGACGTGGACGCTGATGAAAACGTGGATGTCGTCGTGCTGAGCGGTTCTGGCGGCGCCTTTTGTGCCGGCGGCGATCTCAACTGGCTTTTGGATATGCATGGAAATGCCGCTGAAACGAGTATCGGCATCAAGCGGGACCGCAAAATCCAGAACTCAATCCTGGACCTTGAAAAACCTATCATTGCCAAGGTCGATGGACCTGCCATCGGTCTGGGCTGCTCGCTCGCGCTTTTCTGCGACTTCGTATACGCCAGTGAACATTCAGTATTTGCCGACCCGCATGTATCAATCGGTCTCGTTGCCGGGGATGGCGGGGCGGTCATGTGGCCGCAACTGATCGGGTACGCTCGTGCCCGTAAATATCTCCTGACGGGTGAAGCCATCAGCGCGGTCGAGGCCGCTGACATAGGGCTGATTACAGAGGCGGTTCCAGTGGGCGAACTCGATGAAAAAGTCTCCAAGATGGCAAAGCGGCTCTCCAGGGGTGCATCTCATTCTATCAAGTGGACGAAGGCCGCAATCAACGCGGGCCTGAAGGTCACAGCGAATGCGGTCATTGACCGTGCGGCAGCTTTTGAAAACGTATCCCAGCTTCTCGACGACCATCGCATTGCCCTGGAAGCATTCCAGCGTAAGGAAAAACCCAAGTTCACGGGACGTTAAAGTGAAAAAATCACGTTGCGGCAGAACCCTGTGGCGTGACGACACACTATTTCAACAACCAGCAAGGATAACTGCAGTGTATCAGTTCAAGCTGTCTCCGGTTTTGATGCCAGCCCATGCCGAGGATTTGAGGGCCGAAGTGCGGGCCTTCCTTGACCGGGAGATGACAGAGGTAACGCCGGTCGCGCGCGCAAAAACCTGGGCGGCCTGTGACCCCGAATTCAGCCGTCGGCTGGGGGCGCAGGGATGGATCGGCATGACCTGGCCCAGGGAATATGGGGGGCAAGAGCGCCCGGCCATTGACCGTTATGTGGTGATGGAAGAACTGCTCGCGGCAGGCGCCCCGGTGGGTGCCCACTGGATCGCCGACCGGCAAAGTGGACCGCTCATCCAGAATTACGGTTCCGAGGCGGCAAAGACGGCTTTTTTGCGGGGGATTACAAAAGGCGAGATTTTCTTCTGTATCGGGATGAGCGAGCCCAATGCGGGGTCGGATCTTGCCGCCATCGAAACCTCGGCGGAACGTGTTGACGGGGGCTGGGTTGTGAATGGGGCCAAGCTCTGGACCACCAATGTTAGTGACGCCCATCAAATGATTGCGCTGGTTCGCACAGACCGGTCGCGGGAAACCCGGCACGATGGAATGAGCCAGCTTATTATCGACCTTGAGGCACCCGGTGTCACGCGCCGGACAATCGAAGATCATCAGTCGGAACGACATTTTGGCGAGGTTCATTTCGACAATGTCTTTGTACCTGATGACATGCTGATCGGCGAAGCTGGACATGGCTGGAAACAGGTCATCGAAGAACTCGCCCTGGAGCGAAGTGGCCCTGAGCGGTATCTCAGCAGTTACCGCCTCTATGAGGAACTTGTCCAGGCGCATAAGGGGCGCGCCGATATGGTGATTGAAAGTCTCGTTGGGGAACTTACCGCAAAGCTTTGGAATCTGCGCCAAATGTCATTGTCGGTTTATGAAAGCGTTGGCGCAAAGGAAAAACCGGATATCGAAGCGGCAATCGTCAAGGATCTTGGCACGACATTTGAGCAGGCTCTGCCACTGATGGTTCAAGCCGGGATCGAGCAGAACGATGGACAGCCAGCCGGGTCGGATCTGGTTGATGTCATGGAGTATCTTCTGCTTTTTTCCCCCATCTTTTCACTACGTGGCGGTACACGCGAAGTCTTGCGCGGCATCATTGCAAGAGAAATTGGACTGAGATGAACGAGTATACTGAAATTCTGGAAAACAGCGTTAATCGTCTGTTTGGCGACATTTCCGGCAAACCTGAAAGTGCTGAGAACTGGGAACTAGTCGAGGAACTGGGTATTCTGAACCTGTTCCTGCCGGAAGAACTTGGCGGTATGGACGGCGGATGGCAGGAGGCGTCCATCGTGTTCCGTCTTTGCGGATACCATGCCCTCCCTTTGCCCGTCGGCGAAACCATGATTGCGCGCAGGTTGCTTCATGAGTCCGGGAAAGAAATCCCTTCCGGTCCACTGAACCTCAACGACGTTGTGACTGGCGAGACGCTTATGAAATATGGCGCTTATATGCGCACAAGCCAGATCTCGGGCGCTATTCTCGCCTGTCTGGAAAAGACGGTCGATTATACCCGTGATCGCAAGCAGTTCGGGCGGCAACTAAGCAAGTTCCAGGCAATACAGCATCAGCTGGCCTTATTGGCCGAGGAAGCCGCTGCCGTCGCGAGCGCCTCTGCCGCTGCGGCGCTCGCCCTCGACAGATCGGACGGCGGTTTCGAAGTTTCCTGTGCAAAACTGCGCGCCAATGAAGCTGCCGGTGTAGTGGCCGGAATTTCTCATCAACTCCATGGGGCGATCGGGATCACGAAGGAATTCGGCCTTTATCGTCATACCCAGCGCCTTTGGGCGTGGCGCGCCGAATTTGGCAACAACAGATACTGGGCCCAAAGGATAGGAAAATATGTCCTGGGAAACAGTGACAATAGCGCTTGGGATTTAATAACTTCACGAGGCAACCGATGACAAAACTTCCCACACTTGAGGAGTCCGCCCTGACACTTAATGACGGGGTCGCCATTTTGCGTTTCGAACGTGACGATGTGCGTAATGCGCTGACAGGAACCGCACTCGCGGATGAAATCATATCCGTCTGTGAATGGGTCAATAGGAATAACGAAGTCGGTACACTGGTATTAACCGGCAAAGGTTCGGCCTTTTCATCGGGTGGAAATATATACGATATCCATGAAAAGAAAGGGATGTTCGGCGGTGCGCCAACGGAAATTCAGGAAGCTTATCGCTTCGGAATCCAGCGCATGACACGGGCGATGTATGAGGTGGAAGTACCAACAATTGCGGCGATTAACGGGGCCGCCATCGGGGCCGGGTTCGACCTGACCTGTATGTGTGATATCCGGATTGCGTCAGACAAAGCCAAGTTGGGGGAAACCTTCGTTAATCTGGGCATCGTGCCGGGTGATGGCGGGGCATGGTTCCTGCCGCGTGTGGCAGGACTGCAGCGGGCGGCCGAGTTGATTTTTTCCGGTCGAATTATCGATGCAGCAGAAGCGCAGGCGATCGGCATAGTAATGGAAGTCTGTACGGCAGAGGACCTCTTGTCACGATGTGAGGAGCTTGCACGGCAATTCGCCGCCAAACCACGTCATGCGCTGAGGGTCTCAAAGAGGCTTTTACGTGCGGGGCAGCGCATGGGGCTTCCGGATTTTCTGGATTATTGCGCCAGCGTTCAGGGTGTGTGTCACACTTCCGAGGAACACCAGAAGGCGGTGGCCTCCGTGGTTGAACAAATTCGGGCGCGATAGAAACGATGGACTGCCCCGAAATCGGTTCTGTGGCGCTGCTTGAAAGTAAGGCAATATTATATGTTGATTACTCATAAAAATATTAAAAATCAATAGGATAGGTAACATCTATATGGCAGTGTGAGAAGGTGGGTTATGTCCTTTCCTCTGCCAAATGTGAGTTTAACGCGAGTGGAATGCGAAGAGCATTTTGTGAATACTGAGATCACACAAAATATAGGGACACGATTTTAGGATTTTATTGAGAATTCGAAAATCAAATTGGCTAACAATAGTAAAACGTTCGCTCCGGGAGGGGCGCTTACTCAGGGAGAGTAGAAATGAAGCGTAACAAATCTGTACTTTTACAGACAGTAGCTATCTCGGTTTTGGCAGGCATTGCGACGCCTGTCAGTGCGGAAGAGATTATGCAGATTGAAGAAATCATAGTTAAGGCCCAAAAACGCGATCAGTCTATTCAGGACGTGCCGATCTCCATTCAGGTGGTTGGGGGGCAGGATTTGCAGGACCGCCAAATTTCCGACACAGAATCTCTGGCGAGTTATCTGCCGAACGTTATGGTTTCCAAGGACTCGGTTGCCAACAATATCTACGTGCGTGGTGTGGGGTCCGGATCCAACTCCGGCTTTGAACAGGCGGTCGCGACTTTTGTTGACGGCATCTACCATGGCCGGTCACGCTATTCCCAGTCAACGCTTGTCGACATAGCACAGATTGAGGTTTTGCGCGGGCCACAGACTATTTATTTCGGCAACAATGCTATCGGCGGTGCTTTCAGCGTAACCACCAGGAAGCCGGACCTCGCAGAATGGGACGGTTATTTACAGGCGGCCTATGAATTTGAAGGCAATGAAACAACGGTTGAAGGGGCTGCAGGCGGACCGTTGGTCGAAGACAGGCTGGCCATTCGTCTTGCTGGACGTTACTCCAACCTGGAGGGCTATGTTCAGAATCTGGGCACCGGACAAACCGACCCCAATATCGAGGATGTCTTCTTCCGGGGAACCGCGCTGCTGCAACTTTCAGACAACTGGCAGGCGTCTTTCAAGGGAGAAGTCGGCGATCAGGACTCCAGAGGGTCTTTCTCGACGGAGTTGTTCAACTGCCCGCCACCTGCGCCGTTCTCCGCTGCAACGACTTTCTCGTGTGGTTATTCTCTTGCTGTCGGTGAAGAGGCCGAGCTGGACTATCGCCGGGCGTCATCTCCTGGTGAACAGGGCTCTATAAATGCAGAGGAGTATGCCTTCACGATCGAGCGTGATAACTCCGAGGGACCTGGCATTTTCCTGCAGGCCGCCCGTTCGCAGCATGACTTCCTGCTGGCGGCGGACACGGACAGCGTGTCAGCAGAATTTTTTGCCTTCAACACGACTGAAGACTTTACACAGGATACGGTTGAGTTGCGGATTATGTCGCAATTCGATTCCGAGCTCGAATGGATCATGGGCGCCTACTATCTTGATTCCGACACCCGGGTTGACACCACGCTGAATTTTCCGTTTGCCACGGCTCTTCTCGGGGGACCGTTGTCGGCTCTGGCGCCTTTTGCACCACTGGCTGGCGACCTGCAACATGACCAGAATGAAAAGGCCTATTCGGCCTTCGGGTCGATCACCTATCCCTTCAATGACAAGCTGTCCGCCACTGTGGGTCTGCGCTATACCAAGTCGAAAAAGACCGGTACCCAGTCCGCCACCAATGCGACGTCGGATGATCCCTTCGGTTTGACGGTAACGCCGCTGCCGGCGGCACTGCAGCCTGTGGCTGCTTTCCTGACGGGCTTTGTCGACCATACAACTTCCGGTGCCGTCGAAGATGATGACCTTCTGCCCTCATTCTCGGTGCAATATAAGGCCAACGACAATATTTCGCTTTATGCGAAGTTCAGTGAAGGCTTCAAGGCCGGTGGTTTTGATACGCTGGAGTTAACAGGTATTCCGGAGCGTTATACTTTTGAACCGGAGACTGTTGTGTCCTACGAGGCTGGCCTCAAGTCCTACCTGTTTGACAGAACATTGTCCTTCAATCTTGCTGTCTTCTACAGCGATTATGATGATCTGCAACAGTCGATTACACAGTTCACAGAAACGTCAGCCTTTGTCACAATTGATAATGTTGGGGGACTGCGCACACAGGGGATTGAAGCCGATCTGCTGTGGCGGGCCAGTGATAATTTCGAGATCGGTGGTAACTTTGCACTTCTGGATGCGGAATACAGGGATTATGCTAACGCGGGCTGTACCGTGCTTCAAGCTTTCGAGGCTGAACAAGCCGGGCAAATCGGCTGCGCGCAGGATTTGACTGGCAAAGCGCCGCCTTTCGCACCGACCTATTCAGGTAATATCCGGGTGGGGTACAACCGCGAAATCGGCAACAGCTTTGAACTCACAGCAGAGTCCATACTTTCCTTCTCGGGGGCCTATGATGTGATTGGCGACAAGGACCCAAACACGCGGCAGGGCGCATGGCAGAAAATTGATGTGCGTGTTGGCCTCCGTAATGTCGATCAGGGCTGGAACCTGGCCGTTGTTGGAAAGAACCTGACTAATGAAAAAGTGATCGGTGCTGCCAACGACGTGGTTGCCTCGGCCGGTTCCTATTCAGTTCAGCTGGCGCGTGGCCGCACAGTGGCTGTTCTGGCGAGCTATCAGTTCTAAGTTTTTTAATTCAGGCGGCGATCAGTGATCGCCGCCTGCAATCGTATAAAGACCAATCGAGACACCTTTATGAATACCGATGATCCTGACTGGAACTCGCGGGTTGAGGCCCCTCTGGTTTTGCCTGACGGCGCGTCAATCGACTGGGACGATACCGCAGATGTTATCGTCGTTGGTCTCGGCGGCGCCGGCGTCTGTGCAGCCCTTGAGGCGATGGATGGTGGCGCGTCGGTTATTGCCATCGACCGGTTCGGCGGAGGTGGCGCCACCAGAATGTCCGGAGGCGTCTATTATGCAGGCGGCGGCACGCCTTTCCAGAGCGAAGCCGGGGTCGAAGATACTACCGAGGAAATGTACAAATACCTGAAGCTGGAGGTCGATGATGTAGTAGAAGACAGAACGCTGCGTGATTTTTGCAAGACCAGTTCAGAGAGCGTTGAATGGCTTGCAGGGCACGGGGTAAGGTTCAACAGTACTTTGTCACCGAAAAAGACATCCTATCCTGCCAGCGGCTATTTTCTCTACCATTCCGGCAATGAAACGCAGGCTGCTTATGCGGCCAGGGCCAAGCCGGCTCAGCGCGGTCACCGTACCTACGGGACTGGATTGACGGGCCACAGGTTTTTTGACTCGCTTTTTAAATCGGCACTGGAGAAAGGGCTAAAGCTCTATAGCTACAGCGAGGGCCAGCGGTTTATCGTTTCGGAAGACGGCGAGATTCTGGGGATCAAGATACGACAGGTTTCGAAAGTTTCTCCAGCTGCCGGAAAACTGAGCAGAATTGCCAGAAAGTTTGCCAGGTCAACAACGCTTCTGTTCCCTGCGATTGCAGAAAAGCTGGTGCAACAGGCGAATGCCATCTCTGAACGGGACGGCAAGGCAAGATTCATACAAATCAAAAAAGCCGCCATCCTCGCCGCAGGGGGATATATTCATAATCGCAAAATGGTTCAGCAGTATGCGCCGGAATTTTCCGGGGCGATTCCATTGGGAAGCATAGGCTGCGACGGTTCGGGGATACGCCTCGGTCAGACTGTGGGTGCCATGGTCGGGTGCATGGATAACATTTCCGCATGGCGGATTATCCAGCCACCGGCCGCGATGGCGACCGGCATCATCGTCAATGGGAAAGGCGAACGCTTTATCGCGGAGGATTGCTATGGCGGCACCATCGGCCATCATATTGCTCGTCACCATGACGGCGCGGCATATATCATTCTCGATGCGACCTTGCGTCGGCAGGTGTTGTTTCAGGCATTGCCCGGGCGCGGGAAATTGTTCCGTCTGCAGGGTGCCCCGGCGTTAATGGGCCTGTTTCTGAGTTCCAGGAAGGCGGGCTCGCTTGAAGAACTTGCCCGGAAGTGCGGTATGGATCCCGCCAGGCTCACGGATGCAGTCAGTCATTACAACCGGAGTGCAGACGGGTTAGAGGAAGCAAAATTCCCCAAGCATCCCGATTTTACCGGCAGAATTATAAAACCGCCGTTTTACGCAATCGATATTTCGATAGGCAACCGGCGTTACCTTTGCCCCTCCATCTCGCTCGGGGGTATTATCGTAAACGAGGCAACCGGACAGGCGCTTGACGGGGAGGGCAAACCCATCCCGAAACTTTATGCCGCCGGGAAGAATGCAAAAGGGGTGTCGTCGCATCGCTATATCAGCGGACTTTCATTGGCGGACTGTGTCTATTCCGGCCGTATTGCCGGTCGGTGCGCCGCTTCCAGTATTTCCAGCCAGAAAGAAAAAAATGTCTCAGCCTGACACCCGTGAATTTCGTGACGCACTTGGCCAGTTTGCGACCGGTGTTACTGTTATGACAACCGCGACTGAGGAGGGGAAACCGGTTGGCGTTACTGCAAGCAGTTTTAACTCTGTTTCACTGGATCCTCCTCTGGTTCTCTGGTCGCTGGCAAAATCTGCTGCTTCCATGCGGGTCTATGAGAAATCGGGCGGCTTTAATGTCCATATCCTGGCGGCACATCAAGAGGAAATTTCCAACCAGTTTGCCCGTCCCGGCGACGACAAGTTCAGGGATATTGACTGGAAGCCCTGCGACAGGGGATACCCCGTACTGCCTGAATATGCAGCCCTGTTTCGCTGCGAAACCAAATTTCAGTATGAAGGCGGGGATCATGTGATTTTTGTGGGGAAAGTAATGGAATATGAGACCCGTAACTCTCCGGTCCTGGTCTTTCATCAAGGAGCCTATGCTGAATTAAAGAGCGGAACGAAGGCGGGTGGCAACCTTTAAGGGAGGGATGAATGCAGGATTTTAATGGCAAGCTGGCTGTAATCACAGGTGCTGCAAGCGGCATTGGCAGGGGGTTGGCAGAAAAGGCCGCCAGTCTGGGAATGAACCTCGTGCTGGCAGATGTGGATCAGGCAGGACTGGAACAATTAAAGCAGGATCTGGTTACGAGCCGTGATGTTGCCGTGGAGGTACGCCACACCGATGTTTCTGACCCTGATGAGATCGAGGCGTTGGCGGATTTTGCCTTCACCCGCTTTGGTACTGTGGACCTGTTGTTCAACAATGCCGGGGTGATGATCAGCGGCATGAGCTGGGAACGGGATCTCAAGGACTGGAACTGGGTGATGGGGGTAAATCTGTACGGTGTCGTCAACGGCATCAGAAGCTTCCTGCCGCGCATGATGACACAGGGCACTCCGGCCCGAATTGTCAACACGGGGTCAATCTCCGGCTTTCTCTCTTCTCCGGCCATTTCCATTTATTCTGCCAGCAAACATGCTGTCGTCAGTTTGAGTGAAACTTTGAAGTTTGAGCTGGAGCTGGCCCGATCACAGGTTGGGGTTTCGGTTATCTGCCCGGGTGCTGTGACGACACAGATTGCCGATGCGGACCGTAACCGGCCGGAGAAGGAGAAACCGATGGAAGACGAAGCGCACAAGGCCATGAAGGATCAGTTGCGGCAGGGACTTGCCGCGACCGGGATGGATCCGGCAAAAGCGGCGGATATTGTGTTTGACGCGATCGGCGAAGAAAAATTCTGGATCTTCACTCATCCCGAATATTTGACGCGCATCCGGCAAGAGGCGGAAGCTGTCGCACAGCAGAAAAACCCGGTCTATCAGCCTTTGGTGGACATGTAGAATAAAGGACCAAAAAGGAGAGACTTATTCGGCACATGACGTGTTCCTGCTCCTTTTATCAGTTCTTACATTATGAGAATATAGTGTGTGACGCAAGTTGTCTGAAGGCGTGGCTAAAATATAAGTTCATTCACATTTTTCGAGTAAGGTTTGGGAATCAGACAATGAATAATGAAAAGTTTAAGCAGGCAGCTGACCTCATCCTCGAAGCTTACAGGACCGGAGAATATTGTACACCGGTGCGTGAGCTGATCGGGGAGACAATTGGAGCAGGTTATGCGGTACAATCCATCGTCACAGAGCGCTGGCTTCAGGAGGGACGCCGGCTGTGCGGCCGGAAAATAGGCCTGACGTCGGAGGCGGTGCAAATACAGCTTGGTGTCGATCAGCCAGATTTTGGGGTGTTGATGGCCGATATGGAATATGCGGATGGATCGGAAATTCCCTGTTCCGAAATGCAGCAGGCCAAGGCGGAAGCTGAACTGGCGCTTGTCCTCAAGTCCGACCTGGATCACGAGGGTATATCTTATGAAGAACTTGTCGGGGCAATTGACTATATCCTTCCGGCCATTGAGATCGTCGGCAGTAGAATAATGAACTGGAATATCCGTCTGTCGGATACGGTGGCGGACAATGCCTCCAGCGGTCTTTATGTGTTGGGCAGGCAGGTGCATGACTGGCAGGACATTGATCTTGCCGCTTCTGCAATGGTTCTGAAATGCAACGGCGAAATCGTGTCGGAAGGGGTGGGGGCCGCCTGTCTCGGCCATCCGTTCAAAGCAGCACTGTGGCTTGCAAATACCTGTGCCAGATTCGGCAATGGTCTCAGGGCCGGAGATGTCGTTCTCACCGGCGCTATGGGGCCTATGGTACCGATCACGCCTGGTGACAGGTTCGAAGCATCAATTGAAAATGTGGGCTCTGTTCATTTTACGGCCGGTCCAGATCAATAACAGGGGGGAAAGCCGTTTCGAACTGCGGGGACCTGGCTTCGAGTTGTTGCCGTCGATCCGGCTGGAGCCGCTCGCCGCTGTGACCTGGTGTCACCGGCTCGCGGACTGTTGGTTCGGCAACGACTGCCTGATCAAGTCTGAACTAATTCAATTTAGGAATATCACTGGTTCTCTAAGGGAGTTTCAACATTGGGGTTTCCATTGGGTGTGTATCTCCCCTAGCAATTTCTTAAAACTCAATAGGCAATAGAACATTGCGTGCCGCTGATCAGGCGCTTTCGCGGGCAATCAGGCGGAAACCGACATCGATGCGGTTTTCAGTGACCGGCTCGCCCTTTTCCCGTTTTCTGAGCAAGGCAATTGACTCCCGGGCAATACGGGCGCCGTCAATATCGATGGAGGTTATCGTTGGCCTCATTTCACCTGCCAGGGCACTGTTGCCGAAACCGATTACGGCAATATCGCCAGGCACGTTCAGGCCCGCGGCCTGGGCCTCAATGATCAGGCCCTGGGCCAGCCAGTCGGAGCCGCAGACAATCACATCGGGCAGGGGGTTCAGGCGACGGATATTGGCAAAGGCGCTGCGGGCATTGCCAAAACGCAGAGGCAGTTCCAGGCTGTCTTCCGTCAGGAGGCCGCCGCCCTGGGCTTCCCACTCTTCCTTGAAGCCGTCCCGCCGTCTGAGCGCCCGGGCGCCTCGTGTGGCGATAAAGTGCGGTCGAATATAACCCCTGCCTCTGAGGAAACGGGCGATATCCTTGCCGATTTCATAGTGGGAAAATCCGATCGCCACATCTATGGGGTCCTCCGGCAGGTCCCAGATTTCGATCACGCTGGTTTTGCTACGTCTCAGCAGGGCCCGGGTTTTGTCACGTACATCGCCGGTAATCACGATGGCTTCGGCCCGCCGCCCGAGCGCAGCCATGATCAGGTCATCGGTGCGGTCCGTGTCGAGTTCGGTGAGACCCAGCATCACAATCGAGCCGGAGGCGGAAAATTCATTGACCATGGCTTCCATGGTGTCGTTGAAGATGGAGGGCCCGAGTTGTGGGATAAGAACAGCCACCAGACGGCTTTTGTTGCTGGCAAGGCCGCCGGCCAGCATGTTGGGGATGTATCCGGTCGCCGCAACGGCTTCCCGGATGCGTTTGGCGGTGGTCTCGGCAACTACACCCGGGGTGTTGAAAAAACGTGAAACAGTTGCCGTCGACACACCAGCGTGTGCCGCCACATCGTCCAGGGTTGGGTTCATGTTGCTCTGTTCCACAAAATCGTGAGTATCACTAATCCCAAAAAATTACAATGAAACATAATAGTCAGATTTATATTGCAAGCGCTTACATTTGGCGATATGGTCCCTCGCATGCAAGATTTTGACCCATTAAAACCTGAAACCCTGGATAGTCCGCACGAGGAATATCACCGTTTGCGGAGTCAGTGCCCGGTTGCCCACAGTGATGCCTGGGGCGGTTTCTGGGCGTTGACCAGGTATGACGATGTGGCAAATGCTGCGTCTGATTCCGACAACTTTATTACCTCTGTACAGAATGTAGTGCCCAAGGTGGCCTTTACCGGTCGCCGACCGCCGTTGCATCTTGATCCTCCGGAACATACGCCCTATCGCCGGGCGCTGGCGCCTTTGCTTACCGCGAAGCAGGTTGCCCGGTTTGAGCCGGTGATCCGGGACATCTGCAACGATCTTCTCGATAGAATGCTGGAACAGGGAGGCGGGGATATTTGTAATGAATATTCTGCGCCCATGCCGATCCGGACTTTTGCCCACTGGATGAATCTGCCCGATGAGCAGATTGAAATCCTGGCAGAGGTGGGCCGGCGCTACAATTTTGCTGTTCAGTCGGATGACGAGCAGGAAACAAAGGAATCCAGCGCCCTGTTGTATGATATGGCCAGGAATCTTGTTCTGGACCGAAAGAAAAACCCGCTGGATCCCGCCATCGATGCCACAAGCGCGCTTTTGGCGGCACGGGCGGAGGGTGAGCCCCTTCCGGATGAGATGATTGTCGGCACTATCAGGCAGGTTCTTGTGGTCGGCATAATCGCGCCGACGGTGCTGATCGGCTCAATTGCGGTGCATCTGTCAGAACATCCTGATCTGCAACAAAAGCTGAGGGACGATTTGTCCCTGGTGCCGGCCGCCATCGAGGAATTCCTCAGGCTCTATACGCCCTACAGGGGTTTTGCCCGCACCCCTGCGAAGGATATTTGCCTTAGGGGGCGTGACATAAAGAAAGATGAGCCGATTGCCCTGGTTTACGCGGCGGCAAACCGGGATCCAGAGGTCTTTGAGAGGCCGGACGAATTTATCCTCAATCGGCCGAATATAAAGGATTCTCTGGCTTTTGGCCGTGGAGTGCATGGCTGTCTCGGGGCAACTTTGGCTCGGCTGGAGCTTATTGTGGCTCTGGAATGCCTCCTGGTCAGAACAAACAGCTTTGAGGTAAACGGGCCGGTCAGGCTGACCCGCATGCCGGAAATCGGTGCTCTCAGCGTTCCGTTGACCTTTTCCTGACATGTCTTCGACTGCATGATAACAATGCGCGGGCGTTAATTTGCCTCGCGCACTCTATCGTCCGCCAGTTTCAGCCGGATCAGCAGTACAATGACGCTGGCGCAGAACATGAGTGAGGCTACCAGCAGGATAGGGGCGAAATATCCGCCGCTTTGTTCCCTTATGTAGCCGATAATCTGCGAGATGATGGCGCCGGAGGTGTTGCCGGCAATGTTGATGGTGACAACCCCGATGGCCATGCTGGCAGGCGTGAACAGAGCCGTGGGAAGGGCCCAGAAAGCACCCTGGGCGGCGCCAAGTCCAAGTCCGGCGATGAACAGCAGTGAGAGGCTCAGAACCCCATATCCTGAAGCCGTTGCGGCAATGATTGCCAGCGCCGAGATGGCAGAGGGCAGGCCAATATGCCAGAACCGCTCGCCGGTTTTGTCGGAATGGGCGGAATTGAAATAAACGCCGAGGCCAACCCCCATCCAGGGAAGGGCATTGACCAGGCCAATCTCAAAGGCGGACAAGCCGGACATATGCTGAACGACCTGGGGTAGCCAGAACATAATGCCGTATGCACCGGCAAGCAGGCAGAACCACAGCAGGGCGGAGGCCCAGACAATGGGGCTCATGATCACCGACCAGTCGTTTATTGGCTTTTCGCCTTCTTTGGTGTGGTTCGTGCTGTTGGCGGCCAGCCAGTTTTTTTCCTCGTTTGTCAGCCACTTTGCTTCTCGCGGCGTGTTGGGAAAATAGAACAGGGAGGCCAGTCCCAGCAGGATTGTCGGTGTGCCCTCGGCCAGAAACATCCAGCGCCATCCCGCCATTTCGCCAGGCGCTTGCATGTCCAGCAGGTAGCCTGACAACGGGCCGCCCAGAATAATGGACAGGGGTATGGCCAGCATGGGCAGGGCAAAGGTTGTTGCTCTTTCCTTTTCAGTGGCGAACTGGCTTAGATAGAGTACGATACCGGGGGCAAGACCACCTTCAGCAATGCCGATAATTACACGGATCACATAAAATTCCATAGGGGTGTGTATGAAGGCCATTGTGGCGGAGGCTGCTCCCCAGACCACTGCAAGGCCTGAGATCCATAGCTTGAAACCATACTTCTGGCACAGCAGTATGCTTGGATATTGCCCGGCCAGATAACCGAAAAACAGAATGCCGGCGCCGAAGCCGTATGTCGCAGGGGAAAAACCGAGGTCAACATTCATCTGCAGAGCGGCGAAACTGACATTGGCCCGGTCCAGGGAGCTGAGAAATATAAACAGGATGGTGGGAATGACCAGCCGCCAGCGTACCTTGATGGCCAGTTCCCTTTGTACCTGTATCATGAAGAATCTCCCTATGCGACTAAACGCTCTGTGCTCGTGTTTTTCCCCGGCGATGGCCGGATTGACAGACGGCTATATTTACTCTGTTTGGCTGGAAGATCAATAGAAAGCGCTTGCAAAAAGTATTATTGGCTTAAAAACAATGTGGTAGATATATAATGGGTGCCAAAACAGTAAAAATTACAATGTAAGGGCTTGCATTTAAATGCTATAAATGATAGCTAAATCATAACAAACACATGTGAATGCTGTCTTGGGATCTAATTTACAGTTATTCACTTATACTTTAAAATAGGGAAGGGAATTTTGGAATGATACGCTCTCATAAATATTTACCTTTGTTTTCCGGTGTCTTGGCCGGGTTTGCATTGTCCGGCGCCGTTCAGGCCCAGGAAGTGGATGGTGCAGAAGCATTTACTCTTGAAGAGATCGTCGTGACAGCGGAACGTCGTGAACAGAACCTGCAGGATATTCCGATCTCTGCCACGGTGCTGACGGCTGATGCCCTGGCCAAAAAAGGCGTTGGCAATATCCATGATATCCAGAATGTGGCGCCGTCCGTGGCCATCAATACCTATAACCGTTCCACATTCATCAATATCCGTGGTGTCGGGATCGCCCAGTCCGCGCCGACCTCTGTGCCGGGGGTGGCCTATTATACCGATGGCATTCTGGTTCCGCATGAACAATTCATCAGCCAGAGCTTCTTTGATATCGCCACCATCGAGGTCCTGCGCGGCCCGCAGGGAACCCTGACCGGGCAGAACTCTACCGGCGGCGCCGTTTACGTACGCACGCCAGCCCCGGAATATGGGGAGACTTTCGGTTATGTGGATGGCACCGTCGGCAATTATGATAAATACCGTCTGGTCGGCGCCCTCAATCTGGATATGGGCGAAAATTTTGCCATGCGTGTCTCTTATGTGCACGACGAGCGCGACAGCTTTACCGATAATATCGGTCCGAGCCCGAGCTCTCCCGGTGATATGAACCTGGATGCGGCCCGCATCAATCTTGCCTTCCGGACAAGCGACGAAAAACTGCGGGTCAACCTGCGCGGCGAACATTTTGACCTGCATACTGGTTACAATGCGGTGAAAAACCCCGATGATGCGGTCAGCGACGATCCTTTCGTGATCGAGGAAGACGCCATTTCCTATCTGGATCAGAACGGTTATCGGGCGTCTGCCGAAGTCAAATACGCCATCACCGAGGAAATTGACATGCGCGGTCTGGTGTCCTACCAGGACGGCTATACCCGTGATCAGGTGGACGGCGACCGGACCGCGACTGCTCTGCCGGTCCCGGAAGGGCTGCCCGCCAATGGTGCCAACCGCGCCATTTATCCTGCACGCGTGAGCCGGGGGGATACCACTTTCGAAACCTTTATGGCGGAGTTTAACCTGATGTCCACCGGCGACGGTCCGGTACAGTGGGTGGTCGGCGGTTTCTATTTCGACGAGGATGTGCCGGTTGAGCTTCTCAGGGACAACCACAGCAATGTGGATTTTGTTTCCTCTGATTCAACAATCGACACGGAAGCTGAAAATACCAGCAAGTCCCTGTTCGGTCAGGTGAACTGGTATGCCACTGACGAGCTTGAATTTATCGCCGGCGCCCGCTACAGCTGGGATAAACAGGTCTATCACCGTAACATATTGCCTGGGCCTCCGATGGACCCCTTCAGTACATCCACTGATTCGACAGAATTGACCGGCAAGATCGGTGTGAATTATCACATGGAAGACACGCTGCTCTATGTCACGGCCTCCAAAGGTTACAAGGCGGGCGGTGTGAACCTCTTGGAACCCCAGGGCAACTTCGGGCCTGAGAAAAACTTTGTTTATGAAGCCGGTGTCAAGACCGAACTGATGGACCGTCATATCCGGGTGAATGCGGATGTCTTCTATTCCGACTATCAGGATATTCAGCTCGCCAGCCTGCTGAACGGCCTGCCGGTGACCCAGAATGCGGCTTCCGGTGAAGCCTGGGGGATGGAACTTGAGGTTCTGGCCCAGTTCGGCGGCCTGAGTTTCAACCTGGGTCTCAGCTACCTGAGCGCGGAATTTGCCGAGGACGCCTGTATCAATGATGCCAATGAGCGGATCGTCAGCCCCGAGTGTGACAACACCAACCGGCTGGTGCATGAAGGCGATACCTTGCCCTTCTCTCCCGAATGGACGGTCAATGCGGGGGTTGAATATGAATTTGTTCTTGATAATGGCATGTCGCTGACTCCGCGGGTGCAATGGTCCCATCTGGACAGCCAGCTGGCGACACCGTTCCTCAGTGACCGCTCCTTTGTGCCGTCCCGGGATATCTTCAATTTCCGTCTGACCCTGGATGTGGACGAGGACCTGAAAGTGGAAGGTTTCGTGGATAACTTCACCGACGAAACCTATATCGCTTCCCAGGTGCAGAATGCTTCCAGTGCCAACGGTGGTTACCTCTATGGTCCGCCACGCACCTTCGGTGCAAGGGCAAAATATAACTTCTAAACTGTTCTCCCATTCCGGGGCCTCCAACGATTCAGGAGGTCCCGGTTTTTTTTGAGACAAATACATGATGGCTGCCATGAGAAAAGCTCTTGCGATTCTGTTGTTCATCGTCACTCCGTTTGCCGGGCTGAACGCCCATGCCGGAGACGGGGAGAGTAGTACTGATGACTGGTGGGCGCCCGGCGACGAGCGGATTTTTCCGTCGGCCATCGAATATGAAAATGGCCTCGGCGTTCTGCGGGTTCTGAAGACCGGTGAGCCGCTGGAGGTGGAAAGCCACCCTTTCTTTGCACCGCTTGGTCTCAATGGTCGCGGCTGCGTGACCTGTCACCAGCCGGCGGATTCCATGAGCCTGTCGGTCAAGACCATCCGCAACCGCTGGAGGGAAACCGATGGCGGTGATCCGCTGTTCGCCGCCTATGACGGGTCCAACTGTCCGGCACTGCCGCAGGAGGAGCGGGACTCCCATTCTCTGCTTCTGGACCACGGCCTGTTTCGTGTTTCAATTCCGTGGCCGCCAAAAGACCGTTACGGCAAAAAGGTGGTGCCCGATTTTGATATCGAAGTGGTTCGCGATCCCTGGGGTTGTAACACCGGCAAGGATTACGGCCTTGAGGCTGAACAGCCGGCCATTTCCGTCTACCGCCGGCCGCGCCCGGTGGCCAATCTGAAATATCTGATTGCGGTCGGCTTTGCCTATGATCCAAAACAGGGGCTGCCGCTGCCGGTTAATCCGGAAACGGGCGAAATGCTGTCCGGCAATATCATGGCCGACAACCGCGCGACGACCTTGTTCGAGCAGATGCAGGACGCCTCCAGAACCCATCTGGAGATGGTGGACGGTCTGACAGTTGAGCAGAAGAATAAAATTCGTGAATTTATCCTCACCGTTTATACCGCCCAGGCGGAGGACAAGGTCGGCGGGCCGCTGGACGAGGGCGGGGCCCGGGGTGGACCGGAACTGCTGCGGGATTCTCCGGCCGGCAGGCTCGGCAGCCAGGGCATCCCGGTCTGGAGCGAATTTGAAGCCTGGGAACATATGAGTGGCGAAGAAAAGGCGAA
Organism: Emcibacter sp.; assembly: GCF_963675455.1. Lineage (GTDB taxonomy): Bacteria > Pseudomonadota > Alphaproteobacteria > Sphingomonadales > Emcibacteraceae > Emcibacter. Next base: position 110,518 of record NZ_OY776217.1, on the reverse strand, counting down.
GCTTACTGAAGAGGAAATCGCCTACCGCGAGTCTGTTGCCCGTGGCGCCCGGGTGTTCAAGGAGAAAATGTTCCTGATTTCCGACAGTGCCGGCATCAACTCCCCGATCGGTTTTGGCAATCCGGTGCTCAACAGCTGCGTCTTCTGTCACAACATGAGCCAGATGGGCAATGATGTGGCCCCGGGCCAGGTGGATCTGGGGACGACGACCATGCCGTTTGCCGATCCGGCGCCGCATCTGCCGCTGTTCAAAATTACTTGCACGGGGGAACCGCATCCCCATTACGGCCGGGAGATTTTCACCCACGACCCGGGGTTCGCCATGATTTCCGGCAACTGCCGCGATGTGGGCAAAATCACGCTGCAGTCCATGCGTGGCCTGTCAGCGCGCGCGCCCTATTTTTCTAACGGGTCAGCCAATGATCTGCGTGCCGTGGTAGACTATTATGATCGCCGCTTTAACATCGGCTATACCGAACAGGAAAAACAGGACCTGGTGCACCTGATGGGGGCGCTGTGATGAAGAAACTTATCTTTTCAACATTCCTGATCATGCTCGGTTTTGTCCCTGTTGTCGTAGAAGCCGGAGAGCTTGTCCGTTTCATCAGCTGTCCCATCTACCGGGATGCACGGGACGGTCGCAAGTCCGGCTGCTGGCTGGCTGATGACCGGGAAAGCGGGGTTCGCTATGATGTGACCCCGTCCCCGATCAAACCGGACTGGAATTTCGAAGTTCTGGTGGAAGGTTATATGTCCGACAAGCAGGATAATCCCTGTGGCGGTGTGGTGCTGGAGCCGGTTCATGTGTCGAAGCTTTCCACCCACTGTACGCGCCATATGCTGCCAGCCGAAGGGTTTCCCGGCCGCCGCTATAGTCTGCCGCCCCGCAATGTGCGTCCGCTGTCCGAGGCGCGCCCCACGCCACCCGGTCCCTATACGGACCGCACCTTCCATATGTTTTTCGAATTCAACCGGCATTTCGTCAGTTACCAGTATGGTGATTACCTGCTGGATACGGCCATCACCTGGATAAGGGCCGCCAAACCCAAGAAGCTTGTGGTTACCGGCTATGCAGCGTCCGAACCCGAGGAGCTTTCCGGCCGGACCATTGCCGAAAAACCGGAACTGGCGCGCCAGCGGGCGGAAAAAATGAAAGAAGCGCTGATCCGCCTTGGTGTGCCGGAAGAGCAGATCGAAATTCACTGGGCGCAAAATCCGGCACCGGTGGATGTGGAGGCCGCCGATGGGCTGGCCGAGGCGTCCCGTCGCCGTGTTGATATTAGGGCGCAATTCTAATTTACGGGCGTCAGGTGCCAATGGAATGTGGTGTCCTTTTGTCATTTGACAGAGGTGTCCCGACTAAGATGACACTCGTATGTTCCGGTTTGATGCATTGCCTGAGGGTTCCATTGGTAGCGCACCTCCGCTACCAATTTTCTTTCATGTCATTCAGAAATTCGCTCAGGGCTTCCGGGCCGTAGCCGTAATGGCCTGGCAGATCAATCAGGTCACCGGTCGGCAGGAACAATTCAACCGGAGAAGCTACCAAGTGCCGATAGGTTCCATTGGCCCATTGCCGACGTTAAGGGTCTGGTGGGGGACGTTACGCGGCATGCGGGCTTTATCTTTCGAAAAGAACAGTTTATCGCAATTCCTTTGTCGAATGCAGCGAGATTATGCACTCTGCTCAGCCCTGCACCTGGCCGGTGTAGAAGTCAGGCAGGTTTGAGGCTGACCGGGTTATAGGTAATTGAAGATTTTAACCATGGCACTGCGTTTCCTGTGACCGCAATATGTGTCATAAAATGGTTATCATAGCTGAAAAGTATGTGATTTTGTGCACTTAAAGAAAGAAACTATAATATCGTATATGGGGAGAGAAAATATGAAGAAGCGTTTTTCAGCGTTTATTATTCCGTTGCTCACTTTTTTGGCTGTGAGTGGCGCAAGTCATGCCCGGGATGAACTACCGGTCCTCGACGGCCCTTATCTCGGGCAGGAACCTCCCGGTTTGACACCTGAAGCATTTGCGCCCGGTATTGTTTCGACAGAACATTGGGAATATGGCGGCGTCTTCACACCCGACATGAATGAGTTCTACCTGCTGAGGAACGGCGGCAAATACGAAGACGCTACGTTCGTTGTTTTTCAATATGAAAATAATCGTTGGCGCGAGTCTGTTGTATCAGGCTGGGCCGGTCAGCCGTTCGTCTCTCCCGATGGCAGGGCCATGCATCTGGGCCGGCGCTATATGGAACGCACCGAGGACGGATGGTCGGAGGTGAAAACTCTCGATGCCCCCTTTAAAGACCTGCTGATCATGCGGCTTTCGGCGTCGGCCAACGCCACCTATTATTTTGATACCTATGACAAGGAAAACCCGGCCTTTCCCCTGCGCTATTCCCGCCGGATTGACGGAAAATATGAAGAGCCGAAAGTCCTGGGCCCGGAAATCAACACAGGCACTTACCTGAACCATCCCTTCATTGCGCCCGATGAATCCTATCTGTTGTGGGATGCCAAGAGAGAAGGCGGCTATGGCGATTCAGACATTTATATCAGTTTCCGACAGCAGGATGGCACCTGGGGCGCGGCTATTAATCTGGGCGACAAGGTAAACACCGGCGCCTGGGAAGCCTCCGCCAGCGTCACCCCAGGCGGAAAATATCTTTTCTTCAACCGGAATATGGGCTCGGATAAATACGAAAATGTAGATATTTTCTGGGTCGACGCCCGGGTTATTGAGGAGCTCCGGCCACAGGAATAGTTAGAAGCGCACTGGAGAATTTTCCATGAAAAATATACCCAAATTGTTGGCATTGAGCGCTGCTCTGGCATTCGACTGTTCTGTAGCCATTGCTGCTGAAACCATTACTATAAAGGAAACTAACAAGGCTGCGCTCCTTGATGGTCGCTGTGGGGGTGATGAATGGGACGCTGCGACAAAAACCGAACTACCAGCACAGGCTTCGTTTTATGTTATGCATGACCAAGAGTATTTTTACATTTGTGTTAAAGCCACTGCAGATGATTATACGGTTTTAGACCTTTACATAGAGCATCCACAAACTGGTGAGCTTCACAAGTTTCATCTTTCTGCACAGATGGGGGAAGGTATTCTCAGAAATAATAAGTGGGAGCCAGCTTCTGGCCCGTGGGAGCTTAAAGATTATGCTGGCTTCTGGGTGCCTTACTCAGGGCTTGAAGACCGAGAGAATAGAAAGAATCCTGGATTTGCCAGGGGTACCCACCGGCAAGTTCAAATATCGCGCAAGAAGTTTTCAGGCGACACTTGGAAAATGATGATCGGCGTGAGCGGGATGAGACGCGAAGGTAAGCGGGTGGAAGTCACTTATCCTGAAAAAGCGGTTGATACCGATAAATCAACCTGGGGGAAGTTTCTATTTTCTGACTAGAAGTGACCTTCCGAAACTAATGGAATTCCCAATTCATTGTTGTATTGAACTTTTGTTTTAGTTCTATGGGACCCAGTTTGGCTAACTGATCTTTTCTCGAGAGAGATCAACTGGTTGTGTCCCCGGTTTCAGATGTAACTTTCATGTAAACAAATGAAGCAAGGGAAGGGGGCAGTTCAGGATAAAATAAATTACAGTTGCACTTTGATTCGATCGTGGTCAGCATATAGAGCATTTCAATACTGAGAAATTGAGACCCTTTAACATAAAGATTGTTTAAATGCGATTGCGTCATATCGAAGTTTTTCATGCCGTATACACGACTGGCACTGTCAGCAGTGCGGCAAAACGCCTGAATGTGTCCCAGCCTTCCATCAGCAAGGTCCTCCATCATGCGGAGGATCAACTCGGATATCCGCTTTTCGATCGGGTCAAGGGCAAACTGATCCCGACCAATGAAGCTCATGTATTGTTCAATGAAGTCCATAAGGTTTACCGGCAGATGCGGACCCTGCAGGCCAAATCCCGTAACCTGAGAGGAGGTCGTTCAGGTCATGTGCGGCTCGCTGTGATGCCGGCGCTGGGGCTGAATATTCTGCCGCTGGCGATTGCAAGTTTTCGTCGGCAGTTTCCTGAAATTACCTTTGATGTACAAACCCGCCATTATGACGATCTTGTCAAATCCCTTAACGAACATGAGGATGACATAGGCCTTGCCTTTAATCCTCCACCCCAGGAAGGGATACAGGAGTATGACTTTGGAAGCGGTGAGTTTGTCTGTATCTGCAACGAGGGGGATTTCGGGAAGTCTGACCGGAAAATCCAGTTGGAGGAGCTGGAAGGGAAGGACGTAATCGGCATAAAGGACAGTGGACCGCTGGCCGAAATTCTCTACAGCAGCCTGCTCGACCGTGGCATTGAACTGAATTCGGTTGTGACAGTGCAGACCTATTACATTGCTAAAAACATTGTTGGCTATGGCGGAGGTGTGGCGATCGTCGACCAGGTGACGGCCCTGTCCGAGGGGCCGGGAAACATCATGATCCGGGAAATTGATCCCCCGATCCTCTATTCCGTCAAAGGGCTGTATCTGGAAAATAGTCCGCTTTCAACGGCATGCCGGAATTTCCTGGAATTTTTCAAGCTGACCTATGAAAATTATATGTCCTGATGTCAGTGTATAACCAAAGGTTATATGCGTTTTAAAAACCGGAATTATACAGGTGGCTGAAGCCGGGGTAGTCTGTTTCATCCGTTTGATCGGGAACAGTTTCTTTCGGGACGCAAGTAATGGACAAATGTATATTTTCACTGATTTTTTACCTGTTTTTCGTCGTGCCCGAAAGCCAGGCAGCCCGCGATCTGTTTTCAGGATTTATCCTTGATGAGCAGGGAAATCCCGTTGAAAATGTTTCCATCAATCTGAATGAAACCAGTGTCGAGGCCGATCGGAGGGGATATTACCGGGTGGGCGCTGATCAGTCCGGGCTGATCCGTCTGACGGTATCGGCAGACGGATTTTATACTGTTCTGCACAGTTTCGCGGGACGGGAGCTGGCAAGGGATAAAGACGGATACATAATCCCGCCAATAATTCTGGTCAGGAAAAAGCCGGGGCGTGTCATGATGGCCTTTGGTGGTGACGCCATGATGGGGAGGCGTTTCAAAGACCCTGAACGTGGGGAAAAGCAGCTGATACGTCCCGGCCATGAGAGGCAGGACGCAGCCCGGCTTTTATCTCATATCGGCCCCTATATGGCGGTGGCGGATTTTGCCTCGGTGAATATGGAAACGCCGCTGATGGACAAAAAATCGAAAGCTACGGCACCGAAATCCTATGTTTTTTTTAGTCCGACAGCCATGCTTTCCGCTTTGAAATCGGCCGGCATTGATTTTGTCAGTCTCGGCAACAATCATGTGAATGACTTTGTTGAGGAGGGAGCGGCGTCCACCATGCAGGCCCTGCGCAAGAGTGGGTTTGGTTATTCCGGTGGTGGAATGAATAAGAAAGAAGCCTTGACAGCCTGGCGACAGAATATCAATGGTGTTCGCACGTCCCACCTGGGGTTTGTAGGCTGGAAGGGGAGGGTGACGCCCAACCAGGTGGCGGACGGGCCGGAGAAAAGCGGAGCAGCTTATGGCTCAGACGAAAATATTCGAAAAACTGTTTCAGAAGAGAATGATAACAGCGATCTCGTAGTGATGCAGTATCACGGCAGCAGTGAATATTCCTATGGCCCAAGTGAGACGACGGAACGGCGAATGAAGCTTGCCGTGGAGAGCGGTTCAGACCTGGTGATTGGCCATCATCCCCATGTGGTGCACGGATTCGAAATCTACAAGAACAAGCTCATCGCCTATTCATTGGGTAACTTTGTCTTTGATCAGTATCGTTATGAAACCCATCCTTCCGCCATGCTTTATGTCTGGATGGACGGAGAGAAGTTCCATCGGGCCGAGGTTGTGCCGCTTTATATCAAAAACTATCATCCGACACCGGCGGTGGGCAGCATCCGGCAGTATGTGTTGAGGCGGCTTGCGGACCAGTCTGCGGAACGGGGCCTGGTTCTGGGCCGTTCGGGCGGACATGCGGTAATCCAGCTGTCTACACGGGCGCTGGATGCCATTGAGACGGTGCAGATCAATGGAGGAGACAAGATAATTCGTCTTAATACCCCGTGGTATCTGTATCCCCGGGTGATCGAGGCCGGTTCAGGCGGCTATCGTTTCGGACGGGATCGTTTGCTGTTTGGTGATTTTGAACAGCAGGGACTGTGGGGGCTGTCTGATGACAACTGGAACTCTCCGGATGCAAGCTGTGCCATGCAGTCGAAGGTGGTATACAGCGGAAGTCAGGCTCTGTGTCTTCCGTCCGGCACCCGTACGGAACTGAAAAACTTCATCCGGACCCATGATTTTGTGCCTGGAACGCCGCTTACCCTGCATGGATTTCTCCGTTCGGCGCAAAAAGCGTCGGTGAGAGTCTCGCTCAGTTATTGGGAGGAAGGTAAAAGCAGGGGATTTGCCCTGAAAAAGGGCCGAATTGCAGAGCTTGGCCGACTGACCGCCAGCCCCGGTGAATGGCGGCAGTTTTCCATTGAGTTTCCAGCTCCTGAAAAGGATAAAGTCAAGGGTTTCAGGTTGTTTCTGGAAAATGAAGATGGGGCGCCCGCTTTCGTTGATGAGGTATCACTGATTGAATGGCGGGCGGAAATGGTTGACCGGAATGGCGGGAAAGAAGACAGGCCCTGGTTCAGGATGGATTTTATCGAGTTCAATGAAAAACCGGCAGAGCCGGCTGTCGTGAAGATCCGGGGTTATTCAGCGCCGGTTGCTACAGGCCAACAGCTCTCTGCCCAGACAATCAATTAAGTTCAAAGGTAGTAACGATTATGGAAATTTTGTCACCATATCTTCTTTTTCTTGGTGATGTGCGCGACCCTCTCTCGGTCAAGACCTCTCGCGGAATTGCCCAGTGGCGTCCGGAAAAATGTATCGGCCAGTTCAGGATGTCCGGCTGTGAAGTCAGTCTCGGTTATCCGGACATGACCATTGCCGAGGCGGCGGGAAAGGGGGCTAAAACCTTTATTCTCGGGCTGGCCAATGCCGGCGGAACCATTTCGGAAAACTGGCTTCCCCACATTCGCGAGGCGCTTGAATGTGGTATGGATGTGGCCAACGGTCTGCATCAGAAGCTGTCTGATATTCCCGAGATCAAGGCCCTGGCTGAAAAAAACGGGCGCCGGATATTCGATGTCCGTCATTCGTCACAGAAGTTGGCTGTGGGGACCGGCATCTGGCGCCAGGGAAAAAGGCTGCTTACAGTGGGGACCGACTGTTCTGTGGGTAAAATGTATACGTCTCTTGCGTTGGAAAAGGCGATGGTCTCCCGCGGGATGAATGTAGACTTTCGGGCTACCGGTCAAACCGGCATCCTGGTTTCCGGAGGCGGTATTTCCGTGGATGCGGTGGTGGCCGACTTTATTTCCGGGGCTGTGGAATATCTCTCCCCGAACAACGAGGAAGATCACTGGGATATTCTGGAAGGGCAGGGTTCCCTCTTTCATCCGTCCTATGCTGGAGTCAGCCTTGGCTTGTTACATGGCGCACAGGCAGATATACTTGTGCTTTGCCACGAAATGGGCAGACAGCATATGCGGGGTTTGCCGCATCAGCCATTGCCAATGATCGGCGACTGTATCGAGGCAAATTTGCGGGCGGCTTCCCTGACCAGTCCGGGAGTGAAATTGGGTGGCATATCTGTGAACACATCTGCCTTTGAGATGGGCAAGGCCCGGAATTATATGAAGGAGCTTGCAGCGGATTTCAGTGTTCCCTGTGTTGACCCTCTCAGGGATGGTGTGACGGAAATTGTGGATTTTATTTCATGATCAACAAACGCCTGACGTTCTGCCATGAGAACTGGTCCCTTCGAGAACCTTTCAGGATCTCCCGCGGTGTGAAGACCTGTGCGGATGTTATACATGTAGCCATAAACTGTGACCAGGTGACGGGGCAGGGTGAATCTGTGCCTTACGCCAGATATGGGGAGACCACGGAAAGTGTCCTGGACCAGATCGAGGAGGTGCTGCCGGAAGTTGAAGGAGGGACAAATCCCGAAGAACTGCTGGAACTCCTCCCGGCTGGGGCGGCCCGCAATGCTGTCGACTGTGCCCTGTGGGATCTGATGGCCCGCTGGCAGGGCAGATCCGTTCCTGAACTTTTTGGGCTTGAGGTGCAAAGGGAACTGGAAACTGCAATTACCATCGGGTTGGATACACCGGAAAAGATGGCAAAAAAAGCCCGGATGAATAGGCGTGCACCGTTATTAAAGGTAAAACTTGATCAGGAAAATATTCTCGATCGTGTTCGCGCGGTCAGGATACAGGCGCCGGAAAGCCGGATCATTCTGGACCCAAACGAAAGCTGGAACATGGATATCCTCAGGTTGGTCGATGAGGAACTGGCCGGACTGGGCATCGATCTTCTGGAACAGCCGCTGCCTGCGGGGCAGGATGATGGGCTGCGGGAGTATCGCCCAAAGGTTCCGGTCTGTGCCGACGAATCCTGTCATACCTCGCAGGACCTTCCGGCACTGACGGGAAAATACCAATATATTAATATCAAGCTGGACAAAACCGGCGGACTTACTGAGGCAGTCAGGCTAAGGGAACTGGCGCTTGGACAGGGGTTCGGCCTTATGGTCGGATGTATGGTTGCCACCTCCCTGTCCATGGCGCCGGCAATATTGCTGTGTAGTGGGGCGGATTTCATCGATCTGGACGGGCCGTGGTGGATGGCAAAGGACCGCGAGGACGGTTTTAACATCCAGAACGGCATCATCCGGAATATCTCCGGCAATCTGTGGGGCGGGACGGAAAAGGCGGAAGCGGCGGTGAGTTAACTTATGGTGTTTCTGCGTGTGATTTTTCTTTTGAGTATTTGCCTTGCAGGGGTCGATGTCGCCCGGGCGGAACGGTTCTTCACGATCGGAACCGGCGGTGTGACCGGTATTTATTATCCGGCCGGCGCCGCCATCTGCCGTATGGTCAACTGGCAGCGCAGCGAACACGGACTTCGCTGTTCCGTGGAAGCAACCGGCGGTTCCATCTATAACATTCGCTCGGTGCGCAGGGGCGAGCTGGATATTGGCGTCACCCAGTCCGACTGGCAGTCCCATGCCTATTACGGCAACAGGCTGTTCAAGCGTGACGGCGCCTGGCCGGGCCTCAGGACCCTGTTTTCCCTTCATTCGGAACCTCTGACTATTGTTGCCCGCCGCGACAGCGGTATTCAACGTCTCTCTGATCTCAAAGGAAAACGGGTCAATATCGGCAATCCCGGGTCGGGGACACGGGCGACTATGGAAACCCTGATCAGGGCGCTGGGCTGGGCGGAATCAGATTTTGCCTTAGCTGCGGAGCTTAAGGCGTCGGAACAATCCCAGGCCCTGTGCGACAACAAACTGGATGCCATCGCCTATGTGGTCGGTCAGCCCAGCGGCGCTATCAAGGAAGCGACCACAAGCTGTGACTCGGTAATTATCGAGGTGGCCGGGCCTGAGATCGACAGGCTTCTTGATAATAATCCTTATTATGCGCCGGCGGTCATTCCGGCAGGTCTTTATAATGGCACGGACTATGATGTGAAAACCTTTGGCATGAAGGCGGTCTTCGTCACCTCCGACAGGGTGCCGGAGGATGTCATCTATCAGGTGGTCAGGGCGGTGGTCGGCAATCTGGAGGATTTCAGGCGGCTGCATGCGGCCTTCAGATATCTGAAGGCGGAGGAAATGGTCAAATCAGGCCTGATCGCTCCGCTGCATCCTGGGGCATTGAGATATTACCGGGAAGCCGGCCTGATGAGTAAGCAGGCAACCGGGGGGACGGAATGCTGTCAAAACTGAAATTCTGGCGAAGGGCGACCCGTCCCGACCTTGAGGCCATCAAGGAAAAGGTAGAGCATGTCCGCCATCCTGGCGGTGTCCCGGGGAAAGTGATTGCCGGTTTTGCCATCGCCTGGTCCCTGTTTCAGCTCTATTACGCCTCGCCGCTGCCTTACATCCTGGGTGAGGTTGTGCCGCTCTGTATGCGGTTCCTGATCCTGTTCAACGATACCCAGGCCCGGGCCATTCATTTGAGCTTTGCTGTAATTCTGGCGTTCCTGATGCATAGCGTCCGGCGCGGCGCGGAAGACAGTAGAATCCCCCTCTATGACTGGGGGATTGCCGCGGTGGCGGGATATACCGCAATGTATGTCTGTCTTGAGTATGTACCCCTGTCGGAGCGTGTAGGTGCCTATGATCCTCTAGACCTCGCGGTTGCGGGGCTCGGTCTCCTGCTGCTGCTGGAGGCGGCGCGGAGAACCCTTGGCCTGCCAATGGTGGTGGTGGCCCTATTTTTCCTGACCTATATTTTCTACGGCAACGGCTCCTGGGTGCCTGATGCCCTGTCCTGGAAGGGGGCGTCCTTTCACAAGGCCATGTCTCACCTGTGGCTGACCAGCGAGGGGGTTTACGGTATTGCTCTCGGTGTCTCCACGGGCTTTGTCTTCATGTTTGTCCTGTTCGGGGCGCTGCTGGAAAAAGCCGGCGCAGGTAACTATTTCATTCGGCTTGCCTTTGCCCTGCTCGGTCATCTTGAGGGCGGTCCCGCCAAGGCTTCGGTAATTGCATCGGCCCTGACCGGACTGATTTCCGGCTCCTCCATCGCCAATGTGGTGACCACCGGCACCTTCACTATCCCGCTGATGCGCAAGGTGGGGTTCAGCCGGGAACGAGCCGGCGCCATCGAGGTGGCCTCTTCCGTCAACGGCCAGATCATGCCGCCGGTGATGGGAGCGGCCGCCTTTCTGATGGTGGAATATGTGGGCCTGCCCTATACGGAAATCATCAAACATGCGGCCCTGCCGGCAGTGATTTCCTATATCGCGCTTTTTTACCTGGTTCATCTCGAGGCAAAGCGCAAGGGCATGACCGGACTGCCGCGCCGCGGCGAACGCCTGACCGTGCTGCAGCTTCTTTACGTGTGGGCGGCGGCGATTGCCGGGTTAGCCCTGCTGTCAGGGGCGGTCTATTTCGGCCTTGGCTGGATCAGGTCGGTTTTCGGGTCCTTCGCGACGGTCATCATCCTGCTCCTGCTTCTCCTGACTTATGGGGCGCTTCTGAAGGTTTCCGCTGCCGTGCCGGAGATTGAGGAGGATACAGACCTTGAGCATCTGCCGCCGGCCGGTCATATTTTCAGGGGTGGTCTTTATTATATTCTGCCTGTAGCCCTGTTGATCTGGTGTCTGATGGTGGAGCGGCTGTCGCCGGGCCTGTCGGCCTTTTGGGCAAGTATGCTGATGATTTTCATCTTGCTCACGCACAAGCCGCTGAAGGCCCTGTGGCGGCGACATGAAACCGTCGGACAGGATTTCAGAAGCGGCCTTGCGGACTTCAGGACGGCACTATACTCCGGTGCCCGAAACATGGTGGGGATCGCCATTGCCACAGCCATGGCGGGGATTATTGTGGGGGCGGTGTCGCTCACCGGTATCGGCCAGGTATTTGCCGCCTTTGTGGAGGTGCTGTCCGGCGGTAATCTGATACTGATGCTGGTCTTTACGGGGCTGATCAGTCTTGTGCTGGGCATGGGGCTGCCGACCACGGCCAACTATATTGTGGTGTCCAGTTTGATGGTGCCTGTAATTACTACCCTTGGGGCTCAGAACGGCCTGCTGATCGAACTGGTGGCGGTACATTTCTTTGTTTTCTATTTCGGTATCATGGCCGATGTGACGCCGCCGGTGGGGCTGGCCAGTTTTGCGGCGGCGGCGGTTTCCGGCGGCGATCCGATCCGTACCGGCATTATGGCTTTTATCTATAGCCTGCGCATGATCATCCTGCCCTTTATCTTTATTTTCTATCCGGAATTACTGCTGATCGGCATTGGCGGGCCGTTCCATCTCCTGCTTGTTATTGTGACGGCAGTGGTCGGCATCCTCTGCTTTGCCGCCTCGCTCAGAGGGTTTTTCCTGGTGCGCAGTCGGCACAGGGAATCCGTCGCCTTGCTTCTGGCGGCCTTTACCTTTCTGGCGCCTGGCTTCTGGATAGACAGGATGTTCAATGCCTGGGAGGAGCGTCCCCTGCAACATTTCGCCGCTGAACTCCCGGCGCTGCCGGACAACAGCCTGCTGCAACTGCAACTGGAGCGGATGGATTTCGAGAATAAATCGAAAGTCTCCCTGGCGACGGCGCCTGCGGGCCCGGCAGCAGATATTGAAAAACGCCTGAAAGCCTTTGGCCTGGAAAAGTTGAGAGACGAAGGCAGTTACTTCTCCGCTGAAGCCGTTTTCAACGGCCCGCTGGATAATCCTGAACTGGACGCCCGGTTAAAAATATTGTCCTATAAAGTGCCGAAGGCACAGCCGGCGAAACAGTGGATGTATATTCCGGCGGTATTGATATTGGGTATGGTCGTCTGGCTTCAGCGGAGAAGAGCAAAAATGGAAGGGGATAAGGCATGAGGAAACGTCAACCGGTACAACAAAAATCGAACGTCCGTGCGGGCGGAATTCTGTTTTCCTTCCTGCTGTTTCTGATATTCATTCCCCAGGCTTTTGCTCAGGCGATCATTGACTATTCTTCCATCCATCATCCGGTTGTGGGCAGGGAAGGCATGGTGGTCAGCCAGAATTATTACGCCAGCGAAATCGGGGCGGAAATTCTGCGCAAGGGAGGCAATGCAGTGGATGCGGCCGTGGCAGTCGGTTTCGGGCTTGCCGTAACCCTGCCGCGGGCGGGTAATCTGGGCGGTGGCGGCTTCATGATCGTCCACCTTGTGGATCAGAACAAGACCATTGCCATAGATTACCGGGAGATGGCGCCGGCGGCGGCGCACCGGGATTTCTTCCTGGATAAAGAAGGCAATGTTGATCAGGAACAGACTCGTTACAGCCTGAAGTCGGCGGGTGTGCCGGGCACGGTGGCCGGACTTCATCACGCCCTGGAAAAATACGGCACCATGTCCTGGGCTGACGTGATCGAACCAGCAGAAAAGCTTGCCCGCAAGGGCTTTAAGGTCAGTTTTGACATGGCGGAAAATCTGGCCAGTCGGGCGCGCCTGCGCAATAACGATGAAACCTGCCGTGTTTATTTCAAGCCGGGATGTGTGCCCTATGAGGCCGGGGAAACCATGGTTCTCGGCGATTTGGCAAAGTCCCTGAAACGATTGCGAAAGAACGGGCCGGCCGAATTCTATATGGGCAAGACGGCCAGGCTGCTGGTCGCGGAGATGGAACGGGCTGGAGGTAGTATCACCCTGGAGGACCTCAAGGCCTATGATGTCAAGGAACGCGAGCCGGTGCGGGGAAATTTCCGGGAGTATGAGGTTGTTTCCATGCCGCCGCCCAGTTCCGGCGGGGTTCATATCATCCAGATGCTGAACATGCTGGACAAGCTGCCCGTTGCAAAAGACGGGGCGGGCAGTGCCCTGTCGGTTCACTATCTGACGGAAATCTTGAAACGGGCCTATGCGGACCGGAGCAAATATCTGGGCGATCCGGATTTCACCGATGTGCCGGTCAAGGGGCTGACCGATCCGGCTTATGCCGCGGAACTGGTGAAACAGATCAGGGCCTGCTGCGTTACTCCGTCAATGGAAATTCTGCCCGGCGACCCGCTGCCTTATGAGAGCCCGGATACAACGCATTTCTCCGTGATGGACAAATGGGGCAACGCGGTGGTGAATACTTATACGCTGAATTTTTCCTACGGTGCCGGGATTACCATTCCCGGAACGGGGATTCTGATGAATAACGAAATGGATGATTTTTCCGCCAAACCCGGAGTGCCGAACGGTTTCGGGCTGATAGGGGGCGACGCCAACGCCATCGAGGCAGGGAAACGGCCGCTGAGTTCCATGACGCCGACCATGGTCATGAAGGATGGTAAACCGTACCTGCTGACCGGAAGTCCGGGCGGCAGCAAGATCATTTCCTCGGTCTTTCAGATACTTGTCAATGTGCTGGTGTTTGACATGAACCTCGCCGAGGCGACGGCGTCGCCACGCATACACCATCAGTGGCTGCCTGATGTTCTTCTTATCGAGCCGGGTTTTAGTCCTGATACACTCACCATTCTCAAATCCATGGGATACGAGACGGAACAGGGATCTACCATGGGCAGCGTGCAGTCCATCATGCACCGGGACGGGGTGTTCCTCGGCGTTGCCGATTCGAGGCGACCTGGTGCCCGGGCTGTTGCACCCTGAAGCACCTATAGCGCCGGGTTATACCCATCGAAACTTATACTATTTCAGCTTTACCTGTTTCTCCCCGATAATTAGCTGACCTACCAAAAGGGGAGAAAATTGATGATTAGAAAACTTATTTATATATGCGCCGCTGTGGCGTTATTTCCGACTATGGCCAATGCTCTTGTTGTGGAGAGTGGCGATTTTTATGACGAGGTTCTTCGTCTGAAGAATCTGGCTTTTCAAGAAAATTCAGGAGACTATGTACCGCCGTCTACAACCCAGCGGGCGGACTTCAGGGCTCTGGCCCAAAGTCTGTATGACAATGACTGGTCAACGGCGGAAACCCAGGCTGCGGCCTTGGGGTACGAACTGGTGAAATTTACCAATACAACAAGCGGATCAACCTATTGGGGTGTCCGGGAAGTGCTTGTGAACAACGCCCAGACCAAGGGTTGGGGGTCCTATTTTATCAACGAGGATTATCTGACCACGGTGACGGTTGAAGTGCCGCATCCGGTGCATGATACCAATACCCATCGCCTCGGCGCACGGGTGTTTGAAGATGCCGATGCCAGGGGCTTTATGCTGGCCGGTTCTCACCGTTCCGCCAACGGTTCCCAGACGGCCAACCCGACAAGCCTTGCCTATTCCATTTTCCAGGAAGTGCATGAGGTCTGGAACGGTGGCTACGGCGACAGCACAGCCTGGCAGTTGCATGGCTATGGCAGTGGTACAGCAGATCATTTCCCGGATGACACGGATGCGGTGCTATCTGACGGTGATGGTAACGTGACCGTTGAGTTGCAGCTCCTTGATGCAGCCCTGGAAGGGATCAATGTCTTCGGTGACGCCTATGTGTTTAACCAGCTTGTTATGACGGACCCGCTTAACGAAGGGGTCAATGGTGTCGGAGTGGATGGGTACAGCCCCTTCTGGCGGCTAGGCGCCCGCAACAACCCCCAGGGTCAATATTCCCGGGATCAGGGCGGCACCTTCGTTCATGCCGAGTTCTCCAATTATATGAGAACCACCCCGACCCGTCGCGATCAGCTTCTGGCCGAGGCCATTGTGGGGGTAATCCAGGCCACAGCAACCGTTCAGCAGTCTGTGGATGTGCCGTCTCCTGCGCCTTTCATGCCGATGCTGGCCGGGCTTGGATTTCTGGCTCTGCGTCGGAAAAATAAAAAGTAACCCGAATATAAACCTTATTCTGCGACCAGGGGTATAGCCTGAGGTTATACCCCTGATAAGCAGTGTTATTGGATAATCAGAAACCCCTCAAGAATAATGAGGGCACAGGGGGTTTTGGGCCCGATAAAACCCGAAAGGGTCAAAAATGGAGGAAAGAGATGTTTCATAAGAGTAGGAAGAGTGTGTTCAAGGCCGTGCTTTTGTCCGGTGTTTGCGGCCTGGTTGCACAGGCCGCTGTGGCGCAAGAAGCTGCGTCTGCAAATGAAGAGCCGGAAGCTTTTGAAGAGATTATTGTTGTTGGTTCCCAGATCAAGGGGGCGAAAACCACGGGTGACTTGCCGGTGACCCTGATGGGTCAGAATGACCTTGATGCCATTGCCGCCACATCCGGCATTGAGCTTTTTGACGCCCTGCCATCCAACGGCGTGATCAATTTCAATGGCACGGATACTGTAGGTGGCGGTGTGAACAGCGCCCGCGGCGATGTGGCGTCCATTAACCTGCGCGGGATCGGGTCCGGCAATACGCTGGTATTGCTGAATGGCCGCCGTGTGGTTCAGCATCCGGGCACGCAGACTGAAGACCTTGTCATTGTGACGACTTCAAACGTGAATGCCCTGCCGGTCAGTGGCATTCGCCGGGTTGAGGTGCTGCAGGAAGGGGCTTCCGCCCTTTACGGTTCCGACGCCGTTGCGGGTGTGGTCAACACCATCATGCGGGACAATTATGAAGGATACCGGATTGGCGCTGAATATGGCGATGCGGAAAATACTTCCCGCAGCAAACTTAATATTGATTTCCTAGGCGGCTGGAACCTGAATGATGACAAGACCAATATTTCACTGTCTCTGACCTATTATAATGGATCAGGAGTCGATGCCACCGAATTTGACAGGTCAGCCTCTTCTGACTTGCGGCCGCTTGTCGAAGGTACTGACTTTGAAGAGGATACGAATTTCGACAACCGCTCCAGCAGCAACGTCTGGGGACGGTTTTATGCGGATGACAGTGTTTCCGGCCTGACCACAAGTTCGGGGCAGTTCCATATCGAACCTGTCGATGCGGATGACAGCAACCAGGACTGTATTTTCGGCAATGACCTTTGCCTTGACAGTGGTGCCATCAGCCGCGATCAATATTATGATTCCAACATGCATCGTCAGACTATTTCCGATACGGAACGCGGCAATGCCTTCCTGTTTATCAATCATGAATTTGATAACGGCATGGAGTTCTTTAGCGAACTTTCATATTACCGTTCCGAATCCACCAAGAACCGCGAACATTCTTCACTGTTATCCAGCACACCCGTCTTTATGTCTGAAACGGCCTATTACAATCCGTTTGGCGCGGTTGGCAGCGGTAGTCGTCTCGACGGGTACACCATCCCCGATGAAGGGCTGGCGATCGAAATTGATCGTTATCGTGCGATTGATGCGGACGTGCGTTATATTGACGTGGATAATGAATCTTACCGCGCCCTGGCCGGTCTGCGCGGTCAATGGAGTTCATGGGACTGGGAAGGCGCGCTGCTTTATTCCCGTGCGGAAACCAATGATACCACAACAAGAATCAGCAACAGCCTGTTCCAGGAAGCCCTGAACCGGACCGACAGTTCCGCCTATAATCCCTTCTGTGCCGGTCTTTGCAATGACCAGGCGACCATCGACAGTTTCATTGTCGATGTCAGCCGGATCAACACGACCGAACTTGCTTCAGCAGACTTTAAACTTTCCAATCCGGCGGCGTTCGAGCTTTTCGGAAATGAAGTCGGGGCCGCGATCGGTGTCGAATGGCGTTACCAGAGTTTTTCTGAAGATCGTGATGATCGCCTTGATGGTACAATTACCTTTACAGATTCTGTTACAGATGAGGAATTTGGTTCTGATGTGATGGGATCGAGCCCGACGGCGGATTCTTCAGGTGACCGTCATACCTTCTCCGCCTTTGGCGAACTGGCGGTGCCGCTGGTGGCCTATGATGCGGATCGCACTTTCCTGACCAGCCTCGATATGCAGTTGGCCGGTCGTTTTGAACATTACAACGATGTGGGCAGCGTGTTTAAGCCCAAGGTGGCGCTGGCGTGGGGTGTCGCTGACGGTCTTAAAATCCGTGCCGCCTATACCGGCGGCTTCCGGGCACCGGCGCTTGAGGTCGTGAATACCGACAAGTTTACCCGCGTGAATACCAGGACGGATTATTATACCTGTCTGGCGGCCATTAACAAAGGCGAGGCCTCGGGGGTGGATGATTGTGATTCTTACAGCGATAGTGTCGAGTCTATTCGTTTCGGCAGTGACACTCTTGGGCCTGAAACAACGGATAACTACTCTATCGGCATGGTGTTTGCCCCGGAAACAGAGGTTGATTTTGTGATCACCGTGGATTACTGGCGAATTGACCAGAATAATGCTGTTGGCATTCTTGGTGATGATGTCTGGCTCGCCTATGAAGCCTATGCCGCCCAAGAAGGGCTGGCGCTCCCGGACAACATAATCAGGGCGGCACCGACTGCAGAAGATATCGATCATTTTGACGGTTCGGGCCTTGATGCAGTCGGTGAAGTGTTGAACGTGCTTGATCCCTTCTTCAACCTGGATAAACGCCGCACGGAAGGTCTTGATATCAGCCTGGCTTTCAAGCTTGATGAAACGGCCATGGGGGACTTTTCCTTCAAGCTGAACGCTTCCCGGCTCTTTAAAGCGCAACAGACCCTTTCTGAAGAGGGAACAGGAGGGGCAATCTTCCTTGGTGATCCTACTGAAAGCAGGGACCTGGTTAAGGAAAACGGCCGGCCGAAATGGCAGCTGACCAGCAGCGTGACCTGGCGTAATAACGGCTGGGGTGCGGGACTTTGGGCGAAATACACCAGCTCCTTCTATGATCCCAGCGCCGTTCAGAACGATACCGGTGAATATTGGTTAGTTGACTCCTGGTTCCGCATGAATGCCTATGTCCAGTATAGCTTCGATGAAGGCGCCCTGGACGGCACACGGATCCGGATCGGCGCACGCAATATCTTTGATAAAGAGGCGCCGCTGGCTGATGCCACATACGGTTATGACTCAAGTCTGCACAGCAACGAAGGCCGTTACTGGTACGCTTCCGTCCGCAAGACTTTTTAATCAACCCTCAGGGGAGGCTTCGGTCTCCCCGGATCCGGAAAGGTGGCGGTCTCCACCGCCACCTTTTTTATTTCTTCATTTCTTGAACAAAACATAAGATGTCGCCCATGACAAAGATATCGAAATATTTTCTGTTTCTGGCGCTGGCTGCACTCGGCCTGTTTCAGCCCGCCTCTGCTGAAAATGCCGTTTGTAATTTCGGCGAGATCCGTTTTATGACCGATTTTCCCACCGCCCGGATTAACGGCTGCGAGGAAAAGGGAAAAGAATATTATCTGACCATCAAACCGGAAAAGCAGCCGATCAATCCCAGTCCCTGGTACGCTTTTCGGGTGGAAAGCCGGATGTCCGGCAAGATTGCCATCACCCTGAAATATGATTTCGGGGAGCATCGCTACTGGCCCAAGTTCAGCACTGACGGTCATACATGGCACACGGTCAAGCCCGGGGAAATCAAAATTTCCGAAGACAAGAAAAGCGCCCGATTTCGCGTCAAGGTGAAGAGAGGCGAACCGCTGTGGGTGGCCGGCCAGGAAATCTTTACCAACCGGCAGCATAACCTGTGGATGATCGGGGCAGCCCGGGAACATGAGTTTATTGACCTTTACAAGCTTGGCAAGTCGACCGAGGGACGGGATATTTTCAAGCTGGAAACCCGGGTCCCTTCGCCGAAGGCGCCGACTGTAATTTTGCTTGGCCGCCAACATCCGCCGGAAGTGACCGGGGCACTGGCCATGGTGCCTTTCATGGAAACGCTGTTTGCGGATAGTGAGCTGGCCCGGCGGTTCAGAGAGAAATATCGTATTGTCGCCATACCGAATTTGAACCCGGACGGCGTCGCGCGCGGCAACTGGCGTGGAAATATAAGCGGTCAGGACCTGAACCGCGACTGGGGAAAATTCACCCAGCCGGAGACCGAATTGGTGCGTCGCGAACTGTTGAACTACGGGGAAGGAAAAAGGCAAAAGGGGCGTCTGGCCCTGATGCTGGATTTCCATTCCACTTGGGAAAACCTGATGTATACGCAGAATGACAAGGACAAGACCGATCCCGAAAATTTTGCCGTCAACTGGCACAGGGCGATCAGGGAAAGGGCTGGAGATATCCCCCTGCGTCATGCACCGGGACCCAGCGGTCTGAAAAAAGGTACGGCAAAGGGCTATTTCTATATAACTTACGGCGTGCCTTCCATCACCTATGAAATGGGGGATGAGGCGGATCGTGACAATATCCGCGAGCTTGCCGTTGTTGCCGCCGAAGAAATGATGAAGATTATGTTGTCTCCGTAAGTGTTGGAAACGAAAGATTTTTCATTTTTTGTACTTAAATGCACTAATAGTAATATGAATTGAGAGTTTCTTATTTGGGTTCTTCATGTTCCCTCTCAGGCCCAGCTGGACACAAACAGGGTATTATCTGGGGTGAGATCCTCGTGGGTTCTACCGTGACGAAGCAACGATGACGACACGAAAACACTACTTAAATTATCTCCCCGTGAGGGCAGTTCGTGAAGACAGCAGCGACGTCCATGCGGAATAGAATTATAGAGCCAACCCAAAATTGATCGATTGCATTTTTTCTGATAAAATAAATCCGCTGTGGGTGGGATGTTTCATTCTCAGTTGCATAAGATACAAATCTTTTCAAATTTCTGAAGGGTCGCCTTAATTCGAGTGCCAGTCGGGTGCGGCCCTTTGCTTTGGGGTAGAAGGTTTTGTGGGAGTTACCAAAAATTGCGGCTATCGGATTGCATCTGGCCAGTTGGCATTCTGAACCCGGGTATAATAACTTCAACCCTGGAGCCTATGTTCGCTTCGAAAACCATATACAGCTTGGGGGATATTATAATTCGAACAGAAAACCGACCTTTTATGCGGCCTATTTGTTTGACCGGCACAATGTTCGCTGGATGCCGTCCTGGTCTTATGTGCTTGTTGGTGTGGCGTCGGGTTACGAATGGAGCCCTGTCACTCCCATTGCGGCTGTTGGTGTGAAATTCAGGAACGTCAGGATTTCCTATATTCCGTCCTATGAAACGGTTCCTGATCATGCCTATGCAGGCACCCTTTCGGCAAAGGGAAACCAGTCGGATAAATTTTTCCATACTCTTCATCTGTCGATTGAGTTTTAAGGCATATTCGGCGACGACAATTTTCCGGAAAATCCTCGATCATCCCCTATTTCCGTTCGAAACGGCCCATGAGTTCGGCCTTGGCCAGAACATGCCCTTTCATTGCCTGTTCCAGGTCAACCTTGCTGGCGCCTTGTTTCAGGTTCAGGACTGTATCCAGGGCATAAAGTTTGAAGAAATAGCGGTGCGGGCCGTGGCCCCGGGGCGGGCAGGGACCGCCGTAGCCGGTTTTCAGGAAGTTGTTGCGGCCCTGGCGGATGCCGCTCTCAAGGGTTTCGGTCTTGGGCTGATTTTCCGGTAAAGAGGTTGCATCGGCCGGAATATTATAGAGGACCCAGTGCACCCAGGTTCCAGCCGGGGCATCCGGGTCGTCGGTGATCAGGGCAAGACTCTGGGTACCCTCCGGCGCATTTTCCCAATGCAGTTCGGGAGAAATATCCGTGCCTTCGCAGGAATATTTGGACGGGATCGTTTGCCCCTGTTCAAAAGATGCGCTCATCAGCTGCATAATCTGAGCCTCCTTTGCCATTGCTGTAGTTATCATAGCATTTCCGGCCAGAAAGAGCCAAAAGACAAGACGGGTTGGAACGATAAATCTTGCAATTATGGTCATGACTAACACCTTTTCTTTCACTCGGCCGCGGGTTTCGGACACTCTGGATAACCCTTGTCGAACACGATCTTCCACTGTCCGTCGGCGTTCTTGCGCCAGACCGAGGAATA
Organism: Emcibacter sp.; assembly: GCF_963675455.1. GTDB lineage: Bacteria > Pseudomonadota > Alphaproteobacteria > Sphingomonadales > Emcibacteraceae > Emcibacter. The sequence goes on along the minus strand of NZ_OY776217.1, from coordinate 89,196 downwards.
ATTGGCCACATGGCGCCCGTCAGGCGTCCTGACCGGACCGGTGCTCAGCGCCAGGTGCCCGGACTCCAGTATCAGGACCGTTTCCGGCTCCCGGCTGACCTTGTTTTTCAGTGGCGCCGTTTGCTGGCAACGGATATGCACAGTAAACCGCACATCAGCAAAGCCAGTGAAGCAGGTTCATCCGCTCTCACACTTCCTGACACAAAGAGATATTCAAAGGCCCGGTTGTAGTTGCAGAATGTGCCGCCGGTGATGATTTTCTCATCACCTTGAACACAGCCTTCCTCGTCGTCGGGCAGGGAGCCGTCCATGGCCCTGATTGCCAGGGTGTTCCACCCCACCTGCAGGATATTCTCAAGTCCACCGGAATCTGCCTGATTCAGGGTTGTTCCGCTGTCAATGCTCAGGTTGAGGTCACTTATTGTCAGGACAAACGGATCAGGCTGCCCCTCGGTTTGATTTTGCTCGAGAATGCCGTTGAACACAAATTGCCCGTTGAGCCAGACTTCAAGAAAATCGTCTGCAATGAGGGCAAGCGCACCGTCAATATCGTCTGATTTCAGATAAAAGGAGCGCAGGTAAAATGTATCAATGGGGCCATCCCCTGAGGCATTGCCGTCATCATCGACGGTACAAAGGCTTCCATCTCCGCCGCAATACCACATCATTTTGTTTTTGTTGAGGGTAGTGGTTGACGTATTTCCGTAGGGCGCCGTCGCGGGCACTCCTTCTCCCGGATTGACGATCCCCTGTGTCCATCTGGTGCCGATAACGCCGTTATCGGTAGAAAGCCAGTTCGAGCCGCCGCTCAAATCAATTATGTTGGCATGGGCCGTTGATAATGCTGCGGCAATCGCCGCCACGGCGAAAGTTAAAAGAATTCTGATGGGGCGTAAATTCATCATGTGGTTTCTCCTTTCACGGGAAACAAAAATATCATAGTGATCACAGGACGGTCCGTCTGTGATCTTGGGGATTTACGCTTACTGAGGTGTGATGATAGACTCGGATATAGTTAAAGCATAAATTGTGCCATTTCTTTTATATGCATGTAATAATTTGTAAGTTATTATTAATTATGGATAAAAATATATTATTTTCTGAGCGCATGTCACTGGCGTTAACCATAACTGTAAAATCTTTTTACAGTTCTCAGGACCCTTCAGCACGAACATATACGGCAGTATCCCGGAAATCTTATATTCTATAATAGGTTGAGTATTGTTCGGTGAGAAAAATAGAAGTGTAAAAAAATCCGACAAATGTCATCAGGCTGTGTCCCCCCCCGGACGTATGGTCTCATTTATTTTGCACCGGGGACGACTATGCTTTATTGTCGTACAATTCACACAACAGGGGAACTGCCATGACCTATTTCGCACCTGATACCCTATCCCAGGCCATAAATCCATGGAGCTGGATGTTCAAAAGTTCGGACAACAGCACCGGTCTCATCAACATCAATACCTACAAGAGCGGCAATCCAACACTGGAACACCGGATTGTCCATGAAGTCGCCGGTTACGGCATGCAGCTTTCCGTCATCGAGGCGCTGCTGGAGGTTATGCTGCAATTGATGCCGGAGAGGGAGCTTACCCGGGAACAGCAGGATAAAATTGACACCTTTAAGATTCTGATGGAGGACATCCGCAAGCACAAGGAGAAAACCCTGCTGGAGGAGTTTTCCCCGGGTGGTGTTGACGAACTGGTCGGCAGGCTGGCCAGTCTGGAAAAGCAGGATCCGGGCCTGTATGAAAGAGTCGCGGAGAGACTGAAAAAAGTCCTGTAACATACTCCGGAAAGAGACTCTGGGTTTCCATTGGCAGCGCACCTCCACGGCCAAATTATTCCGATTGAGATGACAAAGGAGAGAAAACGGCTTTTAACAGTCAGCCGCTTTTTCTCCTTCAGGGGTGGTTTGCCCGGATCGTTGCTTAGATTGCCGTATAGCCGCCGTCAATAACAAATTCCGCGCCGGTGGCGAAGCTGGATTCATCGCTGGCCAGATAAAGCACGGCGGTGGCGATCTCGTGCGGCAGGCCGATGCGTCCGATCGGATGCAGGGCGGAGAAGGCGGCTTCCGCCTGTTCCGGGGTCATGCCGGTGGCCTTTTCCGCCATTTCCATGCCGGAAGCGGTTTTGATCAGGCCCGGATGCACCGTATTGACACGGATGTTATAACCCTTCTGGCCGCAGTGGATTGCGGCGCATTTGCTGAACAGCTTGACCCCGGCCTTGGCGGCGGAATAGGCCACCAGGTTGGGCGAGCCGACAATGCCGCCGACAGAGGACAGGTTGATGATGGAGCCGCCGCCGGTTTCCTTCATGGCCCTGACCGCCATCTGGGTGCCGAGGAAGGTGCTGTCCATATTCAGCGAAATGATCTTGCGCCAGTCGGACAGCGACAGCGTCTCAAGATCGTTATAGGTGCCGCCGCCGGCATTATTGACCAGCACGTCAAGCCTGCCGTATTTGTCGAGCAGGGCGCTGAATACGCTTTCCCATGCGGCTTCATCGGTCACGTCATGTTTTATGAACATGGCTTCTTTGCCGGCGAGGGTGATCTCGGTGGCAAGTTTTTCCCCGCCGGTTACATCAATGTCGGTCAGGATGACCGTTGCCCCTTCTTCAGTCAGAAGGCGTACCATGGCCTCGCCGAGGCCGTTGGCACCCCCGGTCACAAGGCAGATTTTCCCGTCTACGCGTCCCATATTTCAACTCCTTCAGTTTTTCAAAAATTCAAGTATGACATCCTGTTCTTCAACTTTGTCCATCAGGCTGACATGGCCGCCGGGACGGTCTAACAGGCTGCAGCAGGGTCCTCTTTCAGCCATCATTCGGGCTTCTTCATCGGGCACGATGGAATGCGATCCCCGGACCAAGAGGGTTTTGGCCGTCACCAGGTCATAATAGTTCCAGAGGTCGAAATCTTCGGGATGTTCCGCGAATTGAACGGCCAGCCTGGGATCATAATGATAGGTGAAACTTCCGTTGTCGGTCCGGCGGGACCAGCTGTGGATCAGTTCGTGCCATTTCTGCGGGCTCAGTTCCAGCCCCATTCGGGTCAGGAAGTTGCGGACCTTGCTGTCAAAATCCTGGTATTTCTCGAAGATCGGCGGGGAGGCCAGCGATTTGGCCAGCGCCAGGCGGAATTTTTCGTCAAGTCCGACGCCTACATCATTAAGGACAAGATGGCCGATGGTGAGGCCGTTGTCCCGGCCGGCAAGCACTATTCCGAGCCCTCCGCCCTTTGATGACCCGATCCAGCGCAGGGATGTTTTGCCCAGTTGCCGGAACAGGTCCTCGGCGATATCAGCATAAAAGGAAAGACTGGTGTCGCTGCCGTTTTTTGCCCAGTCGGACAGGCCGCAACAGAGCGAATCCGGGCAGATGACGTGGTAATCTTCAGACAGTCGGGCCGCCAGCTCCCGATGGTCGTTGCAGGTGCCGGTGACACCATGCCAGATAACAACGGTGTCTCGGGCGGAATCGCCCCATTCCATAAAATGAATGTTTCTGTCCCGGCAAGTCAGGAAGCGTGATTCTGGGGAAGCCATTAGCGTAATTATCTCCCGGTAAAATAAGCATAATTTTCATAAACAAACTATAATATAGATAGAACAATCGTTCCATTAATCTATGGAACATAGGCAAAAAAATGAATTAGAGCAAGAAGAAAAATTTTTCTGTATTTTTTCAACATATTGAAAATAAAGAATATTTATTGGAGCATTTGCCCTAGAACGATCGATCTAATTTTCTGTTGACAAAGACTTTCTTTCGTGATCAATTAACTAGAACGAACGATCTAGACTTATCGAACGTTTGTTATTTTTTGTTTGCTCTGACCAAAGAGAAAAGCGTAAGGTTCAGGTTTTAGGGAACTTCAGGGGAGAGCATGAGGAATGTCAGAAAACACAACACGCAGGGAAGAGCTTTTGGAAACAGCAATCGATCTATTTTCCGAAAAGGGATACGTTGGGACGTCCATCCGGGATATCGCCAAGGCGATCGACCGGAGTGTGTCCAATGTCTATCACTATTTCGAAAATAAAGAAGAGCTGTGGCTTGCTATCCTGGAGTATTCCGTCAAGGGGCTTCCGGAAAAGCTGCGCGCGGTTGCCTATGGTGAAGGGGATCCTCTGGAGCGGTTCGAGCGTATGCTGCGTACCCATCTTGCGGCCTCAACCCTGCACCAGCGGGAATCCAAAATCTTCTTCATTGATGAAGAAAGGCTCTCGCCCCAGGGGAAGGAAATCAACCGCCGTATCCAGAAGGAAATTCTGGATATCTATGTTGAACAGCTTCGCCTGTTGCAGTCCCACGGGGTAATTAAAACAAAACATCCCAAAATTCTGGCTTTCAATATGCTCGGCACAATCAACTGGTATCTGCGCTGGTTTGATCCCAGGGGTGGGCTGAGCAAAGAAGAAATACACGATGAAATAATCGAATTCGTCATGCATGGCATGTGCGGATCCTGAGTGTAACACAATAGGCGGCTCCGGAAACACCAGAGGGCTGCGGACTTTAAGGGAGTACTCATGGGGTATACAATTGATATTGATACCGGCGGTACATTCACGGACGGTTTTCTTGTCCGTGATGGCGATGCAAAAACAGTCAAGGTGCCGACAACGCCGCATGATCTGACGATCTGTTTTCTGGAATGTATTTCGGCCGGAGCAGACGCCTACGGCGTTTCCACCGAGGACCTGCTGCATGAAACGGATATTATCCGTTTCTCCAATACCATTGGTACCAACTCCATCATTCAGCGCGACGGCGCCAAGATCGGCCTGATTGTCACCGGCGGAATGGAGGCTCTTGCCCCGACTGCTGACGGCGATGGGAAGTCTCCGCTGGTGGACCCGGATATGGTGCTGTGCCTGGATGAAGAAACCGACAGCGGCGGTAATGTGACCAAAGCCCCTGAAGAAGACCAGATACTGGCGGCGGCGCAAACTCTGATCGACAGAGGCGCGCGGGGGCTTGTCGTATCCTTTGCCAACAGTGAACGTAATCCGGCAAACGAGCAACTTGTCCGCAAGGTGATCAAGCGGGAATATCCCCGGGATTATCTGGGCTCGGTGTCAGTCTTCCTGTCATCAGATATTTCCACGCGTACGGGGAAGGCGGAGCGGCTGAACAGTGCGGTGCTCAATGCCTATATTCATTCCAAACTTGCCCGGTTGCTCTATAAAGCGGGCGAAGACCTGCGCCAGCGGGGTTATAGAAAAACCCTGTTTATCGGTCATAACAATGCCTCTGTGGCCCGGGTCGCCAAAACCCGCGCCATCAATACCTATAACTCCGGTCCGGCGGCCGGCCTTCTCGGCGCCCGGGAAATCGGTGCGCTGTACGGGATCGGGAATCTGATTTCCACCGATATGGGCGGCACGTCCTTTGATATCGGTTATGTCAAGGACGGCCAGGCCAGTTATGCCCTGGAGCCCGATGTGGAAGGCTTTCCCTGCAATTTGCCGATGATGTCGATCCTGGCGCTCGGCACTGGTGGCGGCTCCATCGCCCATATCAGGGACGGCGAACTGAAAGTGGGTCCGCAATCCGCGGGAGCTCTTCCGGGACCGGCCTGTTTTAACCTGGGCGGGTCCAAACCCACCGTGACCGATGCCAACCTGATCCTCGGGGTGCTTGATCCGGACTTTTTCCTCGGCGGATCCATGAAACTGGATATGGGCAAAGCCCGGGACGTGGTTGCCCGTGATGTTGCCGAACCACTGGGAATTTCTGTTGAAGAAGCTGCCTGGCGTATCAAGCAGACCGTGGACCGGGAAATGGGCAGTACGATTTCGAAGGTTGCAAAGAATTTTGACCAGGGTGTGGAGCCTGTCGTCGTCGCCTACGGCGGTGCCGGTGGATTGCATGCCTGTGATATTGGGGCGGCTTCTTCGGTGAAGAAGATTATTATGACACCTTTTTCAGCGGTCTCTTCCGCCTATTCATCCTCATTGATGGATGCGGGACATCTTTATTATCGTCGTGCCGGTGTCAGGCTGGCCCGGAACCAGGCTTCCGAAACCCTTGAACAGGCCGTCGCCTCCATGTGGGCGGAAGCGGTGAAGGACATGCGCGGTGAGGGGTTCCAGGAAGAGGAGCTTGGCTCCGAACTGCAGCTTTTTGTCCGCTCCGCCGGTAGTGACCGGGAAGCCATGATCACGGTGGAAACAGATTTCCACAAGGATGTTTCTGAATTTGACAGGGCCGTGTCGCAGGCAGTTCGCGCCCTTCAGGATATGGGCGAGACCGTAACCAGTGATCTGGAACTGACAACTCTCGCGCTTATGGTTCAGGCCCGGGTGCCCCATTACCATCTGCCGGAACTTGCCGAGGGCAACGCAGATATTTCGTCTGCTGTCAAAGCTCGTCGCAAGCTCTATTCCGGCCGCGCCGGCGATTATGTTGATTGTCCAATCTATGAGCGGGACAAGCTGGGACGGGATGTGGTGATTGCCGGACCGGGACTGGTGGAATCATCCAAGACAACCATTCTGGTCCCCGAGGGCTGGAAGATGACAGTCGACAAATACAACAACGCCATTCTCGAGGAGGTTTGATGATGAGCAAGGTACATATCACGGAATGCCTCGATATTGATCTGGACAAGGAGCTCTGGTGTTGTAACCGCTGCGGTCAAGAGCTTTATGCCGCCCGGGACAACTATAAAAAAGGGTGCCTGGTGGCGGAGCGTGACATGAAGGAAGTTCATCCGCCGATGACGGATGACAAGACCTACAGTTTCACCCCTGATTCAGGCTATTGCCGGCTGGTGGAATTCTACTGCCCGGGCTGCGGCACCATGCTGGAGAATGAATATCTGCCGCCGGGACATCCGCTCACCCACGAGATTGAGCTGGATATTGACGCCCTGAAGGCAAAATACGCGAGCGAAAGGTAAAGATTATGACACGTATGGCTCTGTCTGCTTTTCTGGCGGGTCAGGCGTCAGCCGACAAAGCACTCCTTTCTGCTGCCGAACCTTTGGCAGCCCGGGTTGGCGGTCTGGAGTATTCCTCCATGACTGCCGACCCGGCCCTATGGGGTAGCAGTCTTGTCAAGGTTGGACGCCTGCTAGGTCTCAGTGGGCTGGTGCTGGGATTTGATTCTTCTCTGGCGATAGATGCCGCCCGAGAGGAACATCCGCTTGAGGGAACCTCACTTGCGGTGGCGGTCGAGGCTTTCAGCCGGATGTCACAGACCGAGCGTGACCATGTGGGCTGTATTGCCGCCATGGCCGGTCCGCTGGCACTGGCGCAGGCGATTCATGGCGGCGAGTATCTTGATCATATGGCGGATCTGAAATCTGTAACCGTTGCCATGGCCGAGGCTTTCTGCAAATCCCGCCCGGATCTGCTGCTCTTCAGGGAAGGATCTGGTTTTTTTGAGGGAGGGATAGGGACGCCCCAGCGCAAGGCCTATAACACGCTCAAGAATATGGCATCCTATTTCAGTGTACCGGTGGGTATTTTTGTCGAAGGGTATGACAGCGCGGACCTGCCCGATCTGGGCAAGCTGAAGGTGCCCTTCATCCTGCTGGGCGCCGACAAAAACGGGAACGCCCCTGATTTCGCCGCCGTCAAACAGCTTGCAGCGGAAGTGGAGGGCATCGGTGTGCCGCTGCCTTTCGGGGATCCGGATCAGGCCCGCAGTCTGCTGGCCAGCTATCGGGAACAGCTGGGTGATGTGAACTATCTCTATTGCACAATGAATGAACTCACTCCGGAGACGGACCTGGAAGCCGCATTGGCTCTGGTCGGCTGTCTCAACGGATAGGTAAAATATCGGGAATACAAGATGACAAATATGGTTTCAGACTCAGGGAATTACAGCGTCGGTATCGACGTCGGGGGGACCTTTACCGACTTTTTCTGCATCAACCGGGAGGGCGAGGCCCAGACCTGCAAGACGCCAACGACCCATTATGATCTTTCCGTCGGTTTCATGAAAGGCATGGGCATGCTGGCCCGCCAGCGTAAACTTGCGGTCGGCGATTTTCTCAGCGATGTGGCTTCTGTGCGTTATTCGACCACCGTCGGTACAAATGCGCTGATCGAACGTACCGGGCCCAAGCTCGGTCTGATCACTACGGCCGGATTTGAAGATACCATTTTTGTGGGACGTGCCCGCAGCTGGGCCGATGGTCTGGGCTGGCAGGAAGGCCGCGACCAGGCCCGCATTCAGAAGCCCGAACCGCTGATCAAGCATGACATGGTGGTCGGTGTGCGTGAGCGTATGGACTACAGCGGCAAGGTGATCGCGCCCCTGAAAAAGGAAGAGATTCTCGAGAAACTACAGCTTCTTGTGGATCGCGGAGCGCAGGGGTTTGTGGTCTCCTTGCTGTGGTCCTTTGTCAATCCGGAACATGAACGCCTGATCAAGGAAGTGATCGAGGAAGAATATCCGGAAGATTATCTCGGTTCCATGCCGGTGATCCTGTCTTCCGACATTTCACCGACTGCCGGCGAATATACCCGCACCATGACCACGGTGGTCAACGGCTACATTCATGGCGTCATGGCGGACGAACTGAACAAGCTGGGTAACGAGCTTCGCGACGGCGGTTATAAAAAACCGCTGACCCTGGTGCATAATACCGGCGGCACCAAGAAGGCGTCCCGGACCCGGGCGGTGCTGACCCATAACGCGGGCCCGGTGGCAGGATTGCACGGTTCCGCAGTACTTGGGCAGCTGTCCGGTGACGAGAATATTGTTTTCACCGATATGGGCGGAACCTCGTTTGATATCGGTCTGATAGAGGACGGGGAGATCAAGGCCCATGACTTTATCCCGGTGATTGACCGCTGGCGGACGAACATTCCTGCGATCGAGGTAAAGTCTATCGGCGCCGGCGGTGGGTCCATCGCCTGGATCAATGAACTGATGGATAATGCACTGGAAATCGGCCCGCAGTCCGCGGGATCCATGCCCGGACCGGTCTGTTACGACCAGGGTGGGACCGAACCGACCGTGACCGATGCCGACTTGGTGCTGGGCCTGTATAATCCCGACAACTATCTCGGCGGGGAGATGTTCCTTGATGTGGATATGGCCCGCGAAGCGATCCAGAAAAAAGTCGCCGATCCGTTGGGGATTTCCGTGGAAGAGGCCGCCTATCGTATCCGCCGGCTGGTGGATGCCCGCATGGGACAGGAAGTATTTAATGAAGTGGCGCTGAAGGGGCATGATCCGCGTACATTCGTGGTGCTGGCCTGCGGCGGTGCTGGTGGCGCCCATGCCTGCGGTTTCGGTCCTTATATCGGGGCGAAAAAGATCATTGCACCGCGCCAGTCTTCTGTCTTTGGCGCTTACGGTGCCTCCACCATGCAGATCAAGGAAATCTGGGACAAGTCCCGGTCCCTGAAGCTGTTTAACTGGGGCAGTCAGTCCTACCTGTCGGATCTGGAATCCTTCAATGCGGTAAGCCGGGAACTCAAGGACCTGGCGACCCGGGACCTGAAGCTGGAAGGTTATGATGAGGACCAGATGGAGTTCCAGCTGGAACTGAATATGCGCTACGGCAGCCAGTATAACATGACCAAGGTCCGGACCCCTAGGGTCGAGCTGAACAGTGTTGATGATGTGCAGGCGATCTGTGACGAATTTACCCGCCAGTATGGCGAGATTTATTCACCTGAGGCGACCTTTCCGTCCGGCGGCATCAATGTGGAGAATTTCTCCCTGACCGCAGCCATCAAACCGTCCGGTGACCGGATGGCGCCCGGAGAAATCATGGGACCGGAACCGGATGCCGGTGCAAAGCGGGAGGATCGGCCGGTCTACTGGTCGCCTGAGGAAGGTTATCAGGAGACCCCGGTTTATGATTATACCCGATTGACGCCTGGCAACGTCATTATGGGGCCGGTCATCATTGAATCGCCGGAAACCACCTATGTTGTGGCACCGGGCTGGCGTTTCAGCATGGATGCATACCGTAACTGCATCATGGAACAGATTTCTTAAAATATCAGGGAGAATTACAATGCAATCAATGTCATACGGACGCGATCACGAAATCGTACAGCATCTTCGCCCTGAGCCCATGACGGCCGAGGAAACGGCAGCCCAGGATAAAATCGATGATGTTGAGTTTGATATTTTCAAACACAAGATGCATATGATCGGCCTTGAGGGCAAGGAAAACACCATGCGCCTCGGGGCCTCCAGCGCCATGCGTTTCGGCGATGTGGCCTTTGGGATATTCACCGCCCAGGGCGATCTGTCCATTTGCGCCACCGGCATTTACCACCATGCCGTCCTTGGCCAGTTGCCGCTGAAATATATCGTCAAGCATTGGGTCAGGGAACCTTCCGTCGGCGTCAGCGACGGCGACAGTTTTTTTTACAATGATCCCTTCTATGGTGGCGTTCATAACGCCGACATGGGTCTGGCAGTACCGGTCTTTCACGAGGGCAAGCTGCTTTGTTTTGTTGGCGCCGCTGTGCATACCGGCGAATGCGGCGGCTCGGAACCCGGTGGTACAGTGACCGCAGCAAAAAGTAAATATGACGAGGGTCTGCTGTGTCCGCCGATCAAGATCGGTGAGAATTATCAGCTCAAGGAAGATCTGCTGAACATGTTTGCGGCCATGAACCGCGATCCCCGCACCATGATCCTGGACATCAAGGCGCGCCTTGCCGCGACCCGTATTGCCCAGCGCCGTATTCTGGAAGTGGTTGAAGAGAAAGGCGTGGACTTCTTTATCGGTTCTTTGCGCAAGGTCCTTGCCGTGACCGGCGAAGCGGCCAAGAAGAAGGTTTCCAAACTTAATGACGGCATCTACCGTCAGCCCCGCTTCCTGGACACGCTTGGGGAGGAAAACGGTCTTCTCAAGGTTGACCTGACTATTATCAAGAAGGGCGACAAGATTACCATGAATCTGGAGCATAGCTCGCCGCTGGTGCCGGATACGCCCGCCAACAGTTATTTTCAGGGCATTATTGGTCTGTCCATGGTGTATTTCTGCGGCTGGTTATTCCATGACCTGCCGTCCAACAACGGATTGCTGGAAGCTATCGACTGGGAATTCCCGGATAACAGCTTCATCAACGCCAAGGGAGATGTGGCGACGTCAATTGCGCCGCTGGTACAGATTACCTTTACCCACGGCATGTTCCAGTGCGGGGCGCGCATGACCTATAATACCGATCCGTCGCGGTCTGTGGCCTGCTGGTTCAGTGGCTTCTCCATTCCCATGTTTGCCGGTCTTAACCAGTATGGGGAACCGGTGGCCGATATCACCCCGGAAATCAATGCGACCGGCTGTGGCGCCCGTTTCGACATGGACGGGGTCAATGCGGCCGGGGCCTTCTTCGCCACCATGGCGGACTGTTCCGATGTGGAAACCACGGAAGCCGGCAATCCGATCCTCTATACCTTCCGCAACTATTTCAACAACAGCTACGGGCACGGGAAATATCGCGGGGGCGCCGGTGTCGGATATGGCCTGATTGTCCATGACACACAGCATTTCTTCCTCGGTTCCCATGGCGGCGGTTCCAAATTTCCCACCACCCAGGGCCTGTTTGGCGGGTATGGCCTTCCCAGCCTGTTCCTGCGCAAGGTTTCAGGCAGTAATATCAAGGAACTGATGGCCCAAAGTGATCCGCACCTGCCGCACAGTCTGGCCGAGGTCTATGAGGAGGGGAATCCCGAGACCGGTAAGACCGAACATGACAACATCAGTATGGTGGTGGAACCTGTTCAGGACGGCGATACCATGTATGCCTATGCCGGTGGCGGCGCCGGTTACGGCGATGTTCTGGAACGCGATCCGGCCGGGGTCATGCAGGATCTGGCCGACGGTCTGGTCTCCCACTGGGCGGCGCAGAATATCTATCAGGTGGTCTATGAGGAAGAAAGCCTTCGTCTGGATGAAGAGGCGACCGTCAAAAAACGGGCTGCCGTTCGGGCCAACCGGATTAATACGGGTAAAAGCTATGACGAGTTTGTGGCTGAATGGTCAAAACAGACACCGCCGGCGCATATCCTGAAATATTACGGCGAATATCCGATCCCGCAAACCACCATGACCGGGGAAAAACCGGTCCTGCAGAGGCTGGCAAGCTGATCCATGGACATCAAATTTGAAAATCGCACTGTCCATGGTGTCATAGAGCAGCTTTCCCGGGAGAGGGGAGAGGATACTTTCCTCTTCTTCGAGGAGGAGAGCTGGACATATGGTGAAATAAATGCGGCGGCCAACCGGGTCGCTGCCGGCCTCGCCGGACTTGGTCTCGGTCGTAATGACAAGGTTGCCATCATGATGACCAACCGGCCGGAATTCCTGTTCAGCTGGTTCGGCCTGTGCAAGCTTGGCGCGGTCGAGGTGCCGGTCAATACGGCCCACAAAGGGCAGTTGCTGTCCTATATGATCAATCAGTCCGACTGTGAAGCGATTATTCTGGAAGCCTGTTTTGCCGAGCGGTTGCACCCGGTTCTGGGTGATCTTGAGACGGTGAAGCATATTATTGTGCTGGATGGGCCTGTAAATGACTTGGGGGGGCAGGTTCACGACTATGGGCGACTGATGGATAATGATGGCACGTTCGAGGCGCCGATCGTCCGTCCTTCCGATCCCTGCGCCATGATGTTTACCTCAGGTACCACCGGACCGTCCAAGGGGGCCGTTGTCCCCCATAATTATCAGCTGGTGATGGCTGAAATCATTTGCGGTATGGGCGAATATACGGCGGAAGACCGACTTTATAACGCCCTGCCGTTGTTTCATGGCAACGCCCAGACCCTGTCCACCATGCCGGCCCTGATCAGCGGTGCCAGCATGGTGCTGAAAAACCGTTTCTCGGCCAGCAGTTTCTGGGATGACGTGCGCAAATACGGATGCACTGAATTCAACTATATCGGCGGTATACTGGCGATCCTGTTGAAGGCCGAACCGGGACCGGATGATGCAGATAACCCGTTACGGGTTCTTGTTGGCGCTGGCGCCAACAAGCAGGTGTTCGAGGAGTTTGAGAGACGCTTTGACGTCAAGCTCGTGGAAGGCTACGGCATGAGCGAGATCGGCGCCCCGCTCAATACCAGTATCCGTGACCGACGCCCGGGAAGCTGCGGTACGGTAAATCCGGGCTACCAGGTCAAACTGGTGGATGATGATGGCCATGAAGTGAGACCGAACGAACCGGGTGAACTTTTGATCCGGCCGCTTAATTCCCATGCCATGATGCTGGAATATTACCGCATGCCTGAAAAGACCGTCGAGGCCTGGCAGGATCTCTGGTTTCATACCGGCGACTATCTGCAGCGGGACGAGGACGGTTATTATTATTTCGTCGACCGGAAAAAAGACGCCCTGCGGCGGCGGGGGGAGAATATCTCCTCCTTCGAGGTGGAACGCACCATTAACAGTCACGAGAAGGTTCTGGAAAGCGCGGCTATTGCCGCCAGGTCCGAACTGGGCGAGGACGAGGTGATGGTTTGTGTGGTGTTGAGACCGGGTGAGAGCCTTACCGCAGCGGAACTCATCAGTTTTTGCGAGGACCAGATGGCCTATTTCATGGTGCCCCGGTATGTACGGTTTATGGACAGCCTGCCCAAGACACCGACAGAACGGGTGCAGAAATTCCGGTTGCGTGACGAAGGCGTGACGGCGGATACCTTCGATCGGGAACAGGGAGACGCGACATGAACGAACAGCACAACCTGCCCCCGGTTAAGGAGGGGGTTTTTACCACCGGACAAAAGCCGCAGCTCCTGGGCGGTTATTGCCCGCGGTGCGGTCATTATCATTTTCCTTTTCAGGACTATTGTTCCAAATGTCTGGGGGAAATGGAACACCGGGAAATCGGCTGTCACGGCCGGATTGAAAGTGTGACCTCCGTACGCACCAAGCCGCCGCTCGGCCTGCCCAGGCCCTATACGGTGGCCTGGATTGATCTGGAGGAAACATCGCTTCGGGTCTTTTCCCTGATTGATCCGGAAACCGCCGAAGAAGCCCGCATCGGCAGCGCCGTCTTCCTGAAAATCCTGCCGCTGGGCGTCAATCTTGCAAACGAGCCCTGTCTCAGGCCCTGTTTCAGCATTTCCGAAAAACAGGAGTAAGCAGATGGTTTATGTTATCGGTACATCTACGACCTCTTTCGATCAACACCTAGAACGATCGATCGTTTCGCTCTCTATGGAGGCGCTTATCGGAGCGCTGAATGATGCGGATATTTCCAAGGACAGGATCCAGTCCTGTTATTTCGCCAATGCGCTGGCGCCGATCCTGTTCGGGGATACCACGGTCGGCCAGAATGTCATGGCGGCAGCCGGGATCAACGAAATCCAGGTGGTGAATGTGGAAAACGCCTGTACCTCCGGCTCGACGGCCTTCTATCTGGCGGTCAACGCCATCAATGCCGGGGAATGTGACGTCGCCCTTGTTCTGGGGGCGGAAAAAATGTGCGTGCCCGGTTTCGGCCTGATCAATTCGGGGGCGACGGAACTGGATACTCTGCTTGGCATGGTGACGCCGGCATCCTTTGCCCTGAGGGCGAAACGCCATATGCATGATTTCGGCACCACGACGGAACAACTGGCGGCGGTTACGGTGAAGAGCCGTGCACATGCGGCTCTCAATCCGGGGGCCCGCCTGCGCAAGCAGGAGAGCGTCGAACAGGTTCTTGCCTCGCCGATGATTGCCGATCCGCTGACACGGTCCCAGTGCTGCCCCATTGCCGACGGGGGCTCTGCCCTGATCCTCGCCAGTGACGGCGTGGCAGCCTCTTTCCCGCGGGCAGTGCGGGTGGATGCCGCGGTACTGGCGTCAGGAATTTATGATGAGAAACAGGATCTGTCACGCTGGAAAACCGATTACCTTACGGCACGTAAAGGGTACGAGAAAGCAGGTATCGGGCCGGAGGATGTCGATCTTGTCGAGTGCCACGACGCTTTCAGTATTTCGGAAATTCTTCATTACGAGGCGCTCGGTCTTTGTGAGCCGGGTGAGGGGGGCGGATTTGTCGAAAGCGGGGGGGCGAGCCTCGGTGGTCGGGTGCCGGTGAATGTATCCGGCGGATTGCTGAGCCGCGGGCATCCCATAGCGGCCACCGGAGTGGCTCAGATTGCTGAACTGGTGACGCAACTGCGTCATGAGGCCGGGAAACGGCAGGTAGAGGACTGCCGGACAGCACTTGCCCATTGTATGGGCGGTGACAAGGCAGGGGATACCAAGTCCTGCACCATCGTTCTGCTGTCGCGATAGCAGTGGCATGAAAAAACTGGGAAGATAAATGATAACAGGAGTTAAAAATGAAACAGACATATAGAGGAAGCAGCCGCACGCTGGCTGGAAAGCTGGCTCTCGGGACAGCCATGATGGCGGTGCTTTGGGGACAAGGCGCCGTTGCTCAGGATGAAAATGTTTCTGAAGAGGGGGTTTTTACTCTCGAGGAAATTACCGTGACCGCCCGGAAGCGGACGGAAAGTCTGCAGGATACGCCGGTTTCCGTGACGGCCTTTACGACAAATGCCATGGAGGCAAGGTCGCTGGTTAACCTTCAGAGCCTGTCCAATGTCACCCCGAACGTTGACATCAACCACGGCCGTGGCGACGGCGGCAGTTCCAATGCGGCGGTGTTTATCCGAGGTGTGGGACAAAATGACTTTATCTTCCCCACTGATCCCGGCGTCGGGATTTATGTGGACGGTGTTTACATCGCCCGCAGTATCGGCGGCATGCTGGATCTGGCCGACATTGAACGGGTGGAAATCCTGCGCGGCCCTCAAGGGTCGCTTTACGGTAAAAACACCATCGGCGGGGCGATTAATGTGACAACCACCCGTCCGCGCGGGGACCTTGAAGGCCGTGCCAAGGTGACCACCGGCAGCCGCAACCGCATTGACGTTGAAGGCAATATCAATTTCCCGATTGCTGAAGACAAACTCTACGGCAAGGTGGCTGTGGCGTCCAAGAACCAGGACGGGTATAGCAAGCGGGTCTCCGACGGTCTTGATCTGGGGGATGTCAACCTGGATACCATCCGTGCCGGTCTGAACTGGCTGGCGTCCGATGATGTGGAAGTCTATCTGTCCTTCGATGCCACCAAAATTCGCCAGAACGGCACACCGGGCACATTGCTGGAAACGTTTGACGATCCCAGCGGCCTTTATGCCCTTTATAACGGTGTGGCAGCAGCCATGGTTGCGGCTGAACTTGGGTTGCCCGCAGGAAGTCTGTTCGATGATCGCTGGGTGACCGGTGATCCCTATCTGTCGAACGGCACCGGCCCGACCCAGGACAGTGTCGATACCTGGGGTTCGACCCTGACCATTGACTGGCAGGCCGGGGATAACCTGACTGTCCGTTCTGTTACCGGCTACCGGGAAATGGATGCAACGATCCAGGTGGATATGGATTACAGCCCGTTCCCGATCATTCACACCGATGAGGAACAGCACCAGAAACAGTTCAGCCAGGAAATCCAGCTCAGCGGTATTGCCATGGATGGTCGCCTGAACTGGCTGGTTGGCGGTTATTATTTCAATGAAGACATCAATGATGTGAACACCACCTATCTGGCGTCAGGGATTTATGATGCGCTGGAAGCCATGCCCGGTGCTTTTGTACCTCTGGTCCCTGGAGTGACTTGTCCGGCGGCTTTCCCGGCGCCTTGTGCCGGCGGGACCGGTAATCCCTATAACACCATCTTTGATCTGGATGTGCATCCGATTACCGCCCTGGATACGGACAATCTGGCGGCTTTTGCCCATGTCACCTATGATTTCACCGATCAGCTGAGCCTGACCCTGGGCGGCCGTTATTCCTGGGAGAAAAAAGTCTATTTCATTGACTCCGTTTTCCCCAATTCAGGCAAGGTGGCAACCGCGCCGACAACCGATGAACAGAGCTGGTCCAAATTTACACCGAAGGTGGGTCTGGACTATCACGTCAATGATGACGTGCTGGTCTACGCCTCTTTCTCCAAAGGCTTCAAGTCCGGCGGCTGGAACCCTCGTCCACTGGATCCGCTGGAATTCAAAGCTTACGATCAGGAAAATCTGACGGCTTACGAACTGGGTATGAAATCCCGGCTGTTCGACAATCGCATGACCCTGAACGTGGCTACCTTCTTCAGCCAGTACAAGGACCTGCAGCTTTCCTCCAACTCGGTTAACCCCAATACCGGCGGTCTGCTGCTGACAGTGGATAATGCCGGTGATGTGGAAATCTGGGGCGCGGAAGTGGAAGTTGCAGCCCGTCCGACGGCCAACCTTGACCTTAATCTGGGTGTTGGTTTCATGGACAATAAATACACCTATCTGGCGGACTCTGTCGGTTATTCCATCGACAACAAACTGCCGCAGGCGCCGAAATGGACCCTCAACGCCGGGATCCAGTATCGCTTTGATCTTGGTGAATATGGCGGACTGATCCTGCGCGGAGATCTCAGCCATCGCGGCAGTTTCTTCAACGATCCCTCCAATACACCGGAAATCCGGCAGGACGCCTACACCCTGCTTAATGCCCGGCTGACCTGGGAAGATACCAGCGAGATGTGGCAGGTTGCCGTGTTTGGCACGAACATTACGGACGAGAAATACGTGACAAGTTCGGAATCTGTGCCGTCCTTCGGTTTCCGCAATGCGGTGTATGGCCGTCCGGCTGAATGGGGTGTCTCTGTGTCCCGTTCATTCTGATCCGGTTGTCTGTTTAAACCTGAGGGGTGCGGTTCCGGCCGCACCCTTTTTCCGGCCTTTTGCCAGAGTTATTTTTTACAGCCAGAGGGATGCACTGGCAGCACATCTCCAAGATCAATTTTTTCCTGAAAAATGCTTCTTCGGGATAACGTTTTCTATTTCGCCTGAATCCAAATGAATTTCGGTCATATCCGAGTATGCGACTTTCTTTAGGTTTAATATCAACCTGACCATAATCAGGGCTGGAAATAAAAGGGAGAACGGCATGTCGGAGACAAGGGAAAAGGATCCCGTGCTTGCGGAACTGATCGGGGCGTTGCGGGCGGGCGATCTCAGTTTCGAGGACCCGCCGGCAAAGCTGCGGGCGGACTTTGAGGTGACCCTGTCGCAAATCCCCGTGGCGGAAGATCTGAGTTTTGAAAATGTAAAGCTGGGTGACGTTTCTGCTTTACTGAGCACCAGCCCCGGGGCGGCCGGGGATGCGGCGCTTCTTTACCTGCATGGCGGGGGTTTTATCGGCGGCAGCGCCCAGGGCTACCGTGGTCTTTCTGCCGAGCTTGGGCGCGCAATCGGCGTCGGGGCCTATTCCCTCGATTACCGGCTGGCGCCGGAAGACGTCTTCCCGGCTGCCGTTGAAGATGCGGCCTCGGCCTATCAGGCGCTTCTGGACAAGGGTTTTTCTCCTGACCGGATTGTTGTTGCGGGTGATTCAGCCGGCGGCGGGCTGGTGATGTCCCTGCTGGTCAAATTGCGGGATGCCGGCGCGCCGCTGCCGGCGGCGGCCCTGGCGATTTCACCCTGGGCGGACCTCTCCTGCGATACAGAAAGCTTCACGACAAAGGCGAGCGAGGACCCTGCGTTGACAGCGGCCGGACTTCGCATTGCCGCGGCACATTATTTGAATCAAACCGATCCGCGGGATCCTCTGGCATCTCCCGTTTTTGCCGACCTTACAGGCCTGCCCCCCTTGCTTATTCAGGTGGGCTCGGCGGAGATTTTGCTCGATGACGCCGTAAAACTTGCCGGTTCGGCCGGGGCAGCAGGCGTAAAAGTGAAACTGGATGTCTGGCCGGATATGCCTCATGTCTGGCACGCATTTTCCTTCATGCTCGATTCCGGACGACAAGCCATTGAAGAGGCCGGGGCGTTCCTGAAAAACGCGATTTCAACGAAAGACTAAGGGAGAAATACGTCATGTCTGGTGATGTGGAGAAGAAGACGGAAATGCTTGACGTGTTGTTTGTCGGGGCGGGGTTCAGCGGGCTTTATATGCTTTATAAACTGCGTGAGCTTGGTTTCAGAACGCGGGTTATCGAGGCCGGTTCCGGCGTGGGAGGGACGTGGTACTGGAACCGCTATCCCGGTGCGCGCTGTGACGTGCCAAGCATTGAATATAGCTATTCCTTCTCGCCGGAACTGGAGGCGGAATGGCGCTGGACTGAACGATACGCCACTCAGCCGGAAATCCTGAAATATCTTGAACATGTCGCCGAACGTTTTGACCTCAACAGGGACATCACCTTTAATACCCGGGTGACGGCGGCCAAATGGAACAAGGATACAAAATCCTGGACGGTTCATCTTGATTCCGGTGAGGAGGTTGAAGCAAGATATTTTATCCTCGGCACGGGATGTCTTTCAGATCCCAAATTGCCAGACTGGCCCGGCATAGAGAAGTTCACTGGCGAGATCGCCCATACCGCCCACTGGCGTGATGATATTGACTTAAAAGGCAAGCGTGTTGCCGTCGTTGGAACCGGATCGTCAGGAATTCAGATTATTCCCCAAATTGCTGAAGTCGCGGAAAGCCTGACGGTGTTTCAGCGCACGCCAAGTTTTGCGGTCCCGGCAAATAACTATCCCCTGACCGATGAAATCATGGAGGAAATTAAACCCAGGCTGCCGGAGCTTCGGGAAAGTGCGCGGCATAATCCGCTGGGCTGGTTTGACGCCCCCCGCGACGGATCGGCGAAGGCGGCCCCGGCAGAGGAAAGGAGCCAGCGTTTCGAAGAACACTGGAATGCGGGGACCACGGGTCTTTTACTTGCCTACGGGGATCTTTTGCTTGATGAGGACTCAAACAGGCTTTGTGCGGATTTTGCCCGTGAAAAAATTGCAAAACTGGTGAAGGACCCGGAAAGAGCCTGTCATCTGACCCCGACAGACTATCCGATCGGGTCCCGCAGGCTCTGTTCCGAAATCGGTTATTATGACGCCATGAACCGGGATAATGTCGAGCTTGTGGATGTACGTGACGAGCCTATCCGGGAAGTCACGGAAGATGCGCTTGTGACCGCAAAGGGCCGCTATCCCATTGACGTGCTGGTTCTTGCGACCGGTTTTAACGCTATGACGGGCGCGATCAATAAAATAGATATTCGGGGGCCGGGCAATCATCTGCTGCGCGAGGAATGGGCGGATGGTCCCCGTTCATACCTGGGACTTGCGGTTGCCGGCTTTCCGAACCTTTTCACCATTACCGGTCCCGGAAGCCCCTCCGTATTCAGTAATGTGGTGGTGTCCATTGAACAACATGTGGAATGGATTGCAGACTGCCTTTCCCATTTACGTGAAAGTGGAAAAACAACCATCGAAGCCACAGAGGGGGCTGAAAGCGCCTGGATGGCTCATTCGGACGAGGTGGCCAATATGACGGTATTTCCCAAGTCCGACAGCTGGTACAAGGGGCGAACCCGTGATGGAAAGCTTGTTTTCATGCCCTATGTGGGCGGTGTCGGCGCCTACCGCGGGAAATGCAATGAAATCGCAAGGGCCGGCTATGAAGGGTTTGTGACGGGGTAAGTTCCGGCATCACCGGTCTCAGGATAAAGGGCCAGTCCTTTCGGGGGCTGGCCTTCTGTGTAACGGTGGGTTGATTTTACCGCCAGGCCCGGGGGGAGACCCCGAAGTGGTTCCGGAAGCAGCGGGAAAAATAGGACGCATCATTGAACCCTACGGAAAAAGCAACCTCGGTCACGCTTCTTTCCGGGAACAGGCGGAGATTTTCCGCTGCCCAGTCAAGACGCGCCCGGGTAATGTAGCTTGAGGGTGTCATTCCCGTTTTGGCAAATGCCAGCTGGACAGTTCTCGGTGTAACGCCGGTAATTTTTGCCAGGCTTTCGGTGCAGAGTTGAGGATCTGTCAGTCTTGCCTGGACCTCTATGATCAGCTTTTCCAGCAGCGTACTTTCATCAGCGTTGTCCTCAGGGGCAGTCAATGCCGAGGCGAGCAGGGAATAGAAAGCGTTTACGGCCCCCTCGCTCCAGGAATCTGTCCCGCGCTGGTTCCTGCCAACCTGCCACAGGGAAATGATATAGCTGTGCAGCAACTGGACAGACTGCATTTTACCCGAGAAAGGACGGCACATGACGCTTTCCAGCATCGGTACTTTTTCCAGAAGCGGGGCGATGGGGAGCTCCACTGACAGCATATCGTTCCTGTCGGAAACATCGAGACTGTAAAGGCTGTCAGCCGGGTTGATTTCCATATCCCCCGCCATCAGTTCGAATTCATGAAGTCCCTGTCGAAAGCGGGACTTTCCATGATGTTGAAGATGCAGGACCAGTTTATCACTTGGCAAGCCGCCGGAAGTTGCCTCCCGTCGCACAATGGAGCGCGGGGCGCGGGGCCTTATCATCACAAGGTCCTGCAATTTCCAGCGCCATAATTCCGCTTCAAAGCGATCGTCATCGGATTCAATATGGGTTCCGCTGTATGCTTCCTTGGCGATTTCATTCCAGAAGCGAAGCCGGTGAGGGGGCTTCAGCGATCTGGTAGACAGGATCTGTACCGAACCCATCGGGTGTCTCCAGGGTTGAAAAATGTCCACTATATTTTCTGAATAACCGGCTTTTTACGCCTTTTAACTGAACTCTATCACGGCGGGTCTATGGTATCAAGAAAACCTATGGGGAAGAGGTTTTCGCTCTGGTTCAATTCAGGCGAACTGGAATCCGGGTATTTGGACTCCTGATCGGCTATACTGTTTGATGAACGGAAGACCATTAAAGGGAGGCAATGGATGAAACTTGAAGGACGGGTTGTACTGATTACCGGCGGGGCCGGCGGATTGGGAAAAGCCTCGGCAAAAGCCCTGGCGGCACAAGGCGCCCACGTTGTGGTGACCGATATTGCCGGTGACGCCGCAAAGGCGGTTGCCAGGGAAATTGGCGGCACAGGTTATGCCCATGATGTCAGTGATGAAAAGGTCTGGTCGGACATTGTGTCAGATGTGCTTGAACGACAGGGCCGTATTGATGTGCTTCTGAATGCCGCAGGAATTGAGGGAGATTTGAAGAAAGGGGGGCTGAATACTTCCCTGACCGAATGGCACAGAGTGATGGGCATTAACCTGGACGGCACCTTTCTTGGTTGTCGCGCGGTGACGCCGCATATGCAGGAACGCGGCACCGGTTCCATCATCAACATATCCTCGATCGTTTCCTTCATGGGGACACCGTCTGCTCTGGCCTATGGCGCCAGCAAGGCAGCCGTTCAGCAATTAACCCGTTCTATTGCCCTGATCGGGGCGCAGGACGGGGCCAGGGTGCGCTGCAACTCTATTCATCCCGGGATCATCAGGACCCGGATGACCGATGCGATTTTTGCCGAGTTTGCGCAAAATTCAGGGATGACGCCGGAAGAGATCGAGCAGGCAGTCTGTGCCGAAGTGCCTTTTGGGGCGCGGGGCGTTCCCGAGGATGTCGCCGGAATGGTCACCTTTCTGGCCTCGGATGACAGTCTCTATGTCACCGGCAGCGAATTCAAGGTGGACGGCGGCTGGCTTCTGGGGAATGCCGGGTAGCGCATAAATAATTCTGGGGTGGTCTCATCTGTCAGGGGGGTATAAAAAATCACCCTTTTTCCCAGGAGGCTACTGGTGTATAAAAGCTATTATACATAGGCGTATGGGAGTGCGCAAAATCTTGGGAAAAAGCGGAGGCTACAATGACGAATATCTCTAACGAAGACCTGCTCAAACGGGTTGAAAAACTGGAACATGATCTGGGTGTGCAGCAGGATATACACGATATTCGCCGGCTTCAGTATTCCTATGGCTATTTCATTGATAAATCACAGTATGACGAAGTGGTTGACCTTTTCGCCGATGACGGTGAAGTCTGGTTTCTTGGCGGCATCTACAAGGGAAAAGCCGGCGTTCACAGGCTCTATATTGAACGCTTCCGGACCGCTTTTACGGAAAACCATAACGGCCCCCGCTATGGCTGGCTGCTGGACCATCCGCAGTTGCAGATGATTATTGATGTCGCACCGGACCGCAAGACCGCACTGGTCCGCGGGCGTTCCATGATGCAGGCCGGGTTGCATGAAACCGCCAAGGGTGATGAACGCCAGTGGTGGGAAGGCGGCATTTATGAAAATGAATATGTCCGTGAAAACGGGGTCTGGAAAATCAAGGCCCTGCGCTATTATCCCCACTGGCATGCCTCCTTCGAAGAAGGCTGGTCCAAGACGAAAGTCGACTTTATTCCGATGGCCAGCGTGACCTATCCCGAGGACCCGCTTGGTCCGGATGAACTTATTAATCCAAAGCCGCGCCTGTGGCCCGCAACGGATATCGTGCCATTCCATTATAACCATCCTGTTACCGGCAAGCCGATCAAGATTGACAACAGCAGGGCAAGGGAAGGATTTAACGATTGATCCCGTTTTTCAGCAGAGACCTGAGGATTGAATGGGGCCAGTGCGATCCCGCGGGTATTGTCTATGCACCTCGCTATCTT
Source organism: Emcibacter sp. (assembly GCF_963675455.1). Classification (GTDB taxonomy): domain Bacteria; phylum Pseudomonadota; class Alphaproteobacteria; order Sphingomonadales; family Emcibacteraceae; genus Emcibacter. Next base: position 65,794 of record NZ_OY776217.1, on the reverse strand, counting down.
GATATGTTCGGTGAAAACACCATACGGCTTTTTGAGCATGCAGGGTTACCGAAAAAAAAGATCATGCTCGAAGAAATGAACGTGGCCGGTTTTCCCATGGTTGACGTAGCGGCCCGCTTCCTGAAACCCGCAGCCTACGGCGATGACGTGGTTGTTGAAACAGCAGCCCCGGACTTCGGCAACAGCAGTTTCAAAATCCACCACCGTCTGGTGCGGAACGGCGAAATTTGCGTTGAGTGCACGGAAACACGTGTGTGGACAGTGCCGGACAGTGAGCGACCGGGTGGCCTGCGAGCCGCCCGTGTCCCGGACATGGTCAGGGAGTGTTTCTCAAGACCGGCAGGAAATGAAGAAGGATAATTTCGATGTCTGATGCACAGAGTTCCATTGATACAACAATCAAATATCTGATACCGACCTCCCGTATTAACAGGCGTTTCTGGGCGCCCGGTGAGGAATATAATACCGGTGAATACGAACCCTATCCTGTGAAAATTCATAATGCCAGAGAGGCGTCTGAACCCTTTACGATTGATAAACACGGGTTTGCGATCAGGAAACAAGTCACCAGTGTCACGGATTTCCTGGACGACGAGGCGATTAAAACGGTCTATGCCGGGGAAGTTGAGGAAATCACCAAAGAATGGACCGGGGCAGATCTTGTGCTCCCCATGGGGGGACAGGTTCGATCCTCGGGCCTGACCGGACAGAAGGTTCAACCGCCGGCCGGCGAGGCCCATGTCGACTTCACCCCCAGGACGGCAGAAACAGTTGCGAAAAAGATTTATGAGAAAGCGGTGCCAGACGGCCCCGGGTATGACCGCTTTATTATGTTCAGCCTGTGGCGGGCGCTCAGCCCGGCCCCGCAGGACTGGCCCCTTGCCCTGTGTGATTTCAGGAGCATGGATGAAAATGAAGGAACACCCAACGTCAAGGTGGATGTGGACGAGATCCCGAAGGGCGATGCTCTGTTTGCCCCAATTCCCGGTGAAGAGGATATGGTATCCGCCTCCATTTTTTACCATAACCCCGCCCATCAATGGTGGTATTTCCCGGATATGACCAGGGACGAAGTGATCTTTATCAAATTCTATGACTCCGATCATTCCCGCGCCTGGCGGGCAGCCCATACGGCGTTTGAGGACACCAGCCGCAGTGACGCCATTGAGCGGGAAAGTATCGAGTTTCGGGCGATTGCCTATTTCTCGGCAGAATAGAAGGGATTTCCAGAAAAAAGGAAAGGGAGGGCACTGAGTTAGCGCCCTCCCTTTTTCGTAACTTTTCCGGAAATTATTTTTTGGTGCCGGGCATGGCCTGCCCGGTTTCTTCCGCCAGTTTCACGCGCCGTTTATAATCGGGGTCGTCTTCATAGGACTTGAGGGCACTGATGAGTTCAGCATTTTGTTCCTCAATTGTCGGGACGAACTCGGGATAGGGCAGGACCCAGAAGTCGTTGCGCTTGACCGCCTCCAGGGCTATCCGGCCCAGATCAACCGGATCAAACCCGCCTTCAATAACAGATTTCAGGCGGGTGAAAACCTCTTCATCCCGGCCGTAATAACCGGTTTTGCCGTATTTGTCCGGACGGCTTTCCACAGAGCGGTGAATGTTGGTGTTGACCGCACCCGGGCACAGGATTGAAACGTTGATGTCGTATTTATCCAATTCTACACGCAGCGATTCAGACAGGCCGCGCACGGCAAATTTGGTTGTGCAGTAAATCGCGGTTGTCGGCAGGGCCACGAAGGCTGACATGGAGGCTGTATTGAGGATATGCCCGCCTTTACCGTACTCAATCATGCGCGGCATGAAGGTCATTACACCATTGATCATTCCCTTCAGGTTAACATCAATCTGCCAGTCCCAGTCATCAAATGTCGCTTGTTCGATCGGCCCGAACTGGCTGACGCCAGCTGTATTGCACAGAAGCTGGACGGGTCCGAACACTTCCTCTGCCTCATCGGCTGCGCGGGCATAGGCGTCCCGGTCGGTGATGTCGAGGTTCAGGGCATGAACCTCTGCTTTTTTGTCGCTGAAATATTCCATGGCTTCATCAAGGTGGGGTTGCTGGACATCCGCAATCACGACTTTCATGCCGGCTTCTTCCGCAAATACCTTTGCCTGACCAAGCGCAACACCGGAACCACCGCCGGTGATAAATGCGACTTTCCCTTTTAGATCCTGCATTTTCTACTCCTGTTAAATCTGAATATTTGGGTTCGGGGTTATCCTGCCTTTGGCAGACCAAATAAATTATGCATGCCTTCATGGCGTCCCAGACCGCCATACAGGTCAAAGCCACGATCAATATAGTCCTTCAGCGGGTCATCGTCATGCAATGGTGGAACTTTGGCGACGGATGCGGTCCACAGAAAAACAGCCAGTATACAATAGTCGGTATAGTTGGGTGTTTCCCCGCCAAGCCACGGCGTGTCCTGCAAAAGAACGCGCAGGGGTTCCAGGGTTGGCGGGACGAGCGGCAGGCGCTCTTCCCGTCCGGCCTGTACATTTTCGAGTTTCTCCCCGCCAAGGAACAGCTGTTCCCGGCTGGTGCGGACATAGTCGCGGTCCTGCGGCATGGACAGGTCATGATAGTCAAGAATGTAACATCTGAACCACGGGGAAATCGCGGTTTTCCAGGCCCAGTCATCAATGAACCGTGTGAGTATCTTATGGCTCTCGCCTTCAAACAGCATCGGGAGATCGGGATATTTTTCATCCAGATATTCGGCAATTTCCCAACTGTCCTTCACCCAGTGGCCGTCATCAACAATAACGGGTAGTCGATCGGAAAAACCATTCGTAAGTTCTTCAATGCCGGTAAAGCCGTTTGGCACGAGATCAAGGTCAAAGCCTTTGTGTTTCAGGGCATATTTTGTGCGCCAGACAAAGGGGCTGATGGTACAGCCGCTTTCCAGCACCAGATCATAAAGAATGATCGTATTGTTGTTGGCCAAAGTCTTACTTTCCTTGTTTGGATAGAACCTCGATGCGGTCGTCCAGTTTGACTTCCTCACGCATGCGATTGGGCATGGTAAGGGCCGCTTTGGTGCCTTCGCGTTCCATCATGCGGTTATACCAGGCCGTCAGATGCGGTGTGGCCTTTTCGTTCATGATGTCGTCGTAACCCATGGGCATGGGCTGGGCCATGGCAAAGACTGAAATGTCCGCGAGGGTGAACCGGTCGCCGAGGATCCAGGGTTTGCCATGTTCACGGAGTGCCCCGTCAATTTTCGTGACGGAATTTTCAACCTGTCGCCGCCATTCCTTTAGCCGTTCTTCGGGGTAGCCTTCGGTCGCAGTAATGCGCCATTTGTCCCGCTGCTCCTTGAGGGGGATACGCTCCAGCTTTGCTTCAAACTCCTCAGGGGTCAGGTCTTTGACCAGGCTCTTTATCATCCAGTTCCAGGCCAGGTAGCTCAGTGCCGGGCAGAAATACTCGTCCACCCATTTGGTCCATATCCGCATCATCGCCTTGCCATATTCATCTGCCGGGCGCAGGGCCGGGCCTTCGAAAACGGCATCGACATATTCATTGATGACGGTCGATTCGTTAATCACCTTGCCGTCATGGACGATGACAGGAACCTGTCCGTTGGGATTGATTTTTTTGAACCATTCCTCGTGTTGCTCAAATTTATTGAGCGCAACATAGCAGCTCTTGAATTCAACGCCTTTTTCCTTCAAGGCGAGCAGCACTTTCAGGGTATTGGCGCCGGGTTCGGCGTGATAGACTTCAAGCATAATGTTCTTCCCTATATTTTGTTCTATTGATGGTGTGTGGAACCCTAGTGTGCCAGTCCCAGCATTTCCCGCGCTTCGCCTGCTGTTGCAAGATCGTTGCCAAGATGTTCAATAATGCTGGCGCCCCAGCTGACCAGTTCTGCGTTATTGGCGGCCATTTTTCCCCGGCGCAAATAAACGGTGTCTTCAAAGCCGACCCTGACATTGCCGCCCAGCAAAACGGCTTGGGCTGCCATCGGGAATGAATGACGACTAACACCGAAGGCTGTCCAGTTGGCGCCGCGCGGGATCTGGTTACGGGCATAGGACATTGCTTCCGTGGTTGCCGGCAGGCCGTATTTTGTCCCCAGAACGAAGGAATAGGGGGCATTCTTGGGAAGTGCGCCCTTGGCCATCAAATCATCGGCAAAGACAAAGTCTCCGGCTTCGAAACATTCGATTTCCGGCAAAACCCCCATATCCTGGATCATTTCCCCCATACGGGTAATCATGGGGTCCAGATTGATTGCGGCACCGCCCCACAGCTGCATGGTGCAGATATCAAGAGTGCACATTTCCGGTTTGAGGTCGAGAATATGCTCCAGCCGTCTTTCGGCGGTATACATCAGCGTTCCCGGGCCGCATTTTTCCGGCTCGGTGTCGCTCTGCATCCAGGTACAGCCCGGACCGGTTGTGACGTTCAGGATCACTTCTTTGTTCTTTTCCCTGATCAGGCCGATAACTTCGCGGTAAAGTTCAAGCTCGGTCGATGCCGCGCCTGTCTCGGGGTCCCGGACATGTATGTGCAATATTGCGGCGCCGGCTTCTGCGGCGGCCAGACCTTCGGCTGCTACATGTTCCGGTTTAAACGGAAAATTCGGGTGTTTGGGTAGTGGTGAACTGCCGGTTACAGCGCAGGTCATAAATATTTTTTTAGTCATGGTTTTTCTCCGTTCAAGGCATGCTTTTTTGTACGCTGCTATAGTGGCAAGAAGTTGAGGTTACAAACAGACCTGTTGTTATCCTATAATAAAAACTAACACCCAGTTTGCCCTGTCTGGCCCGGCCGAAGAGAACGGACTTATGTTAACATATGTTATTATTTTTGCCAAAACCAGAGTCTGACTTGACACTGTTAGTATGACTTACTAATTCTGGATTATCAGAGAGGTTGCAATATGACACAAAGAGATGAACTTGTCCGGTTCCTGAAAAATGCCCGTGCACGCATCAAGCCTGCGGATGTGGGCCTTCCGGATAGTGATCGTCGCCGTACGGTAGGACTTCGTCGCGAGGAAGTAGCGGCCCTCACCGGGATGAGTGTGACCTGGTACACCTGGTTCGAACAGGGCCGGGACGTTCAGCTTTCTGCGGCCATGCTGGAAGGATTGAGTAAAACCTTCCTGCTGAATCCGCAGGAGCGCGAATTTCTGTTTGCCCTTGCCCAGCACCGTCCACCTCCGCTTGCTGTGCCGCCGGACGAGGTGATTCATCCCATCACCCAGCATATGCTGGATGGTTTGAATATTCCGGCCCAGGTCATTACGGAAGACTGGACGGTGATTGGCTGGAATCGAATCGTTACCAAAATTTTCAGAGATTATGCGGGTCGTCCGGCATCAGAGAGAAATCTGTTCAAGATTCTCATGCTGGATGAAAGGTATCGTAAGAACCCTGAAGGTTTCAGGGAAATGGCCCGCCGCCTAACGGCACGCTTCAAATGGGATTACAGCAGGACCACACGTATAGATGTTTTTGACGCGATCATTCAGGAAATGCTGAAGAAGAGCAAAACCTTCGAGGAGTTCTGGTATGAATCAGAAATCGTTGCTCATTTTGAAGACGTCCATACGGTGAATACATCCGGCTTCGGCGACATTACTGTTCAGCATAGCTCCTATGCAATAGAAGAAGCCCCCGGTCAGAGGCTTATTCTGTTCGTTCCGGTAGATGACGTCAGCAGAGAACGCCTGGCTCAGGTTGTCTTGTCAGAATCCTGAGTTTCCAGCAGCCCGCCGGCAGCGATGGCTTTTCCGTATGGTTTCATGCCGTACCAGAAAATATAGGTTGCCAGAGGGCCGATAATGGCGGCGCTCAGAACCAGGGCATATCGAATGCCGTCTTCACCGAAGATATACTGGGTCATGCTGCCAATCATCAGTGGTCCAAGGCCCATCCCAATGACATTCATGGTAAAGAGGAACAGGAAGGTGACCTGGCCCCGGTATTTGTTGGGCGTCACCGTCTGAATGGCTGCATTTTCTACCGGTGCGGCCATGCCCATAAAGACAAAGTTTACAATTCCCATACCTGCCACGATCCAGGGGTCAGGCATCAGGGGGGCTATAATGGAGAGCGGGATGGAAATAAGGGTGCTGTAGACAACCACCCGCATGTTGGCATCAGCATAGCCCTTCTTATAGTAATATTCGGCGAACCAGCTTCCCAGGAAAAGCCCGAGCGGCATGGAGATCATGATACTTACGCCGGAAACATAACCGATAATTTCCGGGCCCCAGTCAAAGGTGCGCATATAAAAGGCAGGGCCCCACATCTGCATCCCGAACATCTGGGCTGAACGCATGGCAAGGCCTAGGAACAGGGGAATATAAATCGGCCAGTAGGAATAAATGAACTTAAAGACATCACCAACAGGCTGGGATTCTTTGACCACGACGCCGTGCCTGGGGGGTTCTGAAACGGTGAGCATCAGGGCGGCAACAATAAGACCGGGCAACCCTACCAACATCAGAACAACCTGCCAGTTGCGGAGCGATCCTAGAACAGGAACGGTAACTTCTTTGTCCCCGATAAAGCCGATCACGGCACCACCGAGAACCATCGCCAGACCGGAACCGGCAACAAAACCCAGGTTCATGCCGGCAATTGCCCGGGGCAGTTTACTTGGCGGGAAATAATCCGAAAGCAGTGAATAAGCGGAAGGACCGCTGGTTGTTTCACCGACGCCCACGCCCACACGGCACATGAATAACTGCCAGAAACTCGAGGCAAGACCGCAAAAGGCGGTCATCAGGCTCCAGATTGCAATGCCCGCCGCCATGATTTTTTTACGGCTTCTGCGGTCAACCATCCGGGCGACCGGCAGGCCGAGAATCGAATAGAAAAAGGTGAAGGCAAAGCCCATAATCAAACTCATCTGGACATCAGTAAGATTAAGGTCACGTTTTATGGGTTCGACAAGCAGGGTCAAGATGCCCCGGTCGAGAAAGTTTACCATCACTGCGAGCGCCAGCACAAAAACGCAGTACCAGGCTTTTCCCGGTGCAGGGTAGGACTTCTCATCTATGAGTGCAGCCTTGGCCGCGCCTGTGTCATCGCTTCCTACATCGCCCACGACATCGGTGAGAATAGGCTCCGGACTCGCCTTGCTGCCAAATGTATGGTCGGTCATTCTTTGCTTCCCTTTTTATAATATTGTCTCCCGCCCATAGTTGATAGGAAAGCCGGGTGTGGGTCAAGGAGTAGAATATGTAATAGGATAAGGAGTTTCTGTTCAGATATCGGACCCGGCTGGCGCCATTTCCCGGACCAGTTTAGTTGCTGCCTGAAGTTCTGATCCATTTGCCGTAAAGAGCCTCTCTCAATTTTGCCACAGCACCAGTCAGTTGATCCCGCATCCGGTCTTTCTCTGCTTCGAAAGTATGTGCACCACGACAGGAGGCCGAAAGGCCGGCAATGATGTCTCCCTCCAGATTCCGCAAAGGGACGGCAAGGCAGAATAAATCCGGATCCATTTCCGCGTTGTCAATCGCATAGCCGTTTTCCCGGATTTCGGAAAGCGCTTGACGTAATTCCTCGGGCTCGGTGAGGGTATGGTCAGTGATGGCCGGGAAGGGGCCGGTTCCGAGGTAGGCGTCCAGTTCCTGTTTCGGCAGTTCCGACAGCAGCAGTTTTCCAATTCCCGTACAATAGGCTTCGAGCTGCTCGTTTTCCCTGGTGAAGACGCTTTGTCCTTCGGGTTCCGACTTGACCAGATAGGTCACCATGTCATTTTCAAAGATCCCGAGCTGGGATATCATCCTGAGCTTGCGGCTCACCTTCTCCAGAATCGGCCGTGCGGTGGAGGCCAGTGTCTCATACAGTCGGGTCTGATCTACCAGGGCAACCAGGTCGGCTCCTGGTCCAAGTGTCCCGTGACTGTTCCGCCGGATCAGGCCCTGCTTCTCGAAAACTGCCAGATGACGATAAACAGTCGCAACGGGCAGGGCCGTCAGGGCCGCTATTTCCTTTGCGCTTCGGGGCTGTTTTTTGTCAATCGCCAGCTTGAAAATGGCCACGGCCTTTTCCAGTGTTTTGGTGCCGGTCATCATGTTCTCCAGTTATATATTCTCATAATATGGGAATACTTCACTTGGGGCAAGTTGCTAAAAAATACCTTCTGCATAAAATGTCACTGATCACTGACAGGGGGATACCCCCGATGACGACTGACCATGTTGAGCATGCCGCAGGCTTTGTTCATTTCACGGTCAGTCAGGACCGGCGAGAAGGAATTATATGATGGTTCAATCTGAAAAAATAAAATGTGCAATTATCGGGTCCGGCAATATCGGTACCGACCTGATGATCAAGGTCATGCGTACAAGTACGGTGCTTGAAATGGGCGCTATGGTCGGTGTCGATCCGGCTTCAGACGGTCTTGCCCGGGCCGAACGGATGGGGGTGCCGACCACATCGGAAGGCATCGACGGTCTGGTGAAAATGCCGGAATGGAATGACATTCGCATTGTCTTTGATGCCACATCGGCCTATGCGCACAAGAAACATGACGAGGTATGCCGGGCGGCCGGGAAAGTTCTGATTGACCTGACACCTGCGGCCATCGGTCCCTACACAGTGCCTGTGGTCAATATGGAGGCTCACCTTGACGAGCCCAATGTGAATATGGTGACATGCGGCGGCCAGGCGACTATTCCGATTGTGGCGGCCGTCGCCAGGGTCGCAAAAGTGCATTATGCGGAGATCGTGGCCAGTATTTCCTCGCGTTCTGCCGGGCCGGGAACACGGGCCAATATCGATGAATTCACCGAGACCACCAGCCGGGCCATCGAAAAAGTGGGCGGGGCCGGCAAGGGCAAGGCGATTATCGTTCTTAATCCGGCGGAACCGCCGCTTCTGATGCGTGACACGGTCTTTACCCTGTCCGAGATGGCCGATGAAGCCGAGGTCGAGGCCTCTGTTGAGAAAATGGTGGAGGAAGTCCAGGCTTATGTGCCGGGCTACCGTCTGAAACAGAAGGTGCAGTTTGAACGCTTCGGCTCCAACAATCCGCTGAAGATCCCGGGATATGGGGAGTTCGAAGGGCTCAAAACTTCCGTCTTTCTGGAAGTAGAGGGCGCCGCCCATTACCTGCCGGCTTATGCGGGCAACCTGGACATTATGACATCGGCGGCGCTGGGCACGGCCGAAAAGATTGCCGCCCTTAAATTCAGCCGGGCCGCCTGAGGAGAAAGATCATGACAGACAATAAACTCTATATTCAGGATGTTACCCTGCGCGACGGCATGCATGCCATCCGTCATATGTATGGCATTGACCATGTGCGCAATATTGCAAAGGCGCTGGACGAGGCCGGCGTGGACGCCATCGAGGTTGCGCATGGAGATGGTCTTTCCGGCTCCAGCTTCAACTATGGTTTTGGCGCCCATACGGACTGGGAATGGCTGGAGGCTGTAGCCGAGGTACTGGAGAATGCCGTGCTTACCACGCTTCTGCTGCCGGGAATTGGCACAAAAGAGGACCTGAAACGGGCCTATGATCTTGGGGTGCGTTCGGTACGTGTTGCCACTCACTGCACCGAGGCGGACGTCTCGAAGCAGCATATCGGTGTGGCCCGGGATATGGGCATGGACACCATCGGCTTTCTGATGATGAGCCATATGATTGAACCGGAGGTTCTGGCCGAGCAGGCGCAGCTGATGGAAAGCTACGGGGCGACCACGGTCTATGTTGTGGATTCGGGCGGGGCCCAGAATATGGATGATGTGACTGCCCGGCTGAAGGCCTTTGACAAGGTTCTGAAACCGGAAACAGAGCGCGGCATCCATGCCCATCATAATCTCAGCCTCGGTGTTGCCAACAGCATCGCCGCCGTACAAAACGGGGCGATCCGGGTTGATGCTTCCCTGACCGGCATGGGCGCCGGCGCGGGTAATGCGCCCCTGGAGGTCTTCATTGCCGTGGCGGATCGCATGGGCTGGAACCACGGCTGTGATCTGTTCAAGCTGATGGATGCGGCGGAAAATCTGGTTCGACCATTACAGGACCGGCCTGTGCGGGTTGACCGGGAAACCCTGTCGCTTGGTTATGCCGGTGTTTACAGCTCCTTCCTCAGGCATGCGGAAACGGCTGCCGAAAATTACGGGCTGGACGTGCGGGAAATCCTGGTGGAACTTGGACGTCGGAAGATGGTCGGGGGCCAGGAAGATATGATCGTGGATGTTGCCCTTGATCTCCTGAAGCAAAGAGAAAGCGCGGCCTGAAACGGTGTCGGACCGCTCTCCTGAAAGCTATTTTTTGATCTAAGAACCGGATTTCAGCGGCCGCTGAAATCCGGTTCTTTTCGTTCGAGAAACGCGCTGAGGCCTTCCTTCCCGTCTTCGGAAACGGTCAGTTCGGCAATATTTTCGGCTTCCCGGGCCAGATGGCTCCGGAAGTCATTCTGCAGGGACTGATCCAGCATGCCCCGGATGTCAGAGAAGGCGCGGCCGGGACCTTTGGCCATCTTGCAGGCGGTGGCCAGGGCCTCTTCCGCCAGATCGTCATGGGGCACCAGTTGTGATGCCAGCCCCCAGTCGACGGCCTCCTGTGCCGACAGCTTGCGATTGCTGTACAGCAGTTCCTGGGCCCGGCGCAGCCCGACCAGGCGCGGCAGCAACCAGGTGGCCCCGCCGTCCGGCGACAGCCCGATGGCCGTATAGGCCATGGTAAAGCTGGCCCGGTCGGAAACCAGAACGATGTCTGCGAAGGTGGCTAACCCAACGCCGGCGCCGGCTGCCACACCCTGGACTTCCGTGATCACCAGCCCGTTTGCCTGTTTGAGATGAAGCATACCTTCATGCAGGGCGCTGGCCATTTTATGGACATGGGCCCGGCGATCACCGCTTACACGGCTCATCTCCATGACATCGCCGCCGACACAGAAGGCTTTGCCTTCGGCCCGGATCAGCACCGCCCGGACCGTATCGTTTCGGGAGGCTTCCTGTGCCACGCGACAGAAACTCTCGCAGGCGTCCAGGTTGACAGCGTTCATATTGTCCGGACGGGACAGAGTAATGATGGCCACCCCGTTCTCGATGGTCAGCTTGACGGTTTCATCAGTCATCTTTGGTCTTCCTCCCGGGATTTACAGTCGCTCAAAGATGGCGGCTATCCCCTGGCCGCCGCCGATACACATGGTCACCAGACCATAACGTCCGCCGGTGCGCTTCAATTCGTACAGGACCTTGGTGGTCAGAATGCCGCCGGTGGCGCCAACCGGATGGCCCAGCGCCACGGCCCCGCCATTGGGATTGACTTTGTCCGCCGGCAGCCCCAGTTCCCTGGAAACCGCCAGAGCCTGGGCGGCAAAGGCCTCGTTGGATTCAATCACATCAATGTCGTCGAGGTTAAGCCCGGTTCGCGCGAAAACCTTGCGCACCGCCGGGATCGGGCCTTCCCCCATCAGGTGTGGTTCTACCCCGGCATGGGCAAAACCGACCAGTCGACCGAGCGGACTGCGTCCTTCTTTCTCTGCCTTGCCGGCTTCCATCAAAACGACCATGGCAGCCCCGTCATTGATGCCGGAGGAGGTGGCGGCAGTGACGGTGCCGTCCTTTTTGAAGAAGGGTTTGAGCGCAGACAGGCCCTCTGCGGTGGTGTCCCCGCGGACATGCTCGTCCGTATCGAACACGGTCACGCCCTTGCGGGATTTGAGTTCGACCGGCACGATTTGTTCCCTGAAGTGTCCGGCGTCGATGGCCGCGGCGGCGCGCCTGTGGCTTTCGGCGGTAAAGGCGTCCTGTTCTTCCCGTGAGATGCCGTATTTCTCGGCCACATTCTCGGCGGTGATGCCCATATGGTAGTCATCCCAGGGATCCTGCAGGGTCGTGGTCAGGTCGTCAAGGATGGTGCTGTTGCCCATGCGCTGGCCCCAGCGGTTGGAGGCCAGGGAATAGCTGGAATTGCTCATGCTTTCAGCGCCGCCGGCCAGGGCGGTGTTCACTTCGCCAAGCTGGATCTGCTGGGCCGCCTGGACAATGGCCTCAAGGCCGGAGCCGCAGAGCCGGTTGACGGTGACCGCGTGGCTGTCAGGGGACAGGCCGCTATCAATGCCGATTACCCGGGCAAGATAGGAATCCTTGGGACTGTTGCGGATCACATTGCCGACAATACAGGACTGGATCATTCCGGCCTCGACATTCGCCCGCTGGATGGCCTCGCGGGCGGCAATGGTCCCGAGCTGGGCCGAATTCAGGCTCTTGAGGCTGCCGCCGAACCCACCGATGGCTGTCCGGGCAGCCCCTACAATAACAACTTCCTTGATTTCTGACATGGTTCTTCTTTCGTGAATTGAAGCAATTGCTTATCCGAGGCGTTATTTTATGTATTATTTTGAGGAGAGGAAACCTAATATTACTTACGGGTAACAAAAACACTAGTGGTTTTATTGCAAAAACCCTTTTTTTTCCGATCCACTTCTCAATCTGGCGCCATGACAGGAATGGTTTGATCTAAAAAATCATCCAGTAATTTTTCTCATACCTTGGTATCTGTTCCGGGCCAGATTGCTCAATTCCCTTTGCAACCGATGCTTTTTGGAATTACCCTTATGGTGAAACAAAAAAGCAGATAACCGCAGACCGGAACGAGTAGGTTGAGACACGTGTATGAACACCGACCTGATCATCACAAAATTATTTCCGCCCGGAAACAGGGCCTCGAGGGTAAGACGGCCTCATCTTGAAAATCTTCTGGACAGGGAAGGATTGCGCCGGGTTACGGTAGTTTCAGCGGGGGCCGGTTTCGGCAAGACCACCCTGATGGCCGAATGGTATCATCTTTTGAAGGGGCAGAAGATGGCGACGGCCTGGGTATCCCTGGATTCCCGGGACCAGGACCAGGGGCAGTTTCTGAATTACCTGATCGAGGCCCTGAGGATTGCCGGGGCCGTGGACGGAAAGTCTGCTGAAAGTATTTTACAGAACAAACTGGAAAACCGCTTCTTTTCCGCCCTTGGCGCCCTGATCAATGAACTTGCCGCCGGGCAGCAGGAGGCGGTCCTGTTCCTTGACGACTATCATCTTGCTGACGGCCCCGACATCAGTCTGCTGATGGAAAGTTTTATCAATCTGGCGCCGCCGAATTTCCATTTCGTGATATCAAGCCGAACCAAACCTCTTCTTCCGATCGCAACCCTCAAGGTGCATGACCAGATCTTGATTTTGCCTGAACATGACTTGAGATTTTCAGAGGGGGAAACGGCTGAATTCATGCGGGGAAAACAGGGGCTGGATATTTCAGAAGAGAGCCTGCACCGGCTGATCAGTTCCACGGAAGGCTGGGTGGCCGGGCTTCAACTGGTTTCCCTGGCCCTTCGTGACAAACATCTTGAGGAAAATTTTCTCCGGCAGTTTTCCGGCAGCAGCCGGGATGTCGTCGAGTTTCTGACCGCCAATGTTTTCGCGATGCAGCCGGAAAGGCTGCAGAAATTTATGATGTCCACAGCCGTTCTCGAGCGGTTCAATGCGGAGGTAGCCGAGGTCCTTACCGGTGATGAAAATGCCCAGACCACTCTGGAATATCTCGAGGACAACAACCTGTTCATCGTTCCGCTTGACCAGAGCCGGGGATGGTACCGCTATCACCAGTTATACCGTGAGTTTCTTCTGGCCCAGCTTAAACGCCTTCACCGGGAAGAAATACCGGTCCTGAAACGAAAGGCAGCTCAATGGTTTGCGGATTCAGGCCTGCTTGTCGAAGCGGTCTCCCTGGCCCATGAGAGTGGCGACTATGATTATCTGGCGGAGCTGGTGGAAATTCATGCGGATAATATCAGGCGCCGGGGTCACATGCCGCTGATGCTGGACTGGTGTAAGAAAATTCCGGAAGATATCGCACGTACCCGTCCCCAGATACCGATCTATGAGGGGTATGCCCTGTTTCATATGCGGCGCCCGATCGAGGCGGCCGGGGCAGCGTACCGGGTGGAAAAAGCGATTGCGGAAGCGGAAAAACGCGGCATTTTTTCCCCGGAAAAACTCAATCGCTGGAGACAGGATATCAAGGTTATCAAAACCGGGGTCGCCATCGCGGCTGATGATGTGGTCCAGGCGGAAAAACTTGCATCAGTGCCGCTGGAGATAGGCGCCGGAAATGCCGATTTCATGATTGGCGCCATGAATAATATGCTGGGATATGCCTGCACCTCGCTGAATAAATTTGACAAGGCAAGGGCCGCGCTGGAGCGGGCCCGTGAAGCCCACACCAGAGTCCGGTCTGTTTACGGGGTCGTCTATGCGGATTGTTTTACCGGAATCCTGGAAATGGCCCAGGGAGACCTGCAAAAGGCCTATGATTGTTTCGTACATGCCGAACAGACGGCGGCGGGGGACAATCTGCCCAATTCCCCGGCCATTGCCGTGAGCCGTTTGTATCAGGGGCTGGTTTTCTATGAATGGGGAAGGCTGGATGAGGCCCTGGACCTGATTACGGGCAATATCGAACTGGTGGAGGAATGTGGTCAGGCGGAAGCCCCGATTATGGGCTACGCCATACTGGCCCGTCTTTACCGGACCCGCGGGGAAGGCGAAAAGATCTATGAACCTATCGAGGCGGCACACAGAATATGCCAGCAGGACAAGTTGCATCGGCTGCATGTGCTGACTGAATATGAATATGTACAGCAGTTGATACTTGATGACAAATTACCGGAAGCCAGGGAGCGGGCCAGCCGGGTCGGCATAGATGTCAGGTCGCTGGAAGATGACCTGAAAATTGAAAACTGGGACCGGATTAAATGTGTCAGGTCCCTGACAAAGGCAAGGTTGCTTCTGGCGTTGAACGAGGCTGATCGCGCCACTGAGCTTCTTCTGCATCTGGAAAAGCTGGCGGAAACCGTCGGTCGCCGTCGCCGGTTACTGGAGATCAAACTGTTGTTGGCTAGGGCTTTTGCCCTGGTAAATGATCGGGACAGGGCAATCGTATTCTTAAGTCAGGCGCTCGAGCTGTCCCGGACTGAGAAATATATCCGCCTGTTTGTGGATGAAGGACCGGAGATCGCCGGTCTTCTGAAAACCTGTCTTCGGAATGGATCTGCAGAGGCGGGAAATGGCCTACAGGGATATATTGTTCAGTTACTGGAAGCCTTCGGGCAGCCCCAACAGCAGCCGGCGACTTCTGAAGCAGGTATCTCGCAGGCGATAAGGCGGCCCGTTTCCCGGCCTGAAAATTCAGGTCATCTGATCCTTGAGCCCCTGAGTGAGCGCGAGCGGGATGTGCTCCGCCTTTTGTCCCGGGGATATTCCAACCAGAAAATCGGCCAGGATCTGAGCATCGCGGAAAATACGGTCAAATGGCATATCAAGAATCTGTTTGAGAAACTTGGCGTAAAAAACCGCACGTCGGCCGTTCTTGCCGCCCAGGATCTTGGTCTGCTCTAGGGGCTGAGAGGCCGGGGTGCCGGTAACGCCCCTAAGTGTGACGTTACCGGCCTGCAGAGGGCTTAATCCAGGGTGAGTGTCAAGACCATGTCCCCAGTTGGGTCAAAGACATATTTCTTCACCTGGTGAAATCCATATCGCTCGTAAAACCGCCGGCCGATATGATTTTCCTTAAAGACATCAAGCGTCAGCTTCGGATTTATGGAAACGGCTTGATCCATAAGTAACCGCCCGAAACCTTTGCCGATGAAGTCTGGTTCGACAAATAGTGCGCCGACCTCCGATCGTTCACCTTCACTATGAAGCAGGCTGATAAAGCCGATAATATTATCGCCCTGTTCTGCAACCCAGGTCTCGGTATTCGGTAAATAGATGTCTCGCACCTTGAGCTTGATGGCTGCGATGAAATTTTCGCTCAGAAAAGGGTGAGCAAGTTTATTGGCATTGTACCAGACGCTCAATAGAGCGTCTGTGTCGTGTTCTTGAAATTTTCGGATCATTTCTTTCATGTCCTTTTACAGTCCGCATACAGCGGGACCATATTCGTTGATCAATTTTAAGGTGGATATGTCAAAAGGCCTGCGTTGCAAGAATCAACGCAGGGAAGCAGCGGTTCGACATTTGGTGGTGGTGGCGCAGCACCACCTGTAATCAACGGGACATAAAATCTCTTCAGTGAATAGTGGTTAAACAGATAGCATGGGGCATTGCCCCGGTAAAGCGGGAAAGTGTTTCCCCGCCAATTACTGCCCTGTTAGTCCGGCCCCTACTTTCGGGTGGGTCGGGCTTTTTTTGCGGTTTCCCTACTTTCGTGTCGGGTGCGTTTTTTTTATTCGGGATAGTTTGTGTGAAACAGGGCGCCCGGCCAGACAGACCGGGGAGGAAACAGGAATATCCGGATGAAGCTTTCCGAATATGCAGAATATGACGGGCTCGGTCTGGCTGAACTGGTCAGGACAGGTCAGGTCTCGGCTGGCGAACTGGCCCGGTTGGCCAAGGAAGCCATCGACCTTTTAAATCCGCATCTGAATGCGGTGGTTGAGGTTTTCGACGATGCTCTTGCGGGTTCCGTCGATCTGCCCGACGGAACATTCCAGGGGGTGCCTTTCCTGATCAAGGATGCGGTCCTGCATGCTGAAGAGCGCAAGTGCGAGATGGGATCGAGGCTTGGCGAAGGTCTGGTGTTGCCCCACGACAGCGACCTGATGAAACGTTTTCGCGCGGCAGGGTTTCAAACAGTCGGCCGCACCTCAGTTCCGGAAATGGCCTTCAATGTCGCCACAGAATCCCTTCTGCACGGCCCCTGTCGCAATCCCTGGAATACGGGCGTGATCACCGGCGGTTCCAGCGGCGGCGCAGCTTCCGCGGTAGCGGCGGGGATTGTACCCATCGCCCATGCCAATGACGGCGGCGGTTCAACGCGCATTCCTGCCGCCTGTTGCGGCCTTGTCGGTCTGAAGCCAACCCGGGGCCGGGTCCCGATCGGTCCCGATGCCGGGGACGGCCTCAATGGACTTGGTATTGAACTGGCGGTGACCCGGACAGTGCGTGATTGCGCAGCAATCCTCGATTCTGTTGAGGGGCCGGCCAGCGGCGATCCCTACGTCATTCCCCGGCCGGAGAAACCCTATCTGGATCTTGTTGGCCGCCATCCGGAAAAACTGAGAGTTGCCTATTCGACGGTGCCCCACTCCGGGGCCAATGTGGATCCTGAAGTTTCCTCCAGTCTCAAAAAGACGGCCGTGACCCTGGCTTCCCTCGGCCATAATGTGGAGGAGGCGAGCCCGCCTCTCGATCATAACGCATACCTTGATGCGACCATGAAAATATGGTGTGCTAATATTGCCAACTGGATTGACCAGCTTGCCATGGTGACCGGTCGAAACGTGTCACTGGATACGCTGGAGGCAGCCACGCTGGCCTGTTACGAGAAGGGAAAAGGCCTTACGGCGACAGATCTGCTTGGCGCCTTCGATGTAATGAATGTGGTTACCAGAACGATCGCCCCTTTCTTTGAAGAATATGATATTATGCTGACACCGACCGTGGCGTTGGTGCCGCAACCGATCGGCACTTTTAACGCCAATAAACCCGGCTGGACGGCAGAAGGCTGGGTCGACAAGATTTTCGGTTTTGCCGCCTTTACCAGCCTTTACAATATGACAGGCCAGCCTGCCATATCGCTGCCATTGCACTGGAGCAGTAACGGGCTTCCGATCGGTCACCATTTTATTGCGCCTTACGGGCGCGAGGATCTGTTGCTGCAGCTGGCCGGGCAGCTTGAGGAAGAAACTCCGTGGGCGGCGCGCTATCCGTCCTGCAGCGTTTGGAAAATGGAGAATTAAATGACACGTAAAACCGGCTTCGTCTGGCATGAAATATATATGTGGCATGATACCGGCACCCATGCCGGGGTTTTGCCGGCCGGCAATCCGATCCAGCCGGGAATCCATGCGGAAAATCCGGAAACCAAAAGACGGTTTAAAAACCTTCTGGAGGTGTCCGGCCTTTATGAAAAACTGGTTCATATTGCCCCGCGTCCGGCCACGGACGAGGAAATTCTCAGGGTTCATACGGCTGATTATATCAACCGGCTGAAGCAGGAAAGCGCGTCGCCCCGGGGCGGGGATGCTGGCCTGCTGACCCCGTTCGGGCCCGGCAGCTTTGAAATTGCCGCCCTGTCCGCCGGTGGTGTGATTGCGGCGGTGGATGCGGTCCTCGACGGCAGGGCGGATAATGCCTATGCGCTGGTTCGCCCGCCCGGACATCATGCGGAGCCGGACATGGGCAAGGGCTTCTGCCTGCTGGCCAATGCGGCCATTGCCGGCCGTCATGCGCTGGCTGCGCGGGGGCTCGGGCGGATCGCCTATGTGGACTGGGATGTGCATCATGGCAACGGCACCGAGCGGGTATTCTGGGAAGATCCCCGGGCGCTGACTATTTCCATCCACCAGGACAGGAACTTTCCGCCGGACAGCGGCGATATGAGTGACATCGGCGGCGGTGCCGGCGAAGGTTACAACATCAATATTCCCCTGCCGGCCGGTACCGGGGTCGGGGCTTACGAAGCCACCTTCGACCGGGTTGTTCTGCCCGCGCTCAGGGCCTTCAGGCCGGATATGATCTTTGTGCCCAGCGGGTTTGACGCCGGGGCTCATGACCCGCTTGGCCGGATGATGATGCACGGCGAAGGCTACCGGTCACTGACCAACAAGCTTCTTGGCGTTGCCGATGAACTCTGTGGCGGGCGTATCGTGATGAGCCATGAGGGTGGATATAATGCGCCAACGGTGCCGTTTTACGGGCTTGCTGTGATGGAGGCGCTGAGCGGTATCAAAACGGAGGTGGAAGATCCGTTTATGGCATTGCTTGAAGGATTGGGCGGTCAGGAGCTGCAACCACACCAGGATGAGGTGATCAGGGCTGCGGAAACACTCCTGGAAAGACTGAAATAAAAATCGTTTGACTATAAACTGAAATAAGAAATGAAAGGGACGGAACCTATGAGCATACAGCAAAAAATGAACATTGGAGTACGCAGGGCATTGCTGTTGTCCACTGCAATCGGTGCGGGAGCAGTGCTGACTAACACGGCCTTTGCAGCGGAAATGATGCTGGAGGAAGTGATTGTTACAGCCCAGAAACGCGAGCAGGGTATCAACGATGTGGCATCACGGTGAATGCCTTTACCGGAGACATGCTGAAGGAACGCGGCATCTCCACCTCCGAGGATATTGCCCTGATTACGCCGGGCCTGACGGTCAATGAAACGGCTGCTACCGGCGTGCCGCTCTATACCATTCGCGGTATCGGTTTTCAGGACTATTCAACCGCCGCTTCCTCAACCGTCGGTCTTTATTTCGATGAAGTCGCCATGCCCTACACGGTGATGACCCGCGGTCTGGTTTTCGATATGGAACGGGTTGAGGTGCTGAAAGGTCCCCAGGGTGATCTTTACGGCCGAAACACAACAGCCGGCCAGATCAATTTTATCAGCAAGAAACCGACCGGCGAATTCGGTGCCGGCATGACGGCAGGATACAGCAGTTTCGAAACTGTGGACCTCGAAGGACATGTCAATATCCCGCTGATGGACAGAATAAACGCCCGTCTGGCCTTTAAAACAACCCAGTCCGGGGAAGGGTGGCAGGAAAGCCTGACACGCGAGGATAAACTGGGTAAGAAAAACGTCTACTCCATTCGCGGCATTGTTGATTTTGAACTAAGTGACAGTGCCAACCTGCTGATCAACGTGCACTATACTGACGATCAGTCCGACAACAAGGCCAACACGGTTTATGACGGCCGCCTAGTGGGTCTTGGTGAATTCAGCTCTCCCTACAATCAATTATTCCCCTATGTCGTAAGCGGGGAAACACCACCATGGTATTCCACCGGCGACAACAGGGCGGCGGACTGGACCAACAGCTATACTGACCCTGACGGCAATGTTTTTGACCTTCGCCCAAAGCGTGACAATCAGCTGAAAGGTACCTCGGTTAAATTCAACTGGGATATTTCTGAAGAGATAACGCTGACCTCGGTTGTCGGCTATGACAAGTTTGACCGTATCGAATCAAATGACTGGGACGGTTCCGCCGCTGTTGACTCCAGTAATATCAATACCACGGATCTGGAAGTGTTCTCCGGCGAGGTTCGCCTCACAGGAACAACCGACAAATTATTGTGGATTGCCGGGGCCTATTATTCAGAAGACGAGATGGACGAACTCTATAACTATTTCATGGCGGACTCGGTCTTCGGGAATGGCTCTATACCATTCGGTGTCTCTCCATTCATGTTTGCGCCCATTCTGCAGCTTCATACACGTTACAATCAGCAAACGGACTCCCAGGCCCTGTTCGGCCATGTGGAATATAACGTCACTGACAAACTGCGCGTAACCGTCGGGGCGCGCTACACGGAAGAAGACCGCAGCTGGTCGGGCTGTACATTTGACGCCGGCGACGGGTCGCTGGCAGGTTTCCTGAACTTTGCCTTCGGCGCAAGTTTAAGCCCGGGGGAGTGTGGTACTATTGATGACGACCCGGATTCTCCCAACTATATCTTTGCGGCTGCGGATCCCAATGACGCTTTCCATCTCTATGAGGAAACCATCGAGACCAACAAATGGATGTGGAAATTCGGTCTGGACTATTCCCTCAACGATGACATGCTGTTGTATGCCACGATTTCGAAAGGGTTCAAATCCGGTGGCTTTAATGGGGCGAACTCCAACACAACACAACAACTCCAGTCCTATGATGCCGAGGAAGTAACCTCCTACGAGGCCGGTCTGAAATCCACCCTGCTTGACGGGGCCATGCAGCTCAATCTTTCCGGTTTCTACTATGATTACAAGAACAAGCAGGAACAGGACCTGGCCGTCACCTTCGTTGGCAATATCAGTGGCCTGACCAATGTACCGAAATCGGAAATTTACGGTGCGGAACTGGATGTGCAATGGATGCCTGCTGACGGCTGGTATATTACCTTTGGAGCAGCCTACCTGAAATCCAAAATCCTGGAGTGGGAAGCCACATCAAGTGACAGTGCCTGGCCGACCGTCCTGACCTTCGATGCCTCGGGCCAGGAGCTGGCGATGACACCCCGCTGGCAGATGAATGCTGCAGTCGAGTATGAATGGACGGTCACCAGCGACCTGATGATGAAACTCGGCGCCGATGTCAGCTACAAGGACAATACCACCGGCGGCGTTCAACCCACTGATGCCACAGATGATTATATCGTGGCTAATCTGCGGGCGACGGTGTCCAGTCTCAAGGATAACTGGAGCATCATGGTCTGGAGCAAAAACCTGTTCGACGAATATTACTATCCTGCCGCCTATACCGGCGGTAACGGTCCATTCGTCCGTAGTGTGGGAATGCCGCACACCGTTGGTGTTTCCCTTTCCTACGACTTCTGATTTCTCCCTTGCCTAACTGGGCCGCGGCATTGTCCGCGGCCCCTTTTCCTCAGGAGAGGCGCATGAAAAAAAATAAATATTATATTCCTGGATTGATTGGCGGCCTGATGCTGTCGCTTGCGGCTGGCACAACTGCCTTTGCCGGTGAGGTGGCCGATAAAATATTCTTCAACGGCCATATCTATACCATGGAAAAAGACACTCCAAGAGTGGAGGCTGTGGCCATCCGAGACGGCAAGTTTATGGCCGTGGGCTCGTTGGAAGATATGAAAAAAATGGCCGGTGAGGGGACCGAACTGGTCGATCTCGACGGCAAGATGGCGATGCCTGGCCTCAATGACGGCCACAGTCACCCGACCGATGGCGCCATCGCCAACCTGTTCAGCTGCAAGTTTGAATTTACCGCCACTCCCGACGACATTGCCGAAACCCTGAAGGACTGCGTCAAACGCAATCCGGACTCCGGCTGGATTGTTGGCGGACGCTGGGACAGTAACTTTTTCGAAAATTATGATATTCCGTCCCCCCGCGAATGGCTTGATCAATATGCTGGCGGCAAGGCGGTCTATTTCAGTGACGATTCCGGCCATAACGGCTGGGCCAATACCAAGGCGCTCGAACTGGCCGGTATGACCAAGGACACACCGGACCCGGCCGGGGGCACCATTGTTCGCGATCCCGGAACAGGAGAACCAAACGGTATCCTGCTGGAGGAAGCCCAGATTCTGATGGAAGGCCAGCTTCCCGACTGGACAGACAAACAATATTTAGCCGGCGTCAGGGAAATGGCGCGTATTGCCAACGGTTACGGCATTACCGGTATCAAGGATGCCAACGCCCGGGAACCGATCCTGAAAGCCTACAAGGCAGTCGATCAGGCCGGGGACCTGAATATCCGGGTTGCGGCCTCTATCTCTACGCCTTATGGCCATCGGGAGGAACCTCTGGATTATGAGCGGATTTCCCGCCTGCAGAAGACGTTTGCCTCCGAACGGGTGAATACCTGGTTTGTCAAACTGTTTGATGACGGGGTGCCGACCGTGTCGCGCACCGCTGCCATGCTGGAGCCTTATATCCACGACGATCATTTTCCGGAAAACTATCGGGGCAAACTTCACCTCAGCGAAGATGTGATGACCAAGGATGTTGCGGAACTGGAAAAACGGGGTTTTACCGTCAAGATCCATACTGCGGGCGACAGGTCGATACAGACGGCACTCAATGCCATTGAGCGAGCTCACAAGATTAGTGGCAGGTTTGACCTGAGGCATGAACTTGCTCATGCAGAATTTATAGCTCCGGAAGATATTCCACGCTTCAGGGAACTGAATGTGGTTGCGGATCTGTCGCCCTATCTGTGGCACCCGTCGCCGATCGTGCAGTCTATTTTTGATGCGGTCGGGGAAGAAAAATCCCGGAAGAACCTGTGGCATGTCCGCGATCTTCTCGAGGCCGGGGCGCCGGTGCTTGCGGGGTCCGACTGGCCGGCCGCAGTGCCGTCCATGAACCCCTGGGTCGGGATCGAGGCCATGGTGACCCGGAAAGATCCTTATGGAAAAACACCAGGGTCGCTGGGGCCTGATCAGGCTATATCTCTCGAGCAGGCCTTGAGAATATTTACCATTGAGGGGGCCAAAGCCCTTCGCCTGGACAAGGTGACGGGGTCCATCAAGGTGGGAAAATCTGCTGACATGATCGTACTGGATCATAATATTTTCGAGACTGAAGCAGATAAAATTGCCGACACAAAGATCGAAATGCTTCTGTTCGACGGCGACATCATCGAATAAGTTGTTCCGGGATCGAATAGGTTGTTCCGGGCTGCGTCGCTTTTGACGGAGCCCGGATCCACTAAATTTTTTTCAGACGATAGGCCAGTTGCGGACGGGTTATGCCGAGGCTTCTGGCGGCGGCGGAAAGATTTCCGCCGGCCTTTTCCACCGCAGATTCCAGAATCTGCTGTTCAAGTTCCTCAAGTGAGACATTCTGGTCGACGATATGATCGGCAATTTCCCTGTAGCTCCGGCTGTTTTCCGCCAGGGTGGAGAAATCCCGGTCCGGCTGTGAATTCAGGTTTCCATCCTTGCCAAGTCCGAGAAGGGCATTGGAAAAGTCCTCGCCACAGGTAAACAGGTGGCTGAGGTCAATGGCGCCGTCATTGGGGGCCAGAATAATCCCCCGCTCGACCAGGTTTTCAAGTTCACGGATGTTGCCCGGCCAGTCATAGTTCAGAAAACCGTCAATGGCCCGGGAGGTGAAACCGGCAATACTCTTGTCGTATTTTTTACTGTATTTCAGCAGGAAATGGTTCATCAGCAGGGGAATATCTGCTTTTCTGTCCCGCAGAGGCGGGATATGGATGGGGAACACATTAAGCCGGAAATAGAGGTCCTGCCGGAACCGGCCGGCCTTGACCTCGGCCTGCAGGTCCGCATTGGTGGCGGCAATCACCCGAATGTCGACATCCATGGTTTTCTTGCTGCCGACCCGTTCGATCTGATGTTCCTGAAGGACTCTCAGCAGTTTGCCCTGGGCGGAAAGGGACAGGGTTCCAATTTCATCCAGAAAGATGGTGCCCGTATCGGCCCGTTCAAAACGGCCGGCGCGGGATTCCACTGCACCCGTGAAGGCGCCTTTTTCCACCCCGAATAATTCGGCTTCAATAAGATTTTCAGGGATGGCGGCGCAGTTTACCGCCACATAGGGTTCATTGCCCCTTTTGCTGATTTGTTTCAGGGTCCGGGCGAACATTTCCTTGCCGACGCCGCTTTCGCCGAGGAACAGGACGGTGGCGTCTGTTTCGGCCACCTTGTCAAGCATGTGGCAGGCCACATTGAAGGCGGCAGAGGCACCGACCATGTTGGCGGACAGTTTTTCCTGGAACTGGCTGCTGACATGACTGCCTTCGGGCAGGGTTATATGTTCCGAGGGGTTTTGTGCACTTCTGATTGTCTGAGCATTGGCAAAAGCCTGCGGTTGCATGAAGGCCAGTTCTTCTTCTATGTCGCTCCATTCGGATATGGGTTTGCCGACAATGCGGCAGTTACTGTGTCCCATGGCGCGGCATTCAACTTCCTTGAAGACCACAGGACGGCCCATGAAGACGGATGTGTAGCCGCTGGCATATCCGATCTGCATCCAGCAAACGGGGTCTGCGCCGAGACCGTAGCTTTCAATATGGATTTCGTCCTCTATACTGTCTTTCCACAGGAATTCCCCGTAAAAATGTCCTTTGTTGGTGTCCGCTTCCAGTCGAATGGGTTCCACATTTACTATACCCTCAAGGGAATGAAGCTGGGGCCCTACGGAAAAGGCATCAAAAAAATCGCCGCCGCCCCGCAGCTTGATGGCAAGCTCGGCATCCTTGGCGCCCGAAACATAGCCCATACGTGTCAGCAGGGCACGGGCCTTGTCGATGCCAAGGGATTCAATCATTTCATTGCGCAATGCACCAAGCGAACTGGCATGCAACATCATCATGCGCATGTTATCAAGCCAGATGCGGCCTTCCTTCGGGGCAAACTTCAGCCTGGATGAAAGGTCCATGATATCCGGCAGCTCGGGAATGAGCTGGATTGTGTCATTTAAATCTTCCGGCTGTCCCAAGGCGGTCTTGCCGGAATACTTTAACGTCGTCGTCATGCTAGGGCCTCCCTATTTTATATCTTTGTGCCCAGGACGAGTATTTCTCATCCAACCCAGTATACACCGGTTTTCAGATTGTACCGCAGATAATCGTAGGGTTCATCTGATGATTTCATCAAGAGATCAACTGCGGGACGTACTGTTTTTGATCATTTCAGAAAATAAAAACACTATTGAACAGGTATGTCTCAAAGGCGAAATATCCCCTGAGGGCACCTAATTTTGAAGAAGCAACTTATTGATAAAACAAGGGTAAAATTAACCCTTTTGTAAGAATTCTAAAAATTGTCGGACGACATTTTTCTGATTTGGCACATCCCTTGCATTTTCATGACTGCCGCTAACCGGGCAAACCAAATAATTAACTCCGGGGCGGCGCAAATATAGGGAGCATGGAAAGTGTTGAATCACCGCATTTGGGAGACTCGGAGTCTGTCCGGGGCAGTTATCCTTCTTTTTTTGGCCGTCCTTGGCGGCTGTGAAGCCAGACTTGACCTGTCCGGCGTGGAGGCTACAGAAGAGCAGGCCGTCAAGCGTTACGACCAGTTCCTCGCCGGTGCCGAAAATGATCAGATCACTGTTATTGTGGGACGGCGTGGCGTCATTCTGACGTCGGCTGACCGGGGTCAAAACTGGAAAAGGCAATCGGTTATCGCAGAAGGTCAGGTCGGTTCCCCGACTTTTGTCGATGTTGATACCTGCCCGGACGGTCATTTCATTGCCCTTGATGCGGATCGCAGGGTCTGGCGCAGTGGTGCGGATGCTTCGACCTGGACCTACGGGGATATCGAAACCAGCGAAGATGTTGTCGACCTCGCCTGTGACCCTGACGGCAATTACTGGATTGTGGGCAGTTTCACACTCATTCTCAAAAGCGAAGACCAGGGAAAAACATGGCAGGACCTGTCCATTGGCGAGGATGCCCTGCTGTCCCGGATACAGTTCCTGTCTGCCGGTCATGCGGTAATCACGGGTGAGTTTGGCGTGGTTTATGTCAGTGCCGACGGCGGTAACTCATGGTCCCCGACGGGACCGGTGCCTAACGAGTTCTACTCAGCCGCCAGCTACTTCCGGTCTGAAAATGAAGGATGGGTCGGCGGCTTGCAGGGCATTATCCTGCATACTGAAGACGGCGGGCAGACCTGGGTTCGTCAGCCAAGCGGAACCTCTTCCCCCATCTACAATATTTTTGAAACCGGCCAGGCTCTCTATGCCCTGGGTGATCAGGGAACATTGTTGAAGTTTGATGGCGAACACTGGCGTTCACTCGATGTGGCCGGCCTCGGTTTCGGCTACCTGCGTGCGGCGGTGGCTGCCGGCGAGGACCAGATCATTGTGGCCGGAGGAAACGGCCTGCTGCGCCGGCTTCACTGAGGCACTGGCGGCATTGGCCGACTAAGAAACAGATTAAGACCATTTATAGGGATGAAATATGTCTAGGTTTACCCATTTCCTGAAAGATATTGATGATCACGTTTTTGCTTATCCCAAGCTGATCCTCGCAATATTGCTGGCGATAACGGCCTTTTTTGCCGCCCAGATACCGGCTGTGAAAATGTATTCCGATTTCGCTGATCTTCTGCCCCAGGAACATCCCTACATTCAGCTGCACAACGAAATTCGCGACAATTTTGGCGGGGCCAATGTTGTGGTGGTCGGCATCGAGGTCAAGGAAGGCACGATCTTCAATAATGACGCTCTGGCCCTCATTCACAGGCTGACCCAGTCGGTCGACAGCCTGCCCGGCATCAATCATAACCTGGTTACCAGTCTGACCCACCGGACAACACGCAAAGTCTGGTTGTCGGAGGAAGGGTCTGTTCTGTCCGAACCCTATTACGATCCGACCAAGAAACCCATCCTGAACGAACAGGAAATGGCGGAACTCAAGACTGCCGTCCTGGCCAACCCGCGTGTTTACGGGCTGATGGTATCGCCCGACCTTAAATCCGCCCTGATCAAGGGGCAGCTCAATGAGGGGGCTCTGGACTATCAGAAAACCTTTGACCAGATTCAGGAGTTCCGTGACCGGGAGCAGCTGGAAGGTGTCGAGATTCATGTGACCGGACAGCCGATGCTGGTTGGCTGGGTCTATACCTATATCCCGCAGATCGTACAGATTTTCCTGTTCACCATCCTGTTTATGTTTGTCCTGCTGGTGGTCTATTTCCGCCGTCTCTATGGCGTACTGATCCCGATGATGGGAATTGTTGTTTCTGCCATCTGGGGCATCGGTATCCTGTCCCTGCTGGGCTATAACCTTGATCCTCTGACCCTGGTTATTCCGTTTCTGATTTCAGCCCGGGCCATGTCGCACGGCATCCAGCTGGTGGAACGCTATTACGGCGAGCTTGCCGTGGAAGGGGACAGCCGGACGGCAGCCCGGATGACCTTTGACAGCCTGTTTCGTCCGGGATCCCTCGGCGTTGTGTCCGATGCTGTAGGCTTGTTGCTGATTTCCCTGGGCTCGATTCCGATCAATACCAAACTGTCCTATTATGCCTCCCTGTGGGCCATCTGTGTGATCGTCAATGTCCTGCTGATGGTGCCGCTGTTGCTGTCGATTCTGCCGCAGCCGAAAAACATTGAAATCAAACACGGAAAAATCCAGAAACTTTTGTCCCGGGTCGGTTTCCTGGTTTCGGGCAGATCGGGTGCTATCGGAATTCTCTCTATCGCCGTCCTGTGTTTTGTGGCCGGCGGGTACGGCAGTTCATTTGTCCAGATCGGGGAGTCGGAGCCCGGCAGCCCGCTGCTGTATCCGGATCATGATTACAACCTGTCCTCCAAGGCTATCAATACAAGTTTTCCCGGGTCGGAGGAGCTCTATATCATTGCCCGGACCGAGGAAAAAGGCGGCCTGAAGAAACCCGAGGTGATCAAATCCCTGGAAAACCTGCAGGCGCACATGCTGAATGATCCTGAAATGGGCGGGGCCAAAGGATTACCGGATCTGATCAGGCAGATGAACCGGCTGCTGCATAACAATGATCCCAGATATAACCAGGTCCCCCATGACGAGTTTTATGTGGGCGGGCTGATGTTTGCCTATATGGCGTCAAGCCCGATCCCCGGGGCGCTCAAGGAGTTTGTCAATCCGGAGGAAACCGACGCGAACATGATCTTTTACTACAAGGATCATCAGGGCGGTACGATCCGTCGCGCCATTCATATGGTCAAGGAGTGGATTGCCGAGCATGGCGACGATGTGGAAGGCCTGAGTTTCCATCTGGCCGGCGGTATTGTCGGGGTCACTGCGGCGATCAACGAAGCGGTGTTTGAAACCAACCAGATTGTCATTCCGATGGTTCTGGCGCTGATCTTCGTGTTTGTGATGTTCTTTTACGGATCACTGCACGCGGGCTGGCTGATGTTTCTGGCCATGTCGTTCGCCACGATCCTGAGCTACGGCTACATGGGCATTATGAAAATCGGCATCAATGTGAACACGGTGCCGATCATTGCCGTGGGGATTGGGGTTGGAATTGATTACTCCATTTACATCATGGATCGAATTCGGGAGGAGATGCTGCGGTGCAAGTCCCTGCCCGAGGCTGTGATCCGTGCCATCAGCACGACGGGCCTCGCGGTCTGTGTCACGGCTGGCGCCCTTATTCTCGGCGTTGTCATGTGGGTCTTTTTGTCTGATCTGCGGTTCCAGGCGGATGCCGCCCTGCTGCTGGTTATGATGCTTATCTTCAATATGGTTGCGGCGCTTTTTGTGGTGCCAAGTTGGATTACCCTCTTCAAACCCAGATTTATCACCGACATCAAATTAGTAGACGGCGTTATCGCCGAAAAATCGGCTATGGAGGCAGCCGAATAGGGGAGGGGTTAACTGTCGGAATAAATCTTTTGTTGAATCCTTATTTATGTGGGAGGACCAGAATGAACAAGAAACAAAGCAGACAACATTTATGGGGCAGGACGGCGCTTGCAGCAACCCTGTCCCTGGCCGGCGCCACAGGCGCCCAGGCCTATACTTCTTCGGATGGAAGTTTCGAGCTTTACGGATTTGTGGAAAACGCCACATACGTGCGTAAGGACAAGGGGCTTTCCAAATTCCGCAACACACTCCAGATGGAAATGAGCAAGAAGTTTAATGTCGGCGGATTTTTCTCCAGCCTGTCATTGAATACGACCCTGCGCGGATCCTACGACGGTGTCTACGACCTCAACAGTGACGAATATGGCAAGGACGCCGGTGGGGCCATCATGCTGGAGAGCACCTTCAGCGGCGGTCCGGCAGCAGTGCCGCACGGCAGCGGTATTGTATCGACGGGACTGGCCTTTTTCGGCTTTGACACGGCCGCCAATCCCAACGCGGGACTTATTGTGCTGGGGGAAAATACCCATGCCACTGACGGCGGTGTCGCCTTTGGCGTACCGGTCAGACCCTGTGATGTGGACAACAGGGGCTGTCTGGCGGGATATATGGATGCCTCTCTGGATGAACTCCGCTTTCCTGAATTCAACGATCGTCTTGATTTCCTGAGGGAATTCTACCTGGATGGCGATATTGGATTTAACAACGGTGACACTTTGAACATCCGTCTCGGCCGTCAGCAGGTGGTCTGGGGACGGACCGATCTGTTCCGGGTGCTGGATGTGATCAATCCGGTGGATTATTCCCGTCAGAATATCTATGACGAACTGGAAGACATCCGTATTCCCCAGTGGATGCTGAACATGGAATACCGCATGGGTGCGGTCGGCGGTTTTGAAGACCTGAACTTCAACCTGGTCTGGAATTTTGACAAATTCCGTCCCAGCAATCTGGGGCAGGGGGGCACTCCCTACCAGATCCTCGGTGCCGGTGAGTTTTTCCGTGGCATGAAAAACTGCTGGGATTACGGCTGTACAGTCGCCAACTTTGCCGGTCTTCCGGTGCCGGATACCACCGGTCTGGCGGCGACGGACTTTGCCCCGGGCTCTATCGGTATCCGCCAGGTCAACCTGCCTGAATGGAAACTGGACAATACCCAGATCGGTTTCAAGGTCGAGGGTGTTTTCAAGGAAGTCGGGTTCTCTCTTAACTATCTGACCTATCTCGCCCAGCTTCCGACCCTGCGCGGCGGCAGCGTCGGTCCTGCAGCCCTGAACAATTTCACTGGCGAAGTGCAGCAGTGGCCCTATCTGATTGCCTTCGATATTGAATTTCCGCGCATTCATCTGTTCGGCGGGTCTCTCGACCTTTACTCCGATAGTCTCAAATCCGTGTTCCGGATCGAGGCGGCCTATACAACCGGGGAGGAATTCGCCAATACCCTTCGTCCCGAACTTTATTCCAAATCCGATGTCTTCCGTTATGTCATCGGATGGGACCGGGATACCTTCATTCCGTTCCTGAATGACGAGAAAGCTTTCCTGATTTCCGCTCAGATTTTCGGACAGCATATTCTTGATCATGAACTCGAAGAGACAGCGGGTTCCCTCGCCGGTGCGCCTGGTTTCGGCAAAGCCGGTATTCCGGACTGGAAAGACAACTGGATCGCCACCTTCCTGCTCAAGGGCTGGTGGAACCAGAACCGGCTCAGCCCGCAGATTCTTGCCGCGTATGATTTCAGGGCACAGACTGCTGTGATCTCGCCATCAGTGGACTGGTTGATCAGTGACAGCTGGCGCTTGATTGTTGCGGCCAACTTCAAGTTTGGTGCCGGTGCCAAGAAATTTGACGACTGTCGGAGTTGTAACCCCTGGGCACCCTTTACCGCCACGCCGTTCCATACCGATCCGACACAACCCGGATCTGTTGGTCTGAGCGGTTACGAGCCGCTTGGAAGGTTCCGTTCCGGTCCAATCGGTATGGCTGAAGCTGAAGACGAGATCCAGGTCACCCTGCGCTATCGCTTCTGATCAAATTACCCTGATGTGAAAACAGATTAGGTGAAAGGAATTTTAAAATGAAATCGAAACTAGTAACGGCAATTGCCGCCCTGACCATAGGCTTCGGTGCCTTGCCCGCCCTGTCGGCGGAGATGGAAGATGTGGAAAGAAGCTTTTTCCCCTATAAAGACCAGGTTCCCACTTTTGCGGGCCTGGAAGCCGGCATGACCATCAACCAGGCCAATGTGGAGCAGTTCAAGGATGTCCTCGATGAGGGCATGTATGAATTCATCAGTCGTGGCTGGACCGAGATGAAGGTGGGGGAAACCACCCCCTTCACACTGAACGAGGGGTATATTAACGCCACCCGAAATGGTCTGGGAAAAGTTTCCCTGGGTGAAAAACCGGGGCAAATCAATGGCTTTGTAGCCGGTCGGCCGTTTCCGGCAGAACCGGATATTAATGACCCCCGTGCTGGTGAGAAACTAGCCTGGAACTACAAATATGGATACAACTGGGGCGATAATGCCGCCATTTATCCGTTCTACTGGAAATTCCGGGACCTGAATTCAGGAAAGATTGAACGAACCATCAAGTTCAACTTCCATTTCCTCAACCTGAAGCATCGTGTGGTAGATGACCCGAAACCGGATCTTCCCAACAACCCCAGTGACCTGTTTCGTGCCATTTATGTGCAGGTTCTGGAGCCATTCGATGTTCGCAATACCCAGCTTCTCATGCATCTCTATGAAGATGACCTGAAGAAGGCTGACGCCTGGCTTTACCTGGGTTTCCAGCGTCGGGTACGTCGTCTTTCCACCGGACAGACTACTGACTCCTTCCTGGGGTCTGATCTGATGATCGAGGATTTCGAGGGCTATAACGGCCGGATTTCCGATATGAATTGGACCTATAAGGGCACCAAAAATGTTCTTCTGCCTTTCTACAAGCATAATGAACTTGTGCTCAGCGAGGATGATAAGGAAGGGGATGGTTACCAGTTCGTCGAATTTGGCGGGCAGGGTGGATGTTTCCCGAATATCACCTGGCAGTTACGCAAGGTCTATATTCTGGAATCTGAGCCGGTTGATGACAACCACCCCGTCAGCAAACGCGTACATTATGTGGATGCCGAAACATTCACTCTGCCGCGGACGGTCATTTATGACCGGAAAGGCGATCTCTGGAAAAGCTTTGTCATCGGCCAGGCCCATCCGGACTATCACCTGGACAAGAACAAGGGCAGCGGTGTTTCCATCGACGATTCCTTCATGATGCTGGACGTGCAGGGTGAACATTGCACGACCGGGCACTTCAAGGGACAGGTGGATCCCGAGCTTAACCCGCGGAGCAAGTTCACAGTACAGAACCTGCGTGTAACCGGGAAGTAACCTTCATGGGCCGGACGGACATGCCGTCCGGCCATTCCTTTAAGAAAAGGTTTGGAAGATGCCAGCACCTGTCGACATAAAAGTATATTTCAATTTCAGAAGCCCTTACTGCTATCTGGTTTCCAAGTCGCTTCACAAGATTTTCGACGACTATTATGCCTCGATGGTCTGGCGTCCGCTTGGCGGGTGGTCCGGCCGGTCCAGTCCGGACAGGGCCAAGATTAAAATCCCCATCGTCCGGCAGGATGTGTCACGATTTACCCGCAGGCTGGGAATTCCCTTTAATCCCCCTCCCATCGAGACCGAGCCCACACTGGCGGCCAAGGTTTCCCTGGCGGCGGAACAGGAGGGTCTGCTGCAGCGATATATTATCGAGGTGATGCGCCAGGAATGGTCCGAGGGACGCAATATCGGTGAAATGGATGTTCTTATGGCTGTGGGCGAGGAAATCGGCCTGGGCCGCGGTGTGATCCAGCGGGCCGCCGAGAACCCGGAATTTGATCGTCGGCTGGAAGAAAACTGGCAGGAGGCCCAGCAGGACAATGTGATGGGTGTGCCGTCCTTTGTGGTCGGGGACCAGGTGTTCTGGGGCAATGACAGGGTCGAATTCCTGCGGGAACATCTGCATGACCTGAGACTGCGGCGGATATAGGAGTTAATCAAATGATCAGATTGTTCCATCGTCCGGATTGCCCCTTTTGCTGGAAAGTCAGAATAGCCCTGTATGAGCTTGATATTCCGTTTGAGGAAATCACGATCACCCTGGGTGAAAAAAATCCGGATGTTATGGCCTTGAATCCTAACGGCAGCGTCCCTGTGATGGTTACAGAAGACGGTCCGGTGCTGTGGGAATCCGCCGCTATGATGGAATATCTCGAGGATGAATATGGCCGGGAAAAACAAGGTGGTTCTCTGCTTCCCGAAGAGGCCTCCGACAGGGCCGTTATTCGTCAGATACATATTTTTTCAGACAACCAGGTCGGAAAGGCGGTTTTTCCTCTTGTTCGGGAACGCCGGAGCCATCCGGGCCGGGATGTGCCCGCGGACCTTTTGCACAAATCGCAGAAAGACTGGCAAAGCTGCCTGACTGTCCTGCAGGACGGACTGGGCGACAGGGAATTTTTCGGCGGCGATTTATTTTCCATTGCCGACTGTGCGCTGATACCGCGTTTTACGCTGGCTGAGGTATACGGCCTCGCCGTACCTGAGGAGTTTGCAGCCGTAGGCGACTGGTACCGGCGGGTCAGTGGGCGACCCTCTGTTGCAAAGGCGAGGCCGGACCATTTTCCCGGGGTGAATGATTTCGTCAAGTCGGCCGGTTTGGCCAGTTGATGATTTGATCAAAGGCTGTTCGGAGGATTTAAGCAGCATCTGATTGTATTATTAAAAAAGCAATAAAAACAATAAGCTATGTGATTTTTTAAGTTTATCGAAAGACTGGCACGATCTTTGCTGTTTTAGAAACAGGGAAGAAAAATAATCGGGAGACCATGATGGGTGATTTGCCCCTTGATGAGAGAGATCGTCTCATCGGTTTCGAAAAGACCGCGACTATCATCGGCATCCGCCGGAACCGTTTTATCGAATTCGAGTTTACGGTCGGGGCGCCGGAATTGACTGTGGAACTGGTGATGCCCCTGGCGGCCTTTCGGGAATTCTGTGAGTTGAACCATGTCCGGACGGTGACGACAAAGGCGGACGTTAAAAAAGACTACGAGCAGCTGATCTGGCGCGAAGGGCGCGGCAGGGACACTCTATTGTCGAGATAAGGAGACTTCATGTGAGTTTGGATATTAAAACCAATGTCATTGAGCCCCGGCGGCAGACTTATGCCCATGTGGCAAAAAGGCTTGGCGCCGACAAACCGGCAAGCCGCTATCAGGAGGCAACCTGGGATCAACAGGCGACGGAACATTTCCATTATCGCCCCACATGGGCTCCCGGCCGGGAGATTTATGATACCGGGCTGACCGCTATCAAGATGGAAGACTGGTACAGCTTCAATGATCCGCGCCAGTTCTATTACGGCACCTACACCATGGCCCGTAACAAGATGATGGAGACGGAGGAGGCCAACTTCAAATTTGTGGAAAAACGCGGTCTGCTGGACCAGCTGGACCCCGAATGGATTGAGAAAGTAAAGTTCTTCCTGCTGCCCCTGCGTCATTTTGAATGGGGCGGGAATATGAACGGCTGTAACGCCTCCGACAAGTCTTATGGAGCAGCTATCGCCCAGGCGCTTTTGTTTGCGGCCATGGACCGCCTTGGTATCGCCCAGATTATCAGTCGCATCGGCCTGTTGCTGGACGGCAATTCCGGGGAGAGCCTGGACGAGGCGAAAAAGAACTGGATGGACCATGAGAGCTGGCAGCCGTTGCGCAAGCTGGTGGAAGACAGTCTTGTCATAGAGGATTGGTTTGAACAGGCGGTCGCCCAGTTCTTCTGCATGGACAGCGTGATCTTTCCGCTTGTTTATGATCATTTCGACCGGGAAGGCGGCCGTTACAACGGCGCTGCCATGTCCATGCTCAACGAATTCATGATCGACTGGTCTGCGGACGAGGTGAAATGGGTGGACCGGTTGCTCAAGGTGACCGCTGAGGAAAGTCCGGAAAATGCAAAACTCCTGGCTACCTGGATTGAAAGCTGGAGCGCCCGTGCTCTCGAAGCTGCCCGTCCCCTTGCAGAATATGTGCTTGATCAGCGCGCTGACGAAGTGCTGGCGGCAATTCATCAGGATATCAAAACCCGCGCTGGCAAAGCCGGCATAGAAATCGGCGGAGGCAAAAAATGAGCAGGATGGTATCCATTACCCTTCAGAACAATGATGACGCCCGGCCTGTTATCGAGGCCATAGAGCAGGATAACCCTGATGCCAAAGTTACGATTTACCCGGCGATGGTGAAGATCGACTGCGAGGGACGGCTGATTGTCAAACAGTCCACGGTTGAGGAATTGATCGGTCGTGACTGGGACGTCCAGGAACTGCACCTCTGCGTGATCAGCCTGGCCGGAAATGTCGATGAAGAAGACGAATATCTGGAACTGAGCTGGGGTTCAAAATAACCGCTACGGCTGGTTTACCCGTTCTGTTTTTCACGAATACAGGGAAGTTACGGAGACAACAATGACACAGAAAAAAGCGAAAAAACTCGGTCTCAAGCAGCGTTATGCGATGATGAGCCGTGGTCTGGACTGGGAAACAACCTATCAGCCGATGGACAAGGTCTATCCCTATGATAAATATGAAGGCATTGTCATTCACGACTGGGATGCCTGGGAAGACCCCTTTCGCCTGACTATGGATTCCTACTGGAAATTCCAGTCTGAAAAAGAGCGCAAGCTTTATGCCGTTATTGACAGTTTTGCCCAGAACAACGGCCACCTTGGTGTAACCGATGCCCGTTATGTCAATGCCATTAAGCTGTTCCTGACCGGGGTGTCTCCGCTGGAATACCAGGCCTCGCGCGGCTTTACCCATGTGGGTCGGCATTTTCAGGGCGCCGGCGCCCGGGTTGCCTGTCAGATGCAGGCCATTGACGAACTGCGCCATGTGCAGACCCAGGTTCACGCCATGAGCCATTACAACAAGTTCTTTGACGGTTTGCACAGCGGCCCGCAAATGCATGACCGGGTCTGGTACCTGTCTGTACCCAAATCCTTCTTTGATGATGCCATGACGGCCGGCCCGTTCGAGTTTCTCACCGCCATTTCCTTCAGCTTTGAATATGTGCTGACCAATCTGCTGTTTGTGCCCTTTATGTCCGGTGCCGCCTACAACGGCGACATGGCGACGGTGACGTTCGGTTTTTCGGCTCAGTCAGATGAAGCCCGGCACATGACCCTCGGGCTGGAAATTATCAAATTCATGCTGGAACAGGACGAACGCAATATCCCGATCGTCCAGGGCTGGATTGACAAATGGTTCTGGCGCGGTACCCGCCTGCTGGCTCTGGTCGGCATGATGATGGACTATATGCTGCCCAAGCGCATCATGTCCTGGAAGGAAGCCTGGGAGATTTATTTCGTCGAGGCCGGCGGCGCCCTGTTCGAGGATCTCGCCCGTTACGGCATTAAGCCGCCGAAGCATGCCGAGACCGCAACCCGCGAAGCGGAACATATCAGTCACCAGGCCTGGGGTATTTTCTACAACTATACCCATGCCGCCGGGTTCCATACCTGGATTCCGGAAAATGAGGAACTGGACTGGCTGTCGGAAAAATATCCCAATACCTTCGATAAATATTATCGCCCCCGGTTTGAATACTGGCGGGAAGAGGAAAAGGCCGGTCGGCGTTTCTATAACAATACCCTGCCGATGCTGTGCCAGACCTGTCAGATCCCCATGGGCTTTACCGAAATGGACGATCCCACAACAGTGGCCTTCCGCAGTTCTTCCTACAAGGACGAAACTTATCATTTCTGTTCCGACGGTTGTAAGGAAATCTTCGATCACGAGCCCGAAAAATATGTCCAGGCCTGGCTGCCGGTGCACCAGATCTATCAGGGCAACTGCGGCGGCGCCGAGGTGCCTGACGTGCTGAAATGGTATGGCCTGAATCTGGGATCCGACAACCTGGATTACAAAGGATCGCCGGAAGAGAAGCTTTGGAATGAATGGCAGGCCGCCCGCATCAGGGCCGCCGGTTAACAGGATCGCAGGAGAGACAGATGTCAGTAAATTCCATCGGAAAATATGAATTCGAGCCCAAGGACACCCAGGACAAGTTTCACGGTAATCAGTTGGTTTATATCAACTGGGAACATCATCTGATGTTTTGTTCCCCGGTCTGTCTGCCGTTGCCGCCGGAGATGCCGTTCAAGGCTTTGGTCGGGGAAGTACTCCCCGGCGTCTACAGCCAGCATCCGGATTTTCAAAAGATTGACTGGTCGAAAGTAACCTGGCTGCTCGATAACCAGCCCTTTACCCCGGATGGGGAAAAATCCCTGAAGGATAACGGGGTCAATCACAAGGGCCTGCTGCGCTTTACCACGTCCGGTCTGAACGGTATCGGGGGGAGCGGTTCCTGATGACGTATCAGCTGACCATAGAACCCATCGGGGAAGTGGTTGAGGTGGAAGAGGGCCAGACGGTTCTGGATGCCTGCCTCCGGGCCGGTATCTATATTCCTTACCAGTGTAATCATGGCCTCTGCAGTACCTGCAAGATAGACGTGCTGGAAGGCGAGGTGAACCTGGGCGAAGCATCTCCCTTTGCGCTGATGGATTTCGAGCGTGACGAGGGCAAGGCACTGGCCTGCTGTTGCACACTGGAAAGCGATACGGTGATCGAGGCTGAAATTGAAGAAGACGAGGACGCCCAGTATCTGCCGATTGAGGATTTCGAGGGCAAGGTCAGTGAAATTGCCGACCTGACGCCGGATATCAAAGCCATCCATATTGCATTGACCGGGGACGGAATTGAATTCCAGGCCGGGCAATATATCCAGCTTGATATTCCGGGTGTCGAAGGCCCGCGGGCATTTTCCCTGGCCAATGCACCCCAGAAACCCTGCGGGATCGAGCTTCATGTCCGGCTGGTGCCCGACGGTGCCGGAACCACCTATCTGCACCAGAAGCTGAAGGCTGGCGACGATCTTTCTTTCTCCGGGCCATATGGTCAGTTCTTTGTGCGCAAGTCACAGAACAAGCCGATGATTTTCATTGCCGGCGGGTCCGGCCTGTCCAGTCCCAAGTCGATGATCGAGGATCTGCTGGCCGAGGGCTGCAGCGAGAAAATCTATCTGTTCCACGGTGTTCGCGGTCGTCAGGACCTTTATTACGATGACTATTTCCGGGAACTGGAGGGTCAGCATGAAAACTTCACCTATGTCCCGGCCCTGTCGGAAAAAAGTGAAGGGGACGACTGGAGCGGGGAGACCGGTTTCATTAACGAGGTGGCGGAACGGTTCTTTGACGGTGAGTTCAAGGGACATCAGGCCTATCTGTGCGGCCCGCCGCCGATGATCGAGGCCTCAATCCGCACCCTGATGAAGGGTCGCCTGTTTGAGAAGGATATTTATATGGAAAAGTTCCTGACCCGGGAAGACGGTCAGGACACCAAAAAATCGCCCCTGTTCAAAAGGATCTGATCCGGTGCAGGACGAAACTTTCATGGTGACCATCGAAGGTGTTGAAGAGAAAGTCCGCTGCCGTCCGGAAAAGTCGGTTCTGGTCGCGATGGAAGCACAGAGACTGGCTCGTATCCCTGTGGGGTGCCGCGGCGGTGGCTGCGGGGTCTGCAAAGTCAGGGTGATCTCGGGGGAATACAGGACGGGCAAAATGGCCGCCTGTCATATCACGGAGGAAGAAAGACAGAAGGGATATGTTCTCGCCTGTCGCCTTTATTCCGAAAGTGACCTGACAATCAGCCTTGCCGGCAAGAGCCGACAAGCGCTGATGACAAAAACATATAGGGAAAAGCAAACTGAAGGAGATTAAACATGGCAATGACAGGAGTTTTACGTCCGGGGTTCGCCCAGATCAGGGTGCTGGATATGGAAGAGGCGCTGGTTCACTATCGGGACCGGATCGGGCTTGATGTGGTCGACACCGGCGATGACGGCCGGGTTTATCTGAAGGCCTATGACGAATTTGACCGTCACAGCATCGTTCTGCGCGAAGCGGATACGGCGGGCCTTGATGTGATGGCCTTCAAGGTCCTCGACGAGCATACGCTGACCGAATTGGAAAACAGGCTGATCAACGAAGGCATGGAAGTCAGCCATGTCCCTGCCGGGGAACAGCCGGGTGTTGGCCGTCGTATCAGCTTTGTTGCCCCGACCGGACACCGGTTTGATCTTTTTGCGGAGATGGAGCTTTCCAATGATGGTCCGGAAACTGATAACCCTGATCTTTGGCGCACCGAACCCCACGGCATGAAAGCCCTCAGGTTTGACCATTGCCTGCTGTATGGTGGCGATGTCGACGGCACCCAGAGGGTGTTTGAGAAGGCCCTGGGCTTTACAACCACCGAAGTGGTGCGGGAAGATGACGGACTGCAGATCGCTATCTTCCTGAGCTGTAGCACCAAAGCCCATGACCTGGCTTTGGTCCGACACGAGGAAGATGGTAAGCTTCACCATGTATCCTTCAATATCGAGGACTGGAATTCAATCCGGGACGCGGCCGATATCATTACAAAATATGATGTTTCCCTTGATATCGGGCCGACCCGGCACGGCATTACCCGTGGCCAGACCATTTATTTCTTTGATCCCAGCGGCAATCGCAACGAGGTCTTTGCCGGTGGATACAACTATTATCCGGGTGATCCGCTGCGGGTCTGGCAGATGCAGGAAGTGGGTAAAGGTATTTTTTATTACGAGCGTCAGCTCAACGACCGCTTTATGGGCGTTGTAACTTGACAATGCTTCCTACGGCATTGGGATGGTTCCCGTTTCTCCCATAACGGGAACCACCTTTTTTTCTTATTGGCACTGAAGGAGTGATCATGTCACACAGGGAAATTCTTCACTTTATTGACGGTGACTATACGGCCGGGACTTCCGGCGCTGTTTTTGACAATATTTGTCCGGTGGACGGCAGTCTCATCGGCCGGGTTTACGAAGGCAAGCGGGATGAAGTGGATGCGGCGGTCAAGGCCGCCCGCGCCGCCCTGAAGGGGCCCTGGGGACGCATGACCGTTGATGAACGGGTCAGGCTTCTGTACCGGGTGGCGGACGGTATTAACGCCCGCTTTGACGAGTTTCTCGAGGCCGAATGCCTGGATACCGGCAAGCCGAAGAGCCTGGCCAGCCATATCGATATTCCCCGCGGCGCAGCCAATTTCAAGGTCTTTGCCGATGTGATCAAGAATGTGCCCACCGAAGGTTTCTTCCTGGAAACGCCGGACGGGGCCGGGGCGCAGAACTATGGCGTCCGCACTCCCAAGGGGGTGATCGGGGTGATTTCGCCCTGGAACCTGCCGCTGTTGCTGATGACCTGGAAAGTGGGACCGGCGCTGGCCTGCGGTAATACGGTGGTGGTCAAACCGTCTGAAGAAACGCCGCTGACCACAACCCTGCTCGGTGAAGTGATGAACGAGGCCGGGGTGCCCAAAGGGGTATTCAATGTGGTGCATGGCTTCGGGCCGGACAGCGCCGGGGCGTATCTGACCGAACATCCGGGGGTCGACGCCATCACCTTTACCGGCGAGACCCGGACCGGCACCGCCATCATGAAAGCGGCTGCCGAGGGGGTGCGGGATGTGTCCTTTGAGCTTGGCGGCAAGAACCCGGCCATTGTCTTTGCCGACTGCGACATGGACAAGGCCATCGAGGGCACCATGCGCTCGGTCTTCGCCAACTGCGGCCAGGTCTGCCTGGGCACGGAACGGGTGTTTGTGGAGCGCCCCATATTCGATGAGTTTGTCGCGCGCCTGAAGCAGGGCGCCGAGGGGCTGAAGCTCGGCCGTCCCGAGGACGAGACGGTCAATCTGGGGCCCCTGATCAGCAGGGAACATCAGCAGAAGGTACTGGGCTATTACAACCTGGCCCGGGAACTGGGCGCCACGGTGGTGACCGGCGGCGGCGTGCCTGATATGCCTGCCGATATGAAGGGCGGAGCCTGGGTGGAACCGACGATCTGGACCGGTCTCGGGGATGACAGTGCGATCATGAAAGAGGAGATCTTCGGTCCCTGCTGTCATATCAGTCCCTTTGATACGGAAGAGGAAGTGATCGGGCGGGCCAATGATACGGTCTACGGCCTGGCGTCCTCGGTATGGACGGAGAACCTGTCCCGCGGCCACCGGGTGGCGGCAAAGATCGACTGCGGCATTTGCTGGGTCAACAGCTGGTTCCTGCGTGATCTGCGTACCGCTTTCGGCGGCAGCAAACAGTCCGGCATCGGCCGGGAAGGCGGGGTGCACAGCCTTGAATTTTATACCGAACTCAGAAATATCTGCGTGAAGTTGTGAGGATGATATGACGGAACAGAATGAAAAAATAGCACAGGCCGCTCTGGCATTGCGGGCCGCCCAGGAAACGGGCGTCGCCTGTCCGCCGCTCCGGGACTTTGTGGCGGCGGATGACATCGATGCGGGCTATGCCATACAGGAGATCAATACGGAACAGGCGCTGGTCTCTGGCCGTCGCCTGACCGGCCGCAAGATCGGCCTGACCTCCCGGGCGGTGCAGGGACAGCTTGGTGTCAACCGGCCCGACTTCGGCATGCTCTATGCGGACATGGCCTATGCGGACGGCGAGGAGATTCCCCTGTCGCGGCTGCTGCAGCCCAAGGTGGAAGGCGAGATCGCTTTCGTCCTGAAGAAGGATCTGGACGGGGACGCTCTGACCCTGGCCGAGGTAATCGGGGCCATCGACTATGCCCTGCCGGCCATCGAGATTGTCGACAGCCGCATTGCCGACTGGCAGATTAAAATCGCCGATACGGTGGCCGACAACGCCTCCTCCGGTCTTTACGTGCTGGGCTCCCGCCCTGTGGGCTTGGGTGACTTTGATCACCGGCTGTGCGGCATGGTGATCGAACATGGCGGTGAACCGGTCTCCACCGGGCTTGGCCTTGCCTGTCTCGGTAACCCCCTCAATGCCACCCTGTGGCTGGCCCGGGAAATGGTGGCCCGGCAACGCCCTCTCAAAGCGGGGGACACGGTGCTCAGCGGCGCCCTTGGCCCAATGGTGACAGTCACAGGACCAGGCGTTTATGAATTGCGTATCTCTGGCCTTGGCACCGTCCAGGCCGTCTTTACTCAGGACTAGGGAATATGTCCAATCCGGAAATAGGCAACAGCATCAGGGCCGCGGGGCTGCAGACCAATTATCACGATGCCGGCACGGGGCAGGCGGGGAAAGCACCGGTGGTGCTGATCCATGGCTCCGGTCCGGGGGTGTCCGCCTGGGCAAACTGGCGCCTGACGATACCGGCGCTGGCGGAACGGTTCCGGGTCATTGCACCGGACATTGCCGGCTTTGGCTATACGGAACGCCCCGGGGACGAGACCGGCATTTACACCCTGGACTACTGGCTGTCCCATATCACGGGCTTTCTGGATGCCCTGGAACTGGACAGGGTGTCGCTGGTCGGAAACTCCTTTGGCGGGGCTTTGGCGCTGGCGCTGGCCATCCGTCATCCCGGGAGGGTGGAAAAGCTTGTGCTGATGGGGGCAGTTGGCATTGAGTTCGACCTGACCCCCGGTCTTGACGCGGTCTGGGGGTATGAGCCGTCGGTCGCCAATATGAAGGCCCTGATGGAGCTGTTTGCCTTTGACCGGTCCCTGCTGAATGACGATCTGGCGGAACTTCGCTATCAGGCCTCCATCCGGCCCGGTGTTCAGGAAAGTTATCGCAGCATGTTTCCGGCCCCCCGGCAGGAAGGCGTCAACAGCCTGGCGCAAAGGGAGCAGGACATTGCGTCCATTACCCGGCCGACCCTGATTGTGCATGGCCGGGAGGACAAGGTTATTCCGGCGTCAAATGCCATCAGGTTTAATGAATTGATCAGTGACTCCCAGCTCCATGTTTACGGACGCTGCGGGCACTGGACCCAGATAGAACAGGCCGACAGGTTTAACCGGCTTGTGACTGATTTTTTATGTGAGGAGATCTCCAAATGAGTATTGACCTTGAAGCCGTCGCCAGGATTGTCGACGATGCCGCCCGCACCGCCACGGCCATTCCCCAGTTGTCTGAAACAGGTCATGACCTGACCCTGGAGCAGGCCTATGAAGTGCAGGCCCTGTCCTTGCAGCGCCGCTATGACCGTGGCGAGGTCCAGGTCGGCGTCAAGATGGGCTTTACCAGCCGGGCCAAGATGATCCAGATGGGGCTGGACGAGATGATCTGGGGCCGCCTGACCGATGTCATGCTGGTCGAGGACGGCGGCGAGATCGACCTTGCTCATTATGTTCATCCGCGGGTCGAGCCGGAGGTCTGTTTCCTGCTGAAGGAACCGCTGGAGGGGATCGTCAGCCCGGCCCGGGCCCTGCAGGCGGTCGGGGCGGTCGCACCGGCGCTGGAGATCATCGACAGCCGCTATGAGAATTTCAAGTTTAACCTGCCCGATGTGGTGGCCGACAACAGCTCCACCTCCAGCTATGTGCTGGGCAGCTGGTGCTCGCCGGATATGGATTTTTCCAATCTGGGTATGGCCATGTGTTTTGACGGAAAGCCGGTTCAGATGGGATCGACGGCGGCCATTCTGGGCAATCCGGCCCGGGCCCTGGCCGGGGCGTCAAAACTGGTGGCGGAAGCCGGTGGCCGACTGGAAGCAGGCTGGGTGGTCATGGCCGGCGGCGCCACGGCGGCCGAGGCCCTGAAGCCCGGCATGAACGTCCGCCTCGAAGCCGAAAAAATGGGGCGGGTGAATTTTAGCGTAAAATAACCG
Source organism: Emcibacter sp. (assembly GCF_963675455.1). GTDB lineage: Bacteria > Pseudomonadota > Alphaproteobacteria > Sphingomonadales > Emcibacteraceae > Emcibacter. Next base: position 22,274 of record NZ_OY776217.1, on the reverse strand, counting down.
GGCCGGAGATCAGCCGGGGCGCAAAAAATCATTTCCTTTGCAGAAATACTTTTTACACCCCGGTTTTTGACTTAGAGTTTCCAGGTGACCGTAAAGGTGACCAGATGATTGTCGTAATTCAGGCTCTGGAGATTGGAGCTTGAGTCGGTGTATTCATATTCAAGTTTGCCGGTAAATTTTTCAAAAAAAGGCGCTTCCAGACTTGCCCGGATATTGTGCCGCTTGTCCCCGCGCTTCTCGCCAAGGTCCAGGTCGATATTGGAGTAATCTTTCTGGCGGTAACGATAGCGGGTACGGAAAATAGCATCTTCCACAATGTTAACGGGAAGCTTGAGGCCTACGTCAAAGGTATGACCCCAGTACACCAGGTCCTCTGCGACGGTATCATGCTTGCTCAGTTTATAGCCCACATTGACAGTCCGGCCGTTGCCCAGAAGAAAATAGATCTTTGTATTGCCGCTGTGGCGGTCGGCATTACGCTCCAGAAGGTTCGTCTGTTTAAAATCCTGTTTCAGATATTCGTATCCGCCGGTGACCAAAACTTTAGTGCCGATCAGGGTAGATACAGTGGGGTTGACGCTGTGCATTTCAAGGAAAGATTCTGCACCCAGGCTGATGTTGTAGTAGCGATAAGCCAGGCCCAGGTCCACATCGCCGACTTTTGTGCCGGCTTCCAGGCTGGCGCCGTGAATCTGCAGGTCAAATTCTGTCAGGTCCTGATGCAGGCTTTGGGAAAAACTGTATCCGGCCTTGAATTTCATTTTGTCGGTTTTGACAAAATCATAGCTCACGGAGCCACCCAGAAGGGCTGATTCGTCTCCCTGCCGACTTGTCACATCGGTCGCGTCAACTGTGATGTTGCTATCATATTCCGCGCCGACTTCCAGTGAAAGGGAGAGGGGGTTATCGTCTTTGGCCAGTGCCGGAGTGGCGATCAGGGCGATCAAAGAAGTGGCCATTAACAGATTACATGTAGCGTATTTTGTCATTTTTCGTTTCCTTGGAAATTAAAACTGTATTTTCTTATATGTTATTAGACGTCCGGCTATTTACGGACGGCGTTTCTGGATCGCTTTTGTGGACAGCCCGCGAGCGGGCTGTCCACATAGTGATTGGCATAGGGCCGAATTTTAACTATCGCCTTCAACGGCATCCCTGGCAGCATCTTCAGCCTCTTCGGCAGCTTCTTCAGCAGCTTCCTGGGCTTCCTCGGCGGCTTCCTCAGCAGCTTCACGGGCTTCTTCGGCGGCATCCTCAGCAGCTTCCTGGGCTTCCTCGGCGGCTTCCTCAGCAGCTTCGCGGGCTTCCTCGGCGGCTTCCTCAGCAGCTTCGCGGGCTTCCTCAGCGGCATCTTTTGCGGCTTCACGGGCTTCCTCGGCGGCATCTTTTGCAGCTTCACGAGCTTCCTCGGCAGAGTCTTTTGCAGCTTCACGAGCTTCCTCAGCGGCATCTTTTGCAGCTTCACGGGCTTCCTCGGCAGAGTCTTTTGCAGCTTCACGGGCATCTTCTGCCGCGTCTTTTGCAGCCTCACGGGCTTCTTCGGCAGCATCTTTAGCAGCTTCACGAGCCTGCTTGGCGGTATCCCGTGTTTCGTCTCCGTGCTCGAACTCATGTTCAAACTCGTTTTCGTGCTCGAACTCGTTTTCGTGTTCAAACTCGTTTTCAACCTCAGGAACAATATCGTCAGAAGATATTTCCACTTCTCCGCTCACATCGGTAGATGTGTCCACATCCACCTGGGCCATGGCAGACAAGCTCAGGCCACCTGCAAACAAAAGACTGAAGAGGAAGATTGATATACGTGAAATAATATTCATGTCTGTTTCTCTCTTTGTTAATTCTGATTTTTGCCTGGATTTTCAGGAGTGATGCCTCTACCGGACATTTTCCTGTTGAAACCCATTTTCTTAAAAGACCTGGATGCTTGCTTTCACTGGGGATCTTCCCGAGAAGCTCCTTGAGCATCGTCCTTCAGCTAGATAACGGGCGGGGGTTGTTTTTTATTCCCGGAAAAATCAAAAAAATATTATTGATGCAGTGGAAGACCGCCGGAGCGGTCAGTTCCAGTGTTGTTTGATAACCCGTGCTTCTTGTTCGGTGTCAAGGGCTTCTCCCTTGATCAGACCGGCAATGACATCATCAATGGCCGATCCGGTGATCCCTGTTGCTGTTTGATAGTCTCCTGCAGTTTCCAGGGTGTGCCCGCCAGTGGCGATGGCGATCTCTACGACCCACTCACCATCATGGCGGCAGGCGACATTTCGAGTGCCCGAGCGGGGAGATGTAACGGTGAACTCGCGACAGTATTTATCATCGGCGCTTTGGAAGGTCAGTATGGGAGTTATTACGGTTTCCTCGTCATTTTCGGCTGTGAACGGGACTGTGCTTGGTTGTTCCTCCAGGGCGGCATAAAGGGCATTGCCGGGACGAATAATGCCGCTGGTGATTTCCGCAAAATCGGTAGCCTGCTCCTGTGGGGATGGCCCCTGGGTAAGAAAGCTGCGGCCGATACCAACGCCAATGACAAGCGCGATGCTCGCGGCAACCGCCATTTGCCAGAATGGTGTTTTGGAAAAAGAAGGTTGTTTCTGTTTAAAGGGGACAACCGTGTCCGTTAAGCTCCGGGGGGTGTCGGCTGTTTCAGCCTGTTCTTCGGGGAATGCCTCCAGCATCTTCAGAATACTGTCCGGTACAGGCCGGTCATCAATTTCACGGTAAGCCTGACCCAGAATTTTGTCAGTCTGGTGCATTTGTTCCAGTTGTCGGGCAAGTTCAGGGTTATTCTCTACCTGTTCGGCAACCTTTGACATTTCTTCGGCGCCAAGCTCACTATCGAGGTAAGCCGTCAGTATTTTATCATCAATATGCATTGTCGGCTCCTTTTTCCTTTTTCACCTGCGGTTTGCTCAGAATGTCCTGCAAGGCGCTGCGGGCCCTGGCGAGGCGGCTCATGACTGTGCCAATCGGCACATCAAGAAAGTTGGACACTTCCTTGTAGGAATATCCTTCGATGGCAACAAGAGCGAGTACCACTTTCTGATCATCCCTTAATTTGTCCATTGCTTCGCGGACCTCCAGCATACTTACTTTGTCCTGGAGTAGTTTTTCCCCATCCACCTGTATTTCTGATCTGAAATCCATGGGGTCAACACTTGGTCCCCTGACCCGGCGTGACCGCCATTCATCGATCCATAGGTTTTTGCACATTCTGAACAACCATTTGTCCAGATCTGTTCCTGGTTCAAACTGTTCGTATCTGGACAAAGCCTTTTCAACGGTGGCTTGCAACAAGTCATCGGCATCCGCAGCCGAAGCTGTGAGTGCAAAGGAAAACCGTCTGAGCCGCGGTAGCAGGGCAACGATTCCATCCCGCCATTGTTCAGGTGTAGTGTCCATTCAGTATCTCTAACGTTTTAATCAGCCGGTTTATTCCATAGATATGTTAAAAAAATGGTTTGAGGTGTATTTTCATCGTATTTCCTGTCTTGACCTCATATTTGCAGGCTGATGTTGAGTTGAAAGCCGTTCCCGCTTCCAGGGAATAAAAATAAGTTCTCGGACGTTAATTAACTGAGGATATTCTTTGTAAGAATTTGTAAATTTATATTTGACTACAATATAGTGTGGAATAAGGACTGTGACAAAGTGAAGGTAGAGTAAGGGCTTTATGATAAAATTTAGACCGTTCTCAATTGCAAGGTTTCTGTGTGTTGCTCTTTTAGGAGCAACATGTCTATTTCTCATGCCTGAGCAAAATGCCTCTGCCACCGATACCGAGGAAGAGGCTGAGAAGGCGGCGGAGGAAGCTGCAGAAGAAGCCGCGGAACAGGCGGCACAGGAGGCTGAAGAAGCTGCAGAAGAAGCCGCGGAACAGGCGGCACAGGAGGCTGAAGAAGCCGCAGAAGAAGCGGCGGAGCAGGCGGCACAGGAGGCTGAAGAAGCCGCAGAAGAAGCTGCGGAACAGGCGGCACAGGAGGCTGAAGAAGCCGCAGAAGAAGCGGCGGAGCAGGCGGCTCAGGAAGCTGAGGAAGCCGCAGAAGAAGCGGCGGAGCAGGCGGCACAGAAGGCCGAGGAAGCCGCAGAAGAAGCGGCGGCGCAGGCGGCACAGGAGGCCGAGGAAGCCGCAGAAGAGGCGGCGGAGCAGGCGGCACAGGAGGCTGAAGAAGCCGCAGAAAAGGCTGCTGAGGATGCCGCAGAGGCGGCGGAAAAGGCTGCTGAAAAAGTAGCGGAAGAATTGGAAAAGGCTGCCGAGAGGGCGGCTAAACAATCGGAGAAAGCGGCTGAAGAAGCTGAAAAAGTTACTGAGAAGGCTGCACATGATGCTCAGAAAGCCGCTGAAAAAGCCGACAGTGAGGACCACGATCATCCAGGTCGTGCTCTGAATGAAAAGGGGATATCCTCAGAGTTTGCCGGCAACCTGGCCGAGCGCTTGCGGGATTTCCGCGAAATTTCTGATGAGGATGGTTTTGAGGCCGTTGCGGACGAGCTTCTGATTTTGGTGGAAAAAGGCACTGAATTTGAAAACAGGGACAATGACCTGAGAATCGAGGATAGTCAGTATCTTGACGGCCTCGGGTTGGTTCTGGTTAGGCTGAAAACTGTCGAAGACGGAAAGCTGGAGGATCTGGCTGCGGGGATATCTGAAAAGAATGAAGACGTCGACGTAGATCTGAACCATCTGTTTTTACCGGAAAGTGAAAATCCGGATCAGCCTGCAACATTAGTCCAACAGGTGGGTTACTCCGGTAATCTGGATTTAGCTGTAGAAAACGGCGGGAATATTCAAATAGGGCTGATTGATACCTTGGTGGATCGGGAACATTCAGCATTTCTCCGTGGAGATATCATTACAAATGATCTGGTGCAGTATAAACAATCTCGTCCGCAGGAACATGGCACAGCAGTTGCCTCAATTCTTGTGGGTGACGAGCAAGGTGTATTTCGTGGCCTGATACCCGGTGCGAAACTGTTCGCGGCAAGTGTATTTTTCAAAACGCCTTCTGGTAAAACCGCGGCAACAACAGAAAGCCTGATTCTGGCCCTGGACTGGCTGGTGCGTCAGAAGGTGCGGGTGATTAACATGAGTTTAAGCGGACCGCCGAACAAGCTTCTTGAAATCGCCATCCAGCGTGTCCGGGAGAAGGGGAGTGTTATTGTGGCGGCAGTTGGTAATGGCGGGCCTGTGGCAAAACCGTTATATCCCGCAGCCTATGCTGGTGTCATTGCCGTGACGGCAGTGGACGGCACCCGGAAGGTTTATTTGCGAGCCAACCGGGGACGTCATGTTGCCTTTTCCGCGCCGGGGGTGGATATTCCTGCCGCTCGGGCCGGCGGCGGATATGATATCCAGACCGGGACATCGATTGCCGCGCCCTTTGTCAGCGCCATATTGGCTGACATGGTCAGCCGCAACGGGATGAACTGGAATGCTGAATATCTGGACGTGTTGAGGAAAAACGCCATAGATCTTGGGCAACCTGGTTTTGATAATATCTACGGGCATGGCCTGATCCAGGCGCTGAAAGACTGAAATCCGGTCAGAATTATACCTTGTTGACGATTACAAAAGTGTGCTCGAGGAAATGCGGGTTTTCCTGATTAATCTGACTATCCTTCTTCAGAGCCGGATTTTCCGGGCCGTAAAATGGCCCTGTAGCCCATTCTTTCAAGCGTCAGAATATGGCGTGTTATGATGCGGGCTTCGTGCTGTTCTACCGGGACGGCTTCATTCACATGATTAAGGCTGCGGGGCAGCAGCAGGATATCTGTTTCTCCCCACTCTTCGGTCATCCTGTCCGCTGATACCGTGCGGAAGGACCAGCGTACATTCTGTGCCCGGGCCCCTGTGGCGATCAGGCTTTCCACACGCACGGCTTCGGCGGCAAAGGCCCGTTTCATGATGCCCTCGTCAATTTCTTCCCATCGCGAATAGGTCCTGCTGCGCACAGAAACACAGGGAATGCCGGAGGCAGCCTCCAGGCTTTCATCCCGGGCCAGCATGCCGACCAGTTCCGCCTCCATTTCCCGGGCCATGCCCAGCGCTTCCTGGAGGGCCGAGCGGCACTCTTCAGCATTGGCAAAACCAAGAATAATGCGCCGGATTGTTGTCATTACCTGTTCTCCGATCCCCCCTGACGTGAAAAATTAAGCCAGCGCCGGGTATATTTTTTCAGGTGTTCCTCGACCCTGTGATTAAAGGTTCCTTCCGGGAACTGACCCTTTTCGTCTTTCTTGCCGGCTTCCCGGCCGGTCAATAGTTCAATGGCCTGATCCACGTGATTAATGGCATATATCTGGAACTTTTTGTCCTCTACTGCATCCAGGACGCGCTGGTCCAGCATCAGGTGCCGGACGTTTGAGGCCGGAATGATCACCCCCTGCGTGCCGTCGAGGCCGCGCAGGGCGCAGAGGTCAAAAAAGCCTTCAATCTTTTCGTTGACGCCACCGATGGCCTGGGCCTGTCCCTGCTGGTTGACGGAACCGGTGATGGCCAGCCCCTGGGCGATGGGAACATCGGCAATAGCGGACAACAGGGCGCATAGTTCGGCCATGGAGGCGCTGTCGCCCTCGATCCCGCCGTAGGACTGTTCAAAAACCAGGCTGGCTGACAGGGACAGAGGCTGATCAGGCAGATATTGAGCCCCCAGAAAACCACTTAAAATCAGAACGCCTTTCGAATGGATCGGACCGCCAAGCTTGACTTCCCGTTCGATATCCACAACCTCGCCCTTGCCAAGACGGATGCGGGCGGTAATACGGGTCGGCCGGCCGAAGGCATAACTGCCGAGATCAATGACCGAGAGACCGTTGATCTGCCCGACCTGCCGCCCGGCGGTATCAATCAGAATCGTACCATGTTCAGTCTCTTCCAGAAGCCGTTCACGCATGCGGCTCTGGCGGTGTTCACGTGCCTTTACGGCCTGTTCCACATGCGGCGCTTCGACAAGGTCTTTTTTATCCTGCCGGGCATGGTAATTTGACTCACGCAGAAGGTCGCCGACATATCTTAGCCGGGTGGACAGTTTTTCGGAATCCCCGCTGTAGCGGACGACCCGTTCCAGAATTTTTGCGATGGCTTCCTTTGAGAAAGGCTGCAGTTCCTCCTGCCGGATCCGGGAAGCCAGCATTCTCGAATAAAGTTCAAGGCTTTCCTCGGAACGTTCCATCTGTTCGTCAAAGTCTGCCGCTACCTTGAACAGGTCCGTAAACTCGGGATCCAGGCTGCTGAGCAGGTAATAAAGCACCCGGGTGCCGAGTATAACCACCTTGGTTTTCAGGGGGATCGGTTCCGGTTCGAGGCTGACCGTATTGATAAAGCCGAGCGCCTGGCCGAGGGACTCTATCTTGATCTCTTCTGCCTTCAGGGCGCGCTTGAGGGCGTCGTAGGCATAGGTATGAACCAGCAGCTTGAGGATGTCGACGACCAGATAGCCACCGTTTGCCTCATGAAGTGTGCCAGCCCTGATCAGTCTGAAGTCGGTGATTAACGCGCCCATCTCGGAACGATATTCGACCCGGCCGAGCAGTTTGTCATAGGTGGGCTCGTCTTCATGAACAACCGGCGCATGTTTGGCTTCACTGTTGTCGACGATCAGGTTGACCATATACCGGCCGGGCTCAAGGGCAAAACTGCGGGGCTGGGGACCTTGCGGCCCCGGCCCCCGGATGGCGTCCTCTTCGGCCCCGTGAACGATCTGATGAACATTCTGGATAATATCGTCCTGAACGGCGGAAAGATACTCGACGACCGCGGGCAGGTCGGCATATTTCTTTTTAAGTTCCTCGACCGGATGACCGACGGCATATCCGGCGGTTTCCTCGTTCAGCTTGCGCATTTTGTCGCGGCTCTCGGTCAGCCAGTCCGGCATGAACTCAAGGACTTCTTCAAGCTTCTCCCGCAGGTACTCCAGATTCTTCTCAATTTCCCGTTTTTCGTCCTCGGGTAGGGTGCGAAATTCTTCCGGGCTGACGGTTTTTCCGTCTTTTACCGGCACAAATGTAAACCCGAGGGGAGTCACTTTCAGGGCGGTATTGCGCTTGTGCGCTTCCTCGTCCACAGTCGACAGGGCTTCGTCCTGGGCGTCCTTGATTTCCTGCTGGATCATATTAGAGCGGGTCTGGTATTCCTCGCTCTCGAAGGCATTTTTGAGCACGAAGGGGATATCTTCCGCCAGCCTGCTCATATCCTGGCGGAATTCCACCCCGCGGCGCGGGGGGAGTTCAAGGGCGCGGGGGCGCCGCGGGTCCTGAAAATTATAGACATAACACCAGTCTGAGGGGATGGGTTCGTCATGGGCCCGGTCTTTTAGAAAACTCAGGACGACCTCGTGTTTATCAAGGCCGTCAGGGCCGAGGGCAAAGATATTATAGCCCTTGTGGGTCATATTGGTGCCAAAACGGATCGCTTCGATGGCGCGATCCTGTCCCAGAACCTGTTCAAGGTCTTCAAGCTGGTCGGTGGTTTCGAAGGGGAGTGACTCGGGAACGCAATTCCATTTCAGTTTGTCTACAGGAAGGGGCTTTATATCGACCATACTGTTTTTTCCTCCAATTTTGCCCATAGTAGCAGCAAGTGAAGGAGACGACCAGACAGATTAAGCTGGATTGATATTCAGGAGCAGCGAATTTGCGGCTCTTTTACAAAGAGGGGGAGGGCGCCGGAAACATATGACCGCAGTGCAGGCAAATTTCTGCGCCGTTCCTCATGGGTTCTGAACAATGGGGGCAGCGTGCTTTTCCGTGGCCTGACGGAGTGTTATTTTTCAGGACCAGGCAATGGGGGATAGCGGAGAAGGGAGCCAGAGCACCATACCCCCACCAAAGCCATAAGGAATGGCCCTTTCCCCAGGCAATATAGGCGGGTATAACCCCGAGAATTAGCGAAGTCAGTATCAGTTCCAGAATCATTTGCCGCCTCCTTTCGGAATTTCAGGATATCCCTTAACCGGTTTCCCCGTAGCCCGGGAAATTTTTGACTACCGGTACTACTAAGACAATTATCTATGTATTCTGTGAAGGAGGCGTAAAAATTATATACAAGTTACTAGAAAACCGGCGCTCGCCTGTCACAGGTTGACGGCGCAGGGATGACAGGTATATTTTTCCAATATAGAGAAATATTTTCTCTGCAAGTAAGGGAGTTATTATGTCTGGGTCCTCCGAAAATAATGCGAAGCCTGTTGCCGGCGACTTTGGCCTGTCGCCCACGGGATGTCCCCTGTCACGGGAGGCCGCAGACTTTGACATATTTGAAGGCCCCTACCAGGTCGATCCGGCTGAGGCTTTGCGCTGGTCCCGGGACAGGGAGCCGGTCTTTTACAATCCGAAACTGGGTTACTGGATCGTCACCCGCTATGACGATGTGAAGGCGGTCTTTCGCGATAATATCCTGTTTTCCCCGTCCATTGCGCTGGAAAAAATCACCCCGGCCCCGCCTGAGGCGATGGAAGTCCTCAAAAAATACGGTTACGCCATGGACCGGACCATGGTCAATGAGGATGAGCCTGCCCATATGGCGCGCCGGCGGGTGCTGATGGACTCGTTCCTGCCCGAGGCACTGGAACGGCATCAGGACGATGTCCGGAAACTGACCCGGGACTATATGGACCGCTTTATTGACCGGGGCGAGGTGGATCTGGTCAATGAAATGTTCTGGGATATCCCGCTGATTGTGGCCTTGCATTTCCTTGGCGTCAGCGGCGAGGACCGGGAGCGGCTCAGGGCCTTTTCCGTCGCCCATACGGTCAACACCTGGGGACGGCCCAGCCCGGAAGAACAGATCAAGGTGGCGGACTCTGTCGGCAAATTCTGGCAGACGGCCATGGGGATCCTGGACCGGATGAAAGAGGACCCTTCTGGCGATGGCTGGATGCATTATACCATTCGCCAGCACCTGAAATATCCGGACATTGTGCCGGAATCCTACCTCAGGTCCATGATGATGGCCATCCTGTCGGCGGCGCACGAAACCACCTCGAACGCCACGGCCAATATGTTCAAACTGTTGCTATCCCGCCGGGAGGTCTGGGAGGATATTTGTGAAAACCCCGACCTGATCCCCAATGCGGTGGAGGAATGCCTGCGACTATCCGGATCCATCATCGCCTGGCGGCGGCTGGCGACGGACGATACCCGTGTCGGTGACGTGGATATCCCCAAGGGATCGAAGCTGCTAATTGTCATGATCTCCGCCAACCATGACGAACGGCATTTTGAAAATCCGGACGAGATAGACCTCTATCGGGACAATACGGCCGAGCATCTATCTTTCGGTTACGGCAGCCACCAGTGCATGGGCAAGAATATTGCTCGTATGGAAATGCGTATTTTTCTGGAGGAGTTCATCAAGCGATTGCCCCATATGGAGCTTGTGCCGGACCAGAGTTTCAGCTATCTGCCCAATACCTCCTTCCGGGGCCCCAAATCGTTGTGGGCGCGCTGGGATCCCGGGAAAAATCCGGAAACAAGTAATCCGTCGATTCTGGAATCCCACCGGCATTTCAAAATCGGTGCGCCGTCTAAAAACGAGGTGGTGCGTGAACTTCGGGTGGCAGAGGTGCATGAGGAATCGGAAGGCGTCAGACGACTGGTGCTCGGGCATCCTCACGGGCGGGACCTGCCGGGCTGGACGCCGGGCGCCCATATCGACCTGATTGCCGGTGGCTTTGATCGGAAATATTCCCTGTGCGGCGATCCCGCGGACCGGAAACATTATGAAGTGGCGATCCTGAAAGAGCCCGGGGGGCGCGGCGGTTCTATCTATTTCCATGACAAGATTTCCCCGGGCGATACTGTCAGCATCATCGGGCCGAAAAATCACTTCCGACTGGATGAGAAGGCGGGCAGCTACCTGCTGATTGCCGGCGGTATCGGCATTACCCCGGTCATGGCCATGGCCGACCGCCTGAAGGCACTGGGCAAGGATTATCAGCTTCATTATGCCGGGCAGGCGCTGGATCATATGTCTTTTGTCGACAGGCTGAAACGGAACCATGCTGACCGGCTGCATCTCTATCCAAAGAATCAGGGGCAACGTCTGGAACTGACTCAGCTTACCGCTGATCTGCCGTCTGATCGCAAAATATATGCCTGCGGGCCCGACCGGATGCTTGAGGCCTTGGAAGAATTGTCTGCCTCCTGGCCGGAACATACTCTGAATTACGAACATTTTACGTCGGTTGAAACCACTCTTGATCCGTCAAAGGAAAAGCCGTTTGACGTCACGCTGGCCGATTCAGGCGTCGAGGTTCATGTCCGGGCCGACCAGACCCTGTTGCAGGCGTTGCGGGACTCAGGCGTTGACGTTTCTTCCGATTGTGAAGAAGGACTGTGCGGCGCCTGCGAGGTACAGGTGCTTGACGGGGAAATAGATCACCGTGATAAGGTGCTGTCCAAATCAGAGAAAGACAGTGGCGACCGCATTATTACCTGTTGTTCACGGGCCAGGGGCAGGAAACTGGTGTTGGGGTTATAACCCTTTAGGGCCAAGCCGATACGAAGGTATGATTGTTCCGGCTTGCTGCCCGCGTTACCCTCAAAAATCATTCAAAAATAAAGGAAGGCCAATGGCAAGCTATTCTCTGATCATTGATGGTCGCAATGTGGCGACCACTGAAACAACGGATATACTGAACCCCGCCACCATGGAACTTGTCGGCAAGGCGCCGGTCGCGACAAAGGCAGACCTTGATGCTGCGGTCGCGGCGGCGGACCGGGCCTTCCAGAGCTGGAGCCGGGAAAGCGACGATCGTCGCAAGCAGGCCTGCCTCGATATGGCCAAGGTGCTGGAAGACAATATGGGCGAGCTCAGCCGCCTCCTGACCATGGAACAGGGCAAGCCGCTTGAGGGTATGGGGTCTGGTTTCGAGCTTGGCGCCTGCATGGCCTGGGCCGGGGCGCAGGCGTCATTCGAGTTGCCGGTCAAGGTGATTGAGGATAGCGAGGCGCAGCGGATCGAGCTTCACCGCAAACCGCTGGGCGTGGTGGCGTCCATCACACCATGGAACTGGCCGCTGATGATTGCCATCTGGCATATCGTCCCTGCCATCCGCACCGGCAATACGGTGGTTCTCAAGCCGTCACCCTATACCCCGCTCAGCACCCTCAGAATGGTGGAGATTCTGAACGCCGTGCTGCCGGCAGGCGTTCTCAATGTGGTGAGCGGTACCGATGAGCTGGGCCAGTGGATGACTGAACATGACGCCATCAAAAAGGTGGTCTTTACCGGATCCTGCGGAACCGGCAAGAAAGTCATGCAGAGCGCGGCTGGCAACCTGAAGCGCCTGACGCTGGAACTCGGCGGTAATGATGCGGCGATTGTGCTGCCGGATACCGATGTGGGCAAAATGGCCGAGAAAATCTTTGGCGGGGCCTTTATCAACAGCGGCCAGACCTGTGCCGCCATCAAGCGCCTTTATGTGCACGACAGCATTTATGATGAAATGTGTGCGACCCTGACCAAAATTGCCGAGGCCACGCCGGTCGGTAACGGTCTGGAGCAGGGCATCCTGATGGGCCCGATCCAGAATAAAATGCAATATGACAAGGTTGTCGGACTGGTGGAGGACGCCAAGGCAAACGGCGCCCGGATCCTGACCGGTGGTGAACCGATGGAAGGGCCGGGCTATTTCTATCCGCTGACCCTGGTTGCGGATATTTCCGACGGCACCCGTCTGGTGGATGAGGAACAGTTCGGGCCGGTACTGCCGATTATCCGCTACAGCGATGTGGAAGAAGTCCTCGAACGGGCCAATAACAGTGAATTCGGCCTGAGCGGTTCCGTCTGGTCGTCCGACCTGGACAAGGCGGCGGAATTGGCCAAAAGACTGGAATGCGGCACCTCCTGGGTCAATGTCCATGCGGCGATTGCCCCCAATGTACCCATGGGCGGGGTCAAATCCTCCGGCATGGGCGTGGAATTTGGAGAGGAAGGCCTTGCCGAATATACCGACATTCATGTGATCAGTATCGACAAGACCTGAAGAGACTAATCTTCGAAAAATTCTGACTGAAAAGCTTCCGGTTTCTGACAAGGATATTCATTTTCGATATCTGCGACAGGGACCGGATTTTTTTATGTTTCCATAATCCCCTTTTGACAAGAAACAACGGCTGGTTCATTGTGCGGTATGAGGGTGTGGAGAGTGTGATGATCGGGGAAATAACATCTTTATCACCTGAGGAAACTGCCGCCCGCCGCTGTCAACAACAGAATTGTGGCCGGTCTCCGGCGGCAAATGAATATGGCGCGTCAGGACGAGATTATCCAGGAAATCGAAACCATCATGCTTGGCAGCGAAACCGTCTGAGTATTCCGACTGCAAACTTCTAAAAATGAATTTGACCAAAATAATCTAGTCAACTATATTTTTTGAAAAGGAGAATGCAGAATGTCAGGATTGCGGCTGAAGCAAAAGGAACAGCGCCGGGCTCAGATCGAGCAGGCGGCGCGGGAGCTTTTCGAGGAAAAGGGGTTCGATCCGACCCGTATTGAAGAGATTGCCCAGCGGGCCATGGTGTCGCCGGCCACGGTTTATAACTATTACGGTACCAAGGGGGAGGTTCTGCTGGCCCTGGTTGCCCAGGGTGAGGTTGGCACCGCCCAGAGCATTGACCGTCATGTCGGTAAAACCGCCGACAGGACGCCCGAAGACCTCATTGCCGAAGTCATCTGCGCCAATATGGAAGACACCCTGCAGGCTCTGTCTCGAGGGCTCTGGGGGCATGTGGTCGCTTATGTGGCGACGACAAGCGATGAAACGGTGGGACCGCGATACATACACCTGATTGCCGATGATCTGGCCCGCGCCCTGGAGGCTGTCATGAAAGCCTATCAGGCGAAAGGACTGTTCAGGAACGACCTGGATGTAGAGGCGCTGGCTTATCTGCTGACCCGCCTCGAAAGGAACCATTTCCTGGGGTATGTGTATCTGAAATCAATGACTCTGGATGAGCTGGAAGCCGGTGTGAAAAAGGATGTTGCCACTCTTGTGCAACACTGGAAGGTATGATTTTCGCTATTTTTATAGTCGACTATAAAAAATAGTTGACTATAAAAAAACTGCTTACTATATTTTATTCAGCAGTAAAAAGCGGAGGAACCACATGCGTAGAAATAATACCGGCGATAAAAATACAAACAGATCGCAGTCAGGCAGAAGAATTCATTCAACATTGATGGCGGGGACGGCGCTTGTCGCGCTATTTCCCATGACAAATGCAGCATTCGCACAGGAGGTGGATGAGGGCGATAATACCATGATTCTTGAGGAAATCATGGTGACAGCGAGCCGCCGTTCCGAGCGGATCGAGGATATTCCCTATAATATTTCCGCCATTTCCGGTGCCACTATCGAGCAGGCCAATATTCTCGACACAGCAGAACTTCTGCGCAGCGCCACCGGCGTTTCCATCATTGATCGCGGCCCGCGCAACGCCGGGGTGGTCAACAGCATCCGTATTCGCGGTCTTAATGTGGATGGTTCCGCACTGGGGGATTATGCAGTATCCGCCAGCGCCACGGTGTCCGCCTATGTCAATGACACGCCCATGTTCGCCAGTCTTTTACTTAAAGACATCGAGCGGGTGGAAGTCCTGCGCGGTCCGCAGGGCACCCTTTATGGCTCCGGCGCGTTGGCTGGAACTGTACGCTTCATCACCAACAAACCAGAGCTCGACGAATTCAGCGGCAAGGTTGGGGCGTCGCTCAGCAAAGTCAAATATTCCGGCAGTGCGGGATATACCGCTGACATGGTGCTGAATGTGCCGCTTGGCGACAAGATGGCTTTCCGGTTCGCTGGTTCCCGGCTCGATTATCCGGGCCTGACGGACTACAGGAATGTTTATGAACTGGATGATAACGGTATCCCGGTGGCGCCGGACGGCATTCTTGCGGATACCGCATCCTATGAAACTGTCGAAGATGCCGACACCTATGACGCCTGGTTCGGTCGGGCCAGCCTTTACCTGGCGGCCAGTGACAGCCTGGATATCACCGCAAGCTACACTCGTCAGACCAGTGATTACGGCGGTCGACGGGGTCGCACACCCGGTCTTGACGGATGGGGTAATCCCTACGAAGCAGATGAAATCGGATCAGTGCAGCTGGAACCGGCTGAGGCCGATGTGGAAGTGGCTGCGCTGGAAGTGGAAATGGACTTCGGTTTTGCGACCCTGACGTCCTCCACCAGCTATTATGATCATCACGGCAGCAGCACCAGTGAAAACACTGGCTTCTATGCCCAGAACGGCTGGCTCAGCTGGTATTACAACTATCCGCGGCCCATGGCGTCGGCGGAACGGGCCTATGAAGACAAGGCCTTTATCCAGGAACTGCGGCTGGTGAGCCAGGGCGAGGGACCGCTGCAGTATGTGGTTGGCCTCTATTATCAGGACCAGGACCGGCTAGCCACCCAGAACAGCTATCTGCGCGGCGCAAAGGCTTATGTGGATGCCCTTTTCGGATTTGATGTGCCGTGGGTCAGTGGCGATCAGGACTTTGGTTATCGTCTGGACGACAATTTCAAACAGAAAGCTGTTTATGGTGAGCTGACCTATTCCTTCAGTGATCAGTTTGACATTACGGGCGGTATCCGTGTCTTTGAAAATGAAAGTACTTCCCGGGTATTTATGTCATTGCCTTTCTGGACCGGCCTTTTTGATGATCAGATTGCTACAAATGAAGGGACTGAAAGCAAGGCGCTTTACAAAGCCAATGCAACTTATCATCTGAGTGACGACCAGATTGTCTATGCGACTTTTTCTCAGGGGTACCGCCGTGGTGGAGTAAACGGTGTACCTGAGGATGGGCAGTATGCAGAAGATCCGGCCTACAGAACTTATCAGCCGGATTTTGTTGATAACTTTGAAATCGGTTTCAAGGGATCGACAGATGATTTCCGTTATAATATCAGTCTGTTTTATGTGGACTGGCGTAATCCGCAGTTGAATACCGCAACTCCCATCTGGGCATTCTATATGGGTGGTTCAGAGCCTCTGGATGGATCACATAAAAACAAGGCGTCCACCAAAGGGGTGGAACTGGAGATTGACGGCTGGTTGACGCCGGAATTCCATTACTCAATTGGGTATGCCTATGCGGATGCCAAGCTGAGCCGTGATTTTCTTGATCAGACCAGTCGTACTGTCGCTCTCGACGGCACAACCCTGCCGGGGGCGCCGAAACATTCCCTGAATGTGGCGGCCGATTATACCTTTGATCTTGGCAACGATATGCAGCTGATTGTGCGCGGGGACGGTTTTTATCAGTCCAAAACCCGAAACACCATTAGCGAAACCAGCAGCCTGACGCAGGATATGCCGGCCTTCACCATATGGAATGCCTCGGCAACCTTGGTTCTGGAGGAGTTCGATGTCACCCTGTGGGCCAAGAATATCTTCGATAATGCGGGCGTAACCGCAAGTTTCACAGAGGATTACATGGGAACCCTGCCGTCACAAGGTTATTACGGCAACGGCGCCAAGGAGCAGATTTCCCTGCCCAGGACCTTTGGTATCTCGGCGAATTACCGCTTCTAGGACATTCATAACCATAAGGGGGAAAGCAGCAGAGGCTTGCTTTCCCCTGCAAACCTGGCGCATCGTTACAGCCGTGACGGTGAACAGAGAGTTATTGAGACATGCACGCAGAAATACAGCATATCGAGAATTTGCTGAAGCAGCGTAAAGCGGCAGAAGCTCTTTCTGCCGCCCGGGCGCTGGTGAAAGCAGAGCCGGAGCTGGCCGACGGCTGGTTTGTTCTCGGACGTCTTTTGCAAATGACGGCTGATTTTGAAGGCATGCTTGATTGTGCCCACAGGGTTCGTGGACTGGCGCCCTCCATGCTTGGCGGGAAGTTCCAGGAAATCGATGCGCTGATCCATTGCGGCAGAATAGCCGACGCGCTCAAGGCACTCGACAAAATGAAAAATACGGCCGGGAACTCCCCGCAAATATTGTCCCAGATTGGCGAATTTTATACGGTGATCGGTGCCTTTGCGGAGGCTGACAAGGTTTATGCTGCGGCCCTTGCGGCAAACAAACGCGATCCCCGGTTAGCCTATAATGCGGCGACCTCAGCCATCGCCCTGGGGGATCTTGATAAAGCGGAACAACTTTTTAATCAGGTGCTGGCCGCCAATCCCCACGACTATGATGTCTATTATAACCGGGCCACGCTCAGGAAACAGACGGCTGAAAAAAATCATATTGCGGAGATGCAGAAGCTTCTGGCGACAGAGGTGCGTGATGCCAACGGAGCAGTGCAGTTGCAGTTTGCACTGGCTAAAGAACTTGAGGACCTTGGGGACTATACACGGGCTTTCGCCCATCTGAAGGCCGGGGCCGACCTGCGGGCAAAAATGACCAACTATAATGTCAAAGGCGATCTTGCGGCCATGGCCGCAATCGCCGAAAATATGGATACAGGTTTTTGTTCACAGGCCCCGGCCGCGTCGGATGAGCCCGGCCCCATTTTCATCCTTGGCCTGCCGCGGACCGGCACCACCCTTGTTGACCGGATTTTGAGTTCCCATTCAAAAGTCGAAAGCCTCGGGGAAATCAATGATTTTGCTCTGGCGCTGATGCGGCTGGCGAAAAGCGGCGGCAACAAGATGGATCTGGTCAAACGTTCCCTGGACCTGGATTGTGACGAGCTTGGCCGGTCCTATCTGGACAGCAGCCGGGCGCGGAGCGGGATGGAAGGGGCTCTTCTCATCGACAAGACCCCGGCCAATTTTCTCTATATCGGTCTGATTGCCCGGGCCTTGCCGAATGCGAAGATTATTCATCTGAAACGCAATCCCATGGACAGCTGTTTCGCCATCTACAAGACCCTGTTCCGCATGGGTTATCCCTATAGTTACCGGCTTGAGTATCTGGCCGCCTATTATGCCGGATATCACCGCCTGATGGACCACTGGCACACCTGTCTGCCGGACCGGGTCATGGATGTGAATTATGAGGATCTGGTGAGCGATCAGGAAACAGTGAGCCGCAAGATGATTAGCCATTGCGGTCTGGAGTGGGAAGACGCCTGCCTCGATTTTTATAAAAACACTTCCGCCAGTGCCACCGCCAGCGCCGCCCAGGCGCGCCAGCCCATTTACAAAAGCTCGGTCGAGAAATGGCGCCATTATGAAAAGGAATTGCAGCCGCTGAAAAAAGCGCTCGAGGGTCGGGGTATTGTAATGGGAGAAGCGGCATGAAACGGTTTCTGGCGGCGTTGATCTTTTTCCTTGCCCCGTCCTTGGCTCAGGCGGGCGACCGTGTGCGTGTGAGTTCTGAAGGGGCAGTGGCGCAGAAGTTTGCGGTTACAAAAGACGAGGGTGGCAGGACCGAAAAGCCGGGTCACTATCTTGATGAGATGCCGTCTTTTGAAATGACCTTCAGCCCGCAGGACGCCTTTCTGGCAAACCCGGACCGGGAACGCATCCTGATCACGGATCATCCCCGCTGGGATCTGATCCTTTTGCCTTGGGAAACGATCCCCGCATCGGGCAAGGACGGTTATCTTGTTGAAGAAGTCTTGCCCTTTGCCCTGATGGAGAAAGAGGCCAACTGCCTGCATTACGGCACCATTAAATTTCCCGCCCTGTCGCGACAGGAACGGACTGAAGGCAAAGCCGTCAAGGCCCGGTTCGAAATCACCGCCGAGACCTGCAGCTACCTGCATTTCACCATGGACGGCGAAATTACATTGCAGATTGTTCCGGCGGACATGAACGACCAGGTCGAGGACAAAACTGATCTGTTGTCCGGAAAACCGGATTTCTATCTCTATTCTGATTATCCGGGATTTAATTTCCCCCGGCTTGCCCAGGCGGATCATATTCCCCCAGCGGACATGACCACTTACGGCGCCGTGATCGACGGCATTCATTATGGCGGACGCTGCCAGTCCGACGGCGCCTGCAACCGCCTGCCGCTGCCGTCCTATTCGCTGGCCAAATCGCTGGTGGCCGGGCTCGGCCTGATGCGGCTGGAGAAACTCTATCCCGGCGCAAAAGAGACGCTGGTCAGCGACTATGTGCGTTCCTGCCGGGACGCGGGCTGGGACGGAGTGACCTTTGGCCACCTCCTGGATATGACCAGCGGCCATTACAAAAGCAAAAAACCGCATCAGGATGAAAACGAATATTTCTGGCCCTTCTCGCAGAATAAAGACGCCGACGGCAAGACGGACTATGCCTGCACGGCTTTCGGAAAGAAAGATGAGCCGGGGGAAACCTGGGTCTACCGCACGTCGGATACATGGATATTGGGTATGGCCCTGCAGGCCTTCTGGCGGGAAAAAAGCGGCCAGGCGGAAGCGGATTTCTATGACGACCTGATTGTGCCCCTGTGGCGGGATCTTGGTCTGACAGGACTGATCGAGGATACCCGCCGGACACAGGATGCGGCGAAGCAGCCCTACAGCGGCTGGGGACTGGTGTTTTTCCGCAAGGATATCGCTGCTATTGCCCATGCCCTGGCATCTGAAGATTCGCGGCTTACGGACAAGCTGGACAGGCATATGCTGTCGGCGGCCCTGCAGCGCGATCCGGACAATCATGGTAAAAAGGCCGGCGGCAAGACCTTGCGGTACAAGAACGGTTTCTGGGCCTGGAACGCCGGAGATTATCTGGGCTGCAAAAAAGACACCTGGCTTCCGGTGATGTCCGGTTTCGGCGGCATTTCCGTTGTCATGCTGCCGACCGGCGACGTTTATTATTATTTCAGTGACAGCGGCATTTTCCGTTATGGCGAGGCCATTGCTGAAATTCACAAAATCCGACCGGTTTGCGAGGGAAGAAAATAATGGTAAGCGAAATTATTGTGCCGCAGGAAAATAGCAGGCACGTCTCCCCTGAGGGTCTTGCGGCGGCTGTCCTTCTGGCCTTTATGACCACCGCCGGCTTGTTTTATGTCAACCTTGGCGGGGCGTTCCTGACCGCCTTTGTGGACGGGCTTGGTATCTCCCGGGAGGCTGCAGGTTATATCGTCAGCGCCAACAAATACGGTGCGGCATTTGGCGCCCTCATCGCTACGCTTGGCACACGGTATCTTTCCTGGCGGAAAGTGGCCTATTTTGTACTTCCCGGCATGATCGCCATAGACCTGCTTTCTTTCCAGATTACCAGTTCGGAGGTCCTGGTCGGTGTCCGTTTTCTGCATGGCATGATCGGCGGGTTCCTGGTCGGCCTCGGGCTGGGTGTGATTGCCCGCACGGAGAACCCTGACAGCGGGTATGGAATGCTGCTGGCCGTACAGTACAGTTTCGGCAGTCTTGGTATATTTCTGGTTCCCAAACTGGTTGGCACCTACGGGCCGGGCGCGGCATTTGGCGCCCTGATCTGCTTCAGCCTGATCACCCTGGTCATGGTGCCTTTTATTCCCGACTATCCACCACGGGAAAAGCCGTCAATCACACCGGGAAAGGCAAAAGCCAGCCGACGCAGATTTCTTCCCCTGATCCTGGCACTGGCTGCGGTATTCTTGTTCCAGGCCACCAATATGGGGGTCGCCGATTATGCCTTTGAACTGGGCAAAGACAGCGGTTTTGAGGTCAGCTCTCTGTCCAATATTCTCTCCGTCGCCAATATCATTTCCGTGTCCGGCGCACTCCTGGTCTATGTGATCGGGATAAAATTTGGCCGCACCCTGCCTATACTGCTTGGCGTATTGACCGCGATGGCCTTCACCTTTGCCCTGCATTGGTCGGAAATCGGCTGGATCTATTTCGTCGCCAATACCGTGACCGGCATTACCTGGGCGTTTTGCATTTCCTATCTTCTTGGCTTGTGCGCCACCTTCGACGGGCATGGCCAGATGGCTGCCCTGGGCGGATTTGTTTCCAAGATGGGGCTCGCCAGCGGCCCTTTCATTGCCGCCAGCGTCGTGGGAGAAGGGAATTTCACACTTATTATTAATCTAGCGGCCGTTGGCCTGATCGTATGCGCTTTGTCTGCCCTAATTCCGTCTATAAAAATGGATCGGCTGGATAAACTTGCAACAGAGGAAAAGGGATAATGTCATTATTTACCATTGCAGCACTTCAACTGAACCTGCCGTCCAGCGATAATCTGGATCTGGTGACAAAAAAGGTGCGGGGCACCCTTGCGCGTTATCCTTTCGTCCAGATGGTTGTGCTGAGCGAACTTGCCCTGTGCGGACCGGGGGCAAAGGCGGCGAAACCCCGTCTCGCGGATGTGGAACAAAGGCTTTGTTCGCTGGCCAGGGAACTGGATATCTGGTTTATACCGGGATCCATTTACGAGGACCGGGACGGGGAAGTGTTCAACACGACACCGGTGATTAATCCGGCGGGCGAGGTTATCGCCAGGTACAGCAAGATGTATCCTTTTTACCCTTATGAAAAAGGCGTGGCAGAAGGTCAGGACATCTGTGTGTTTGATGTGCCCGGTCAGGGACGTTTCGGGCTGTATATCTGTTATGACATGTGGTTCCCGGAATTGTCCCGCGCCATGGTGACAGAAGGGGCTGAGGTGCTCCTTCACCCGACCCTGACCGACAGCATGGACCGGGACGTGGAAACGGCCATGGTGCGGGCAACCGCCGCCCAGCAGCAATGCTACATGGTGGATGTGAATAATGTGGGTGAGCAGGCTCTGGGCCAGTCAATCCTGGTCGGGCCCGACGGGGAAGTCATCCACCGGGCCAAGGGCTGCGAAGAGATTATGCTTCTGGAGGTGGATTTCGAACGGGTCCGCCGCTGCCGGGAACGGGGGCTTATGGGGCTTGGGCAGCCGCTGAAGAGTTTCCGCGACGCAGCCCACAGCTTTCCCCATGAAGGCATGGCTAACCGGGCTGAATTCCTGGATAACCTCGGGCCGTTGACTGTGCCTGACCGCGAGAAACAATCATAAAACAGAAAGCATGAAATTGCTTTCTATCCTGCATTGCACAAAAAGAAAACTCTGTGTATAACCAGCACTGAACGGTGCCCCGTAAGGGGGTAAAAGGGAACATGGTGAGGATTTTTTCCAAGACCATGGCTGTACCCGCAACTGTAATCGGCGAGCTGTGCCCCAACTGATGACCACTGGAAATTATCCGGGAAGGTCGGGAAGCAGCAAAGACCCGAAAGCCAGGAAACCTGCCGTTCAGTCGCCCTTCTGACCAGCGGGCCAATGGATCAGAGCGGAGTTCCGTACAGGCGACACCCGTTGCGTGTGCGGAGTGTCTGACAAACTTTCAAATACTCCCACTGCAGAATTGTAAAAGTCCCCATCGGGACATCAGGAGTATTTAGAATGTTATCCAGAAACACTATCAAC